>CBDATZ010000043.1:0-7808 GCA_965199845.1 Ilyomonas sp.
TGTATAATAAGAACAAAGACCCGATGCCGGGCGGTCCCAACAACCACGATACCATTGGTATGATGGCGATGGATGTAAATGGAAATCTAAGCGGAGCGTGCACAACAAGCGGTTTGGCTTACAAGATGCATGGTCGTGTAGGAGACTCACCCATTATCGGTGCCGGATTGTACGTTGACAATGAAATTGGTGCGGCTTCATCGTCAGGCGTTGGTGAGGAAGTGATACATATTGTCGGTTCACATTTAGTTGTAGAGTTGATGCGGCAAGGCAAGTCGCCAGAAAATGTTTGTAAAGAAGCGGTAACACGCATTGTGCAACGCAGCCCAGAGAAATCAAAAACCATACAGGTAGGTTTTGTTGCACTGAATAAAAAAGGCGAGTACGGCGGTTACAGTTTGCAGCCCGGTTTTACGTATTCGGTTAACAGCAAAACCGTAATAAAAGTGTTTCCCACAGGGAGTTATTATAAGTCCTAAGAAAAAAAACAATATTTACGAAGCAGAAAATTACTAAGCAGCATGAATAAGAAAGCAATTTTAGAAGTATGTGCCTTTCATATTGATTCTTGCATCATTGCTGAAAGAGCCGGTGCGGAAAGAGTCGAGTTATGCGATAATCCAATTGAAGGTGGCACAACGCCTAGCTATGGAACCATTAAAAAAGCGAGAGAAAAAATATCCATTTTATTATACCCGATTCTTCGTCCGCGTTCCGGTAATTACTTCTACAGCGATGAAGAGTTTGACATTTTGAAAGAAGATATTCTGATGTGTAAAGAACTGGGCTGTAATGGCATTTCTATTGGCATATCAACCATAGAATCTGTAATAGATACAGAGCGCCTGAAACGCGTTGTGGAATGGGCTGGCGATATGGGTGTTACCTGCAACCGCGTGTTTGATTGTGCGCCCGATCCGTTTAAAGCGTTAGAAGATATTATTGCCTGTGGCTGTGAACGCGTATTGACGTCTGGGCAAAAGAGTGCTGCCCCGGATGCGGGTAAGTTGCTGCATCAATTGGTAGAACAAGCCGGAAACCGTATTATTATTATGCCGGGCGCAGGTGTAAAATCGTCCAACATTGCGAGATTAAAAGAAGAAAGCGGTGCAACTGAATTCCATTCTTCTGCAAGAGTCATAGCACCAAATCCTGTTACTTATATCAACAAAGAAGTGAGCGATTATGGCAACGTTTATATCGCGGATGAAAGTGAAGTAGAAGCAATGATTGAAGCGATCCGATAACTAAAAAATAATGTTGACGAAAATTATATAATCATCTTTCTATGTTTTGAACAGAATTAAATAACCTAAGTGCTGCCAATAAAATTGCTGCACTTGTTGTTTACCATTGTATGAAAAGAGTTCGCGTTTTCCTGCTTTGTATTTTGGTGCTTACGATAGTAATTCTTTGGGCAGGATTTTCTAATTATACCATCCATCAAAATGTTACGATTCATACTACAATTGATAAAGTTGCTTTGCAATTTATCAACGCGAAAAAATGGTTTTACTGGTATCCTGATTTGATGCAGGAGAATCTAAATCCGGTGATTACAAAGAGAGGTAAGGTACAGGAAATCAGGTTATCAAATGTTGTTTATGTAGTTAAAGAAATTAATCCTGCCGAGATACAGATTTATAAAATTGAGGGAAGAGATACAAAAGAATCCATCTTAATTGCAGCTTCCTACAAAGACGGCACTTATACGTTTGTTGACTATGCAAAAGAAGAGAGTGGTTTTGCATGGCTTCATCATCAGTTTTTCAATGATAATGATGAAGAAGATGTCGTAGGCAGCTTAAAGTCTTTTACAGAAGACGATAGCCGCCATTATGGCTTTCCCATCACAATTGTTCCTGTTGTTGACACACTAATACTGACAACAGGAACCATAACAGCAACAGACAGTATCATAACAAATACTTCGGCTTTATATCACCAATTGATGACGTATTGCAAAACAAATTCTATCATTCCGGCTAAAGATTATTACTACACATCAACAACGTTTTTAAATGCTCAACAAGTAAACTTATCTGTTGGAATTCCTGTACAAAAAGAAGTACTTAAACAACAATTGGAATTTGAATTCTTAAGACTGCCTGCAAACGGGCATTTGATTGCCGGAATCTATAAAGGGAAGTATATCGATAAGCTACAACTCTACACTGCGATGGATAAATATATACAGGATAAACGGATGAAAAAAGTAGCACAACCATTAGAACAATACAATATAACAGATACTCTCTTTAGGGATAGTTCAAACGTATCGATGCGGTTGTTTTATCCCGTGTTTTAAGGTAAAGTGGATTTAAAAAACAACAGACTATCATTGTTTCTTGCAACAGTATACAGGTATCCGTTTGCTGTTTTTATTTTTTAATGTCGCGAATTTCTCCGCGCATTAACCAGCCAGTTTTTTGAGGTGATTGCCATTGATAATTCTTATTGTTTGTGTTGAGTAAAATATCTCCCCAGTTTGCATCGTATCTGCCTTCATAAGGCAACACGCCATAGAAGTTTCCGCCGCTAAGAATATCTTTCTTTCCATCAACATTCACATCCTCTGCAAAAAAGGAAAAGATAGGTGCTTCCTGTACTTCATCAGGAAGAGGCTGAAAGGAAAAACCGCCTTTTCCATCGTTGATACAAACGCCACTATTTAAATTTTGCGCCTGTAGAATCATTGTATTATTCAACTGATCACCAAATATTTCCTGAACCGTTTTACCGGCAAAACAGCTGTACAATAAAAAGTTTTTTCGGATTAGCGGTAGTTGCTTTTCTAGTTCTTCTTTATCTAAAAAAGTATACTCTTTGTTGTGTACTGTATAAGTAAGCAACTGGTCAACTGAACCATTGTTATCAAAGTCTTTCACATATAGTTTGAGTGGTGCTTTATCACTTCCTTTTAGTTTAGAAATCAGTCCCCAGTTGCCAGCCAGAATATCTATGTTGCCGTCGCTATTGATATCACTTACTGTGAGCGTTTGCCAAAGCCCGGATGGCGTAATAGCCTCACCTTTTTCAAACGTTCCTTTATGATTAATAAATAGGGTAACCGGCATCCATTCACCCGCTACGATTAAGTCTTGCCAGCCATCTTTATTTACATCAGTAAACGTAGCTGATGTAACCATTCCAATGTTTTGCAGCGCTACCGTTTTTTCATCCGCAATCGTAAACTTTCCCTTGCCGTTATTCAACAGCAAATAAGAAGTTTGCGGAACGCCATACGCCAATGCATCAGCCCGCAAGCCTACAAACAAATCCATATCGCCATCGCCATCTATATCGGCTGCGGCAACACATGATTTGTTTGCGAAAAACTGTGGCAACGCAGCTGTTGATTTCGTAAAATGTCCCTTACCATCATTGATGTAGAACCGGTCTAACAAAAGCTGAGAGTATCCAAAAACTTCATTGCCGCCACTGGCTACATACAAGTCTTTATCGCCATCGCCATCCGCATCAAAGAACAGTGCATCTACATCTTCACAAGCTTTATCTGTAGTAAATAAAGCCGTATCTGTTGAAGTAAAATGACCATCGCTTGTTTGAATAAATAAAGAACAAGCCTGACCTTTTGCACCACACGCATAAAAGTCGTCTAAGCCATCGCCGTTAATATCGGCAACTGCCAGTTTCGGTCCTGCCGTAGACAATTCATGCGGTATAAAATACTGCTGGTTGAAGTCAACAAAATAATTTTCTTTATGCTTCCAGGGAAGGTGAATGCTGTCTGTTATGTTAGTAAATAATGGCTTTGACGGTGAAAAAAAATGATCGTAAAGAAAAGTATCTTTTGCGTCAGCTTCATTAAGTGTAAGTGCTTCATTGGCTTTTACGTTTTTAAGCAATTGACACCTTTGATTTGTCCACACGACAAGCACACTATCAATGATAGATAAGGTGTCTATAATCCGAAATGTAAACGAGGTTCTGAGGACGATTGAAACCCTCTAGTCAGTATCAGTTGCTGATACTGAATCTTCCCTTCGTAAAACAGGTAAGTCTTACAGCCAATGCCTTGTGTATTTGCATCAGTTCCTTTAAAAGAAAGTGTCAGAAAATGACGAGTGCTGTCACCAATATTTTTATACATAGTAGCTTCTTCATTAATGTTGTTAATGATTAAATCCAGCTTGCCATCATTATTCAAATCTGCATACGCCGCACCATTTGAATAAGAAGGTGAAGTGATTCCCCATGCATTGCTTACATCGCTGAAATGCCCGTCCTCATTGCCTTTGAAAAGATAGCTCTTCATCTTACCATCCGGCATTTTATCTAATGCAATTTGATCTAACCGATGTGTTGTGTTCAGTTGCTTTGTTACACCTGATGAAGAAACAAACTTCATAAAATCTAGATCAACGGGTCGCTTTACAATGCCATTTGTAATGAACAAATCTTTGTTGCCATCGTTATCATAATCAGCAAATAAAGGACACCAGCTCCAGTCGGTTGCTGATACACCAGCCTGCAATGATTGCTCACTAAAACCAACACCATTACCAATGTTTTTTTGTAAACAATTCTTTGAATACTGGTTCTGAAAACCATTGCCGATAATGTTGTTGCTATAGATGTCTAACTGGTCGCCGCCAGCATACGTTTTCAGCACTTATTCAGCGCCGGGAAGCATGTCTGCCGTGAAGACATCCAACTGACCATCGTTGTTGTAATCGGCAATATCATTACCCATACTGAACTGTGAATAATGATTGAAATGTTGCGCGCCGCTTTCGGTAAATGTTCTGTTGCCGTTGTTTACATAGTAGTAGTCGTTTTCATGAAAATCATTGCCTACATAAATGTCTTCCCATCCATCGTTATTAAGGTCGGCAACTGCTAAACCTAGTCCGTAACCCAAGGCGCTGTTGTAAATTCCGAAACCTTTTGTTACATCTGTAAAGGTTCGCTTGCCATTGCTTGCTTCATTACGAAACAAACGGCTGCCAGAGAGGTCACTCCAATGCCTGCGCAACGATGTATCGCCATAGGTCTCTAATGAATGAGACGATTGATTTAACAAAAAACAATCAAGGTCGCCGTCGTGGTCGTAATCAAAAAAAACGGCTTGGGTAGAATAACCTTCAAATGCCAAACCATACGCTGAAGCGATATCCGTAAACGTACCATTTCTGTTGTTAATAAAGAGCTGATTGTGCCCGTTTAACCCTAACTTTTTTTGACTGCACAAACATAAATATCTAGGTAGCCATCGCCGTTTATATCAGCCATCATTACGCCACTGCACCAGTCTGAAACACCTGCTACGCCTGCTTTTGCAGTGATATCTTCAAAATGAAAATTGCCTTTATTGAGATATAATTTGTTGTCTCCTTTGCTGTTGGCAGTAAAATAAATATCGGGCAAGCCATCGTTATTGAGGTCGCCAACCGCCACACCTCCGCCATTATAATAATATATATAAATCAAGAATATTTAATGAGTTATGATCAACTAAATGATTGGAAAAATGAATACCGGTTTGCGATGAAGGAAGCTTCAAAAACAACGGCTTCGTTTTATCTCCATGAGAGCACGAGAGCAAAAATAGAATGCTCAAAAAAATGAAAAGTTTTTTTTCTGGCAGCCTCATGGGTTCTTTCTGAATATCTGTAACGGTTGATTGTTTCTTGCCACGATAATATAAGTGCCGTTGTGTGTTGTGATTTGTTTGATATCCCGCACTTCACCCCTGATAAACAAACCGCTCACAGAAGGTGGATCGTAAGTAAAACTGTGATTGTTATTTGCCAGTAAACTAACCCCATAACTCGCATCATAGCGACCCACTTCCGGCTTCAAACCATAGAAGTTTCCTCCCATAAAAATATCTTTTTTACCATCGCCATTCAGGTCATCTGCCAGCGCGGCAAACATTGGAGCAAACTGCGCGCGTTGAGGCAGTGCCTGCACCGTAAAGTTTCCTTTGCCATCATTGATAAACACACAGCTCTGCGATTGCCCAACCGTATGCTTTTCTGCGCCTTGTAGTTGTTCTTGCGTAAATACATTTTCTATTGCCATGCCCGCATATTGACCATACTGCAGGAACTTCTTTTTCAAAGCCGGTATCTGCGCCATTATATCGCCATACAAATTAAAAGGGTAAGGCTTGCCATCACTCTTGTAATACACCGGCACACATTCAATGCGTCCATTGTTGTCGAAATCGCTGACATACAAATCTGCCGGATGTTCTTTGTCGGCTTTTATTTTACTATTTAATCCCTGGTTGCCGGCAATTAAATCTGGTTTGCCATCGCTATTCAAATCGGCTACAGTTAAACAGTTCCACCAGCCGGAGCTATTCGGCAGATCTTTCCATTTTTTTAGAAATCCATTGCTGTATTTTAAAATGGTCACCGGCCATCCAATCACCCACTACAACCAGTTCTTTTTTACCATCATTATCTATGTCTGACCATTGTGCATCAGTCATCATTCCGAGGTGCAATAAATCAGGACTTACTTGCTTTGTAACATCGGTAAAAATGCCGTTGCCTATGTTCTTCAAAAGAAAGCTGGCCGGGCCTTTTCCATATACACCTGTTATGCTTCTTGCACCGATAAAAATATCAGGTTTGCCGTCACCATCTATGTCCTGAACGCGAACACAGGATGCATTGATACCAATCAGAGGAAGACTCTGCAGACTACGTGTAAAAGCGCCTTTCCCATCATTCAGATACAAGCGTGGAAACTGGTACAACGAAGCGTTTTGTTGCTCGTTGCCGCCAGATGCCACTATTAAGTCCATATCTCCGTCGCCATCCGAATCAAAAAACTCTGCACCCACATCTTCGCTGTTTTTGTCTTGTGCAAAAGCATACTGCACACTTGGCTTGAAATGGCCATCGCTGGTTTGCAGAAACAGCTTTGCTGTATCACCGGAAGCACCGCCTATAAAAAAATCAGACAAGCCATCGCCGTTTACATCAGCCACAGCCAGTTTTGGTCCTTCGGTGGAAAACATTTTCGGTATCAATCTTTCCTGGTCAAAATCAACAAAGTTGTTTTCGTTATGTTTTATGTTTCCTGTAATTACAGAAGCTGTAACGTCTGTGTATAAAGACTTTGCCATTGGTATTGGCACTGCTTTGGGAAGTGAGGCTTTGGTTTGTACAAGCAACAAAGTTGTGTCTGCTTTGATGGCATGCAATGTTTGTTCTTTTTCATCCTGCCAGCGAACTATTATACTATCTATACTTGTTATTTTACCTAACCCAAAATTCAATACCGGCTCTACGCTGCTTTCAAAACCACGCGTGGTCATCTGTTCCATTACCTGTTGCATACCGCTGGCAAACAGCGTTACACGACTGCCAATACCCAACGTGTTTGGTGCATTGCCCTGTAGCTTTATTTTGAGGTAATGAGTACCTAATGTTTCACTTGTTTTGTTCCGGTAAATGAACGCTTCGCCGTTCTCATTATTCACCACTAAATCTAAATCACCATCGCCATCTAAATCGCCGTAAGCCGCGCCGTTGCTGAAGGTTGGCTTAGCCAAGCCTAGCGACTGACTTTCATTTTTGAAGGTTAGATTGTGTTGGTTAATGAAGGCGTAATTTGATACTGGTGTTACCGGCATCTTATCTAAAAAGTCGCTGTAGCGAAAGCCACCTTTCATAATTTGCTGGCGCGTGGCATCGGCTCCAAAGTAGTTTAAAAAGTCTTGGTTCGTAAGATCTTTACTGATGCCGTTAGAAACAAAAATATCTTTCCACCCATCATTATTCATGTCAAAACTCAATGCCCCCCAGCTCCAGTCGGTCGCTTCCACC
>CBDATZ010000044.1:0-25312 GCA_965199845.1 Ilyomonas sp.
GGATGGCCGCTGAGAGCGACAGCAATTATATTATGGTAAACATTCCTGAATATAAACTGTATGTGTACGACAACGGCGAACTACAGTTTGATATGAACACCATTGTTGGCAAGGAAGGCACCGGCACCGTGATTTTTACAGGCAATTTAAAATACATTGTATTTAGCCCGTATTGGAATGTGCCGGCCAGTATTGTAAAAAAGGAAATTGCGCCGGGCATAGCGCGTAACAAAAATTATATTGCCAGCCACAATATGGAAATTACGGGTTACAGCGCTGGTTTGCCCATTGTGCGCCAGAAGCCTGGCGGCAATAATTCGCTGGGACGTGTAAAGTTTTTATTTCCTAACAACTACGATATTTATCTGCACGATACGCCGAATCATAATTTGTTTTCTGCCACCAATCGCAGCTTTAGCCATGGCTGCATCCGCATACAAAATCCAAAAAAAATGGCGCTGTATTTACTGCGCAACGATACTACATGGACAGCACAAAAAGTAGATAGCTGTATGAATCTGGATCATGAAAAATGGGTAACGTTGAAAAAACCGGTGCGTGTGGTTATCGGCTATTTTACGGCATGGGTTGACAGAGATAACAAGCTTAATTTTCGTCATGATATTTATAAACATGATGAAGAAATGGCAGACAAGCTGTTTGTAAAAAAATAACTTTTTATAATAAGGTTTGGGAGATAAAGAACAGAAAATAAAATTGAAATGAATTCTGAATTACTCATTTACTTCAAAGGTTTTTGATTACGTTTTCAGGCAATCCTGTTACCTCTGAAATATCACCGGATGAAAGCCCTTTCGCTTTCATTTTTTTTGCCGTTGCTATCAGGCTTTCCCTTTTGCCCTGCTCAATTCCTTGCTCAATTCCTTGTTGTAACCCTTCCGTTCTGCCTTGCGCTATTCCTTCGCTTCTGCCTTCGTCATAAGCGGTTTGCTTTGCATAATCAAATACGGCCTGGTTATCTCTGAATACTTTCAGGCTGGCCTCATAACTGTCTAATTCTGCCTGATTGAAGTTTGCCAGTTCTGCCGTTTCAAAAGCCTGTGTAAATACTTTATCTTTAAAAATAGATGGTATAACCTGAAAGTCTTCCAGATATTTAATAAAATAAAGCCATTTATCTAACCGCGTTATCAGCTCAGTTTCGGCAAGGTTAAAATTGGGCATTTCAAGATAGATATAAGTGAGTTTGTCGTAAAAAATTTTGCCATGCTGATTCTTTAGTTTAATGGTATGAACCACTTCATTTTTTTCGGCTTCGCTGCCGTAATCATCGAATGTAAAATCTAAAATGCCGATGCAGTAAACCGCTTTCAGATTGTAATTCCAGAAACCTTTTTCAGCTTGCTCTCTGATGGGAAACGTAGAGTAGTAAATGGTTCGTTCTATAAAATAATTCTGTCTTGCTTTCTGCAGTTCTACAATGAACTTTTCGCCCCGGTTGTTTTCACAATAAATATCGTAAATAGCTTTGCGGTCAAGGTCGGTTTGACCCAACTGCTCTGTATTTTTAAACGACAGATCAACAATGGTGTTTTGCTCAGGCAACAGCGCATTCAGAAAGTCAATCAGCAAGGGCTTGCTGGCTTCTTCCCCAAAAATTTTTTTGAAGCCGAAATCGGTAAAAGGATTGATATATTTTGCTTTCATCTTACCTGGTATGACAGAAGCAAATTTATTGTTTATTGATTGATTTGTTGTTAGCGAAAAACGAAAGCGTTTCGGGCCGGTTACAATTGACCCGATAAAAAATATCATACACTTTCTTTCTGCGCATTCTTTTCAAACCGATGGTATCGCCAAAAGAAAAGAGCAATGGCAAAAGAAAAAAACAACAGATACAAAACAACATATCCGCCGGTTGGTAGCAAAATGTATTGCACGCAAAAAACACCAAGTAGCACAATGGCAAATTCTTTAGTGCTGAAATCGGCAAGAAAAAGCAGACTGTTCATCAACAGCAACAAGCTATAAGCGCACAGACAAAAACCAATCGCATCGCTGTAATGAAGATGACTGGGTGCAAGACAAAAAGCGGTTATAAATTCCGGTATCAAAAGTGTGCCGTACAACAACAAATAATTTAAAATTTTTTTGAAAGATGATACTGGCAGGCTACGAAAAAAACTCAGATACGTTTCTTCCCATTGCCTTATGAGATACACCAGAACACCGTTGGCATGAACACCAAAATTGAAAAATAAAAATGCCATCAGCGTATCGTAATCCGAAGTGGTATTGTATCGTGCAATAAGATACAAAACGCCGCAGGTATAAATTTTTACACCTACCCAAATGGCTTTGTGTTCTTCTGCCACAAACAAAAGGAGACTGGTAAAATAAGACAATGAGTGTATAAATTTTCCTTTCAATTGCTGCCATAAAAAGGTTTCCGTTTTATACGGATTGCGCAACACAAACACATGCCGTACCGCCATAACAACACACAATAAAATCAGGTAAAAAACAACAAGCAGCACAGGCAGATACAATTGCTGATGGCAGCCCACATAAACAATAAACACCGCGTAAGAAAGTACCGGCAGCAGCAGCATAACGTCAACAAAAACAAACAGCCGGAACCGCTTGCTTCGGCTGAGGCAATTGATGATGTAAAGAAACACAAACTGCGGACTACAGATGGTGTCTGCAATAAACATCGCGCATTTGCGCGCGTATAAAAACCAGATGAGAAGCACCAGTAAAAACACAACAGAACTGGTAAGCATAGAGGTAACCAGCGAATAATGATAGGCAAACATACCGGCGCCGTCCATGGTGCTGACAATAAAAAACATCATGGTAAAAACAAACACAATGGCACCTGCATTTTCTTTGTAAAACGGTTTTATAAAAATCCTGAAAAACAAGCTGGCAGGCACTTTCATGCGGTTGTAATTGTTTTGTTTTGCAAAATAAATGAAGCATCAAACGGCAGCAGTTGTTTATCAGTTTCCTGGTGCGAACTGATTAAAAAATTAAGATTGCTGTTGTTGTGCATTTCAGTAATCAGGTGTGCTACCATCATCACCGTACCAGCATCAAGCGTTATCAAAGGCTCATCTAACATAATGAGCGATGGTGTGCCAAGAAAAGAAAGAAGCAGCGATAATTTTTTTGTCATGCCGGCCGAATACGTGCCGATGGCATCGTTTATATAATCGTTCATGGCAAACAATTCAATCAGTTTATCGGCTTCCATTTGCGAAGCGTTGCGGATGTTGCGGTACAACGTAATCAAATCGGTTCCGCGCATAAAAAAAGGATACAAAGGCTCGGCTTCCGACCAGCTTATTTGTTGCCGGTATTGAAGCGGTTGCCGCTTCAGGCTGATGTTGTTTACTAAAATATCGCCACTGAACGGAAGCAAACCCGCTATCATTTTCAGAAGCGTAGTTTTGCCCGAACCGTTTGCGCCTTGTATCCAATACAATCCATTGGCAAGCTGAAACATGGGTACATCAAGCACTGTGTTTGTGCCGTATTTCTTTCTTAAATTTTTTATCAGCAACATGAAATAAAGATAGTACGGGCGGCGGCTGTTTTGCAGAAGATGGGATAAGCGGCGGTAAACGTTTATCGTAACAAAAAAGTTTCAGTAATTTGTGATAACAGCGATTGTTCACGATAGCCGCAATCCACCTTTTTCACAACAACGCTTATAAGAAAAAACAGCTGATCTGATAGAAAATTTAGCTGCTTATCTTTACCATTTATCAGTAACCATGAACATGAATAATACAGCTGGTACGCGCTTTCGCAAAGCAATGCAGCAAGAGCGGCCTTTGCAGATTGTGGGTGCCATCAATGCGGCTCATGCGTTGTTAGCTACGCAGGCTGGCTATAAAGCCATTTATCTATCGGGCGGCGGCGTGGCGGCAGGTTCGCTTGGCATTCCCGACCTTGGTATTACTACGTTAGACGATGTATTGATTGACGTTAACCGCATTACCAACGTTACTTCTACACCATTGCTGGTTGATGTGGATACCGGTTTTGGTCCGTCGGCTTTTAATGTTGCCCGCACGGTAAAATCGCTCATCAAAGCCGGCGCGGCAGCGTTGCATATTGAAGACCAGGCGGGCGCCAAGCGCTGTGGCCATCGCCCGAATAAAGAAGTGGTAACCAAAGAAGAAATGAGCGATAGAATAAAAGCCGCCGTTGATGCCCGAACGGATGAAGCGTTTGCAATTGGCGCCCGCACCGATGCATTGGCGGTGGAAGGCCTGGAAAAAACGCTGGAACGCGCACATGCTTATGCTGAAGCGGGCGCCGATTTTTTGTTTGCTGAAGCCGTTACTGATTTAAAAATTTATAAGCAATTTGGAGCGGTTTGCCAGTTACCGATACTTGCCAACATTACCGAGTTTGGCATGACGCCAATGTGGACAATTGATGAGCTTGGCGATGCGGGCGTGAGTTTGGTATTGTATCCGTTATCGGCTTTTCGCGCGGCAAACAAAGCGGCGCTGAATGTATATCAGATCATTAAAAAAGAAGGCACGCAAAAGAACGTGATTGGCACCATGCAAACGCGCGCTGAACTGTACAGCAGCATTGGCTATTACGATTACGAGAACCAGTTAGATAAGCTTTATCAGAAGAAATAATTTGTTTGCCACGAAGGCACTCTGTGATTTATAATGAAAGAGTTTAGTGAGACGTGAAAAGTGAGACGTGAATAAATACAATCAGCATTCATAAATAAGCAATTTATAAACCTATTCTTTTTCTTCTTTGCGCCTTCGTGGCAAATAAAAATTATCAAACCATAAAAATAATAACGATGAGTAACGATGCTTTGCCCGCCGGATTCAAGCCTAAAAAATCGGTTGCCCTGTCCGGCGTGGTAGCCGGCAACACCGCCATTTGTACCGTAGGCAGAAGCGGTAACGATTTGCATTATCGCGGTTATAACATTCTCGACCTGGCAGAAGGTGCTTCGTTTGAAGAAGTGGCGTACCTGCTGTTGTATGGCGAATTGCCGGACAAAGCAACCTTGCAATCTTATCAACAAAAACTCATTTCGCTGCGCGGCTTGGATGTGGTTGTGAAGAAAATTTTAGAGCAAATTTCTGCCACAGCACACCCGATGGATGTATTGCGAACTTACGCTTCGGTGCTGGGAACCATCGCGCCGGAAGATGCACAGCATACAACAGAAGGCGCGCGCGATATTGCAGATAAACTCATCGCTTCTTCCTCGTCTGCTTTACTGTACTGGTATCATTTTTCGCATCAAAAAAACGTATCAACACCGAAACAAACGACCCTACCACCGGCGCGCATTTTTTGCATTTACTTCACCAGAAAGAGCCGTTGCCATCGTGGATAAAAGCAATGGAAATATCATTAAATTTATATGCCGAACATGAGTTTAACGCATCTACATTTACGGCGCGCGTAATTGCCGGAACCGGCTCTGACATTTACTCCTGCGTAACCGGCGCTATTGGCGCCTTGCGCGGCCCCAAACATGGCGGCGCCAACGAAGTGGCATTCGACATTCAAAGCCGGTATGCAAGTGTGGAAGAAGCGGAAAACGATATAAAAAAACGACTGACAAACAAGGAAGTGATTATCGGGTTTGGTCATCCGGTTTATACCATTTCCGATCCGCGTAATGAAGTCATTAAATCGGTTGCCGAACGCTTGTCGGAAGAAGCAAATAATATGCTGTTGTATAATATTGCTGAAGCCATTGAAACAGTGATGTGGAAGGAGAAAAAGATGTTTCCGAACTTAGACTGGTTTTCTGCCGTATCGTATCATTTGATGGGTGTGCCAACACTTTTCTTCACGCCGCTTTTTGTAATTTCCCGATTAACGGGCTGGTGCGCGCATATTATTGAACAACGGTTGGATGGAAAAATTATTCGCCCCGGCGCCAATTATACAGGGCCGGAAGAGCGGGCGTTTGTGGAACTGGGAAAACGGTGATAAAAGGGTTTAAATTTTTATAATAACCGACAACAATTTGAATGGCGGGCGTCAGATTTACCGGAAGAAAAAGAAAGGTTTATAAGCATCCGTCAGGCAAGAAAATTATTTACCAATACCGGTTTTTCTTAGGATTCATCCTTGTATCATACATATTTATTACTTCGATCGTATTTCCTTTTATTCGGTAAAATATCCGGTTATGTTTTGTTATTAACAGGCTTCTTACAGATGGGAGGGTTGCGGAAGGCGCTCCTACATGTGGCTGAGCAGAGATTGTTTGAAACCGGCTCTGCAATTTTATAAGAAACACATCAGCTACCTTATCGCTCCATTCATTTTTCAGATAATCCAGCAGGACAAGCAGTTTGTTTAAAAATCGCTTTTTATAGATTATCTGATGCGCCATTGTCGTATTGCTTCATCAAATTCCTGTTGGGAAAGGGTGTTATGTCCAAACGGCTCATTGAGCATCTCTGTTAGTTCTTTCCGGTCTTCTTCGGAAAGTCCGTTTACAATATCTTTATCTTGTGTAAAATAATCATAATCGGCATTTAACAGCAGCAGCAGATTTTCATCGCTTGCAGTTTGAATTTTATGAATGAGTTCCCCTTTCAAATCATTTATCATATAAGGCGTTTGATGGTTAAAAATAAAGATTTGTTTTAGCAGCCGGGCAGTTAATTATTTTGCAGATACGAAGCTACTGCCTGCGAAATCTGCTCAAACGAAAAGGGCTTGCTGATAAAGCCGTCAGCATTGAATTTTTTATACTCCGTTTCCACATCGGCGTTGGCTGAAAACAATACGATGGGCGCATCTACGCCATACTTGCTTTTGATGAGCCGGCAGATGGTTCTGCCATCGTTGCGGCGCAGGTTTACATCCATGAGTATTAAATCGGGTTTTGCCGTTTCCAGCGCATCCATCATGTCTTTCGATTTGCTGAATGTTTTGACTTCGTAGCCTTCTTTCTGAAAATAAAACTGAAGCGTTTGCAGCATGTCTTCTTCGTCATCTACAATGAAGAGGGTGTTCATTCGGTATTGCTTGTTTGAGTTTCAAATATAACAGCACATTTCTTACCAAAATGATAATTGACAATGGCTGAAGGAATAAATTCAGAGTCCTTTCTGTTTTTGTAGCTGCATCAGTTCTTCCATGGTATCTTTCAGTGCGCCGGAAGCCTCGTCGAACAAAACATCTTTTTGCTTTTTGGACGCTTTGTTGTCGTTCGATTTTTTAATGGTTGTCCGGATGTCGTCGAGAGCTTCAAAAAACGGGGCTACGCGCTGTTCGTACCGGGCATCTGCCTCCAGGGTTTGCAGCAACTCTTCGTAAGCATCAAGAATGCTGTAAATTTCTTTTACATTATCTGCCGTATGCCGCCGGGGAATGCGGTTAAACAAAGCCTTTAGTTTTACTTCCGTTTCGTTCATGTGATGGTATTCAGAAATTGCAAATGTATTTTAAGTTTGGTAGTTAGCAATTTTGGGTGGTGTTCTCAAATGGATGATGATTTCAAAAGAAACAAAAATGATGTTCTGAACTAAAAATTTATGGATGACATGCAACTAAAACACAGTCAAAATAATATGTATAATTTAACCATCATACATTTGAGAACACTACTGAAGCGGCACAAGCGGAAGGGTGCGCCATGAGCGGGGTGTAGATGTTAATAAGCATTTTTTTTATTGAACAGTCAACTCAATTCTTGTATTCATTAACCTGCCTCTTTCTGTATCGTTGGAAACAATTGGCTTCCCATCGCCCATGCCTGTTGCCATTATCGAAGCTTCTTTTACACCCAATGCCATCAGTTGTTGTTTAATTGCAGTTGCCCGCTTACCGGTGAGTGCCAGCGTATAATCGGGTTTGCCAACCGGGGCGTTGTAACATGCCAAAGATAATTTCCAGTCGGGATGCGCCTGGTAAACGCCTGCAATACTTAATATCTCATCTTTTGATTCTGACAGCAACGTATCGCTGTCGGGTGCAAACAACAAGTGTACAACAGCTTTCTTTTCTTTTTCGAGATCCGCTAATATGGTGTTTGTTTTATTCGTGTTTAGCGAGAGTAAGGGTGTTGACTTCTCTGCCACCAGCAGTGTATAAAACTTTGAACCGAGGCTATACGGCTGCAGCTGTACCCATACTTCTTTGTCGGGTGTTTTTATTACGTATTCTACCACGCCGTAATAAGCGCTTGGCGCTATCGCCGCTTTGCCGGCACTACCCAAATCAACCGCATCAGCGCCGGCAAAAGCTTTCAATGCTTCATCCGGCATTTTGCCGGTAAATACTTTCACGCCGCCGAGGGTGGAAATCACTTTATCGAACTCCTGTATGCAGCCAAACTCAGACACGATGGGCTGATCTGAGTTTTTAATATTTAAGTTTTGCGACGACACTTTGCCGTCTATGGTAAAAAAATTTTTGCCATCATAAAAATAAGTGCGGTTGCTTTCATGCGTGACAGAGTCGGTAGCCGTAAAGTTGGTCAGCGTTTTAAAATAGGGAAACGTACCTAAATCGGCTTTGGAAACCGAAACAGTGGCAATGTCGAAACCGGGTTTTGCTGCCACAGCGGGCTTTTTTGGCTGTGCAACCGCCAGCATACTACACATAAAAAAGGCGATGGCAGATACATAGAAAATCTTTGTCATACAGTTAGGTTTTTTATTGGTTTACACCCCGGCGCAAAGTAATGATTCCTGCGATTATTTATAATGTTTAACGGAGAAGAATGGGTTGAACTTGTTTGGCAGGAGCGGGATAAGCGGAGTACGTTAGCTCAGCTTTTTTGCTTATTGGTTTGATTGCCGGTACCGTTGTTTTGTTATTAAAATTTAGATGTAAACTTGAAGATAAAGCCAGTGAAGTTTTGGAAACTTTATTGAACGGATTTATAGAAAGAAGGTAGCTAAAAGTTACTACTAAAGTTGCGCGTAGATATAACCGTACACGCAGTGCGGGATGTTTCGTTGTTGGTAATAAGCTACGGTGAGCTGAGATTCCTGCTCCACAAAAGATGGCTGCACTATATTTAAAAAAAGCTCTGATAGTATCATTAATTTGAACTGTTTGCACTATAGAGTCTGGATTACGTAGTTAGCATCAATATCAGGAAACCCAATCCGATTATAGTAGCGAACAAAACTAGATATCATTGATTGAGCATAAGGAGCATCGAGTTTAGCAATTCTTTTAAAAGTCTTTAATTCTTCATAATTAACCATAAGCTTATTTTGAAAATCTAAGACTAAGTTTTGAATAAAAGGTGTACCTGGAAGAAAAAAGAATCTATCTCCTTTTCTTGACTCAATTAATTCTGCTAAGCTTTGCTTGTATTTATCTTTATTACTCTCATATTTTTTATAGATCTCCATGTCTTTCAAAAATGTAGCTTCTGCTAACAAAACCTTTCCTACTTTTCTTTGCCGACTTCCTTCACCGATAAAGTCACAACTAGGTGTAAGAATTGCATAAAAGAAATTGTCTTTAAAAATTATTTCACCAGCTTCATATTCTCCATCACCAGATGGAAATATGTAAAATTCCATAGGATGAGCTTTATCTGTATTAATTTTATCATCACCTAAAATCTCCTTAATATTTTCTTTTGAAAGAGAATGAGCAAATCTTCTTAATAATAAATAACCGAGTGAAACATCATTCTTTCCAGGAACGAATATTTCTTTCTGAACATCAACTGTTTCCCAAAAATATTTGCGAAGCGACTCTTTTAAATGTCCATAAATCTGCCCTTTAATAAGTGCAATTTTCGAAGCAATTATTCTTTCTATTTCTTTAGTAAGTGCAGCAATTCCATCTCCCTTACTAACAACACCAACTATTTCTGAAATTAAATTAGTTATCTTATATGCATGTCCTGAATAAAAGATAACAGGAACAAATGCGTTTCTTCTTATGTCATTTAACACTTTGATTCCTGCTTCTTCATCTTTTTCTTGCTGATCTTTAAATAAGTCAAGAATTACTAAATCAAAATCATTATTTAGAATAAAAGCAATGCCTTGTTCAAAAACATTCACAACTTCAGCCTTAATATTATATCCAGAGATATTTTCTCCATCAAAGTTCTTTTTGAGACCTTGGCTGAGTTTTTCATCATCTTCAATAAATAAAATTTTTAATTCCATATTAAATTCTTCTTCGGAATGTCATTTTAAAAGTTGCGCCATGAAGTGGTCCATCATCAATTAAAGTAAAATCACCATCATATTCAGTTACAAGTTCACCAACAATAGTAAGCCCTAAACCAACTCCATCGGTACGAGTACTGAAGTATGGATCGAATATTATTTGCTGATATTCATCTTTTATTCCAGGACCACTATCACTAAAAATTATAGATAATTCATCGGCACTTTTCTCAGCTAAAATCGTTATCTCTCTTTCAGTAGAAATAGTTTCCAGCCAGTACATCGAATTTTGAATAAGATTTACAAAAATCATTTGAAGTTCACCCTCGTCAAGTTGCACTTCATTGCGAGTTGTTGGAAAATTAATTTTAATATGGAGATTGGAAAGATCGTTCTTATATAAAGCAAAGACGTTTGCGATAGTGTCTTCAAGAATAATATTTCTTGGTCTTCCTCTTTTCCTTCCTCCAAAAGGCTCAATTCGTTTGAATAATTGTGCAAGAACTTTTCTTTCTTCGTCAATGTTTTTGACGTATTCTTTCACACCATTTAAATCAAAGTCTTTTTTATCTATTTCTTTTGAAAGCAGATTGACATCGCTGTCAATTTGAGCAAGAAAATTATTTCCATCATGTAAGATTATATCAATGAGCAAACCAAGAGTTGACAGTCGTCGATATCTTGATAATACTTCTTGGACTTTTTTTACACCTTCCTGTATTGAAGCATTCGTTTTAGCTACAATTTCATTTACTTCTTTATCATTTGGAAGTCTCAGTTGAACTATTTGAGCTACTGGTGCAAGAGAAAACCTACTAAATAAAGTTTCCTGATTTTGACTAGTATCACTTTCTCTAGGTCTTTCTTCATAACGTTTGATTTCAAGCTCATTTAAAATTCGCCTAACAAAATCTTGTAATTGCGAAAAGGCTTCACTTTCAACTAAACCTTCTCTGTTACTCTGATCCTTAAACTCAGGATTTTTATCAAGTTCAACAGTGATAAACCCTATTATCTGGTTATTACTTATACGAAGTGTAGGATTATTTACTCTACGCAAGTCTAAACGTGCCCAATCAAATTTTGGATCGCCATAAGGAAGAACTCTAAATCCATCTCTGTAAATACTAATTCCTGCAATTTCTTTAAGTGCATCTTTGATGTACTTTCTTTTTGACTCGGTTTCTTTAGCTAATTCATCTATAGACTCATTATCCAAATCCCAAACTCTAAAGTCAAAGTCAAATGAGCCTGTTAGAAATTTTTCGTCTTTCTTTAATAAGCTGAAATCACTTAAAATAATTTGTCCCTTTTTTTTGCTTGTATATGTAACTGATGGCTTGCCGTTAGAATCAATACTACCTTTTATAGAATAATTAGGTCTTCTAAGAGATTCCGGAGGTTCAATAGTTCCTGAGTATAATTCGAAGATTTTAGGAAGCTCTAATGAGATTAAGAAATCTAGAACTGGTGTAACTGGGTTCAGTAACCTTTGCAATGATATTCTAAATTGTCTAATTTTTTCTTCATCCCAATCCGAATTAAGGTTTAATAAAATAAGCTTAGTTCCATGATTTCTGCCTATGAATTCTATGGGTTCTCTGACCTCCCATTTACACTTAACCTGATCAAGATACATGTCATTGTTATCAAAATCTTTCCAATTGAAATCTACCACTACTTCATTATCATCAGATACTTTTGAGATTATTTTTAGCTCTGTGGAAAGCTTTGCAGAAGCAAATCTGCCTATTCCCTTTTCACCAGTATATCTCCTTTTCTTTTGAGTTGAGCTTTTTAATATCTTTTTAGAAATTGTTGCGGGTTCCATCCACGCTTCTTTAATTGTTGCCAATGACATTCCACTTCCATCATCATAAACAGTTATACTTCCACCTTCTTTAATGATTTTTTTTATTTCATTCTTCCCGTCTTTCTCAATTACAACACGACCTTGAATTTTAATAGTTATTATTGAAGCATCAGCATCATAACTATTCTTGACTAATTCAAGCAACGCAACTTTATCGTCACTAATCAATTCTTCACCGATTGTTTTTATTAATCTGGCTCGAGGCCTTAAGATTGAAGTATCAGTTTGTATTGGTGTTAAAGACATTCCAATAGTGTTTTTAGGTTAATTGCGATTTCGTTTGCCATTAATGGCGGTACAGCATTACCAATTTGTTTAAAAGCAGCAGTTCTATTTTTTCCTTCTTTGACGCCTTCAAAGTAAAAGTCATCAGGAAAAGACTGCAGGCGAGCAGCTTCTCTAACAGTTATTGAGCGATTTTGATCTATATCAGGGTGAATATAATAATGACCATCTTTAGCAATGTGTGCTACCACAGTCTGTGAGTATGGCAGATTGCCAGCAACAACTTTGAAACGATCAAAAAAAGATTTACGGTTATTATGCGTTTTTAATAGTTCAGGTAGTTCATTATAATGAAGCCTTTCATTATAGTAATTCCATTTTTCTACAACTAGTTTATATATCTCTTTATCTGAGTTACTATGAGGGCGTGCAATGTGTTGGGTTAATTCGCTTATTCCGTTTCTTATAGATGAGTTTTTAAGGTACTCATTTGTGTCAGTGTGGTAGTTTACAAATTTATCAATTCCATCACCTGCCTGTAAAGTTGGTAAATCACTAAATATTTCGTTGACTGAAAATTGCTTGTCAACTTTGATAGATTCTAAGTCCGGAAGGTTTGGAATAAAGTCATCTTTCCATCCAACTATAATGATTCTCTTTCTTCTTTGAAGAACATTAAAGTTGTTGGCTTCGACAGTAAAGACATGCATTTTGTAGCCTCTTTTTAAAAAGAGCTTTTCCATGTTCAATAAAGGCTGACCATTTTTAGCAGACTTTAAACCCAATACGTTTTCAAAGACAAACATTTTAGGCTGATATCTTTCTAAATACTTACCATACTGAACATACAAAAAGTTACGCGAATCGGTTTTCATTCCATCCACACTTCTTGCACGGCCAACTAATGAATATGCTTGGCAGGGAGGTCCGCCAATAATGAGATCAATCTCTTCGCCGTAATTTAAAAGTGAAGAAACAGAGGAATGAATCTGAGTATTACTTTCTTCTCCTATTGGAACATTTATTACACTATTTAATAACTCAGGAGGAATATGTTTATATAATTCAGGTCGGGTTATTTCGCCTCTTAAATAAGAAACATAAACGTCATATTGATTACTCGCTTTTAGAAAGTGATAAGCTACTCTTGTTCTTAATGTATAACAAGCGGCTTCATCCATTTCGACATGAGCAACAGGATTATAACCAGCCCTTATAAAACCTTCGGACAAGCCGCCAGCACCGGCAAATAAATCAATGTAGTTTAAGCTCATACTTCGCTGAATTTTTCATTATTAAAAAATTCAGCGAATGAGATATTGAGAGCTTTTAATATTTTTTCTAAGGTTTCAACAGAAACATTCCTTCTTCCATTCTCTACATGAGTCATGAAAGTTCTGTCTATTTCGGCTGTGTAAGCAACGGCTTCCTGAGAAAGATTTTTAGCCTGTCTCAGTTCTTTTATTCTATCAGCAACCAATCGCTTAATTTCCATCAAGCGAAACTATCTTTGTGACTTATAAGACACAATTGCTTTTAAGTCACGTGCGAAACTGGCAATTGAATTTAAGTCACGTTTAAAAGTTGAAGATTTTGCGATAGCTTTTGTAGTGTGTGTTCATAAGTTTTCGGCTTCAACTCACACTCCCAAAGTGTAACAATTTTCCATCCTGCAGCATTCAAAGCTTTCGCAGCTTTATCATCATTCGCAATATTGCCATTGATTTTATTAAGCCACCATTCCGTTTTAGTTTTAGGAACTACATAGTACTTACATCCCTCATGTCCATGCCAGAAGCATCCATGCACAAAAATCATTGTCTTATATTTTGGCAACACAATATCCGGTTTTCCCGGCAGGTCTTTTACATGCAGCCGGTACCGGAAGCCATGCGCATGAAGAAACTTACGAACCAGCATTTCAGGCTTTGTATTCTTGCCTTTTATCCGGCTCATGTTATAGCTTCTTACTTCTTTGCTGTGTACATCTGCCATGAAATAAACAAGGCAAAGAATATGCACGAAATTTATTTCTCACAGCAATTATAAAGAGCTTTTTCTTCACCCCTTCCCCGCCAACTCACCAATCAGCGACGCCACCAGTGATGTCCAGCCCGTTTGATGAGCAGCGCCCAGTCCACGGCCGTTATCGCCATTAAAATATTCGTAAAACAGAAGCAGGTTCTGGTTTTCGGGGCGACTGTAAAACCAGTTGTAAGCGCCGTGCAGGCAACGTCCGTTGTCGGCATCTTTTTCAAACAAACTCACCACGCGTTTTGCCAGTTCATCGGCCACCCCGCTTAAATTGAGATAGCTGCCGGAGCTTTTCGGGTATTCAATTTTCAGGCTGTCGCCATAAAACGCACCGTATTTGCGGATAGATTCGATAAGCAGGTAATTAATGGGTATCCACACCGGGCCGCGCCAGTTGCTGTTGCCGCCATAAAAGTCGGATATGCTGTCGCCGGGATCGTACTGAATAGAATAGTCAACATCTTCAATGCGGATGGAATACGGATGCTGCTCATGATATTTTGACAGTGCGCGAATACCGCCCGGTGAAAGAAATTCGGCTTCATCAAGCATCCGTTGCAACAGGGCAATCAGCCTTTCTTTGGGGATGAGAGAAATGAGAATTTTATTTTCGCCGGCGCGTTCTTCATTGGGCCAGAACTTGTTGTTTCTTTTGCGGTATTTTTCAAACCAGGTAATGCGTTTATTAAAATCTTCCAGCTTGTTCAGCACATTGGTTTCTATCACAGACACCGCAAAAACAGACGTCAATCCAACAATGGATTTAATGCGCAACTGAATGGGATTTTCGTTTACAACAGCCAGCGTATCGTAGTAAAATTTATCTTCTTCATTCCACATACCCAGCTCGTTCAACGCTTCTGCAATCAGCACAAAATGCTCGAAAAATTTGGTGGCCGTATCTTCAAATGAAGGATCGTGTACCGCTATCTCAATGGCCATATCCATCAGGTTCAGCGCATACATGGCCATCCAGCTTGTGCTGTCGGCCTGCTCCAGTTCCATGTGCCCGCTTAACTGCATACTGCGGTTGAACACGCCAATGTTATCAAGACCCAAAAAACCACCTTCAAAAATATTGTTGCCGTTAGGGTCTTTGCGGTTGATCCACCACGTAAAATTAATGATAAGCTTTTGGAATATTTTTTTAAGAAAGATAAGATCGCCAACACCAGTCGCCCGTTTTTCGATGCGATACACTTCAAGCGCCGCATACGATTGCACCGGCGGGTTTACATCGTTAAAGTTCCACTCGTAAGCAGGCAACTGGCCATCGGGCTTCATATACCATTCGCGCATAATAAGCAGCAACTGGTGCTTGGCAAAGGTGGGGTCAACAATTGCCATGGGTATGCAATGAAAAGCCAGATCCCACGCGGCATACCACGGATATTCCCACTTGTCGGGCATTAAAATAATATCCTGGTTTTTAAGATGCTGCCAGTCCCAGTTGCGCCCGTATTTTCTGCCGTTGAATGGCGGCGAAATGCCATCGCCGGTTGATATCCAGCGCTCGATATCGTAATGATAATATTGTTTGCTCCAGAGCAATCCGGCCAGCGCCTGCCGCGATATCAGCCTTTGTTCATTAGTAATATTCTGCGGCAACACGGCTGCGTAAAATGCATCGGCTTCTTCTTTGCGTTGGGCAAATATCTGTTCGGCGTTCTGTCCGAAAGGTTTGCTTTGCAGCCCGTTGCAAAGGCGCAGATAAATTATTTCAGAGCCGCCCGGCGGCACATTCATTTTGTACACCGGCGAAAACTTAGTGCCGTGTTTTGCATTATGCAGTTGCTGCACATTCTTTCCATCTACCACCGCATCGTTAATGGCATCTTTGGTAAAAATGCCGGTGAGGTTTTGCTTGCCAAACAGCTTTTGCTGGTTGGTTTCGTTTTCGGTAAAAAAGCGGTCGGCAGGCTTTTGAAAATACAGGTAATAATCGCCCATGCGCTCATGCGTTGCCTTTACGCAGCCATCGTCCACATATTTAATTACAGGCCGCTGTTCCAGCCCGCCATAACACCAGCGATTGTAAAACCAAAGCGTGGGCAACACAGTAATGGGCGCCTCTTCACCACCACGGTTTATCACTTCAATTTTTATGGCAATATCCGTTTTGCTGTGCTTGGCGTAGGTAATATAAACATCAAAATATTTATTGTCGTTAAACAGGCCGGTATCAAGCAGTTCATATTCGGTTTCCAGCCGGCTGCGGCGGCGGTTGGTGTAAATAAGATTATCGTAGGGAAACGCTTCCTGCGGATACTTGTACAGCATCTGCATATAGTAATGCGAAGGCAGATTATCGAGATAATAATACAGTTCTTTTACATCTTCGCCGTGGTTGCCTTCGTAGTTGCCCAGGCCATACAAACGCTCTTTCAAAATTTCATCTTTGCCATTCCATAACGCCACGGAAAAACACAGGTTCTGAAAAAAATCGGAGATACCGCCAAGCCCGTCTTCGCCCCAGCGGTAAGCGCGGCTGTGGGCATGATGAAACGGAAAATAATTCCAGGCATCGCCGTTTTCACTGTAATCTTCCCGCACGGTTCCCCATTGCCGGTCTGATAAGTAAGGACCCCATTGTTCTAACGGAATTTTTTTACCCGCGTTTACTTTCAGGCGTTGCTGCTCTGCTGTCATCATAACGCTGCAAATGTACGCGTGCAACACTTGCCGGAGATGTAAGAAACGCCTGATAAAACGGATAATATAAACGGCTCTTTGTTAACAGATGAACAACAACAGATGTTGTATAAAATAAGCCGTGTAATTTCTCTGTTCGCAACCTGTCTTTGCTAAAAGGAGCAACACTGTATTTTACATGGTAAAACGGAATAAAAAAGCTGATTCACTTTACATGAATCAGCTTTTTTTGGAGTTACAAAAAACAAACGTTTGTTGAATTTTTTAAAGAGATAATAAGCCAATATTACAGTTACCTATTCAAAAATAAATTCTTCAACGTCCGTACACGAAGTTTGTGTGCTTCGTATTTTATTTTTTTATTCTACAAATACATATCGCCTTTACTTCGTTTTACTTCGGCCACATATTCTTTAATGGCCTGTTCTTTATCGCGCTGGCAAATCAATAAAACATCGGGCGTATCTACCACAATAAAATCCTGCAAGCCCTGCAACACAACTAATTTCTGGTGCGGCGCGGCCACCATACATTTCACGGCGTCTATTACAATTACATTGTTGGCCGATACTGCATTTCCGAAGTAATCTTTCTCTAAATTATCATACGCACTGTTCCAGGTACCTAAGTCGCTCCAGCCAAACGATGACGGAATCACATACACATTGTCGGCGTGTTCCATAATGGCGTAATCTATCGATATGTTGGTGCAAAGCGAATAAATGCGGTCAATGGCTTCTTTCTCTTCCGTGGTATTAAAAGCATCCGCTTCCACAGCAAACACTTCGTACATCTCGGGCTGATATTTTTCAAACGCAGATAAAATATCTTCTACCCGCCAGATGAAAATGCCTCCGTTCCAGAGAAAATCGCCGCTTTCAAAAAAAGTTTTGGCAAGGCCGGCATCCGGTTTTTCGGTAAAGGTTTTTACTTTATAAACGTTTGGCGCTGTTGCTTCCGTTTCGTGCTGAATGTAACCATAACCTGTGTTGGGATACGTGGGTTTAATGCCAAGCGTTACAAAAGATTTGCGCTGCTCGGCAAAAGAAAGCGCTTCGTTTGAGATGGTAATAAACTCATCTATATCGAGTATCATGTGATCGCTGGGCGCGATGATGAGCGTGGCGTCGGGATTTTTTTGTTTTATTTTGAACGAAATATAAGCCACGCACGGCGCCGTATTTTTGCGGCTCGGCTCCGACACAATGTTCTGCTCCGGCAATTCTGCCAACTGCTCTTTTACAATACCGGCATATTCGCCCGACGTAACGATATAAATATTCTCAACAGGAAGAAACCGGCTGAAGCGCTCAAACGTCCACTGAATAAGGGTTTTGCCGGTGTTTAAAATGTCTAAAAACTGTTTGGGATACGAAACTCTGCTTTGTGGCCAGAAACGACTGCCGATGCCACCCGCCATGATGGCTACGTAATGATTTTTGTTCATAATTTTTTTTTGCGGAAAACTGATATTCAGATTTTATAAAATGCCTTCGCGTAATAAATCGTGCAAATGTAAAACTCCTAAGTATATGTTGCTTTCATCTGCCACAATCAGTTGGGTAATGTCGCGCGCCTTCATCATGTCAAACGCTTCAGTGGCAAGTGTACCGGGCAATATTTTTTGGGGATGTTTAGCGTAAATATCCAGTGCCGTCAGGTGGCTGATGTTATCCCATTTTTCCAGCATCCGCCGCACATCACCATCGGTAATAATGCCAATGAGTTCGCCGTTTTCATTTACTACGGCGGTGCAGCCCAGGCGCTTGCCCGAAATTTCGCCAATAATTGCTTTTACCGGCGTGGATAAAAACACCTGCGGCTTTTCGTTTATTTTATACAAATCTTCTACCCGCAGATACAGCCGCCTGCCAATGTTGCCGCCGGGATGAAGTTTGGCAAAATCGCCTTCGCCAAAATGGTTCAGCTTCATCAGGCAAACGGCAAGCGCATCGCCCATTACCATTTGCGCCGTAGTGCTGTTGGTGGGCGCTAAATTATTGGGACAAGCTTCTTCGGTAACAGACGCATTGATAACAAAACCGGCTTCGGCCGCCAGGTAAGATTTCAGATTGCCTGTAACGGCAATTAAATTTTTGCCCCTTTGTTTGATGATGGGAAGAAGCGTTTTGATTTCGCTGCTGTTGCCGCTGTTGCTGAGAATAATTACAACATCGTCTTTCTGAATCATACCCAGATCGCCGTGAATAGCATCGGCAGCGTGCATAAACAGGGCCGGTGTTCCGGTAGAATTAAATGTGGCAACTATTTTTTGGGCCACAATGGCACTTTTGCCAATGCCGGTAACCACAATGCGGCCGGTGCTGTGGTAAATGGTTTCCACCGCTTTTGTAAAATCATCGGTCAGCAAGGCTTCCAGCCGCGAAACCGAAGCGGCTTCTGAACGGATGGTTTGCTTCGCGATGCTGCTAATCTCTTCATTCATGCGAAGCAAAGGTAGCCGGATGAAAATATATTGTGAAGCTGAATAAAAACAACATTCTGATGAAACGAATAACCTAATATAAGCGTTGGCATTACTGGAAAAAATAAACCTGACTGGTTTAAAAATTTATACGCTTTATTGTACAGTTTACCAGTGAAGTAAACCTTTTATTGTAAAATAATAATTTTGTTTATTGAAGAAAACTTTGTTTGTTGTTGTAAATTTATGCTTTTACAATTTTAATAATCGCCTTGCGCTTACTGATAATCTGACCAGGTTTTGGTATAAATTTCTTTTCAGAAACAACTCTTTTTCGGGTTGCTGCAATGGGCACAAAAACTTTTTGCTCTTCATATTTACCGGATACCATAACTTTAGAAAGTGATAAACCGACAGGTAAACTTTAACAACTGCCCGTTGGGCTTATTGTTTTTTAAAGTTAATTTCGTTTCCCTTTGCCTTTATCTTACAATATTGTTTAATAAAAGGTTTTAGATTAAAAGAACTTCTGCACCTGCAGACTGCAAAAGACAGCTATGGCAACAGTTTCTAAAAAGTCAACGACTACAAGAGCTACAAGAAAAACAAAAAGTGTTAATCAGGAAATAGCAACCGAAAAAATCGCCTCTACATTCACTCACAATTACGAAATCCATAAGCATTTACAGACCAATTTTGGTTTTGAGCATTTTAAAGGTTTACAGGAAGAAGCCATTAACAGCCTGCTGAATGGCCGCGACACCTTTGTAATTATGCCAACCGGCGGCGGTAAAAGTTTATGTTACCAATTGCCCGCGCTGATACTGGAAGGCTGCGCCATTATTGTAAGTCCGCTGATTGCGCTGATGAAAAACCAGGTAGATCTGGTGAGAAGTTACAGCGAAAAAGACGATGTGGCTCACTTTTTTAAACTCATCTTTAAACAAAGGCCAGATTACGCAGGTAAAAAGCGATTTAACCGACGGTAAAACCAAGCTGCTGTATGTGGCGCCGGAAACTTTGACGAAACAGGAAAATCTTGACTTTTTCAGAGATTTACAGGTTTCTTTTTTTGCGGTGGATGAAGCGCATTGTATTTCGGAATGGGGACACGATTTCCGGCCCGAATACCGCCGCCTGCGCGAGATGATGGACATCATCAATCCAAACATTCCGGTGGTGGCGCTTACCGCTACCGCAACGCCGAAAGTGCAGAGCGATATTGTAAAAAACCTCGATCTGCGCAATCCCAATGTGTTTATCTCTTCTTTTAACCGTCCGAATTTATATTACGAAATTGTACCGAAGGTTAAAAAAGAACAAACTGTAAAAAGCATTGTCCGCTTCATTACAGGCATGAAAAATAAAAGTGGCATCATCTATACCTTAAACCGCAAAACCACCGAGGAGCTGGCCGAAATACTGGTTGCCAACGGCATTAAAGCGGTGGCTTATCATGCCGGGCTGGATGCCAAACTTCGCGCCGACCGGCAAGATCAGTTTCTGAACGAAGATGTACAGGTAATTGTAGCCACCATCGCCTTTGGAATGGGAATAGACAAGCCGGATATCCGTTTTGTCATTCATTTTAATGTTCCCAAATCCATTGAAAATTATTATCAGGAAACCGGCCGCGCCGGCCGCGATGGACTGGAAGGAAAATGTTTGCTGTATTATTCGCACAAAGATGTTTCGAAATTAGAACACCTGATGCGCGATAAGCCGCTGAGCGAACGTGAAGTAGGCGCACAACTGATTAATGAAACGCTTGCCTTTGCCGAAACATCGGTTTGCCGCCGCAAGGTGCTGATGCATTATTTTGGTGAAGAATGGGGCGACGAAAACTGCGGTAACTGCGATAATTGTCTTCATCCGAAAGAAAAATTTGAAGCTAAAGACGAAGCCTGCAAAGTGCTGAAAGTGGTAAAAGCTTTGGAAGAACGTTTTCCAACGGAATATGCGGTGAGTATTTTATTAGGCAAACACACGCCGCAGATTGCCATGTATCGCCACGAAAAATTAGATGTTTTTGGTATTGGCAAAGACAAAGACGACCATTTTTGGAACAGTCTGATCCGCAAATGCTGCTTAGCAACCTGCTTCGTAAAGACATTGAAGAATACGGACTGCTGAAATTTACTGAAGCGGGCGAAAAATTCCTGAAAAAATCTCATTCTTTCCCTATTGTATTGAACAATCTGTTTGAAGACGCAAACGAAGACGATGAAGAATCGGAAGGTGCGGTGGTGCTGGTGGCGCAGCCGATGAAGCTTTGCTTGACATGCTGAAAGAACTGCGTCAGAAAGAAGCGAAGAAAAAAGGCTTGCCGCCGTTTGTTCTTTTTCTCGAAAATTCGCTGATTGATATGGCTACGATGTATCCGACTTCGATGGCTGAACTGGAAAAATGCGGGGGTGTAAGCAAGGGAAAAAGCTCTTAAATTCGGTCGTCCGTTTATTGATCTGATTGCCAAACATGTAACGGAAAACGACATTGAAAAACCAGACGATTTTGTAATGAAAAGCGTTGCCAACAAAAGCAGCAACAAAATTTACATTATTCAGAATATTGACAAAAAAATTCCGTTGGAAACCATTGCACGGAATAAAGATTTGCGTTTGGATTCGTTGCTGGAAGAAATGGAAACCATAGTGGCCAGCGGTACCAAAACTGAACTTAAATTATGCCATCGAAAGCATGCTGGACGAGGACGACCAGGATGAGATTATTGATTATTTCCGCAGTTGCGAAACGTCTTCTTTAGAAGTGGCGAAAGATGAATTATCGGACAGTAATTACAATTGGGAACAGTTAAAAATCATGCGTATCAAGTTTCTCAGCGAATACGGAAATTAATTGTACCTTTTATTTTATAAATAAAAAGCCATTGCAGATATGTTTGTAATGGCTTTTTTATAAGCATTGCTTTTTTTGTTACTTGATTACATAATTTATAAGCGTCAAAACGCAAAATGCCAGTACAGCTTTTATAAATCTGCCACATAAAAAGCGGGCTTTTTGTTGCAATGACAATTATTTTTACAGCCTCGTACACTTAATAAATGATTGCCTTTGATTTTAAAACGTCATATCCCGTTTTTGAAAGCTGTTTTCTGGTATAGCATTTCTGCTTTTGGCGGTCCGCAGGGACATTTTGGGATGATGTTGAAAACATTTGTACATCAGCGAAGAGATGTAACTGAACAGGAACTGATGGAATACAACGGGTTTTGCCAGATGTTGCCCGGTGCTTCATCTACACAAACGCTTACGTTAATCGGCTACAAAAGAGGTGGTTTGCCCCTGGCAATTCTTACTCTTCTGATCTGGATTTTACCTGCCTGTATTTTAATGAGTTTGTTATCTTTTTTATTGCAGTTTATCAGCACAAAATCAGTTAACGTACACATTTTCAACTACATACAACCAATGGCAATTGGTTTTATTGCGTTTTCGGCATTTAAGCTGTTTAAAATTTCCATTCATAATACCATTACCCATTTTATTATGGTAATTGTATCTGTGCTTACCTTTTCATTCTTTAAAACACCCTGGATATTTCCGGCTTTGCTGCTGGCGGCCGGTATGGCTACCAATTTTAGCGACAAACGGTATCCCGACAAGCAGGATGAAAGAAAAACAATCAAATGGGGAAATATTATTATTTTCTTTTCCTTGTTTTTTATTGCGGCTTCTTTGAGTGAAACAGCCCGAAAGCATGAATGGAAAAACCGCGGTCCGTACAATTTGTTTGAGAATTTTTATCGTTTTGGAAGTCTGGTTTTTGGCGGTGGCGATGTATTAATGCCAATGATGTATGAACAATATGTGGTTCGTCCGCAAACCAATTTAATCAACAAAAAAATCCGAATGCCTTAAACATGACAAAAGCCGAATTTTTAACCGGTTCGGGTATGGTTAGGGCAATTCCAGGCCCGGTTTTTTCAATCGGCGCTTATGTTGGCGGAATGGTATTGAGCGATAAAGGCTATGAATATCAATTGGTTGGCTGCATTATTGGAATGATTGCTATTTTTTTACCAAGCGCTTTACTGGTTTTGTTTTTCTTTCCCGTTTGGAACAATCTAAAACAATATACCATTATTTATCGCTCTTTGGAAGGAATTAACGCCGCTGTTGTTGCATTATTACCGGATCGTGCATTTTTCTGATTATTGACATTTTCAGAAGCAATCTGGTTCCCCTCACCTGGACGTCGGCTGGCGTTGATGTAATTGTAATTGCAGGTACATTTTACGCGCTTTCTTTCACCCGTATGCGGGCGCCTTACATTGTTCTTACCTGTTTACTGTTGGGCGCTGTTTTCTGATCATTTATAATAATGACTTTTGTTTATTTCCTGATTAACCGCATCAGGCAGCAGGTACTTTACACTTTTTCCTTCTTTTATTTGTTTTCGAATATACGTGGAAGAAATTTCAAGCAATGGCGCATCCAATAGTATGCAATTGGCATCTGAAATATCAGAAATTACAAAACCCGGACGCTTGTAAATAATAAAAGAATAGTTTTTCAACAAAAACTCTGCATTTTTCCATTTTTTTATATTCTGAAAACCATCCGAACCCAGTACAATAACAAACTGGTGTTCCGGATATTTTTCTTCCAGATATACAAGTGTATCACTGGTAAATGAAGGTGTTGGCAGCTTAAATTCTACATCAGAAGCCAGCAAAAGCGGATTTTCTTCAATGGCAATTTTTACAAGGTGAAGGCGCTGATAACTGTTTAGCAGAGAAGATTGTTGTTTAAACGGATTTTGCGGCGAAACCACAAACCATACCTGCCGTACATCTGTATGTTCGTGAACAAATTCAGCGATAATCAGATGCCCGATATGAATTGGATTGAAGGAGCCGAAATAAAGTCCGATTTTCATGTTATAAAATTTCCTCAACCAGAATATTCGCCGCTTCCTCTTTTCGCAGGCTAAGCAGGTAGCCCGAAACAGCCACCGAAATCGGATCTCCCAACGGTGCAATTTTATCTATATAAATAATTTCGCCTGGCACACAACCCATTTCCATCAATTTTATAAAAAGATCTTCGTTGGCAAACTCCCTGATTGTTACGTTTTTACCGGCCGGTATGTCGGTTAGCTTTTTTATCATACTGCAAAAGTAGAATTACCTTATTTTTAAAACCTCACACGCCGGTAAAATTAACTGAAACCATAAATCATAGCTAAGTTTGCAAAATGCCTCTTGTTTCTTTCTGTAATGCTGATGTAAATCCTCAGATAAAAGATAAAAATGTTTTAAAGCGCTTTATTCCGCACATTTTTCTACAGGAAGAAAAGGTTCTAAATTCTGTAACAATCATTTTTTGTTCTGACGACTATTTATTGAAAATGAATCGCCGGTTTTTAAATCATGATTTTTACACCGATATATTAACTTTTGATTTATCAACTAATCATTCAGTCCAAGGCGAAATTTATATCAGTACAGACAGAGTAAAAGAAAATGCGTATTTACATAAATTAAGTTTTCAGAATGAACTGCACCGTGTTATTTTTCATGGCGCGCTTCATTTATGCGGATATATCGACAAATCAAAGAAAGAAAAGACAATAATGACTGCGAAAGAAGATAAATATTTAAATAAATTTCTCTTGTTTCACGTGAAACAGTAAAACAAAATTATGTTTCAGAAATATGATGTGATAGTAGCTGGTGCCGGACATGCAGGCTGTGAAGCGGCTTCGGCTGCTGCAAATATGGGAAGTAAGGTGCTTTTGATTACGATGAATATGCAAACCATCGCGCAAATGAGTTGCAACCCGGCTATGGGCGGCATTGCAAAAGGACAAATTGTTCGCGAAATTGACGCTTTAGGCGGTATAAGCGGCATTGTTACCGACACAAGCTCGCTTCAGTTTCGCATGCTTAATAAAAGTAAAGGACCCGCTATGTGGAGTCCGCGCGCTCAATGCGACCGAATGTTGTTTGCACA
>CBDATZ010000045.1:0-121449 GCA_965199845.1 Ilyomonas sp.
ATGATTGGATACTCATTCGATATGCTGATATTATTTTGAATCTGGCAGAAGTGTACATGTATCTGAATGATGAAACTACAGCCATTTCATACTTGAATATAGTGCGTGAAAGAGCTGGCAGACCTGATTATGCGACTATGGTACAAGACCCTGCTTATTCAGCAAAATATCCAACTCTCAAGCTGGCTATTTTGCACGAAAGAAGAATAGAACTTGCATTTGAACATCACCGTTGGCATGATTTGCTGCGCTTCTTTAACCCAACTGATCTGGTAGCTTTCTTTCAGGCAAAAAATCAAGCAGACTATGATAATTCACCGCTTAGTAATATAACAACCAAAGATTATTACTTTCCTATACCGCTTCGGGAAACACAATTGAATCCGGCAGGTATGCCTCAGAATCCGGGATATTAAATTCGTTTATAAAGCAACACAAAACAGGGCTGTTATTGAAAATAACAGCCCTGTTTTGTGTTGTAAATCATGTGCAGGTAATCTTAAATGGTTATTTTTATTTTATAAATACCAAAGGGAATTTGAGATTTTGATAGCTTGATAAATCCACTTTAATACTACCTACTTTCAACTTCGATTCTATGCGAAGCGGTATATGATTTTGATCATCTGTTATCCATATCACCATATCATCTTCATCTTTAAATGTGTCTCCCTTTAACAACATAGGTTGTATTTTAATCACACTGCAAATACCAAAATCAGTTTTGATAATTTCCTTGCCTACATAACGCACATACATGTTGTAAACTTCATGACCAAAAAACATATTAAACAATATTTTGTCGCCTTTTTTATAATTGTTGAAATTAAGACTACGCATGTAGTAAACCGAGCTGATGACATCCTGAATTTTATCCGGTAATTTGATCGAGCCTTTCTTCGTAATAGCTGTATTGGTTTGATGATCAAAAACTACTTCTTCATACTTTTTATACTTGCCTTCATTTACACTGCGTATTGTTTTAACAGGTTGCATTGCCGTTATATCAAAATAGCTTTCATAACGGTCACGTACTTTAAAAACCCAATCGTATGTAGCGTTTGTTGAACCTTCACCAATAAAATGATAAATGCTTGCAGGATAGTTGGTTTTATAAGCTGTAAAAGTTGCAGAACCGGCATTAATATACAATCCTATTACTTTGTAGCCGATAGAGTAGGTAAGTTTTTCGCCATCCTGAAACGCAAAATCTTGCCCGTATACTGTACATGAAAGTAAAGCACTTATAATCATCAAATGAAGTATGTACTTGTACTTTTTCATTGTTTCTTACATTTTTTTCTTAACTACCCTGTTTGTGATAAAATAATCCATTACGTGTTTTGCAGAATATTGTCTTTATCAATTCAATCGTCTTAATTCGTTTTTCCAAATACGGTTCAATAATTTTTTGATTTGCTATTCTAAATTTGTTTCCTTCTTATTTATGGCTTTCAGCATACCTTTTCTAAAGTAAGGAGGCTGTAAAATGTCGTAAATAAAAAGAATGTATTTATCAGAAAAAACTGTTTGATAACCACAGGCAGATATTAATTTTTGAATTTTTTCTGCATCGTGCTGATGATGATACGTTGTGATTGCCAGCCGCAATTTTGTCTCTTGTGTAATATAGTTACTTGCTTCTTGCAGCACATCTGCTTCTGCACCTTCAATATCCATTTTCACTAAGTCAATATTTGCATATTTTGAAAGGTCGGTGAGTGTAATTTGTGTATCAGAATTTGTATTTGCAGCAAACTTGTTTATAATATGCACTTTGTGCTTCCAGGGTTGAAAAGTTTTTTGTAAAGCAGGTATCCATTTTGTATCGGCTTCCACAATAAAAAGTTCTTTTGCTTTATCAACAACAAACAAAGAAAAATTACCTTCCGCTGCACCTAAATCAACCACAGTATCGCCATTCTTCACAAAGAACAGATCATCTATGTAACGATGCGGCGATTCTAAATCCTGTTCGGCACTGATATATATAAAACTTTTTTGGACAGATTCTTTGTCAGTGTAGCCCTCATGATAATAGAGCTTTTTACCTTCCAGGTAAACATAAAACATCTCTGCCTCATTATCTCTGAATACTTCTACTTTATTGTAATCATACTTATCTGTAAAAGAATACGGCATTACACTGTGCAGTTTTTTTTCTTCAGCCGTTATATGAGAAAGATGATTGAGATAATTTATTTCTTTTGAGTATTGCTTTTGCTCAGCAGGATGTTTTGCGAAGTATGTATTGAATTTATATAAAAAGTTTTCGAAATTATCTGATGGCTTGTAAACCATATCAACGGCTTTAAAAGAAAAAGCTTTATCCGCTAAAAACAATTGTTTGAACTTTTTGAACATACTTATGTTTTTGTTTGATTTGTCAACTGTTATTTTTTATAACCGTTGCATCTACAAAAAAGAAGGTACTTTTTTTAGGTAAGAAACTGGTATACCTTGTTTAAATGCGAAGTATAAAAGCATTGCGTTTCTTACAAGTAAATTTTCTTTGCGAAGTGTTGCCTTATAAAATAATTGCAACGATTTTAAATTTAGTTCTTTAATTTCTTTTTTAGAATACGAAGGCAAATACAGAGGTAATATTGACTTCCATTTACTTAATACAAGTTTAAGCGCCTGATAATACTCAAAGCCATAATCTCCTTTTGAGAAATGCGTTAGTAAAATTTCTCTTGTAATAACCACTTTATAGAGTTGTTTTATCTGAAAGCTGATATCAAAATCATATCCATGAAATCCTTTGAGCAAATTATCGGAGAAACGAATTGAACTTATAACAGCTTTTGTTGTTGCCATAAACACACCATCCACACCAACCACCTCAGCTATTGAACCGTTATTGAAACGTGACACACGCACTATCGGTTTATCTTCTTTATATCCTTCAATCACCTGCCCTTCACACTCATTCCGATCAACAGTGTCTTCTGCAAAAGCACTCACATAACAAGCACCAAAAATGCCAGCCAGACCAATGCTCTTATCCTGAAAAAGATTTACTAATACATCTCCCCAACCTGAACTTTCAAATACAATGTCTTCATGCGAAAAACAGATAATATCATATTTGCATTCTGCTTTTCCTTTGTTATAAGCTGCGCAAATGCCGTAGTCGCCTTTGCTATTGTTAATTCTGATAATTTCAAAAGGAACACCTATGGTAGTTGATACGTTTTGTTGGAAAGAGTCAAACATATTCTGCCTAACCGAACATACCACGATGCTTATCATACTTAATTATTTACTTAAAAATTGTTTTCACTTTCGTTAATACTTTCCTCGAAAGATTTATTTTTTGTTTTGAAACAGCAATTTCATCTTTCGGTGTATGCCGGGTAATCTCATATACTTCGGCTTCTCTTACTTTTTTCTTGAACCGATAATTTGTATGGATGTTGAAACTTTCATAGATGTAAGTCATCAAGATGATTTTATCGTAACCCATGTCTTTTGTTGTCATACCATTATTGTGCAACCGGTACACCGCCATTACTTCATCTATGTACTTAAAACTACCACGAAGACTAAGTAAGAGCATAAAAGGAAGATCGCCGTACCGGCAATTATAAAACCAGTCTGGCAGTTCAAAATCAGGATAATTGCGAAAGACAAATGAGGGCGATGCAATAAACCATGGACCTAACACATCTTCAGTATCAAAGGTGTCTTTTTCCAGCTCTTTATGCATAATCCATTCCTTGACCTGTCCCGTTCGTTCCGACTTAATCATGACGTTGTGAAAGCATCCGCTGTATTGTTTATTCGCTTCTAAAAAGTCAACCTGTTTTTGCAATTTATGTGTGTCTATCCAATAATCATCTCCTTCTATAAAGGCAATATAATCACCGGTGCAGGCACGCCAGGTGCGGTCAAAGTTGGGCAACATTCCTACGTTTTTTTCGGCAGGAATTATCTTTATAATGTCGGGATACTTTTCGGCATATTCCAGGCAAATGGATCTGGTATTGTCCTTGCTAAAGTCTTCACCAATTATGATTTCTTTGTCAAACAAAGTTTGTTGCTGCATCACACTGTCGAGCGCCTGCCTGATGAATTCTTCGTGATTATAAGTGATGACACAAATACTTACTTTCATACTTTTTTGTAAAATCTAATAACTGCCGGATTACCCGCCACCACAGCATTATCAGGTATATTTTTAGTGATAACAGAACCGGCTGATACCGTTACATTCCTGCCAATTTTTACATTGGGAAGAATTAATGAATTGATGCCAATGAGGCTTTCCTCACCAATATCTGCATAAGCCGATATTGTTGCCATAGGTCCAACTTCACAGTTGGACCGGATAATGCATCCGTGACCGTACTTTGATTTTTTGTTAAGCAGGCAATTGTCTTCAATTATCACATCGGCTTCCATCTCAGCATCGTTCAAAATAATATTTGCATTGCCTATGCTTTTTATATAAGGACTGATGCGGCAAAATGGAGATAAAAAAGCAGATGGTTTTCCGCCAAGTGCAATAAAACGTTCTGTTACTTTTTTTCTTTGTTTTATATCACCAATACACAATACGAAAGATGTAGTTACCGTTGTGAAGTATTCTATTACTTCCTCATCGGTGCTTATAATCGGGTAATGTTTTTTTATATAATCATGAGGCGTTTCAGTCTCGCTCCAAAACGTAACGTTCTGCAAACGGCTTGCTACAAGGTCTTCGAATAACTGAGCGGCTAACCCGCCAGCACCTACAAATAACATAATTATCGTTTTTATTTATCGAATAATGTGTTTCCGGTTATTTATCACTTAATTATTTTGCGCCCGTAATAACAGGCGGCAGATAAAATCAATATCTTCCATACCTAAAGTATGATACATTGGCAAGCAGAGAACACGGCGACTAATGTCGTCGCATACAGGTGTTTCCTGCTTGTTTACATACCTAAGTGTATTAAGTGTAGGATAGAAATACCGTCTTGTATAAATCCAGTGTCCATTCAGCATTTCTACTGCTTTCAGCAAGGCTTCCTCTGATTCAAAAATGACAGGAAAATAAGAATAGTTCACCTCACTTGCTGCTGTTGGTTTTATCGTGCGTAGTGATAAATACTTTAGCCATTCGCTATATTTATCGTGTTGCTGTTTGCGACTTTCGGCATTTGCCTGTACATACTTGAGATTTACTAAACCCATTGCGGCATGAAACTCTGAGTTCTTGCCGTTGATGCCAACATCAGCAAAATCAAGCGGACCATTATGCCCGAAATTTCGCATATAAGCCATCTTTTTCAACAGGTTGCTGTCGGCTGTAAATACAGCACCACCTTCAATTGTATGAAACACTTTGGTAGCATGAAAGCTGGCTGTCGTAATATCGCCAAACGTATATACACTTTTGCCTTTGTGCTTTGTACCAAAGCAGTGCGCCGCATCGTAAATCACTTTTAAATTATGTCTGTCTGCAATAGCTTGAATGGCATCTATATCGCAAGGGTTTCCATACGTATGCGTAGCAATAATTCCCGTAGTTTTTTCTGTTATGGCGCTTTCTATTTTTGTCGCATCTATGTTTAATGTTTCAGGATCAATATCAACAAATATTGGGTTGCAACCTTCCCAAACAATAGACGATGTAGTAGCAATATAACTGAATGGCGTAGTTATAATTTCACCGCTTAAGTTCAAGGCTTTAATAGCAATTTGCAGAGCAATAGTTCCATTGCCTGTAAAGAGAAGATGATTAATGTTAAGAAGCTCTTTCAGCCTCAATTCTAATTCGTTTACAAGCGGTCCGTTATTAGTAAGCCAGTTTCGTTTCCATATCTGTTCAATATAAGCCTGGTATTCTTCTATCGGTGGTAAAAAAGGTTTTGTTACATTAATCATACATTAGTTTTGATTCGTCATTTGCGTATTTCCAATACAATGTTTTATTTCTTCTTTTGCCAGCGGATCTTTACCTAACATACAGCCCAACACATATTTACCCATAGATAAAAAACGCTTGAGGGAAAAGCTATCGGAGAAAGAATATGTTAGATAATATATTATAATTTCGAAGTAAGGATAGTGAAGCAGGAAGAGGTTTTGCAGAAATACCTGCATCGCTTTCCAGTGATAAAAATTGCGTTCTTCCTTACTCCATTCATAAACCGAAACAGGCAAATGACGCTTCCATTTTTTTGCGATGATGAGCGAGCTTTCCATCCAGGCTTTGTTTACGTTGCCGGATGAATAATGTGTTATCAAAATATCAAACACAACTTTCACTTTGTATTTTGTAAACACCTGCAGCGAATACTCTACATCATATCCATGAAAGCCTTTCAGCCGTTCTTCATCAAACTTAAATTCATCGAACACATCTTTTCTTGTACATAAAAACAAGCCGTCCAAACACACAGCAAGTGTTGATTTCTCTGTAATATTTCCGGCACTTAATTGTATATGTTGTGTGGTTCCGGTATGCTTATCATACTGTAACACATTCATTTCTTTTGAGCGGAAGACGGTTGACCATGTAGAAGGCACACAACACTTGGCATCGCCACCGGCAACACTTATCAACCCTGTGTTTTTTGCGTTTAAGTGATGTATCACTTTCTTTCCCCAATCTTTTGTTTCAAATAATACATCTTCATGTACAAAGCAAAGAATTGGATACTTGGCTTGTTTGCCCTGCTGGTTATAAACTGTGCATAAGCCATTGTTCTTTTCCCGATTGTCGAATGACAGCATTTCGAAAGGCAAGCCAATCGTTTGCTCAACGTTGTGAGTAAGCTGGCTGAGTAAAACAGGATTAACAGAACATACAATCACCGATATCATAATAAAGGCTTGAACAATTTATATATTGTCGACAAAATCTTTTTCTACCATATTAAACAATACAACAGATATCATTAACAGTAACAACATAAACACTGTGTCATAAGCAAGAATATCCCACTTGAAATATCCGACACCTGTAAAGCCATAGCGGAATGCTTCAATAATGCCCGTCATTGGGTTAGCAAGCATCACCGTTCTATAAAATCTATCTTCAATAGAAGTTACCGGGAAAAATACAGAGGTGGTAAACATGAGTAACTGCACGCCAAATGTGATAAGATGTACAAAATCTTTATATCGAATCGTGAGCGAAGAGATAATCATTCCACTTGCCAGTCCTAAGCCCGCAATGAGCAAAATGAGAAGCGGAAATAGTAAAATATATTCGTTAGCACTAAATGAATGTGTAGTAAAAAAGAAAAATAAGTATACAATAACAAACAAAACAAATTGTATAGAAAACTTTACCAGGTTTGTAAGAACAAGCGATAATGGAATGATGAGTCTTGGAAAATATACTTTGGATAATACGGCTGAACTGTCTTTAAAAAATGTAGCGGTTTTGGTAATACATTCGGCAAAATAACTCCATACAATAATGCCGCTTAAGTAGAATAAAGCCGGTGGTAGACTAGTAGTGGACAGCTTAGCAACTCTTGAAAAAATAACAATATAAACAATGGTTGTAAGAATAGGTTGTACTACAAACCAAAGCGGTCCCAATATCGTTTGCTTATATACCGCTAATATATCGCGGCGCATCCAGATTAGTAACAAGTCACGATAGTCCCAAATCTCTTTTACGTTAATGCTGCAGATATTGCTTTTGGGGGTTATAATTTCTATCCATTTCCGCTCTGTTTTTATTGTAGTTTCCATGTCTTGCGTTCGATGTTATTGTTAATTATGTTCTTTCTGTTAGTTTATTTAGCACCTATTTTATAATTTTTTATTTATAAACGGAGTGATTTGCTCGATGAAATAACCTGTTGCATCAGCCGGATGTTTTGTGAGAATACTATAGTTCGCTTTTATACCCATTCCTTCCCAATCAGCACGTTTTTGCCAAGCTCTTTCCATTGCTTCGTCAATTGCTTCATCAGAAGGATAACTGGCTATAAATCCATTTATACCATTGTCAATCAACTCCTCTACACCACCAACTTTTGTGACAATTGCAGCTCTTTTAAAACGCATAGCTTCTATAAGTGTTAATGATTGACCTTCTAACCGGGAAGTCATCAGAAGAATGTGATGATGTCGCCACACTTCGGCTATATCTTCTACCTGTCCTTTCAATATAATGTTTGTTAGTTTATTCATTTCTATCAGCCGTTCAATTAGTTGCTTATGCGGGCCACTACCATAAATATTAAATACAATATTCCTTGCTTTCCATTTCTCTTTCGCTAACACTTCTATTAACAAATCGTAACCTTTATGATAACATTCAAGCCTGCCTATTAACGCTACGGTATAATTTCCCTTTACAAGCGGTGGAAAAGCAACCTGTTTATCGCTTCCTTTTATAAAAGGATTATAGGTTATCTGCCCGTTACTACATTTATAACCAAGAAATTTTTCATGCTGCTGCTTTGTGGTTTCCGATACGAAAAAGTTAGCAAAAGACTGTTCAAAAGAATGTATCAGTTTATTAATTTTCTCATCATTATAGCCTGGTAGTATGCTTTGTACAACAAGGTGAGTAATGGTAACAAATGAAATGTTTTGCTTTGCTAAAGCATCCATAAATACAGATCCTTCTGTATTATTTCCTTGTGATATAATGACGAGTGATGCACCTGAGTCCTTAATAAATTTTTCCAACTTCTTTTGTGGCGAATAATCTTCCCAACCCAGGCGCTGACGTATTCGTTGCCGTCTTGTGAGAATAGGTGGTTGCCTTGTTATCAAAAAGAAATCGTCTCTTTTGTTACGTAAACCAACCAACACAGGAATTTCATAACCGGATATTATTTTTACATGATAGTGTTGCTCTGTAAATCTTTTAGCAACACTTGACCAAAGCACTTCACTTCCGCCCCAAATAAAATTTGTTGTTATAAACAATATTGTTTTCATAAGTGTTACTGCATTTGGTTATACGTTCATTATGCTTTTCTTACTTATAATAACCCTGATGTTAGGTTCTGGCAACCTGTTTTCTATTAGCAGTACTTTTTGTTTTGTTATATGCAGTATAGATAACACACCGTTAAAAGCCGTGAGTAAAGTAAAAGTAGCGAGTACAAAAAATTCAGGTCGGAAAGACCGTATAAGTATAGCAAGAAATACAAAGAATATATTTATGATGATCAGCAAACCTGACGCCTGCATGTGCGATAAACCTAAGTCTATTAACCGGTGATGAATATGGTTTCTGTCGGCAGTAAAAGGAGATTGTGAATGTGCAATACGAAGTATAAACACACGAATTGTATCGTAAACTGGAATGATGAGTAAAGCGGTTACTAAACTTACTATTTGCGAAGAAGGTAATGGAGATGATTGTGATAAACTCAATTGTAGCAGATGAATGGAAAACAGCGATATAATAAAGCCTATAAACATAGAACCGGTATCACCCATAAATATTCTAGCAGGCGATTTGTTAAACCATAAAAATGCAACCAGACTGCCACAAATTGCTATGGCAAACGACGTAAAGATTTTATCGTTCATCTGCCAGAAGTAAAATGCAAAACAAGCTGATGCCAGTAAACCAATGCCTCCTGCCAGGCAATTGATACCATCAATTAAGTTGAAAGCATTTATTACAAACAGGATAAAGAATGTAGAACCTGCGAAACTTGCCCAGTACGGCACTTCATTCCATCCAAAAAAGCCATAAAAACTGGTGAAGCGGCAGCCAAAAAAAGCAACCAAAGAAGAAGCAATGGCTTGTATAATTAATTTTTTGAAAGGTTTTGTTCCAATTAAATCATCAGAGATGCCGGTTAGCAATAAAATAAGAATTGCGAAAAAGATGCTGTTGAAAGCAGGAACAGAACCCGTGTTTATAAACAAACAACTTATTAAAATCATTGTACCCGCAATAGCAACGCCACCAAGATTTGGTGTTTTTATTTTATGAATCTTCCTGGCTTCTGTAGGTTCGTCAAAAAGATGTTTTAAGTGCGAAATGTGAATGAGTTTTTTAATAAAGAAAACAACAAGCACAATTGCAGCAATGAATATAAACGCTTCTCTAAAGAAGAAGTTTTTTATCAAAATGAATGAGTGTTCCATACAGTTTTATATTAAGAGTAAGAAAGAACATTCTATTTCATTCATACTCTTATGTTGGCTTGTGTTAATCTCTATAATTTTTTGTTACTGCCCTACTTGTATAATTGTTCAAAAGTTTATTATAACTATTGAATTTGATCGCTTGCTTAAGATGCATATTTTGTACAATGTCTGTTACCAGAGCTGCGTCATTTTCTAAGTTGCCTGATAAATGAAAACCGGTTTTTCCATCTTCTACAAGTTCTCTTGTAGCATTCACGTTGTTTGTAAAAACAATCTTTCCTTTCTTCATTGCATACAAAATGCTTCCGCTGAAAGGAACATAAAATTTATATTGATTGAAAGGGAGAAATGAAAACGTGCTGTCTTCAAAAAGTGTATTTAACTCTTCATCAGGTACATAACCTTTAAAATAGGTTTGTAATTGAAAGTTTTTTTTCAGGCTTTCATAAAAAGGTCCTTGCACACCTAATGGTTTTCCTACTATATAAAATTTCATAGCAGGAAATGTTTTTAAAAGATTTTGATGAAGTTGCAGCGAATATTCAATTCCTTTATTCTTACCGATATATCCCAAATAAATAATGTTGCAGTTGTCCGTGTTACTTTTCTTTACTTCTTTTTCATCAATTATGTGTGGAAGATAATAAACGTTTGTAAGCTTATATCTAGTACGCATCAATTCTACGCCTGCATAAGTGAGTACATAAATATTCTTTACGTTCTTTAAATATCTGTTTTGATAATTGAATTTGGTGAAGTACATATCAAAAGCTTTGGATGCCTTATTAAGAAGTGCATTCCTAAAACTATAAAACGGAAATTTTACTAAGGGTGCATCATGAAGGGTAACACTAATGTTCTTGTATCCTCTTTTAATGAGAGTAAAGAGTATAGTAATTTCTTTCTCCAGAAAAATTCCAATTTCTATATGAACCGCATCCGTTTTATTAATCTTTGTAAGTATCGATGAAATTGGTGTATCACTACGTAAAAACTCGAAACCTTTTTCTTTTAACACCAAATCATAGAAATCGCAGGAATATCTGTAAATTCCTGATTCGCCCTGCCTTTTACTAATATAAAATCTTTTCATAGAGGAGAATTAATGCCAATATGTTTTTCTGAAATCCTGTCGTTTTTATCAGTATGCGCAATTTTTGATTCTTGCCCGATTGTATGCAGTTTGCTTATATTTATTTTAAGCTCAGAATAATTTTTTCTAATTGCCCATAATGAATTTATATAAGCAAGGCTCCAGGAAAAATATATATCGCGACCGTACTTTTTGGGTGGAACAACCCAATATTTAAAAAGCCTTAGTATGCTAAGAAGCAAGTGTAGCACCCAAACTTTAATAAGTTTGTGAGTGAGTCTTTGACTTACAAATGAATAATAGAGATTACGCATTGGGCCATCGTTACCGAAAGAAGTAAACAATCTTTTTAAATAACTTACAGTAAGACGCTCTTTTGTAAGAAAATGAAAGAACTTCAGTTCATTAGAACATTGTAATTTATAACCCAACAATACTAATGCGTATGTAAGTTCAGTGTCGCCAGCTGAGCTAAGCAACATTCCAACTCTATCTTGCAACACGGAATCAAATCCTGATTTATAAAGCTTATCCAGCGCACTTTTTTTTATTGCTAGTCCGGCTCCATACAGATTCAGAATGTTTCCGTGTTCACTGTTTATTTTTTGTGAGCCTAAAGCATACGCTTCGGCATATTCATAAAACCAATAGGGTTCTTTGCTTTCAAAAATGGGGATACCCATACCGCCGCAGGCAGCCGTTTGCGAATCGCTCATAAGCATGTTGTACATGCCCTGTACATATTGTTCGTTTAGCCAATTATCATCGTCGCAGAACAATACATTCGCGTAAGAAGCTGTTTTGATACCTGTTTTACGCGCATTGCTTAGTCCGGGTATAGATTCCTCTACTACACGAATAGGAATATCAGGTCTAAACATCTTCCATAAATCAACAGCATACTCTGCACTGTTATCCTCAGAAGCATTATCAACAATTAATAGTTCCCATGTAATACTACACTGTTGTGTTGATAGAGCCTGTAATGTTTTGGAAAGCCGTTGTACGCTGTTATAACAACAGATAATAACTGTTATACCGTCAGGGTATTTGCCCATAATAAAACAAGTTTGGATAGTTTGCTTGCTAATATCTAAGTACATTGTTTACATACATTCTATTTTTATCACTAAACCAACCCCACTTATTAAAATATCTGATGCCTGATTGTAGATGATGTAACAACAACTTACGATTGATGTAAGAAGCTTTTTGATAACCATGAATAATATGTACAGATGGGTAATAAACAGTTCTGTAATACTTATTAATTCGTCGACATAGATCAGTATCTTCGAGATACATAAAATATCGTTCGTCAAACTGACCAATGCTATCAAATACAGACGTTCTGATGAACATGAAGCAACCCGATAAATTCGGCACATCCATCATGTTATTATAATCCCTGTTTCTCAGTTCATACTTCGATAAATATTTATTCAGTAAAAATTTGAGTGATTTAGGAATAAATCTTCTGACAAAGAGATCCGCAGGTGCTGGAAGTCTTTTGCACAAATATTGCGTGTCACCGTTCCTGTACAAAACCTTTGGCATTACCTGACCGACATCGGAATTCGCCTGCATAAAATCATATAATTTACTGATAATTTCAGGATTGAATTCTACATCCGGATTCAGAATAAGGTGATAACGCGATTTACCTCTTGCCAGTTTAATAGCAATGTTATGTCCCGCACCGTAGCCAAAATTTTCGTCATTAAAAATGTACTGTATTTGCGGCGATACAAATTGATATCGCAAAATATCGTCAGCCGAATTGTCAATGAGGTAGAGCTTTACATTACGTCCACAGCCCAGGAAACTTTCAACTGATGGTCTAAGCTCTGTAGGAGAATGATGATACAATACAATGGAGCAACTGATGTCTATCATAGAATGTGTTAGTTGTTTTGGAGTGATGTATCTATTATGGAATTGAATGTTTCTGCTGTACGCATCCAAGAAAATTTTTTTACCTGCGTTAATCCTTTCCTACGAAGCTCATTTCTTAATATTTCATTGTCACTTACACGTTTAATGGCTTCGGCAAGAAAACTTTTTTCTAAAGGATTAAAATATACAACCGCATCTTCGCATACTTCAGGAACCGACGATGCATCTGATGCTATTACAGGGCATCCGCTTGCCATGGCTTCAAGAAGGGGTATTCCAAATCCTTCATATAAACTGGGAAAAATAAAAGCAAACGCTTCCCTATATAGATAAGGCATTAATCGTAAGGGCACATAGCCAAGAAAGTGAATGTTTTTATTACCCGATTTGCTTACTAAATTTTTCAGATATTGTAAATAAGGCTCTTTGCCACCTGCAATTACAAGCGGACGTTGTTCCTGATATGTATCTGGCAATTCGTGATAAACCTGAATTAATAATTCAAAGTTTTTATGAGAATATGTTGGGCCAACAGCAAGTAAATAATTTTTTACGCCAAACTCTTTTGTAATAATATTAGACAACTTCCCATCATAAGTAAAAAGTGTTTCATCATAACCATTATGCAAGACCTTAATTTTTTCAGATGGACAATCAAAGAAATGAACGATATCTTTTTTGGTGTTTTCCGATATGGTTATAATAATCTTGGCTCGTTTAATATAAAATGGAAGTATGTATTTAAAATAGAACCGTTGATGTGCCATGATATTTTTATATCGCAGAGAAATCAGGTCATGAATGGTAAAAATCTGATTGTTTAAAAACAAGCTACCATGCGTTGTGGGGTTAATAAGCAAACTATACTTCCTTGCATAAAAAGGATAAGAAAAAGTATTCCATAAAAAGCGATAAGCAGCAGCAAATTTTTTATATTTTGAAGACAATAGATACTGGGAAAGCTTAACCGTTTTGATGTCTTTGTTTAGAAATAAATCAGAAGGTGTAAATACTATAAAGTCTTTTGATGTCTTTTTCTGATTGATAGCAAACAGATGATTAATCAAGTTAAAAGAATACATACCTACACCCGTAGGTTCATTATCTAACATGGAGCCGTTAATTGCTATTTTGTTGGTATGGTTATCCATTACTTAGTGTTATAAAAGGCGTGTTAGCAAAAATTTTTGCCATTTGTTAGCTTATAAACCGAGTCTTTTTGCAGTGAAATTTTGCGTAATATCAAACCCTAAGTTTACCTAATTGTTAACAAACGGTTACCATTTTATTATAGCGACCCAGCCATGTAAGAATGTAGTTATTTGCATTTAAGTAAAATTGTTATCTCTCTGAAAATCAAATTGTTTTATATTATACTTTATATGTTAAGGGTTTTTCTCTGCTGTGTTATCTTTTTGCTATCTCATTCGCTAACCTCATTTTCACAAGAAAAAACAAGTGCTGATTTGCAGGGTTGGTCAGTTGGCGGAGGATTAGTAGTAGAGAAAGGTTTTATAACAGATCAAACTTTCAGTTCACTGCCTTATTCAGGAATAACAGCCGGGGCGAGTATTGGAGTGAAGTATAAAAGTAAAGGACTAATACATTCTTTAGATATTGCTTATACAAGCGGGATTTTTAAAGCAACCCACAACGAAGAATCTCCTCAATTAAATAACCGCTATGCAAATGTTAATTATACATTGCTTGCACAGCTATCTCCGGCAACTGTGTCTCATTTATATATTAGTGCGGGCGCTGGTATCAATGTTTTATATGCAAACAGAATATACAGCGGTTTTGTAAATAGCCATACGACATTTGAATTTGCCTCTTCACTTTCTTTTGCTACACTCTTACAATACAAAATTGGTGAAGCTTCTAACGGCTTTTTTATTTATGATAAGCTGCAGGTGCCAGTAATCGCTTATTTGGTTCAACCTTCATTTGGAGATAACAATTTGACAGTCTCGAATAAGGCTTCTTTCTATAATAAAGATTTCGTTTCAGTCTCTTCTTTCGTCAGATTAAAAAACCAATTTGGCTTTGGTAAAACGATTGATAATAAACAACAACTTTCGCTTAACTATCAATGGGATTATTATCATTTGCAAAAAGAAAGAGAAGTAAGAAGTGCAGTTCATTCCATCGCTATTATATATTATCATACACTTTAATTATGCTTTGTAAACTTTATAATCACTATACAAAATTTGCATTTATTGTATGTTTTTTTATTACAAGTTTATTGAGTAGTTGTGAGAAAGCATTTGATTTAAAAACGCCTGGAACAGATGCAGTTTCTATTTTTAATGATGCGTGGAAAACATTAAATGAACGATATGTTTTTTTCAGTCTTAAAAATGTAAACTGGGATAGCGTTTATGCTGTATATCGTCCGCAGATTACAGCCGATATAAGCAGCGATGCCTTGTTTACCGTTTTAGACAATATGATGCAAACACTTCGTGATGGTCATGTAAGTCTAATAACATCAACAAAAGCATCAACTTATGGAGGGTTCTACCAGCTTTATCTCCCTAACTTCAATTACGAAAATATCATTAATAATTATTTGCATAACGATTATCAAACTGTTGGACCTATTATCTATAAAATAAGCGATGATATCGGTTATCTCTACTATAACTCTTTTGCAAATAATATTACCAATGCCCAGGTTGATTCTGTTATAGCTGCAATGACAAATACAAAAGGATTGATTATAGATGTTAGAAATAATACGGGTGGCAACACAGAAAACACCGACAAATTATTTCAGCGGTTTATCTCCGGTCAAACACTTGTAAAATATGAAAAACAGAAAAGTGGCAAAGGACATGATGAGTTTTTCAACCCAACAGCATTCTATCTTTCACCACAGGGCAATTACTATAATAAGCCAATATGCGTGTTAACAAACAGAGGTTGTTTTAGTGCCTGCAATGATTTTGTGATGTATATGTCGCAGTTGCCAAATGTTACTCTTATTGGTGATAATACAGGCGGTGGCGGTGGTATTCCTGCTAATTATTTATTAGCAAACGGATGGAAAATACAATATACGGCTACTGCAACTTTAACGCCTGAACTGGCATATATAGAGAATGGTATTGAACCAGATATTAGTATCAATATAACACCTGTAGATGAAATGAATGGAAAGGATCCCATCCTTGATAAAGCCATTGAAATTCTTCAATAATAGAGAAGTAATGATTTACAACTAACTAACGTCTCAGTTTAAATGTTAATGAGAAAGTAATAGTTTATTAACGTTTAGGTAAACTGTCTCTAATATGTTTACAAACTGGAAAGTATCGCTTTTTGTCTTCGTAATACAAACTGCATTATTATAAACAGTATTCAATAAACAGAGACATTATGAAAAACATTTTTCTACTTATTTTGTGCTTTGCGGCATCCATATTTACAAAAACAAATGCGCAACTATTTGCACCTCCCGCTGCTGAATCAAGTGCATTGTCTTTTAGTAATACAACCGCCAAAGCTACCGTAGATTTTATGCAGGCTTTAAGAGCTGATACCTATATAAAAACCAGTTCTAAAGAAAAAGCTGCATTGCTTACTAAGCTATCCCAAACAACAACAGCTTCCGAAGTAGGCGAAGCGCTAGTTTCGTTGTCAAAACTTATAAAGGGTAATAAACTTAAAAACGGTTTTAATGCATCTGTTTTTGTAAAGAAAGCAGCTTCTATAACAACGACGAATCAAGCCAATAAAATGTTGCTGAATTTAGAATCAGGACTAACACCGGATGCTTTCAATTCCATTTGGAAAATGCAGCGCCCTAACTGGTTGAATGAAGTGAAGAAATAAACTGGCCATTCTTTTTTCTGTTGCATATAGCTTGTAAACTGGATACTACAAATAAATACTTTTTATAGCCTTTCATAAGCATTCAGCCAATGATACAAATACACCGAACGATCACCTGCTTTATTTTTTTTATTTCCTGCATTCTGCTAATTAATAATGTTGCTGCACAAAACGTAACCGGCGTAATACATGGAAAGGTATTGGATGGATCTACATACAAACCTTTATTTCATGTGGCTATATCGTATAATGAAACTTCAGTTGATGATTCTTCTTTCAGCGAAGGTAGTTATATCATTCATATAAAAGAAGGTACTTATAATCTTCATTTTGCACTATCTGGTTTTCAATCAAAAACCATCTCCGGCATTGCAATAAAAAGCAATGATAACATTGTGCTATCTGTTATTTTGTTCCCCGTAAAAATAATAACAAGAGACAAAAAAGCGAAGCTAAGCGATTCAGTTACTTCCCGTGATTCTGTTTTGTTTACCGATTTTCAAACTGAGAAAAGCAATAGTCACTATAACTTTTTAAACGAGCCAAACAGCATTACGCAAACCATAAATTCAGAAAGAATATCTCCCGGATTAGAAAGAAACGGAGCACAGTTGATAAAATATTTAGGAGGTGTTTATGTTCAAAATAATCAAGCTTTTAATAGCTTACAAACAATGATGATAAATGGTTTCAGCGAACGCTATAACCAAGTATTATTAAACGGTTCATTGCTGAACAGCGTGTCTTCTACAAACAGGGCTTATCCTTTCGAAATCTTACCTGTAGAAGCAATAGATAAAATATCGCTTTCAACTGCGGGTAACACATCTGTACCGGGTGACTATGCAGGCGGTACGATGAATATAAAGCTGAAAGACGCTCCAGAAAGAAACTTTTTTTATGCGCAGGTTGGTGGTGGCTTTTCCGATAAAAGCACAGGCAAACCGTTTTATGGAAATACAAAACAAGGCAGTAATTTTTTTAGTTTTTTAGGCAGCAGCCTGAATTTGCCTGAAGGTTTTCCTACTCCAAAATCAGCAGGTTCTTTTAATAGTCTTACACCGCAAGAGCAGGTGAATCTGGCATCAAAATTAAATAACAACTTAGCGCCTGCAAATAGAGGAAATACAAGTCCCGGCAACAAAATATTGCTCGGATTCGGGAGGAACATCTCGTTAAAGAATAACAGGAAGCTTGGCATCGTATCTTACCTTCAACAGGCGAAAGCACAAGTTATTGATAACTTTTTTGTACAAACAAAACCAGATGTCATAAACAATCCATATCCGTTTAATAATAGTACTGTTTTAATTAATTCCCAATCAACTGATGTTAACTACCGCTATAATTCTCTGTTGTCGGCTATCGTAAATGCTTCGCTGATATCAGGCAAGAATAAATTTTCATTTTTTAATGTTTTTGGCAGCACATTATCGAACACATATACAAGCCGTACTAACGTGTTTAAGCCTGACGAAGATACACTGGCACATTCTGGACTATATTACAACACTATTCATAATATTTTCTATGCTACACAACTACAGGGTGAACATGCGTTGGGAAATAATGGAAGGCTGAGGCTTACTTGGCATGCGGCTTATACAGTACGAACAGAAGAATCGCCAGACGAAAGAAACTTTCTGTTGAGGCAAGATTCTTTGGGAGGAAACACATATCAATTATCACAGCCCATATCGGGTGCTTTTAATCCGCCGCCGTATTCAGATCCTACTGTATACGATCCGGCTTTAACAAATAATGCCAGATTATGGCGGCATTTGTCTGAGCATAATTATGAAGGTGCTGTAAATATATCTATCCCGTTTAATTTATTTCATCAATCACAATCTTTATCGGGTGGCATATATGTGCAAGGACGTTACCGAATTTTTTACAGCACATTACTACCAACTACCGGCAATGGATATTATTCATTAAATCATCTGTTAGCTTCTGAAAATTATATATCAGGCAATGCTTCCGTGAGAAGTTATTATTCAAATTTTGGCGGTAGCTATTCGTATATATATGCTACCAACCGCGGCAATTATAATGCTTCTGCCAATGTAGGTGCATCTTACATAAGAATAGAAAATAAGCTTACAAAAAATATTTCTGCTCAATGGGGCATAAGCGCTGAAGCATCAACACAATTAGTATCAAATACTGAATACGATAATATTGCTGAAGAATCGAAACCTGTATTAACGCAATTAGATAAAAATAATTTTGTCTCAAAGTTCCAGCTTTTACCGGCGGTGAATATAAAATACACAGCAGCCAATGTGTTTCAGGTGCAGGCTGGTTATTTTAAAACGGTGAGCCGCCCACAACTGCAGGAACTAACATCATACAGATACTACGATCCGTTATCATTTTCGGTACGTATTGGTAACCCGGTTTTGCAGAATTCTGTTATTGATAATTTTAATGGAAGTATAAGCTGGCTACCCAAAAGCGGTACTTCATTTACGGTATCGGGTTTCTACAAAAGCATTATTCAACCCATTGAAAACATCGTTTCTAACTACACGAATGCAACAACAATTCTGCAACCTGTAAACATGCCGCAAGCAAAAGTGTATGGAGTTACGACAGATGCGAAACTGGCATTAAGTAATTTTACAGATAATCGTTTTCTTTCAGGATTGTCTCTTTTTGGCAATGCTAATTTTTTGTCTTCTAAAGTGGAAGCAGGTTATGCAAGATTTTATGAGAATGATATAGCCGAACATACGCTTGGCGGCACACCAAAATACACATTCAATGCTGGTTTGATGTTCTCTGAAAATGGTTTATCAGCATCCCTTGTTTACAGTGGTTATGGCGATTATATTTATGCTGTTGGTTATGGAAACCGTATTACTCTCAGCAATGGAAATACAATTACTTCCATGCCCGATTATCGCATCAAATCAAATAACCAGTTTGATGTACAAATCAGCCAGAAACTATTGAAGTCAAAACTACAAATCATTGCTGGTGCTGCCAATCTTATAAACGGTTCCTACACAATGTATCAGGACCTGAACGGGAATAAAAAATTTGATGAGCCGCTACAATTACAAACCATTGGTAGCAAAGGTGGTTATTATACAAGCGGCACAGATAATACGATCAGTCATATGGCTGCGCAACGAAACTTTTACTTCACTGTTTCCTATACATTTTAATATCTTATGAGACTACTCATTTGTCAAACATATTTTGCAATAAAGGGCAAGCTTAACTTTCTTTTGTTGTTCGCAGCTTCTGTGTTCGTTGTTGCTATTTCCCATGCACAATCAAATGCCGGTAAGCTAACAGGTACTATTACGGACGCTACTACCAATCAGCCTGTTAGTAATGTTTCTATACAAACGAACAAAACAAAAACCGGCGCTACTTCTATTTCCGATGGAACCTATATTCTATCATTGCCTGCCGGAACTTACACCATTACGTATTCCATTGTTGGTTATCAAAGCAAAGTAATCAGCGATGTATCTATTAAAGCCGGGCAAACTACTTATCAAAACATTCTTCTTGAAAGCGGAGCACAAAGTCTGCAAGGTGTTACCGTAACTGCAACCTCTGCACGCAAAGAAGCACAATCTGCCTTATATAATGTTCAGAAAAGAAGCGCTGCTGCCTCAGATGGTATCTCTCAGGAAGCTATCCGGAGAACGCCCGATAACAACGCAGGGCAAGTGCTAAGACGAGTGGTAGGATTGAATGTACAGGATAATCGTTTTGTTGTAGTTCGCGGCTTAAATGATCAATACAATCAAACTACGCTTAACGGTGTGCCTATGACCAGTACAGAAACCAACCGCAATGCGTTTTCTTTCAATTTAATACCGGCTGCTGCCATTGATAACATTGTGGTAAACAAAACGGCTACACCTGATATGCCTGGTAATTTTGCAGGCGGAATTGTACAAATTAATACGAAAGATTTTCCTGCAAAAGATTTTTATTCTATCACCATTCAACCCAGTTTTGCCGATGGAACTATCAACAGAGATTTCTATTCCGATAAAAAAAACCCATTGGCGTTTCTTGGTTTTGCCAATAAAGATTTAAACCTGCCATCAGGTTTCCCAACTGCTGTTAGCGAAAATTCTTTAGCAGGTATGAATATACAGGAAAGAAGCCGTTTTCTTAAAATGCTACCTAACAATTTAGTACCAGACAACAAAGGACATGCAGGGTTGAACGAAACCTTTCAATTAGGATATGGAAAAACCATTAAGCTAAAGAACCGAAATCAATTTGGTGTTATTGTAGCCCTTAACCAACGCATGTTCAAATTAACGGAGAATGAAATTTCTGCTCGCGATCCGATTTTTACCCAGAGCCTTACACCCGATACCATACAAGGACTTCGTTATTATTCTCAAAACATAAGATTCCGGTATCAGTCAGATTTTGGCGGCGTGGCAAACTTTGCTTACAGTTTCGGACAAAACAAAATTGCGTTGCGAAACCTGTTTAGTCAAACGCTAAACAATTTATTTATTTATCGTCCGCTTGTCAGGCTTTCCGGCTCTGACTTTTTTAATGTAAATGATAAATCTTATATTGGTTTAACTCATTTGATTGAGCAAAAAACAATTTTCAACAGTACATTATCTGGTGAGCATAGAACCGGAAAAAACAATGAAACGCGACTGGATTGGAATGTAAATGCAACTATCAATAATACCAATACACCAGATACAAGAAACTTTCTTTTTGAATTAAAAGATTCTACCAAAAGTTTCTATGGCGGAAGTTCGAATGTTGATTTCTTAAGCTCACTTTCCGGTTTTAGCCGTGTATGGTCTGAGAACAAAGACGATATTTATGGAGGCGCTTTCAATATAACCACGCCTGTTTCATTTCTTCATAATAAGCACGTGTTTAAAAGTGGTATTTTGTTTCAAAACCGTACAAGAACGGCAACCGGAACGATACTACCTTATGCTGGACTTCCTGACACAACATTGGGCGAGATATTATCGCCAGGCAATTATGCACCATCAACACAAAGTGAGCCGTATGGAATCGATATCTCTTTAACTGCATCCATTCAGGCAAGTACATCATCTAACTATAACGCTACCAGTAACCTGTTGGCTGCTTATGAAAGCTTAGAAAACAGGTTCGGTAAGAAATGGAGAATTATATGGGGATTGCGGTTTGAAGATTACCAGCAAACCATTGCTGTGTTTACACCTGTGTACCAGAGAAATTTCGAGGATCCTCTGGATAATGCTGTAAATTTTGGTGCCCGTACAACATTTAATTTTTTACCTTCTGTAAATGTGGTGTATAGCCCTACAACATCAGTGAATATTCGTGCTGCTTATTCTCATACGGTAATACGTCCTGAATTAAAAGACCTTGCTCCATTTCAACGTTACGATTATGAAAACTTCCAGCTTACGCAGGGCAATCAGTTTTTAAAAAGCTCTTCAGTAACCAACTATGATTTGAAGTTAGAATGGTTTCCATCAGCCAGCGAAATTATTTCCGTTTCCGGCTTTTATAAAACCATTTTAAACCCGATTGAGTATTCAAGAGGAGAATCGGAACCGCTTAATTTAACCCGTTTTGTAATACCGGTAAATACCGGAGATGCTTACGTAATGGGAGCGGAAATGGAAATTCGTAAGAAAATTGATTTCATTAAAAGTGCTCCTTGGCTTAACAATGTTACTCTCTTTGGCAATGGTACATTGCTCAAATCTCATGTTGATAAAAAAACAATCAATGATCTTTATTTTACTTATGTGGCAGCACATTCGTTAACTGGCCAGGCAAATTATATTATCAACGGTGGCTTTACGGCTTTCCTTCTTAAAAATACACTGGAAGTAACTGCATCTTTCAATAAAACAGGAGATTACACCAATCAACTTGGTTCATCTGACTTAACACGCAACCTGGCAAACGGAGATTCAACATTTGAAACGCCGCCTTTCAGACTCAAATCAAGAAATCTGTTAGACATCGTAATAAGCAAATTATTCTGGAAAGACAAACTGAGAGCAAGGTTCAACATTATTAATCTGTTGAAAGAAAATACATTGTTATATCAGGATGTCAATGGAAATGGAAAGTTTGATGACCCGATTGTCATAGATACCAAATTATCGGAATTAAATTATAAAAGTGGAACAGATAACACCGCATCCCTTATTAAAGGTCAGCGCGTATATCAGTTAGGAATCACTTTCACTTTTTAAAATTGCAAGCTCTACTTTATGAAATTGATAATAACTTCTGTTATTCTTGTTGTTGGTAGTATCATAATTGTATTATCAGGTTGTACAAAAGAGAATGCTATTGTAAAGACATATCCTAAACCACAAATAATCATTCATCCCGGTGATGCAAGGCTGCTGGCAGATACCTTTCATCTTGTAAAAGATACAGTTTATGAAATTACCGATAATATTGTTCGCAATGCAGGACAAGTGCTAAAAATAGAGGCAGGAACTTTAATAAAAATGGATGATCTTCTATCTATTATTATTAATCCAGGAGCACGAATAGAAGCCATAGGAACAGCAGCAGAACCAATCATATTTACGAGTTCGGCACCGAAAGGAACGGCTGGAAAACTCGATGTATATGGTGCATCAACAGAACATTCCTGGTCAGGTGTTTCAATTTATGGGAATTATCCGGCTGATATTGATAATACACCCGCAGGAACCGGGATTATGAGTTATGTAAGAATAGAATTTGCAGGCTCGTCCAGGCTTTCATTACCGCCTTCTCTTTTGCTTCAGAACGTAGGAAAAGGAACACAAATTAATAATGTACAAGTTAGTTATTCCGTAGCTGGCAATTCATTTCAGGTTTCAGGAGGAAATTTTGAAGCTAAAAATCTTGTTTCCTATGCCTCAGGATCTTCTGATTTTGTTTTGACAGATGGATATACAGGAAAACTTCAAAATCTTTTGGCTTACCGCCATCCGCTTTTTGCACCGGATGCAGCCTTTAGTGTTACAACAGCCGGATTGCTTATTAATGGCTTGGGTACATTTCCATCCATCTCAAATATGACTGTTGTTGGACCTGACGCCACTTATAAAGGCATAAGATTAAAGTATTTTGATACCACCAGCGGCGGATTTCTTGGTCAGATTAATGGTACTATCGTTGCTCCTATTGCGGTAACCGGTGGTGAATTTCATATCCGCAATTCTGTATTCACAGGCTTTCCCAAAACAGGTTTATATTTAGGAAATAGCGTGCCTGCAGCTTCTCTTTTGGCAGGCACCTCAGAGTGTATGTATTCTACAATACAGTGTAATGATGAACAGCGTGGATTCTATCTTTTTCCCAATGTGTACCCGCCTTATACTACTTCTGATTTTAAAGATTTTATGCTGCAACAAAGTTTCGGCAATCAATTTTATGTAAATTATTCGCAGCTACAGCTTACCGATCCGTTTAATTATGATGTGAGTCCCAATCCATTTCCAATAGCAGGTTCTCCATTGTTAAGTGAAGCAAACTTTGATGGTTCTGTTTTCAGCGATCCTTTCTTTAGCAAAACCTCTTATCGGGGTTCGTTAGGAACAGACAACTGGACGCAAGGATGGACAAATTTTTTGCCTTTACAAACGAACTACAACAATTAAAAAGCGGTTAAAGAAAAATAAGTTTTATTTAGTCTAATTTCTTTTGGTGAATGAATATTGACATTGTGGAATTGCAATATTTTTTTGGAGAGATTTATCAGGCAGTCATCATATTGTTTACTAAAAGGTCTTCATATTGGCTCGGTGTAAGATACCCCAATGCCGAATGCCTTCTCTGCCGGTTATACCACACTTCTATATATTCAAATACGGCCAATTTTGCTTCTGTTTTGGTTTGAAATTTTTGGTGATAGATCATCTCTGTTTTCATAGTTTTAAAAAAGCTTTCTGCTACAGCATTATCCCAGCCCTTTCCTTTTCTGCTCATACTTTGTTTAACAGGCCATTTCTTTAGCTGTTCAGTAAACTCACTACAGGCATACTGTACACCTCTGTCGGAATGAAACAAAAGCGATTGCACTGCCGGTCTGTTTGCAGTGGCCATTTTGAATGCTGCTACTGTCGTATCCACAGCTTTCATGGTTTCACTCAGTGCCCAACCAATCACTCCTGCGATCGGCCAGATCTATAACTGTAGTCAGGTATAACCAGCCTTCAGCAGTTTTTATGTAAGTAAGATCTGATACCCACTTTTGAGCTACCCGTTCACTTGTAAAGTCTTGCTGCAGGTAGTTTTCAGCTACCGCATAAGTATGTTTTGAATCGGTAATCTCAATACGATACTTTCTTCTGACAATGCTTTTTAGGTTCGCTCTTTTCATCACCCTGGCTACCCTGGGCCTTGATACTATAATACCTGCTGCTTTAAGTTCAGCTGTAATCCGGGGACTACCATAGCAACATTTACTTTTCTGATATACCCTTTGTACCTGCACCAGTAACTGCTGTGATTTTAGTTCAGTTAAGCTAACGGGATGCTTTAGCCAGTGATAATAACTGCCGGGACTTACACCTAATACTTTACACATCTTTTCTACGGTATATTCGTCTCTGTGGGCCTTTATAAATCTGAATATCTCCCGTCTCCCCTGGAAAAGATGCTGACCGCCTTTTTTAGGATATCACGCTCCTGCTGTGCATCCCTTAACTCTTTTTGCAGCCTTTTGATCTCTTTTTGTTCATCATTTAGATTAATGACAGATACACTGCTGTTACCATTACTGTACTGAGTCTTCCACTTACTGATCCGACCCGGATCTAAGCCCAACTCAATTGCAGCTGCCTTTACTGAACCTTTCGCATCAGACAACTCTACAGCCATCTTTTTAAATGCTACATCATACACTCGCTTTTTCATCATAGTCAAATTTATTGCTTAATTAAATCTGCCTATATCCTTTCTCCAATCAAATGTAGCAACTCCAATTATGAAGATCAAGCAAACGGGGATCAGGAGGCTTTTCATCACTCTTTCCAAAGAGGTCGTCGAGCTCTTTGTCAGTGAGCCGGTTGATGTCTTCGAACGTAAAACGGGAGTCCTGGAATGCTTGTATGTACTTCTTGGCGGTATTGCGCGATACGCCCGTCCAGGCTGCAATAGAAAGCCGGCTGGTTCCTTGTGTATAGAGGCGAATGATCTGACGGATTTTACTCATGCTGATCGGTGTGTTTGCCATACTTTGTAGTGTCAGCTTCTTATAGCTGACAACTAAAAATAGGTTGCTTACACAGTGGTCACAATCACTTTGAAAGGGTGGTCAGTTTGCCGCGGAATCCGCGGTAATTGACTCGTCCTGAAAAAACCTTACACTGGGTATCGTCCTGAAAAAAGTTGTCAGTTCTCGGTTAAATAATTAATTAAAGTTTTTTCCTTTAAAATCAACCGGTTTTTCTTGTCAGTTGATAGTGCAGAACTTTCTTATTCCGGTTTTCCTTGTCAAAAGTAGGTTGTCTGATTCTATTCATCATTTTTGTTTTTATAAGCAATCTTACTTCAGGTCTCATCTGCAAAATCATTGGAAGGATTCGCAGTAAACTTTTTAGCTCTATAATTCTTCCATCTTTTTTGCAGTTCTCCTTCAAAGGCATGAGCTTCATCTGGTGTTAAAAAATCAATACTCATATGAGGTCTCTTTGTATTGTAGGCTTCGATACTCTTTGCTACGGTAAGTTTTGCTTCGTCATGAGATTTGAAGATTCTGTTCAGATTGAATTCCGTTTTTAAAATACCATTCACTCTTTCAGCAATTTGGTTTTCATATCCTTTGCCATCTTCCGTCATGCTGATTGCAATGTCTGCTTCCCTTAATTCCAAAACATACTCGAAACTACAATACTGTGTTCCCCTGTCTGAGTGGTGGATGAGCTCCGGCAAGAACCTGGTTCTGCCTTTAAGAGCCATATCAAGAGCTTTAAGACTTCCTTCAGCAGAAAGATTTGTATGCAGATAATAACCAACAATTTTCTTTGAGTAAGCATCGGTGATGAGTGATAAATAATTAAAATCATACCCCACACAGATGTAAGTAATGTCTGCAACCCAGAGCTGTTCCGAACGGGCTACCACCAGCTCCCTGATAAGGTTTGGATACTTTTTCATCCAGTGTCTTGAATTGGTTGTTTTAGGTGCTCCTTTTCTTCCTCTGATCAACATGCCTTGCTTAGTTAACAGTTCATGCAGCTTGTCTCTACCCATTTTAATACCATGCGTTTTGAATGGCTCTCTTAAAAGCAGGTACAGCTTTTTTGTACCGAGCCCCGGCAGATCTCTTCTGATTTGTGAAACCAACTCCAACACGATTTGATTTACGCGGAACTGCTCATTATAATATTCTTGTCTTGCATAAAAGGCTTGTCGGCTTTTACCAAACAATTTGCAAAGACGACCGACATTCATCTTTACAAGCTTTTTCTCTTTGATCAGCTTTATTGTTTGGTACCACCCTTTTTTCTGATAGGAACCTGAAACTCTTTTTCTGCAAAATCTATCAGATGATTTAAACTGAATATGACCACATTTGCATATTCCAGCGCTTTTTCCAGTTCTTTGATTCTTTGTTCTGAGGTTTTCAAATCTGCCTTTTGCTGTTCACTCATAACTGGCAAAACTATCATCCCGTTTTCAAGCTGTTTTTGAAATTGCCTGATCCACATCTGCACTGTATAAGTACTTGGCAGATCATATTCTTCAACAGCTTTTTGAATAGCTTTTCCCTGATATACAACTTCTAAAACTATTTTTTCTTTGAATGCCTGTGTGTACTCGTAACGATTTAAATAGGCTTCTAAATTTGAATTTTCCATTCAGTTTTCCTTTGCAAAACTGTCAACCAATAGCCGGACAAGACCCTATTCCCGAAATATCTATTGGTCATTATCAGCGAAATATCCAGCCTGATTGTTGAATCGTCTGAAGCTGTGGTAAAGCCAAGGCATCACAGATATGATAAAGTGCAGATAGACGAATTGTGGATGTATGTGGCAAAGAAGCAAAAGAAAGTGTGGCTCCTGTATGCGTATTGTTACGAAACCGATGAGATACCGGCTTTTACGATGGGTAAAAGAAGCAGTAAAACAATAAACAACTTGCTGATAAAGATGAAAGGATTGGAAATAAACTGGTACCTGACGGACAAATGGAAATCTTTTGGAGAAGTGCTTCCCTACTATCAGCACCTGGTTGGAAAGCAGTTTACAAAAGCTATTGAAGGCATCAATACATGGTTCAGAGTAAGAATCAGGCGACTCAACAGGCGTACTACCTGCTTTTCAAAAAAGCTCGTTTATCTCTATGCCATCCTCAAACTCGCCATCTCAAAACGTAACCTTCACTCATCATACATTTGATAACCCTACCCAGTTACAATCGCTTTTATTACTGATAATTCAACTTAAGAGCCAAACAATCAAAACGGTAAAACCATTAAAAATATATAAGTTTTATTGTGATAAACCGTTTGTGTATTGCCAAATCGTTACGCCAATATTAACTTTTATAACATTTATTATTGATAACGTTACGTTAATTCAGGCATAATATAGCCTCTTTAGTTTTGCCACTGTATTCGAAATCGTACTAAAAAATCGCTCATCTAAAAGAAACATTAAACAAAGTAAAATGAAAAAAATTCTGTTCGCCTTCATGGGAACTGCAGCCATCTTTGCAACCTCATGTACTAAGAACCTCGATCAGTCGGTACCATCTGACAAACAATTAGTAAGTGGTCCTGCTCTTGACACTTTGTATGGAACTGTGTCTACCAACACGACTCTTACAAGAAACACATACCTGGATGGTATCGTTTATGTATCACCTGGTGTCACTTTAACCGTTAATCCTGGCGTTACTATTATCGGAGGTACAGGCCCTGTTACTCCTGATACTGTAAACCTGAGAAACAACAAAGGTACTCTGCTTGTTGAGAGAGGTGCTAGATTAGTAGCCAATGGTACTGCTTCTCAACCTATTATCTGGACCTCACAAAATCCTGCCGGCACACGTAAATATGGCGATTGGGGTGGTGTAGTAATGTATGGTCACGCTTCTATTCATACAGCTACAGGTGCCACTAACAACCTGTTTGAAGCTTTCAACTACAATGTTGACGTAAGAAACAGATATGGTTATGGCGATGCTGCTTTCCCTACTGCAGATGATGCTGATAACTCTGGTTCTGTTCAATACAATCGTTTTGAATTCGGTGGTGGTGTTGTTTATTTACCAAACCAGGAAGTAAATGGCTTTACAATGTGCGGTGTTGGTAACGGCACTAAATTCAGCCATAACGAAATCCTGTATTCAGGTGATGATGGCGTTGAGTTCTTTGGCGGCGCTGTAAACGTTGACCACATTCTTGTTTATCAGGCTCACGATGATAACTTTGACTTTGATGAAGGTTATCATGGTAATCTTCAGTTCATCATTGGTTATGAAAATGGTAACGATGATAACTCAGGTTCTCACCTGATTGAAAGCGACAACGATGCAAGCGCTACCAATGCTACTCCTCATACAAACGCTTTCATTTCTAACGCTACTTTCGTAGGACCATCTGTAGCTGACAATTATCCTGGCGGTGCTGATGGTTTTTATTATGATGGAGCTTTCGACATCAGAAGAAATTCAAGATTAACTTTTGTAAACTCTGCTGTAATTGCTCAGGCTCAGCCATACGCAGTAGTAACAACGGCCACTACACGTCCTCGCGTAGCTTCTGTTCCAAGCTTGTCTGATTCTATTGTAATTGCTTACAATATCTTCCAAACAAATTCAGCAGCACCTGTAGTTACTTCTACTACTGAAGGTAATCCTACTCCTACAACCTTAACTACTGATAACGGTTTGTTAGGTATCTTAGGCGGACCAAGCAATGCAAATACAGCGTTGGGTTCTTTTGCTGATTTCAGATTGGGTGCTTTCTTAGAAAACACAACTGGTTCTCCAACAAGAACTGGTGGTCAGAACTTGGCAGCTTTAGGTCTTTCTCAGTTTGTTGGTACAACTGAAAGAGGCGCTGTAAGAACAAATGATGTTTGGACAAACAGCCCTTGGATTTCAATTGCAAACAACTAATACAATATTTTAAGAGCGATTCCGAATATTTAAAATCGCAAGAACCAATACAGGCTGTTTTATTACTGCCTGTATTGGTTCTTGCGATTTTATTTTATATTAACAATAACTATGAATGAATGAAATGAGAGGGGAGAAAATAAATGTAAAACAGATCTTAGATTCCTTTCTTTTATCTTTTGCTTTTGTACTTCTTCTTTTGCTATGTTTTTATATTAAAATAGTTTGAAATGAATCAAACTGTTTTATAGGAAAAGATAAAAATCAAAGAATAAACTAAGTGAGACTATATATTATCATCATCTTCAAAATAGCGAAGTTTGTTTTCTTAAAGTTTATGTTTAACTATCGTGGAGAAGAAGATTTATCAACCGTTATATCCTCAAGATTAATCACCACCCAAGTTGTGTTAAGAAACTTCTTTTCATAAAAAACCACAGCACAAATCAGCACTGTGTTCTTAATTTTTATTTTATGAATGTTAGCTTCTATTTTACTGCCAAAAGACTATCTAATTGTTTCAGTTTATCTGTATTTCCGGCGTCAACTTTGTTAACAATTGCACCAGTAGAATCATAAGTAATCCAAGTTCCTACATTCAAATTATTATATTGATAACCGGTTTGTGAGCCGCTGCCATCGCAACTTATATACTTAGCCATTCCATAACGATTTCCTTTATAAGCAATCGTTTCATAGCTTTCCTGAACACGACGACGACAGGGTTGACGTACAAATTCAAAATCAGGATTAGCACTGTAATAAATAATCATACTTGTGTCTAAACTTCCTGTTTGGTTGTCTTTGGAATCAAGGATAGGAGTGAGAAAGTAATGCCTTAACATATTACCATTTTTATAAACTGTTATTTCATGTCGAATAGAATCAATGGTTGTTTTATCGGGCTGCTGGCTTGCATTTATCATAATTTCCCGCTTCATATTTTCTGTCCATGCCGCTGCCTTTTGTTCCGGCGTTTGCTGAACGCAAGATTGATTAATTAATAATAAAACGAAACCGGAAAGTATATAACGCTTTGCCATATTGCCAAAACAAGTATTCATCTGAAATATTCAATTTTATTATAAAAAAATAAAGAGAAGTGTTATTTATACGGGACAGTAAAAAAAGCACCGCCATCACTGAAAGCATTGGCATATAAAACATCGTCAATTGTAATGCGCCATGAGTAAATCGTGTCTGATGAAGATTGCTTTGCAACAGTTAAACCAATGCCTGCGCCGGAACCTTTTTTAAACTCATAAACGAAAGAATCTTTATACACTTCATTTGATTTATATATCGTATTCGAGTCTATATAGTTTATCTGGAAGTTGGTTCCCACAATGGAATATTTTACTGTGCGCAAAGCTCCAACAGGATTGATAGGGGCATCATCATCATTGTGGCGATGTCTTGATTTATTACAAGCACTTATAAAACCTATAAAAAGAAAAAAGATCAGCGAATAAACGATAATTCGGTTTGACTTCATCTGTTGAATTTTGGTGTCGCTTTATAAATCAGAAGCTAAACTACAAAAAGCCTGCGCTTATGAATAGCAGATGAAAATGATAATAAATTAATAACCGAATGAAGAATAAAGCAGATTGTTGTTGTGATTAAAAAAATCAAAATGGTTGTTTTATATTCATTAAGATGACATATTAGTTTGTTTTTTGTTTCTGCATATTCTTTAATAATATTTATTGATTTTTCTAACATTCGCCATTTTCAATTTCCGTAGAGACAATCTAACTTTTTTGTGCAAAGTTTCATATTCATTACTTAAGTCCTGAAGTTTAGAAACATTTTTCTTATATTCTTTTACTATTTTATTCAATTCTTCAACATCTGTAAGCAGAGTGATCTGAACATTTTCTTCTAATGTTTTCTTTTGTACTTTATCGTTATTTATCAGGTTTTCAAAATAATGAATGAGCTTTTCGTGTGAGGTTAAGTTTATGTAAGGCATAGCAACAAACGCAGTTATTTTAGTACCTGAAAATTAAAGCATTAAACTATGTTTGCTAACAAATGAAGATTAAGTTTGAATGAAGAAATTATTAACAGAAAACCTATTAATGATTGGCTATGAAACTAAAAAATTTCTTAATCAATAAGAAAGTTACAATTAGAACAGCACCAATTAAAAAGAACAACACAAAGTTGACAGGAACTGATGATCGCTGCACTTTTAGCGGTAAAACGGGTATGTCTATATATTGAAACAAAGGCGTTTCATGCATTAAAACAGCACGCGCAGCATCAAGGCTACCGGTAAGTTCTATATATGTATTCTTTGAGATCAGGATATCTGTTTCCTTCTTATTATTACTAACATTTTCGGTTTGCTTTACAATATTGAGATTAGCATCTGTGGTAGCAGCACGATTATACAAAGAGCCGGTATAAACGTTTCGTATTGAATCAATGCGCTTTTGTAGAAATGTAACATTGTCCATCGCCCGTTGTGTCTTTGTTTCAACATAATAACTGGTTACTTTATTTACTAAGCTTTCCAGGAAATATTTTGAAAACAACTCATTCTCCGAATTGCAACTAACTACTACAATACTGGTTCCTGTTCCTTGTTGTTTTATAGATAAATTTTTTGCTAGCAGCGTTTGGTAAATGCTGTTAATGATGTTGTTTTTGTATAGGCTATCTGCATCATTCCTGCGGTTCTCGGCAAATGAAGTATGAAAAGAAGGCGAGCCTTTCATCCATTGATCGCGATAGTTTAGTGAATCAAGAAAAAAATCAGCCAGTGTCTTTGTTTTGCCATTTACTACTACATTACTGCGAAGCGTTTTATCAATTAAGAATCGCGACTTGATCAGTTCTAAGATATTGGGAATGTTAGTAAATACGCCGCCCGCAGCATTCATCGTTGGCAGACCAAGCTGAGCTGCCAACCGGGTATAAACCGATGGTTGTGTTTCAGATGAACCTTCATCCAATGTAAACGAAATATCAGCTGTATATATCGGCTTTGTGAGATAGCTTTTAACGGCTCCGCCAATACCAAATAACAATCCGATAGCAACAATCCATATCCATTTCGACAAAACATAACGCCGCATTTGACCTGTAAGAAACAGGAGTTTTTTCGGAGAAAATTCATCGAACCGGCGATTGCTATCCGTATAGGTTTCTTCTGTTTGCATTAGTTTTTTAGAAAGTTAAATATCACGGCAAACATAGTTACCAAAGTAGCGCCTACTGTTACCAACTCTCCGGCACGGAGACGCTCACGTGGACGTTTTACAGGTACAAACACTTCTGCGCCGGGTTGCATATCGGGGTAATTTCTGAAAAATAAGAAATGTCTTGTACCTTTTACTGAGCCGTTGGCAAATACTACGTATGATTTTCTTTGCAATGCCCTTTGTCCATATCCACCGGCGCGCGATATGTATGTTTTAAAACTATAGTCTTTATCATAACGAACTAATGAAGGATAGAGCACTTCGCCGTTTACGCGCACCGTTTGCAATTGTTTTGGTATGCGAAGCGTATCGCCATCATTCAATAATAAATCGTATTGCGAGCCAGGGCGGTTCAATATCTTTTGCAGATTGATATCTACGTTCTCCGAACGCTTCTGTGCGTTATAATCAAGTTGTGCCTGAAGCAAGCCAGCCGGTGCGCCAGATTCTAAATTTTCTTTAAGCAGATTAAAAACTCCCTGCTGGTTATTGGCAAGTTCTGTCTTCGATAAATTTTTTGATCGTACCAGCACCGCACCTTGCAAATAAGCTTGCGGTGTAAGACCGCCAGCCCGTTTTATTAAATCTGAAATACGGTCATTTTTTTCAGCTAAAGTATATTTTCCGGTAAACAGAGCTTCGCCTTCTATAACTGCATTTTTTTGTACGTAATAACCAGGTGCAGGATGAATAGTCACTTCATCAAAAGGCTGTAGTACTACTGATTGATAGGCTACACTATCTTTTAGATTGATGGAAATATCCTGCTGAAAAATAATGGCTGTTTTTATAGTAGCAGAATCGCTTTCAGGATTTTTTATCCGTCGTGAAATCTCGATGTGTTTAACTGCGGCTGCTTCTTTTAATCCGCCCGACATAAGAATCAAATCCTGCACCGTCATTCCTTCTTCATACAAAAAGAAACCAGGATTTGACACCTCTCCTTCAATAGCAACAAAATATCCTTCTTTTAAATCAAATTTAGAATAAACCGTTAACCTGTCTTCGCGTTGTAACGCAATGTCGGGCATATCGCCTTTTAGTAGTTTTGATATATCGAATGATATTAGTTCGGGGCTCAAATCATCTTTCAAGCGATGTAAGGTAGCCCTCGAAGTAAAAGCATCTTCACGCAGCCCATCGGCTTCCTGTACCAATTGCAGCAAAGTCATACGGGGTTTTAATTCATACTCACCCGGGCGATATACAGCACCAGTAATGCTAATACGGTTCGTAAAGCGGTTTAATATTTTACCTACAATGTATGTATCACCACTTTTTGGAACTACACTATTAAAAGCGCCTGATGTTATCGTTGTTACCTGCCGTTCTTTTGCGGTATTACTAAACACTTGTACGCGGTCGGTGTAGGCATTATCGGTAAAGCCGTTGGCAAAGCGGAGAATATCTGTTAGTGTTTCGCCTGGCAATACATCGTAAATGCCAGGCTTTTTTACCTCTCCTTTCAATTCTACACGAACAGTGTAAGGATTAATTTTAATTACATCTTCATCACGTAAATTAATATCGTTGTTTCGTACGCCGGTAGAAAGATATTTATATACATCAATAGTAGCTGCTGTTTTACCGTTTCGGATAAGTTCTATATTGCGAAACGAACCGTTGGCATTAGGTCCGCCGCAGGCATAAAGCGCATTATAAGCAGAAGCAAGCGACGGCAATGTATAAGTACCTGGCACAGTAGCTTCGCCAATAATGGTAATTCTAATGCTTCGAATATTGCCTACATTAATATCAACTTTTGTTTTGCCTGTGCGAATATTGGTATAAATGGTACTTGCGAGCTTGTTGGTAATAATGCGACGCGCTTGTTCTATTGTCAATCCATTTACCGCTATGGGTCCTACCAAGGGAATGCGAATAACACCTTGCGGGGATATTTTGAGCCGGTAACTGGTTTCTGAAACGCCCGATATATCTATTTGTAGTTCGTCATCAGTAGACAAACGGTAATTTTCAGGTGTAGGCAAGCGCAGGTTGGGTTCAAATGTAATGCGGTTATTATTAAATACCTGAAAGCCAAAGTTTCTGGATTGAAGGGCAGAAAAGGCAGAATTATAATTTTCTAACGGTCGTTGCTCCAGGCGGTGAAACGAATCGCTACGTGTAGTATCGTTATCATGCGTAAAATTTACCGGCGTCGAATAATTGATAGATGACAGCGCTTTGCGCATAGCCGTGATGCGAGTCTTCAGCTTTACGATTTCGTCAGGATTCATACCGCGCTGCAGGGCAACCGCATCGACTTGACTGTCGTTTAATGAAAGGCGATCAGCTTCGAGAATAAAATTTTTTATTTGATCATCCGTCAACTCATCTACTCTAACATTTCGAAGTGAGTTATCATCTGTTTGTTGCGCAAAACCACTGGTAAAAAAAAGAGGGCTGTTACAAATAAAAATCAGTAAAAACCGTAGGTAGAAGCGTACCATCGAACAATATGCCGTTTTCAATCAGTTTGTTTTTATTGTCGTATTCCGAAGGCGGGCAAGTTCAAACAAAAATGATTTGCATGAACAGCGTGTTTATTACCAGTTTATTATCTTTTTAAAAGGAAATTACTGAATAAAAATTACACTCCTCTTATTTATAAATAACAATAAACCTTGTAGTAAAAGAAGTGAATCCATAAAAATTGATTCCTTTTGTTGCCAAATAAGCTTCGATGCTTTTGTAGTCAAAGCCAAAATGAAACCACCATAACTCTCTTTGAATATTACGGTATTTAGAAATGTCTTCGCCCTTCCATAAACTTCTCAAGTAGTGATTACCGTTTTCCCGCCCGATTTCTTTTAACCCATCTTCTTTGTTACCAAGTACTTTTATTTTCAGCAGGTATTTTATGATGCCAGGCATTCCTGTTTCTACCGGCACAGAAAGCAAACCAAGCCCTCCTGGTTTTATAGCTGTGCAAATAGTATTTAAAGCTGTAGAGAGATGACCTACATGTTCCAGCGTTTCAAAGCAAGTAACCAGGTCAAATTGCTGCGGCGTTGTATATGGTTTATTAAGATTAATTAACTCAAAATTGATATTGGGGTAAGTGGCCACTGCCGAATTAATATAATCTTGCAATGAATCAGAGCCGTAAGCATCCGGAATATGAAGTAACTGCTGAATGCGTGAGGTAATAAAGCCGCTGGCGCAACCAAAATCCATGTAAGTATAGATTTTATGGTTTTGTGTTTCTTTTCTCAGAGTATTTTCAATGCGTTTTAACCTTGTCTGATGAGGTATATTTCTGAAGGAACGTTTGCGGTAAGTTTCCGTCGGATCATAAGTAGCCATAAAAGTTAGCTTAATAGTTAAGTGCAAAAAGATGATAGAAAGAATTTTACTGTAGTAAAAATAGAAGAATAAAAAAGTATAGATTGAATTACGATGTCATGTAATTATTAAATGTTTGAACCGGTTTTTCTATTTTATGAAAAAATATTACCTCATTGATCATCGCCTTCTTTTTTTATTTGGGTATATTTTTTATTTTCTGACGCCTTATTTATTTGGCATCTCGCATTTTTTTAGCGATTTGCCGGGCGTAGAGTTATATCAAAACTTTTTTGAAAAAATACCGCAGCAACAGCTTCTTGCTTATGCTATTATTACGCTTCTCTGGTTGCCTGCATTTTATTTGGGGCACTTTTGTTTTTCGCTGCTGAAGCCTTATAAAAAAAGCCTGCAGCTGTTTCCCCAAACAGAGCTTACTAAAAGCGTTGATTATATTGCTGTCTTACTGTTGGGCGTGTTAGCTGTGTTTGCTTTTATCAGCCGCAATTCTATTCTTGGCGGCTATAGCTCGTACGATATTGGCGCACGCGGCAAAATGTCAACGTTGTTGGTAACATACAATTTCTTTCTTGCCTATCAGCTTGTTAGCAAACAAAAAGTATCGTATTTGCTGATGATTGGAGCAAGCATTGCTGCGATGCTTCTTTTAACGATGGGCGGGCGCATGTATGTGATGCAAACCTTTATTGTATTGTTGATGTACAAAACATCGTTTGCTATAAAACGATTCAGTATTGTACAGTTTATTGTATTTGCTGTGGTTGTATTTATCTTGGCCAGTTTTGTAGGTATCTGGCGATTGGGAATTTCATTCAATCCTGTTACGGCGAGCTACTCACTGTTTGCAGAACCAGTGTTTACGTGGTTCAGTACAAGTGCATATTTGGGTTCTAATCAAATTCCGCTATTTACTATTCCAATGAATTTTTTAACTTCTTTCTTCAATCTTGTACCTAATACCTTTTTCAGCTTGCAGCATTATGCTGTACCTACTTCACGCATGGTAGCTAACTATCAAAACCCTTTAGGTGCCGACAGTCTCTGGGCAAATGTGGTGATCAACTTCGGCTCTGTAGGGTCGGTATTTTTCTTTTTTATTACAGGTTTTATGCTAAACTTTTTGCGGCATAATAGCGAGGATAGTCGCTTTGGTGCCGCATATTATATTCTGGTTTGTTCTATGATTCCCTTCCAGCTTTTTAGAGATGGATTTTACATAATTCACAAACAGTTGTTCTTTAATTTTTTGATTTTACCGGCAATGGCATTGCTGACAATAAAAATGATTTTGTACATACATTCTTTTGTTAGCAATAATCCCTTTCAGCGCCTTGCGAAAGAATAAAACAGGTCTTGAATACGAATTCATATTATGGTAATATAGGAAGCATTAGTTTCACATTTTAAATTGAAAAGCACAAGTTCTTCTCATTGCCCCTGGCAAAATGTTGATAAATGTCAGATACGATAATTGAAGTGGAAAATATTTCCAAGCTGTATAAACTGGGCAGCTTAGGAACCGGCACACTCTCACACGACCTCAATCGCTGGTGGTCAAAATTCAGAAAAAAAGAAGATATTGACATGCTTGCCGGCGAGGTAAACGACCGCACAAAAGCTGGCGGTTCCAACTTTGTATGGTCGCTGAAAGACATTGGTTTTTCTGTACAACAGGGAGAAATATTCGGTATCATCGGCAGCAACGGTGCAGGTAAATCCACGCTGCTGAAAATTCTTTCCAAAATAACCAAACCTACCACCGGTACAATCAAGCTTGGTGGCAAGGTAGCTTCGCTGCTTGAGGTAGGCACAGGTTTTCATCCTGAACTAACAGGACGTGAAAATGTATATCTCAACGGCGCAATTCTCGGCATGAGAAAACAAGAAATCAAGCAGCGTTTTGATGAAATTGTAGAGTTTTCTGGCGTTGGACGATACATCAATACACCGGTAAAAAAATATAGCTCTGGTATGTATGTTCGACTTGCCTTTGCTGTAGCGGCGCATTTAGAGCCTGACATTTTAATTATTGATGAGGTGCTCGCCGTAGGCGATGCTGAATTTCAGGCGAAATGTATGGGAAAAATGAAAGATGTTTCGATGAACAAAGGGCGAACTGTTTTGTTTGTAAGCCATAGTATACCTGCTGTTAAAAAGCTGTGTAATAAAGCTGTTTTGCTGGAGAGAGGTATACAGAAAGCGATGGGAAATACAGAAGAAATACTTGCTTTATATCAGCATCGCGAAGAAGATATAGAAGATGGCATAAGAAAAGCCTTGCCCAAAAATGTATCTGGCTTTTTTACTGACTGGAAGCTCGAAGGTACGCGTGCAAACAACGATCACACTTGTTATACCGGCGACTCTGTTGTGTTTTCGTTTGGCTTTACAGCAAACGAAACAATGCGTAACTGTGAAGCCGCTTTCGCGTTAAAATATGATGGGTTGCTGATATTAAATACAAGCAGCCTGGCAGGTAGTGGCAGTAATTTTACTGTTATGCCAGGTGACCACCGGTTTTGCTTTCAGCTCGACTTTCCGGTTCGCGATTCACGACTGGAAGTAGAAGCTCGTTTTTATAGTTTTGGAAAACAAATTGATAAATGGGAATCTACTACCAAGCTTACTGTGCTTGATAATTTCAATACACATCATTATGCCGGTCTCATTAATCCTGCTATCGAATTCAGCATAATGGTTAATATAAACGCGATACAGCAAACAGACCAGAATAAAATCATTGTACATTAACTGATATGCCGCAGAAGCAGCCACATATTCTGTTTGTAAGTCACAATGCTAACCGGGGCGGCGCACCTTTGTTGTTGCTTGAAATTATAACAGCGTTTTGCCAACAGTCGGCTATTCCGTTTCAGATATTGATTATGCACAACGGCGACCTGGCAAATGAATTTAAAAAGCTGGCTCCTACGCATATTTGGTATCGCAGGCATCTTGATAACCGTCATAATAAAAGAATATCATCTCTTTCAAAAATAATAACTCTTGTAAGAGGCTTGTTTATTTTATATGCCGTAAGAAAGAGTAATCTTGTTTTTTACAACACGATAGACAATGGACACATTCATAAAAAGCTTTTGTTTCTAAAAGCAAAATCTGTTTATTATATACATGAATTAGAAGCTGCTATCCGTATCACGACAAACACACAAACGTTGGAAACCATACGTAACAACACGAACTTATTTCTTACCGTTTCCCAAGCGGTTAAAAATAATCTTGTTCTTAATCATGCTATTGATAGTGATGTAATCAAGGTAATGAAAACGCCGTTTAAGCATGTAGAAAGAAGTAAGGAAGATTATAAAGAATTTATCTCTTCGTTCCGTAAAGAACATGATTTGCGCGAGAGAACAGCAATCATTGGCATCTTAGGTCAAAGCGAATGGAGAAAAGGATTTGATTTGTTTTTTCCGTTAGTAAAACTATATACACGTTTGCATCCGGACGATGATGTTTTTTTTGTGTGGAAAGGATTTAATGTCAAAAATTTATCAGCTTTTTTCGATTTATATCAGCAGGACAAGTATAACGTATCTGCCAAAGCGATTGTTCTGCCACATGGAAAAGATGGTATAAATGTATTGGCATGTTATGATGTGCATTTACTATTATCTCGCGAAGATCCTTACCCTTTAGTGATGCTGGAAGCTGCCTCTTTTGGCATACCGACCATTTGCTTTTCGGATAGCGGCGGTGCACCGGAGTTTGTTGAAGAAGATGCCGGTTTTTGTACTCCTTACGGCGATTTATTACAAATAGTTGTACAAATAAAAAGCCTTGTTGATGATGTGCCATTAAGAAACAAGTTAGGTGTATGTGCAACGAAAAAAGCAGCAAGCCACTCATTTAAAAAAACATTACCTGACTTTACTAAAGTATTAGAAAATGCAAGGTGATATTAGCTTGTTTTATAAATGCAAACATCAAGGTTAAAATAAGAGTTGAACAGATGAAAGGAAGTAAAGCGCAGATGTACTCATAATAATAAAACAACGAAGAGTTAATATAACTATTCGGCTTTTTTTATTTGTATTGCTCTTTAAAATAAAGACTGATAAAACCAGCAACCAGCTTATGAAAATACTTCTTCTCTTTTGTTTATCCTTTTATACAGTTACTTCTTTCTCGCAGGATTCTGCTGCCTCTCACAAAAAAACGATTCCAGCAAAACAACTTTTTAAGCCCTCTCACTTTGGCTTTACCGTAATTCCCTTTCTTGTTCAGAAAGGGAAAATAGCAGAACAGAAAGGTAATTATTCTCCTGGTTCTGATGTAATAACCGGCATAGAAGCCGGCGCTGAATACCGATACAATATAAAGACAGATTATTCATTAATTGCCGGTATACATGGCGTAGTAAGCGGGAGAGATTATACCTTACACATACCGAAAAAAGAGTTCACATTGCCACTCAAATACGATATGGATATATCGGCACCGTATAGCCGCCAATACGATTTTTATTTGAGCGTTCCAGTATGGGTAGAAAAAAGGTTTCGTACCAAAAGAAACCATCACTGGAATTTGAATGCAGGTATTAATGTGCGGTTTTATTATGGAAGACTGTCAGAGAGAGATGGTGCTTATGGTTACTATATTAACCAACAACCCTTGCATGTATTTGATATGCAGTTAAAAGTAGGAAATGACGCCTGGCCATGGATTAACTACAACATTGGCGGCGGCTATTCTTTTCGGTTACGAAACGAAAATTTTCTGCGTATAAACGCACTGATAAATCTTTCCGATTTTCATCCTGTACAAGGTTCTTATACAATTGATGTAACCGGGAAGGAAATTAGTACAGGAAAATATTCAGCCAATATGGCTTATGCAGGTTTATCGGTTAGCTACATACTAACCAGAGCAAAAAAACAGTTGCGAAACAAAGCCGTGCAACAAACGAAGAAGTAACTTATTCCTACAATCAATTTCTATAATAAAACAGTTTTCTTTAGTCGTGATAAATATGCACAAAGCAACTGTTGATACAAATAAATCTGCGTGATTTCCATAATAATTTGCTCGGCAAATGAAGCCGCTTTGCAAGAAGTACTACACAGCATAGAACACACGATAGGTGTGCCTTACGAAGCTATCGTTGTTGAAAATCATCAAGGTAAATTTGGACTATCAGAAGCTTATAATAAAGGTGCTGCTAAAGCTCATTATGATGTGTTTTGTTTTATGCATGAAGATGTTTGTTTTGAAACAAATGACTGGGGAAGAAAAGTTCTTAATTATTTAAGTAACAAAGCAATTGGATTAATAGGTGTGGCTGGTGGTGATACAAAGGGGCGTATACCGTCTTCATGGAGCTCATTTGTATTTGCCAGCGAAGTATCGTTGGTTCAGCATTTTAAACACAGTAAAAAGCCTCCCGAGAGAATTTGCAGAACCGGCTATCCAGGCGATGTAAGTACAATAAAACCGGTTGTATCTATGGATGGTGTTTGGATGTGTACACGACGTGACATATATGAACATTGCCGGTTTGATGATAGAACCTTTCGGCAATTTCATGGTTATGATATTGATTTCTCGCTGCAGGTATTGATGAAGTATAAAGTATGCGTTGTATTCGATATCCTTTTACATCATTATTCTGAAGGAAGCTATACCAAGAACTGGCTGGATAATATGATACTTTTGAGCAACAAATGGAAACACCAGTTACCGGTATCCGTTCGTGATCTTTCTGAAAAAGAGTACATGATACAACATTGGACTGCCATGGTGCGCTTCATTGATAATCTTATCTATTTTCAATATAAACTACCGGCTGTGTATTATCAAATCTGTAAATATTCCTTCAACCGCTATTTTCGTGTGAGACGTTTTTTGTATTCACTTAAATACGCTTTTCAAGCTTATTATAATCGTAACAATAAACATAGTAACAGCAATTAAACCGCTTCATTTATTAATACACACATTGCCTGCTAACAATTTCTTCTTGTTTATTTAATATTAGATTGCAGCTTTCTTATCCTCTATTCCGGTTCTTTGCTGTCTGCAAAAATTTCTTTAGTCAGTTATTATAATGCCATAAGCTAACCAATAACATTTTAAAATCAATTCTTTTATGAAATTACATTTACCCCAAGCATTTCGTGAACTCATACCATGTAAACTTCTGCTGCTAATAGGTTGTTTCTGCTGTTTGCAAAGCTCTTTCGGGCAAGGACGAATAGCTATCACTGAGTATATGTATGATGGTAAAAACGGCGAGTTTATTGAGTTTTCAAACGTAGGCGACGCACCTGTGGATATGACAGGTTGGAGCTTTGATGACGACAGCCGTACACCCGGTTCGCAAAGCATGAGTGCTTATGGAGTTGTACAGGCAGGCGAATCTGTAATTTTAACCGATGTAAGTGCCAGTACGTTTCGTACTGCCTGGAACTTATGTAGTGGCGTTAAGATAATCGGTGGCAATATAAATAACTTGGGCCGCGCTGATGAAATCAACCTGTACAATGCTTCAAACACAGTTATTGACCGACTGACATACGGTGACCAGACATATGCCGGAACAATACGCACAAGCAATATAAGTGGTTATGTAAATGCAGCAGGGCTGGGAACAAATATGATTGCACAATGGAAACTTTCTGCAACTGGTGATGGGGAAGGATCATACAAATCAACAGGTGGTGATATAGGCAGTCCAGGCAAAAGCACGCGAGTAACGGTGACATACAATCCTTGTTCGGGCGGCACTTTATCAGCACCTACCATTGCTATAAATACATCTTCAACAACAAACTTTATTGATGGAGGTATTACAAGTTCACCAGCCAGTCCATTTACAGTGAGTGGTGTTATAAGCGACTCAACAGATCCGGCAGGTACATACGGTATTGATTTTATAATTGGTGATGATGCTACAGCAGTAAGCAGTTTACTTGTAACGGCAAGTAGTAGCAATACAAGTGTGGTTCCATCTGCTAATCTTACGCTAAGTGGCAGTGGTGCGGTGCGCAACCTGAAAATACAACCTGTTGGTATAGGATATTCTACCATTAAAGTAATGGTGAATGATGGCAGCAATACCACAACATTTATCATTAATTACGCAGCTTCAGCATCCTCGTCTAACCCGGCAATTACGCGCTGGCATACGGGTATGTCTGATGCTTCGGATGCAATTTCTTTAGACGATAATTATTTTATTTCTGGTGATGATGAATTGGATATTCTGAATGTGTATTCCAAATCGTTTTCCGGGTTGCCTGTTGCTTCTTATAACTACTCTTCTTATCTCAGCCTTCCGGAGCCTGCAAAGCCTGAAGTTGATGTAGAAGCGGGAGTAAGAAGTACAACCAATAGCAAGCGTATTTATTGGCTGGGTTCTATGAGTAATGGGAAAGATCCATTTGACAACAAACCCAACCGCGACCGCATTTTTGCAACAGATGTAAATGGTACAGGTGCTGCCACTACTTTTTCTGTGGCGGGATATGGCGCGCTGCGTTCTTCGCTGATTGCCTGGGGCGATGCAAATGGTTATAATTTTTCTGCCAGCGCAGCCGCAGGTGCAGATTCAAAATCGCCATCTGGCTTTGCAGCAGAAGGCATGGTTTTCGGTCCCGACAATACAACACTCTTTATTGGTATGCGTGCGCCGTTGGTGCCAACCGCTTCGCGCACCAAAGCCGTTATTGCGCCTATTCTTAATTTTGAAACATGGTTCAACAATGGTTCTCCGATAGGTAATCCCGCTTATGGTTCGCCTGTTGAGCTTGATCTTGGTCAACGCGGTATTCGCGATCTTATTCGTCTATCAAACGGAACCTATATTATTATTGCAGGCAATCCGGCCGGAGACTCACTCACTCCTGCAATTTATAAATGGACGGGCAAAGCAACTGATGCGCCGATAATGGTTAGTACCCCGGACATTACTGCATTAAATGCAGAAGGTGCTTTAGAAATAACAGATAACGGTGACTTATCATTATCTAAATTAAGAGTACTATCTGACCTTGGCGATAATGATTTATACAACGATGGTAACCAGGCAAAAGATTTCTCTGACCTGGCTTTGCGTAAGTTCCGTTCTGACAGTTTAAGTAATCTTGATTTGAGCCTGTGCCAAACAGTTACAAGCGATACAACGGTTATAGCCTGCGACAGCTTCACATGGTATGATACCACTTATACTGCAATGCCGGATACAGCACCAACACACACTTTTACCAATACAGCAGGCTGCGATTCAATAGTTACATTGCATCTTACTATTAACCACAGTACATCTTCTACCACAACAGTAACAGCTAATAATAGTTATATTTTTAATGGTGTTACTTATACAACTTCTGGTACTTATAAGCAAAGCGGATTTAACAATGCAGCAGGTTGCGATTCTACGGCTGTTCTTGTTTTGACCATAAACAAAATAAATAGTGTTCCGATAGTAAAAATTACAAGTCCTGTCAACAATAGCATAACAGAACTCGGTACGGTAACACTACAGGCACAGGCTTCTGATACCGATGGTAGAATTGTAAAAGTTGAGTTCTTTAATTACGGGGTAAAATTTGCGGAAGACACCACATCACCGTATGGCTTTACAGGTACCAATATTGAACCTGGCACTTACTTACTTACAGCAAAAGCAACCGACGACAGCAGCGCCGTTACAATATCTGATACCGTTCATCTTACCATTACATCGTGCAGTGGAAGCGGAAGCATTCTCGCCGAGGGATATGTAAATATTCCGGGTTCGCAGGTAGCAGATTTGCTGGCTTTACCAAAATATCCCGGTAGTCCTGATGTAACATTATCACTCAATAGTTTTGAATACGGACAGAACTATGGTGATAATTATGGGGCAAGAGTAAGAGGTTATATTTGTCCGCCGGTAACAGGCGCCTATACTTTTTACATTGCCGGTGATGATCAGGCGGGCTTGTACCTGAGTACAGATGATGATACAGCAAATAAAACCCTGATTGCTTATAATGAATCGGCAGTACGTTTTCGGGCTTATAACACTTATTCCACACAGAAATCAGCACCCATAAATTTGGTAAAAGGAAAGCGGTATTATATAGAAACGCTGCACAAAGAAGCCACAGCAAATGATCATCTTTCTGTAGCCTGGCAGATACCCGGCGGTGCTTTTGAAGGTCCTATAACAGGTAGTCGTTTGTCGCCTTACAATACATCTTCTATTATGACCCGCAATAGCCAAAGCTTTGGAGATGCAATGACAAAAGCAACTAACGCTAAGAACTTGTTTGTAAGTGCAACACCGAATCCTGCAACGAGCTATTTTACTGTAAGTATAAAAAGTGTAAGCAACGAGCCGGTTTCCTGCATCATCAGTGATATGGCAGGTCGTATTTTGGAAAGAAAATCAAGCCTTCCTGCTAACAAGGCTTTCCATGCGGGTAGCCAATTGCCGGCTGGCATATACCTGTTACAGGTAATACAGGGTTCGCAAAAAAAGATATTGAAGATTGCAAAACAATAATGATTTTAAAATCTAATTCTGAAAAATCGCCTCATTTATACGAGGCGATTTTTTATTGTCATACAATCTTTTCAGATCATCAAAACAGATTTTCTAAACGCATTGCATGATGATTTGATATTACAAATAAAGAATTGGTAACAATTTTATCATTTCAATCTGATTTTTTTTCATAGCGTTTGCAGTGTTAACCTTAAACTTCTATTTCATTATTATGAAGGTTTTATACAGTGTACTTTTTATTTTATCTGTACTTATGTTTAACCATAATAAGTCTGGTATTCCTGTAGAAGGATATTCACTCGTTTGGCATGATGAATTTTCAGCCAATAAACTGGATATGCACAAATGGGCTTATCGAGGATTGGGAAAAAGAGATGAAGGATACAACACAAAAGACATGGTTTCACTGGATGGCAAAGGTCATCTGATAATGAAGGCGATGATAAAAAACGATTCGATCTTAACAAGCATGATTTCAACGGATGGTATAATTGACTTCAAATACGGTTATTTTGAGTGTCGTGCTAAATTTGCAAAAGCCAGAGGAACAATATCTGCTTTCTGGTTACAGTCGCCACAAATCAATGTAGTAAACAGTAATCCCGAAACAAACGGTGCAGAGATAGATATGTTTGAATACTTTCCCAATATCAGTACAGATCATGTTTTGCACACCTTACATTGGGGTGGCTATGGCACAAAACATCATATCGAAGGTCCTGTATTTGGTAAAATCGAACAAACGGCTGATAGCTTTCACACTATCGGTTTTGAGTGGGCTGATACTAGTTATACAACTTATGTAGATGGCAATAAAAGTTTTTCAGGAAATCAGTTAATATCTAAAGTACCGGAATTTTTAATTCTGAGTTTGCTCGTCAATCAATCGGCTGCCGGTGTGATTGATAAAAATGCATTACCAAGTGAATTTGTAGTAGATTATGTGAGGGTATACAAAAAAGATAAAGAGTAATTTTAGTCTGTCAACTCAATTGTCAGCTTTTAGAACATCATAATTTCTAACAAATGATTTTTTAATAAGAGTAGTTCCTTCTTTTGGTAGTTTTTTTACATAACTAATTAAGTTTTCAAGTCCTCCAACAAAAGGAAACATAATGACTGCCGAGGAAAAGCGAAGCCATTGTTTTGTACGATAACTATTAAAAATCTTGATTTTATAGTATCGTGTGCGGTATCGTTTTATCCACTTTTCAGCATCCGTTGTATTCATTTGTTTTAGCTTCTTTATTCGCCGCAGGCAAGCTTCTTCCACTATAGTATAATGAGCTTGTGTAGCAATAGCTTCATTACCTGCATTGGAGATACTGCCGCTATGAATACGGTAATAATACAGAGGTTGATTGATGAATAAAACATCGCCTTCTTCCTCAAGCAAATAATATAAATCCTGATCAACAGCTTTAGGAGTTTTACGTTCTGGTGTGATGCCTTGTGTTCTGTTATAAGCGCTCATTTTAAAGCTTGCGAAATGATGAATGCTACCATCATTCACCAACAGGTAAGGTGTATTAGCAGGTAAAGCCTTTGGATATTCGGCTACGCGAAGAACAGCAAGATTTTCATTGCAAACAAAATGCGTGGAATGAATAATACTGTGCAAAGAATGTTGCTGATGAGCCTTACTCATAATACGTAAAGCATCAGGATGCAAAGTATCATCAGGGTCAAGAAAAGCTGCAATATCGCCCTTTGCTTCTCTGGCACAACGCCATTTGGTATATGCACAACCTCTGTTCTTTTCGTTTCGGTAAACTCTGACATTTTCATTACCATTATATTGGCTGATTACCTCTTCAAAATTGTCTGTCGATGCATCATCTATCAGTACAATTTCCCAACCATCATAGCTCTGCGCCAGCACGCTTCGGATAGCGGCATCTAAGTATTTTGCATTGTTGTAATGAGCTATCAGTAATGAAAAGCGCATAAATGGTAATGATTTGTTTTAATTACTAATTCGTGTTTGGTTTTATTTTTACCCAGCCTATATCTTACAAAACTAAGCGATGTAGTTACTTACTTGGCTAAACGAAAAAGCTTAACCCAAAGATGATAAATGAAACAAGGGTTTATTGTATTGTTGTGACTTATAACGGTATGCGCTGGATACAGAAATGCCTGCAGTGTTTGGCTGAAAGTGATTATCCGGTTCATACATTGGTAATTGATAATGGATCAACAGATGGTACAACATCGTTTATTCAAAATCATTTTCCTGATGTTCATCTTACCATTACTGCAAACAATTTAGGTTACGGTAAGGCAACCAATATGGGAATGCTAACTGCTTTACAACAAGGTGCTACACACCTTTTATTACTTAACCAGGATGCATACGTGGAGCGAAGTAGTATCAGCAAGCTGATAACGGCTCAAATGGCAAATCCTGAATATGGTATTCTTAGCCCTGTACAACTTAATGGCAGCGGTAATGATTTTGACGGAAACTTTTACCGGTATCTTCTGAAATCCGACATTCATTTGCTGTTGCTTTCAACACTAATTAATAAAGAAGTTGATGCAAAAATCATCCATACAAAATTTATATGCGCTGCAGCCTGGATGCTAACAAAAGAATGTGTTGAAAAAGTGGGTGGATTTGATCCGGCCTTCTTTTTTTATGGAGAAGATGATAACTACTCACATCGTACATTGTATCACCATTTTAAAATTGGTATTCTGCCTACAGCCTTTGTCTGCCATGATAGAAACTTATCGTCATCGCAGTTTCACAGCAATCATATTTTGCATTTTAGAAGAGATAGTACAATCCTGTTAAGCACAGCATGCGATCCAAATCAAAGTTCTTATAAGCCTTTTCTTCTTAAACGATTCTTGCGTTATGGTATTTCAGGGTTTAAAAGCATGATAACTTTAAAAAAAGAAGCCAGCCATTATTATTTCTCAATGGCAAAGTTTATTCTCCTTAATTATAAAAGCATACAAAAAAGCCGCATAACTTCTCTGCACCAAACAATGCCGCACATGGCAAATAAGGCGTAGTAATCTAAATTGAATGTTATGAAAATTAGTATTTTATTGATTACTTACAATCATGAAAATTATATTCAAAAAGCTATAGAAAGCGTTCTAATGCAAAGGAGCTGCGAGCCTTTTGAAATTATCGTTTGTGATGATTGTTCTACTGACAATACAAGACTTATTGCGCAATCTTTATTACATCGGGTTGCTTACGCGAAAGTGCTTTCTAATAAGACGAATTTAGGAATTACAAAAAATTATAAGCAAGCATTTTTACTGTGCAGAGGCGAGTATGTATTTGTACTTGAAGGTGATGATTATTGGACGGATGAGCTGAAAATAAAAAAGCAATGTGCACTCCTTGACGAACATCCTCATATTATGTCGTGCAGCCATTTTTACTATACAGAAAAGGTAGATACAAATACATTGCTACCTCCCCTTTTGCAAAAAAAAGAATCGGTGAGTTTCTTTACAGCTGAAGATATTATTCTCGACCCGTTTATCGGTAATAATTTTTCTACTTGCTGTTACAGGCGCGTAGCGTTACAAAAAATTTCTTCAGCCACATATGACGTTATCAGCTATGAATGGATGATTAATATTTCAGTATCTCAATTTGGTAATACAGCTGTTATTAATCAGCCAATGTCAGTTTATCGCATGGCTCAATCCGGAGCGTGGAGTAAATTATCAGAGGAAGAACAATTAAAGGGAATGATTGATATACTACCTAAGTATGATGCCGTTCTGCAACATCAATATCAATCTACGTTTGAAAAGAAAATAGTTACGCTAAAGCAACAACTGTATGCACTCGAACAAAGAAAGCAAGTGGCACAACATGCACCTAAGCATACCGGTAGAATTAAGCGCTTCTTATTATCCCTCGTTGGACGGGCTGCGAACAGTTAGTATTGCGCTCGTACTCTTCGCACATCTAAGCGATGTTTATCCGGTTTCCGATTTTTCAAAAAAAATAATTACACAAACTGGTTTGCTGGGTGTACAAATATTTTTTGTTATCAGCGGCTTTCTGATTACAAGCTTGTTGCTTAAGGAACAGCATAAAACAGGAACTGTTTCGCTAAAGAATTTTTATTTGCGAAGAGCGTTTCGCATTTTGCCACTTGTTTTCCTTTATCTTATTGTGTTGGCACTCATAAATGCCATATTTCATTTACAAGTTCCTCTGCGTTGTTTTGTTGGTGTTGCCTTGTTTCTGGCAAATATCAGTTCTTTCAAAGGCAGTTGGTACACGGCTCACTTCTGGTCACTTTCTGTGGAAGAACAGTATTATATTATGTTCCCGTTTATCTTAAAAAAATTTACAAAGAATATTCACATTATTATCCTGTTTATTCTATTTCTCATAACGTTTATAAAACAAGCCGCTTACTGGCGCATCCCTTTATTACCAGCTTCCAACTTAGCCGACACCTTTGCTTTTATCCTGTTTCAAAGTGATGGTGTGCTGATTGGTTCTCTTCTTTCCGTTCTCTGGTTTCGCAATATTCTTCCTGCTGACTTTATAAAAAAGTATAGCCGCTTTCTATTGTTCATATTACCATGTATTGTTGTTCCTGTTTACACCAATCTTGTTTCGCTACAATCTTTCAATAGCATCATAGCGACCTTGTGTATTGCTTTGTTTGTAATGTGCGTTTTAATTCAAAAAGAGGGGTTGTTATTTTTATTCCTCAATCAAAAGATAGTGGTTTTAATTGGCAAAATGTCATTTAGCATTTATATATGGCAACAACTATTTACCAGTACAGATGGCAGGTTTGGTTCATTTTCCAGATTGCCAAAAAACCTTCTTGTTATTATAGTCATCAGCTACTTATCATATCATTTTTTTGAAAAAGAATTTTTGAAATTAAAGCGAAAGCTTAATGACAGATACAATAAAGGTAGAATCAATATTTTCAAAAAGTTTCAAAGTAAATAGCATAACACGCCATTGTTTTGTAATGAAACTACTATAATTGATGCAACACTTGTTGTATCAATAAATCAATTTCTAAAGTTTGAATATTATATTTCAATAAATGGCTTAGATAAGTTATTTAAAAATCCCCGCCAGAAGAAGCAGGGAGGACTACTTATACGATTTCGAAAATCATTGTATAAAATTATATGAGGTGCCAAGTTCTTAATATTAATAAATTGATATTAAATTATTAAGAAAGCCGGCAATAAAGAAAAATGAGTTACTAAACTTAGTGTGTATCCTGACGCAAATAAGTCTTTGATCTCAGTTCATCTTCATCATCCATTTCATCACTTTTAAGAACTTTTCGCCAGTCATCATACCTATGAAATTTTTTTAAGGCAAGCTTTGGATCAAAAACTTCTTTAGAAGGAAAAACCAGCTTATAAGGTGTATAATCAGGCTTACTGGTAAAAAAGTCCTGCAGCCCTGTTGCCGTTGCATCATACTGGTTTACGTACGGCACATTCAAAAGATTATAAATCATTTTAAGAATAGAACCAAAATTGGCATGTTCATGCGAAACATAATTGTGTTTTACATAAGGTCCGGCCAGTATCAATACGCTTCTATGGGCATCTATGTGGTCAACGCCGCCTTGGGGATCATCTTCTGTGACAATCACTAACATGTTTTTCCAGTAAGGCGTGTGTGACAAGAATTGTAACATGCCGCCAAGGGCAAGATCATTGTCTGCGACAAAGGAATGATAAAAAGGATAACCTTCCTCAGGTCTTGGATCTGCCGTATGATCATTGGGCAATTGAATTGTAATAAGAGAAGGCATTCTTTGTTTCCCGGATAACCACTTTTTTTTGAACTCTGTTTCAAATTGATTTAACCGAAACTGATCGGGAATGTTGGTATTAAAACCTGCATAGTTGTGGCTGGTACGAGTAAATAATGCTTTTTGAATGGGCACTACAACACCGTGACCTGAACCTGTTGCTGTATCAGTCCAGGCTTCCCGGTTATGGGCGGTTTCATTAGCTTCACCAAAATTATAAAAAGACACGTGGCTTCTATCTAATGCTTCCCAAAGTCCGCCTCTCTCTGCATAGTCTTCAGGGTCCATACTGCCAGTTGATCCCGGGAATCGCCTGCCGGGTGCTTTTGAGAAAAGTTTGGCTGTTTTATCAACACTCGAATTGGCTTCTACCCATTCGTTTGGAATGACACCCATCATCCAGTGATGACCATGTATCGAAGCATCGCTGTCGCAATAAAAATTATCAGAGAAGCCGAACATTTGTGCCAGATCAAGATGATTTGGTGCCACATTCATATGGACCAGTGTTTTATCTTTCGTACTTATCTTTACATCTTTTCCAAATCTTGCCAGAGAAGAATCGCCAATAGCATTTGTTAGCTGCCCGAGTATTTCGTCATAAGTACGGTTTTCTTTCGTAATATATACGATGTATTTAATGGGGCTTTGTCTCAAGCCTGGTAATACAGGCAATGGATTTTTTGCATCGTCTGTTAGTTCAACCGTTGAAAATGTATTATGCAAAACCTTCGCCGTCATGGCTGCTAACTGTGCTGAATTCGGCACCATAATTTTTTGAAAAGTGCCTAACTGAACGTCACCAATATACGTTCCCTGTACAGGTGCCACATAATCTTTTCCGCCATTTGGCCCGGCGCCATATCCCCGGCAGGATGCAACATACAAATAATTACCGTCAGGTGAAAGCTTTACCCTCGTTGGCCCCCAGCCGGTTGGAATCAGCCCTTTTGTTTGTCTGCTTTCAGCATCAATAACTGCAACAGCGTTGAAGCCAAGCAATGCTACAAAGAGTGTTTTTTCGTCAGGGCTCAAAGCAATGCCAAAAGGTAATAACCCCCGGTATTGATCAATCAGCGGACTTGTCTTTATCTGAATATTGCCAAGTAGTTTGTGATTGCGGTAATCAATGATAGAAATATTATCGTTGGTGGCATTGGTAACATAGGCATACTTACTGCCAACAGCAAGTGAATTTGGGCTTGAACCCCCTACTACTTTTGCTCCTTCAATCATCTCTCCAACCAGAAAACCTGGCTTAAAACGATCTGTTATTTTGTTGTTTGAAAGATTAATTGTGTAAACACTCATTGCTTCCGGTGCATTAGGACTTCCTAAGCCGGGAACTTGACGACCGTTCCAGGTATAACCATTAATTGATTCTTTTGTGTCATTGCCATAAGGATGCCAGGGCAAAAGCAAGCTGTCATAATTTTGTGGCGTAAGATCAGGCATCAAAGGGTAAGCATACATACCTACATTCGCTACAAACGCAAACTGGTGATCGGGGCTTAATGCGATACCAAACGGTAACCGACCAGTTTGTACAGAAGCTGTTATTTTTTTGGTTGTAAGATTAATACGAACCATCCTGTAGTTTGCCCTATCTAATACAAGCAGTTCATCATTGCTTTCGTTATAAATAAGATCTGACGTAAAGCTGTCTCCATAATCAAATCCGTCAATCGTTCCATTTAAGGAAATTGAATCGAGTTTCACAAATTTATCAACGTCATATTCTATCACACTGCCATTATCACCTCCGCTTAAATAAACAACACTATTACTTTTTCCAAATGTTACACCTAAGAAAGAACCATTGCTCAATGGTGTTGGTATTGATCGTTTAAAACTATCCAACACAAAGTGAGAGCCGTTACTGGCTGGCGCATCACCAACCCAACCAATTGTAGTGGTTGTATAAGTATTGTTGTCAATTATGGTAAACACACCATTATGAAGAGTAACTGTTTTACTTCCGTCAGGCGATACTGCAATGCCAAAGGGATCATGCGAAATCTGCAGAGTTTTGCCGGCAGGTGTGATATATCTTCCGCTCGCTAATACTGATATGTTTGAGGTATCAATATGGGTATACTCAGTTTGTGCGGGCACTGATAAAACCTGTACTTTTTTTTGGGCAAATACATGTTTTGAACAAAGGAAACAAAGAAAGAAAACTATTGTTATGGAGATTGGTTTGTGCATTATGCAAAATATATTTAAATCGTATTATTTGACAGAAATACCAGTATGAAATCAATATACTTTTCTGCCTTTTACAGAAGAACAATATAACAATGGAAAAGAAAAAAAGGACAAATTCATTGGCAATCTAACAATAAGATAATAAACGAACATTTCGAATGAACGTTTAACGTTCGTTTTTTTCCATTGTATGTTTCATTAACAGAGATTGCCGCAGCTGATAAAGTATTGATCATAAAATATCATACTTAAGACCAATCGTCTTATGGGTTAATGAATTAGCATGATGCCTAACAATGTAATGATAAAGAGTGAGGGAAGTGATAGATTTATAAAATTACAGTCCATTTCATTTGGCAGAAAGAGGTAAACTATCAAGAATACGTAATACGCTGTTTATATTTTTATCTTGTAAATGCTTTAAACCGGTTTCGTTGTTTGGGAAGGATAAATAAGCATGAATATTTACTTGGTTATTCTGACTTTCAGAAGTGATTAAATAAATTAATTCTGCTAAATGTGTATGGTTGTTTTTATCTTTTTCATTTACGTTTTCAAGAAGAAAATCAATGACGCCTAATTTATGAAGAAGTTCTATTTTTAAACGGAGGTTTTGTGATATATTGTTTGAAGGATTGTTTCTGTTTTTTTCAAGCAGATGCTCAAGCCATCTTACATGATCAGCCAGCAAAACGCCCTGACTATAAAGAAATATTTCAACAAATTTTTTCCGTATTCGTCCCGACTCTTCTTTTCCGTTCTGGTATGCTTTAAAACCACTATAAAAGACTTTGAGAAATTGATTTTGGAGGGAAAAACGTGTCTTCAAATTTCGGATCGATTGCACTACCCATTCAATAACTGAGTGAATTTCATTAATTCGTGCGTTAATGCATTTGTCCTGGTCGTTGACATTCATTAACTCATCCTGAAAATGGTTTTTTATTGACTCTTTTTCCTTGAGAAATTTACCCAGTATATATTTGTTGTACTGAATTCTCTGCATGAAAGAGGTAGGGCGTATATCAAAACTAAGTACACTACCATCTTCTTCAACCTGCGTTTCATAAATATGCCGGCTTCTGCCTTCTTTATAAAAATTCTCAACCAGTTGCGTTAATCTGATATCATCTCGTAAACAGGAAAGTTTGATATCAAACCTGGGGAATGTATAGGGAATGATAGTAAAATGCAGATCAAAATATGCCAGCTTATCAAAGTAATCAAGTTGTAGAAAATCCTGATATTCCTGACGCAAATTTTGTTTTGTTTCTTTTATCATTGCTAAGAAAACGCTTACAAATGGTGTGATAAACTCAGGTTGCCGATTGATTGTAAATAACTCGGGAGCTAATTTCAAATCAACTTTTAAACGGTAATATTTTAAGATGCAAATTCAAAAGATGGAACTAAAATCCCCGGCGAGCCGGGGATAATTAGTATAACATAGTTTATTAAAATCATTTATTTTCCCCAAACAGCCCAGCCGCTTGTCCAGTCGGTTGTTGCATCCATCGCACCAATAAACGAAACCTTATCAAAGAAAGCATCGCTTAACTCGGTAAGTGTAAAATCTGTTGCTGTTGTTAATGCAGGCGAGCCTGTCATTGGTGTTATATCAGGGCTTGCATCGTTAAACGGATCGGTTAACATAACAGCAGTCGGATCTGTATAATACACACTTTTATTTGCGCCTAATGTTAGTGTTCTTAGACTTGCTGTATCCCAAAGACCGGTGTTAACCAATTTATCAATTTTAAACGGACTTGAAACGGCATTTAAGAAGCTGTTGTAAAATTTGCTGATGCCTTGTTTGTAATAAGATACGGTTGAATCATCATCCAAATCAAGTCCTGCTTTCTGACCGCCTAAAACAATAGAATTGGCAAGAATAAATTTAGAACCTCTTCTCCAACGCATACCATAACCATAATCTGCACTTGTGCCTGCTGCATTATTAGGCCCAATAGCAGTGAAGTTTGATAACACGGGAAAAGTAATAGGAGCCCTGCTAAATAAGAAACCATTAGATGGATTGATATTATCAACTTCAAAGTTGTTTGATATGTCTCCGGTTGTTCCTTTATTATCCGTAAAAGCCGGATCTTTTATAGAAATGGCATATTGAATTTTTCCACGGAAACCGTCATCCATATCAAAGTCATCATCTGCGCAGTTGTAAGCAATAAGGTGCTTGCAATTAACAGCGCCACCAAAAAATTCAAACGCATCATCCAAGCCTCGTATAATTTCAACATAGTCTATCGTAGTGCCTGAACCAACGGCGTATAAAGAAAGACCATTTACTTCATCGCCCGGATTTACCGCTTTACCGGCATATTCAATACGAACGTATTTTAATGTACCTGAACTATGCGTATCATCTGTACCGCCAAAAGCGCTAAATGCAGGAGCAACACCACCTTCAATTACACTGTGGTTGCCATTGCCTTTTGCTTGCCCAACTAATATAACACCTCCCAAATCTCCTGGTGCCGGGGTTGTTTCGGCCGATGTAAATACAATCGGACTTGATACTGTACCTGAGGCATTAATAGTAGCATCGCGATAGATAACTAAAACACCGGCAGAGTCTCTGTTTGATACGATCTTCGTTCCGGGTTCAATTGTTAATGCGGCACCATCGGTTACATATACATAACCACGTAAATGATATGTTTTTGTACTAACCCAGGTTTGGCTTGCCGAAATAGTGCCACGGATGTACACATCTTTAGCTGTGTCTGGTGTAGAGCCGCCGCCATTGCCTGTTGTATCAATAGGCGTCGGCTGATCATCGCTTTTTTTACACGAAACCGATGCTATTGTTAACATGATTCCGGCTGCAATTGCGAATGCAATTTTCTTCATAATTATTATTCTGTTTAAGTGTGCAAAGTATCAGATGTGTGTTACCAAAAGGTTACGGCTGGTTTACCAAATTATTATGAAACCTACTTGCCAAGAGTGTATCGTAAGCTTAATGTTGTAGTAGAACCATATTTATAGCTGTTCATAATTCTATCGGTAGAAGATTTAAAAGCTGTAGAAGAAGGATTGACATCAAACTTATAGTACCAAACGTATGGATTCGCAAGAATATCACTTACAGTAAGACGTATTTCCATCTTGCTTTTTAAAAGCTTTTTGCTTACCGATGCGTCTAATACATCTCTTGGTTTTTCATATACATTTTTACCGGCGCCGTTGGCAGCTCTAAACTTCAAACGAGGTCCGATACGGTTATAAAGAATATTAAAAGAAAGATTATCATTGTCTGTGCTATATGTTAAACCACCGTTGATAAGATATGGAGATTGACCTTGCATCGGGCTGTTATATGTAGCAGAAGTATCAATCTTTACGGAACCTTTTATGTAAGCCGCATTGGTATAAAAGGTAAGATGGTTAAAGAAGTTTCCGCCAATAAAACCAAGGCGTTTTCTTAACTCTAATTCTATACCATACGTATTTGCATATTTTGCATTGGCAAAACTATATACATCATTTGCCTGGTTAGTTTGTTCAATCGGGTTTTTAAAATACTTGTAAAATATACTTGCCGAAATGATTTCGCCTGCATTGGGAAACCATTCATAACGTAAATCAGCGTTGGTATTTTTACTTCTTACCAGTTCATTGTTTCCTACTATCAGTATCGCATTTTCGTAATCATAAACACGATACGTTGCCAGTTCTCTGAATTCAGGGCGATTAACACTTTGTGAAGCAGCTACACGTATATTTGTTTTTGGGCTAACGCTATATGTAAACAATGCTGATGGTAAAATATCGGTGTTATCTAATTTTACATCAGCCTTTCCAACTGTTACCAGCTTTTGTAAATATCTTTCAGCACGCACACCCCAGGTAAGTTTTATTTTGTCAGAGAACTTATTATCCAGCATTATATAACCTGAATTTAATAAACCTGTGCCATCGTAATCGGTAGAAAGGGCTGATATATTAGCTAACGTAAGATGATTGGCATTTATATTTCCTGGGCTGAAAATATTATTATAAGTTGTTCCTTTTGTTTCTTTAATAGGATTTGTAGAGTAGCCAAACAAGTAAGCAAAACCTAATGCATCAACCTGTACATTTCTGTCACGATAATAATTGCTGGTTCCAAACTTTAGTTTTTGAACGCGACCATTCCAATTGAATTGCTTTACCGCATTAATGTTCGCGCCATAAATATTTTCTTTTAAGAATGAATACACACGACCCGCATTTGTGATTTCCGGAGAGTTTTCATTACTCAGTGTCAGGTAATAAGTTGGGTCAACTGCGTTTTGAGTATGAAAGGTTAAGATGCGCTGATCTGGCTGCCATCTGTATGTTAATCCGTACGATGCATTCCAGTCTATCGTCCAGTTGCTTTTCAAACTATGCAATCCTTCCAAAACAGAATTTAAAATACCATTCGATGCCGCTTCTGTATTGTTGCTTTTATAATAGAACTTGTCCTGTGGTCCGGTTCCGTTAACAACGTTCTCACCACTTCGTATTCCTAACGTGCTTACGAAATCGTTGTTGTATAAGTTCTTTAATGAAATTTTGCTTTTACCGTATGAGTACGTAACATTCAACAAACCAGACAAGGTACTGCGCATATCATAGTTAGTCGTATTGTAATCGTATGCCTGTATATTATATTGCTCGTACTCATCTCTGTTTCGTTCGGCAATACGTCTGCCATTGTTATAAGTAACTGCGTAGATGTAACCGATTTTTTTTGTTCCGTTCAGCAATTTGGTATTACCGCCTGTATAACCAATGCTTAAATTAGGCTGGCTCATATTCGCTACCTGTGAGCCGAATGTATTTGGAAACTGTTTTGTAATTCCCTGTTTTACATCTGCCGGCAGATTAATAAACTGAGAGCCGCGATTTTGTGTATAAGAGCCCGGTATCAATCTTTTATTATCGAAAAAACCCAGCCAATCCAATGATCCTTGCGGATAGCCTTTATAAAAATTTTTGCCAGTAGTTAACGAGTTGTAACCTACAGAAACAGACAACTCACCAAGAGCACGGGTTGGATAATCTTTGGTTGATACTTTTACAGCGCCGCCCGCAAAATCGCCCGGCAAATCGGGAGTTGGCGATTTAAAAATAGTAACGTTATCTATTAAGGAAGATGGTAAAATATCAAATGAAAATGCTTTTTTATCAGGCTCTGTACTTGGTAATATAGAATTGTTTAAAAGAGAACTGTTATAACGTTCACTAAGTCCACGTATGATTACAAATTTATTGTCTTGTATAGATGTTCCGCTAACACGTCTCAACACCTCACTGGTATTTCGGTCAGGCGATTTGCGGATAATCTCTGATGAAATAGCATCAGAAATGGCGGAAGCATTCTTTTGAGTTGTATATAAAGATGCAACTCCTTCACGACGGGCACTTGATGTAACAACTACCGTGTTTAATTCTGCAGTAACAGGTTGCAATGCTACGTTTACGGCCGCATTATCGTTAGATTGCAATTTAATATCGTTTACAACCTTTGATTGGTAACCAACACTTGAAATTTCAATTGTATAATTTTCACCCGCTATTACCTGTAAAAAGAAGTTTCCTTCAACGTCTGTTTTAGTTCCTTTTTTTGTAGATGAAATAACAACCGAAGCGCCTACAACCGGTGATGTTGTTACAGCATCTGTAATTTTACCGGATAGTTTAATTGAGGTAGTGGATTGAGAAAAAACCGGTATAGCAAAGCCTACAATAAGTAAGCTCATTAAAAATCTGATCATGAAGTTAATTTGTCGCGCAAATGTCTGTTTAGCATGTTACCTCATCGTTACGCAAATGTTATCTAAACATTAACTGATATACTCTGTTGTGGTGAGAATTATAGCTTTTGATAATCACATTAGCACGTAAGTTGCTACTGTTTTCTATCTTTTGCGTATATTTTTATCATTAGAAAAACTGTTGCACAAACAATATTATCTTTTAGTAAAGAGCCTTATTTTACAGGAAACAACTTTTACTTTACAAGTAAATTCATGCTATATGAACAACAATGAAAATGGAGAAAAGAAAAAGGAATCACTCTCTCCCCGTGAACTGATTCATCGTCATTCTGATCATCCTGATGAGCCGATTATAAATGAAAACATTGAAAATCTCGATTTAACCGATAGTATTACTTCAACCAAATCAAATTCATCGGATGCAGTTGAACTGACAAGTGAAGAAAAGACATCAGCGGATGAATTAGCTGATAATTTATCAGATGATAATACAGGAATGTCTTACAAAGCTGATTTATAACGGGTGTTAATTTTAGCAAAACTAGTTAGAACAGGCTTACTATAAAGTAAACAAACATGGCTACTAAAGCGCTGACAGGAATGGTTAAAACCCAGGCCCAGGTAAGATTATAAGTGATACCCCATCTTACGGCACTAAATCGCTTTGTTGCGCCAGCACCAACAATAGCGCCGGAAATAGTATGGGTTGTACTTACGGGTATGCCTAACAAAACGGCAAAGAAAATAGTTAACGCTCCTGCGCTTTCTGCACAGACACCTTCTAATGGTGTTATCTTGGTAATGCGATGTCCCATCGTTCTTATAATACGCCAGCCTCCCGATAAAGTGCCTAACGCAATAGCCGTATAGCACGAAAGCGGCAACCAATCAGGCATCGCAAAAGAATGAAGCGGCTGATTGTTTCCTTTTGATTTGGAATAAAACCATAAAGCTGTATAAATCACACCCATTGTTTTTTGAGAATCACCACCTCCATGTGCTAAACTTAACGCTGCCGACGACAGTAATTGGTAGTGTTTAAAATGTCTTTCAGCCTTCGTATAGTTGCTATGTTTACTCAGGTGAACAACTACAACTGTAACAATGAAACCCAATACCAACCCGATCATTGGTGAGAGAAACATAAACAAAACAGCACTCCATACCGGGGCTGCATTAACACCCGAAAAACCACCAGCTGCAATAGCTGCACCAGATAAACCACCTATAAGAGTGTGAGATGAACTTGACGGAATACCAAACCACCAGGTAATTAAATTCCAGGTAATTGCCGCAATAATAGCTGATAAGATAAGATGAAAATTAATAAGCGAAGATTCTACAATACTGGCAATAGTACCCGCTACCTTATGATCCCTGAAAACGAAGAACGCGACAAAATTAAACGAAGCTCCCCAAATAACTGCCTGGAAAGGAGTAAGTACTTTAGTTGATACTATTGTAGCAATGGAATTAGCCGAGTCGTGAAACCCATTGGTATAATCAAAGAACAAAGCCAATATAATAATTACTATAAGTATAATCACGATCTTACTGTATTAAATGAATCTGAAAAGGTAAATCCGGCGATTAAAAATCCTTTGCTAAAAGGGAAAAGTAACAGTAAGTTAATTTTGCCGATAAGGTTAAGATGATTACAAGAACTGCCATTATCTTAATGGCAGTTCCTTTTATTTAGATTGTATTGACGATGGCAGCCGAGCTTACTTTATAAGTAATTAGTAATTCCTTAATTTTCTGTTTACTGTTTGTTTACAGTGAATAATGAGATTTGCAACAGAAAGCTTTTATCATGTGCAACCGGCCTGATATTCTTGTCAGGCTTTTTATTTTACCGGCTGTTTAAACTCTTTATAAAGACAATCAGATTCTTTTGTTCTTCTTCTGTAAGATTCAATGCATCGGCAGACAGCGTTTGATTTTTTATAATCATTCCGGAACCTGCGCCACCGCCTTTGTTGTAAAATGCCACCACTTCTTCCAAAGTAGCAAATACACCGTTGTGCATGTAAGGCGCTGTGCTGTTTGTATTGCGAAGAGTTGGTGTTTTAAACGCGTGATGAAAAGAAGGCACTTTAATAATATCATACCTCCCTTCATCGCTATCAACTTCTTTGCTTTGTAATGATTGGGGAACACCAATTACTTCAGCTTCCGTTTTCATGTATCTTGGCGCAAAAGTACCATTAAACAAAGGCAGGTAATGACAGGTAGCGCATTTTGCTTTTCCCATAAACAGATTAAAACCTGTTATTTCATTGTTGTTCAGGGCAGCTTTATTGCCTCGCATATATTCATCAAAACGGCTGTTCAGTTTAACCAGACTACGTACATAAGAACCAATGGCATTCATCGCTTCTGTAGTATCAATATTGTTTCTGTTTTCTTTTGGAAAAGCGTTTGCAAACAGCTGACGATAAGAAGCATCATTCCATAATTTAAGAACGGATGTTGTAAGAGAGCCATGCATTTCAACCGTGCTTTGAACAACGTCTAACGACTGATCTTCCAACGTATTTACACGCAGATCATAAAACTGTGCCGATTGCAGCGCTGCATTCAGTAAAGTGGGCGTATTTCGTTTCAAAACCTGGTTGCCGCTGATGATCGTGTTTTTTGCCAGACCATCTGTAAAAGCTTTATCTGGCTGATGACAAGATTGGCAACTTCTTGTGCCGTCCCCGGAAAGAATGGGATCTGCAAACAACCGTTCACCTAAAGCAATTTTTTGAGGTGTAACAAAAGAAGACGGATTGGGCGAATACGCATTTACATTAAAGGCGTTAGTGTCAAATAAAGTTTTGGCGTCCTGATTCAACAGCCGGTTATAACGGGTAAGAGAAAGGTGTAAATTCTCTTCCAGTTTTGCAATATGCGTTGATAAAGGGTTAGCGCAGGTAAGAATAAACTCAGCCCGGTTAAAGGCATTAAAATCGTTGTGCTGTTGAAGATAAACAACAGCAGCGCGAATATTATTATTTATGATTTTATTTCTTTCGTTATCGGCATAGTATGAAAGTATATTTTGCAGACTTTGTAATGCTTCCGCAGATTCCGTCATACTTTGAAGAGACAAAGGATCGTCAAAGCCTGCAATGCCTGTTGTTTCTACCCGGAATACTTCCAACTTGGCAGCATCAAACACCTGCCAGTTAAACATGGCTACATTGGTAAAATGCGATTTGTATTTAGTACAACGCAATACCAAACCAGAGAGCTGCTGAAGCAAATCATTTCGTTTAGCCGTATCATAAGATGGAAATAAATAACCTTCAATTACCTGTAAACCGGCTGGCTCAAATACTTGTCCGGATACTTCCACTTCTTCTACCGGTGCGCCATTTACCATTCTTGAAGTAGCCGGTTCAAAGTATTCAGCCGCCCATTCAAAACGTTTATAAGCTAATCTTGCCTGCAGAAATAATTTCTGTAGTTTTTTTTCATTTGCAGTTGTTTTGCTGATTGCTGTTTCAAGCACTTTACAGGAAGCGCTAAAGCTGTCAACCTGTGTCACCAATACTTGCGCAATTTGCTTTTCAGGAGACGTTTTATTTTGTCTGCAAGACAATAAAACAAACACAGTGGTTATAGCAAATAACAAAGTTATTAAAATCAGTTTCTTCATTCCTTAAATTGTGAAGGAGCAGCTTATTGGGCTGCTCCTTGCTTTGTTTTTTATAAAAGGATAATTGTACTAATTCTTTGTATTTACAGTTGGTGTAAAATCAAAAGCATTGCGTAGCGGATTTGCATTTTTATCGCGCGAAGACAATGGTTTTAAATTCCACCTTTCTTCTATAAAAGAAAGAATGCTGGCTGTTTCATATTGCGTATGATCAACAAAACCACGTTTTGCAAAAGGAGATATAATAATAGCCGGAACGCGTGTGCCAGGTCCCCATTTCGGGTCAATGGCAGGTGGCGCCACATGATCCCAAAAACCTCCGTTTTCATCATACGTAATAATAATTACTGCGTCTTTGCCGTCAGGTCCGGTAAGCACATCGTTTATTAATTCAACTGTATGATTTTCACCGTTGGCTACATCAGAATATCCGGGATGTTCGTTATCCAAACCTACTGGTTTTACAAATGATACACTGGGAAGCATTCCGTTTTTAGCAGCCGCAATAAACTCAGTTTCATCTTTCAAATGATCTTTCTTAGCCTGCGTTCCATCCGCGTAATTGGCATAATAAATAAACGGCTGATGATGGTATTGAAAAGTCGGTGCGGGATGACCTGCTAAAGCACTATCCCAGCCACCTGAATACCAGGCCCATGAAACTTTCTTATCACTCAGCCTGTCACCGATAGTGGGATTTGTTTGATTTGGCACCAATGTAGTCGGATCGGCACTGGCAGGGTGCGGAGCGTTTACAGAATAGCTCGTATTTACTACGTAACCATCAGGCGTTACCGCACCATCTTTTAGTAAGTTACCTGCCGAATCAAACTGCGCTATCATACTTGATGGAGCGTTTGGAAATACAGGGCTGGCATCAGCAATCAACCATTGGTGATTTAAGAAAGAGCCACCAAATGCGCTATGAAAAAAATTATCGCATAAGGTATATTGTTGTGCCATGCCAACCAATGGTAACAAATCGGTTTGGTAATATCCCTGCGACAATCCTCCCGTTGTATTATACAAAGCGTATTTATCCATTTTACCACCATCAATTTGCATTTGCTCCTGGTAGTAACGATGCAATACATCGGGCGTCATCATATCGTTTGGCACATACTGATCTATGTTGAATAATGTATTGGAAAGGTTGGTTGGAAATGCTGTAGAACCCGGCACCGGAGGAAGAAATGAATAAGGTGAACCGGCAGCATCTACCTGTGTAATATTATCACTTGTTGCATTTGCCAGTCCGTTTGCGCCTGCAAACTGACCGTATAAATTATCGAAGCTGTGGTTTTCCAGGTAGATAACCACAACATGATTTACTTTATTTACTTCAACCGAAAACGGAAGGTGGTTGCGTACCTTTTGGCAACTGTTTAAGGAAGCGGTGGTTAGCAGCAAGCCTGCAAATCCGGCAACTAAGCGGGTAGCGTTAGCCGCTTTTGTTGTTTTGCAGAAGGTGTAAAAATTTCTTTTCATGTGGTCTTGTTTACAAGCAAAGAACAAGTACCAATATGAATAGAATCTTATCCTAATGTTATCCTTCGATTAAATTAATATTATAGGTACTACAACTTTTCCTTGCTTTATGATTCTCTCTATTATTAGGGTTACTCATGTGAACATTTACAGATTCCATCTAACGAAAAATCAAATCTTCCGTCGAATATAACGATTGAATCGGAACCATAACGAAGTATAAAACCAAAAGTTCCGGAGATAATTTTATTTATAGTATCGAGTTTTGATATTGTAAAATAATCATGCGGATCTGTAAATAAATTCTGATAGCCGTAGCTCGCATACAATTTATCTTCATCTCTATATTCGATAGCTATCGAATCGAATATATTGCCTGTTTTAAACAAGGAAAACTGATTAACAGGAAGGGTAGAAATAATAAATGAACTGTAAGAATCATTCTGTTTTCTTTGAAAGCCAAAACTAAAATTCAAAGGCAATACAAAGCCTGATGGAGAAGAGTGGAAAGTTGTTTGCATTTCTCCGCAAGGATTTGTAAATATGCCACACTTGTAATAAGGTAGCCAGGGAATTCCGTTTACTTTACAGCCGAATGTGTTTTGTCTTGTTTGGGTGGCAGCCGGCAATAAATCAGGCGAAGGCTTGTCTTTCCGGCAACAAAAACTTAGAAATATAATACCTAATAAAAGAGCCAAACAAACAACTGATTTCATTTGATGATACTTTTATTTCTATAAAAGAGATGAAAACAGAAGCCTTTGTTGCCTCATGTTTTTATTATTTTAAACTTGTTACTTCCAGTTCATACTCTTGTGTTCCGTAAACCGTTGGAGCAAGTGTAGAAGATCGCACATAGCCGCTTACAGTAACAACGCTTCCGGTTTTAGGCAATTCTCCCGGTGTATTGCATAAAATATATAATATCAACATTGTCAATTGTGCCAACGGGAACCAACCGTACCATATAAACGTTATGCATACTGTCAAACAATAAACTTCCGCTTTTATTTACGAGTGTATCTATTACCGTTCTGCTGCCATCACAGGAATAAATTGGCGTATCTTCTTTTTTATGACAGGAAGAAACAAAAAATGTCAGCCAAAGAAAGAGGAGGAATGATAGTGTAAGACGCATGTTGTTATAAGTTTTATAGTTGCGAGTAAAGAAATTTGACTTGAAAAAGAACGAATATTATGATTAGATTTTCTGTAAAAGCGTTGCATCCAATGTTATCTTTTTGAATGCCTCTTGACATTTGATAATATTTCGTTCACTTTTGCGCAACAATCAAACACCATGATAGATACAAACACAAATAATATTCATGGATATAATGAAGTGCCAATCTGTTTTACACCGAGACAACTAATTAATCATCATATAAAATTTCCAGAAGATCCAATCACCGATTCAGATATTGAAAATCTCATTCTTGGCATTTCTGCGGTTAATTTGAAAGAGCATGAAATCAATAAAAACTTTATATTGAAAGCAAATAAAACCGTTTGATGAAACCATTTTTTGCAATACTTTTCTTATTTCTTCTGTCATCATTTTCAGTTTTAAAAGCCCAGGCAGATATTTACACCGTTCGGTTAAAAGATGATACCCTATTTTTAAATTCTAATCAACAATTAATAACGGGTCAATACCTGATTATCGGCAAAGGTTCTGATGAACATGGTTGGTATCGCGGAGTTGGATTTAAAAGCTTTGTGAACCTGCCGTTGTTAATTAACCATGATATTGACCTCAAATATCAATATAATGACAGAAGTGACCCGGAACAGGATAGAGCCAATGATTTGGTAGTAAGTTTATTAACGCCGGGCGATTCGTTGCTCATTAAAAAAATAATATATAAAGGAACCCGGCACAGTGGTAAATATTACTCATTAAACTTAGTAAGCAAATCATTTCCATTCACACATTTTACATCAACCATAGATACCGCGCTTAAATACAATGAGCTTATTTTACCATGAATGATTGCACTCGTTTGTGCAGAATGAAAAAGCAAGACACGTTTATTCAGCACAAGTGAATTACTATTCTGCACTAATTTTCTTTAATCTGCTGTTGTAATATTCTTTTGCTATTTTCCAGTCATAATAAGGAAATCTATTTGTTGGTAACGGCAAAGCCACTTCCTTCTCATTTAATAAAACCTTTAATAAATATTTTGTTCCATTGCGATAAAGTATCCATTGAATGTTTGCGCTGAGAGGAATGATTTGAGAAGCCTGCCATTGCTTTTGAAATTCGTAAACGGAAAAGCTTTCTTGGCTTGCCTGCGGTATGCCTAACAGTGTTGCAAGAGGTGAAATGGCTTCTGCGTGTGTAAAGCGTAAAATGGCTGCCTTATTTGTACTGCCGTTCACAACAGAATCGGTTGCTTGTACAAAGTTTTCCAGTAACGATTTGGATATTATTATCTGAATACCTGCTGTATTTTCAGCAGGTCCTTTCATATAAAAATCTTCTGCGTTGTTCATCAAATCAAGCCATTGCAAATCAGTATTTGTAAAAGCATTTCTGATTGTATTGATGGGTTTACAGCTACATGTTTTTTGTATTTCCTCTACACTCGAAAACCAGATTGTATATAAATCATACAACGCTTCTGCAAATGCGGTTTTATCAACCGTTTTTTTCTTGCCTGAACCAAAATCAGCTATTATTTTATTGGCTGATAGTTGTTGAAAGAAAGATGTAGTAAATATTTTATGAGCGATGCGATTTGCCACTTCATTCATTCTATCATCCCGCTGCAGCGAATCAAGATGTTTTTGTATTGACTCATTTTGTTTATACTTATCATAAGCCGGTGACATGTCGTAGAAACGAAGCAACGTATCAACAGAATCAGCAATGATGTTTGTATTGATGTTCTTGTTGATGGCTTCGGGAAAGCCTTGCAGAAAAGCTTTTGCGCTTTGCTGTGTTCTTACTTTTGTTGTTGCGTAAGATTCTATTTGTTTATTTTCAAAAACGTTTCTATAATCGTTATACATCCTTTTGGCAATTCCTGCTTGCTCATCCGCACCTGACAAAGTGATATTTTCATAATTGCCTTTTTCAGCTTTATTAAATTGCTCAACAGTGTGCAAAATCGCTTTTCCTGTTTCTCTCAAACCGTTATTATCTGCCGCTTGTTGCAATATGTCGCTTACCGATACATCGCTGCCGGGTTTAGTAAGAAACCTGGCTCCGTGTCTGCCAACATAATTGATAAATACAGGCTGAAAACCTACAGGAGCTGGCGTGTAATGATGTTGTAAAGGATGATACGTTGTTTTGGTTCCTAAAAATAAAGGCACAGTTTCCTGTGCCCGCAATTGGGTGTATAAAATGATAAAAAAAAGTAGCAATACGTGCCTGCAAAAAAACATTACTTAACGTTAAGGCTTGATTGGTAATGTTGATTACCTGAACCGTTAGATTGATACGCACCTAAATCAACACCCGGTGCATCAGTGGTAGCACCATATAAGCCTCCTTGCGGTACGGCAAGAAGAGGCAGAAAGCCTGTAAAGCTGGCTTTCAGTGCTGGTGAGCCAGGCAATAAACTAAAGTTATAATCAGTCGCTGTAATAATTGAAAATGGCATGGAAGAAATATCGAGTGGTGGTGTTACTGTACCGTAGTCAAACATGTCAACATCATACGTGGCAAACATCGCATTATTTGTTTTGGCTGTTGTGCTTCTAATGTCATTGCTTTGCGATTTTTCTACGCCATCAGATGCATTAAACTGAGAAATAAAGTAGTCGGTATTTCCATAATAGAACTGATTGTTATAAGCAATGTGAGCCGTATCAGCATCATCTGTCAAACGCAATCCAAAGCGGCAGTTTACGATGATATTGTTGTAAATCATGCCCTGTGCACCTTTTTCGTAATTGATAGAGCCGCCACGTCCTGACTTTACTTGTCGCATCCCGCCGTTAATCATTGTGTTGTTGTAAACATTTACATTGGTTTGAACATCGCTGCCACCACTATTAGAAGCTTTGAAGGAATTGGTAGCTGCGCCAATGGATAAATTGTATGCTACGTCACCAACGGTTCCACCTTTCAGGTTTACTGATTCACCACCAGCTTTCCCGCAAGCTTCGAAAGTATTCCGCATGATGCTTATCTTTCCTCGCAAAACGCGCATCCCATCATCGGTACTTCCAAATATCCATGAATCTTCAACAATACAATTGGCATCCTGGTTTGTAAATGCAATTGTATAACGCGGGTCACCGGCAGTATATACCGCCGGATCAGCAGCCGGGCCTGCCGGACCACCGGCAAATTCCAGATGCGTCCATTTGATAACAAGATCGCCGCTGGTGGCACTACACTGAATACCACCCCAAAATCCTTTGTTTATATTTTCATTCTTACGCTTGTCATCCGGAAGGGTAATAAAATTCTGATTGTCTTCTGTGCCAAGACTTATAAAAGTTCCATTTACACTGATTTGCGGACTCGCTTCCGTAGAAGATCCATCGCCTAATGAAATCAATTTTGAGCCGGCTTGCATCAGTAACGTATCGCCTGCATTTACCGTAAGATCTGTGATGAAATAATATGTTTTACCGCTTATTAAAGTTCCCTTAATACTTCCGGTCAACGTATCAGATGTGATTGCCTGACCCGATGTGATTTTAGCTGTGGATACATCTACAGTTTCTTCTTTATGACAAGAAGTAAGAATTAATAAAAGCCAAGAAGCCAGCCACGAATATGGAAAAAAAGATTTCATACGATTTGATTTACATTCTGAATTTTACACCAAGTAAATAATTGGTTCCATACACATCTTTCCGGATGAATATATAATCATTTGTTTTTTGATAAGGCACATTAATGATTGAACCGTTATTTTTTTGTAAGATTTCAAGCTGAAATGGTGTATTGAGAATGTTGTTGATTTTTGCATACACAAAGAAGCGTTTTGCGATTCGTTTTTCCACTGAAAAATCCATTTGAGCAAAACCTTTCTGCCAGATGTCATTATCCAGGAACTGCGATACTGTGTTGATTCTTCGGCTGGTATAAGTAAAAGCCAGTTGCGCGTTTAAGCCCAAACGGTTATCATCTTTATACAGGAGAGAAAAGTTAGCAATATGCTTTGATTGCCCCTGCAACGGGCGACTCTGATTTACAGAATCTGCCAACAGGTTTGTGCCATTGCTATAACGCCTAACTTTTAACGTTGTAATTTTTGAGTCTGTATACGTATAGTTTGCTTTGAAGCCGAATTGTCTGAAAAACTTAGTGATATCAGCTTCAAATCCATAATTGTGAGCTGTTCCAAAATTATCCGGTGTATAATAAGTATTGGTTCCGATATCCTCCAATGCATATTCGATTGGGTTCTTGATATTCTTATAAAAAACGCCGGCTAGCAATTGATCTAAGCCTTTAGGAAACCACTCATATCGAAGATCAAAATTTTCTGCTGTTGTTCTTTTCAGATAAGGATTTCCTACTTCCAAATAATCGGCTTCCGGATCTCCGCCTACATGCGGTATTACTTCATAAAAGTTGGGTCGGCTGATACCGGAAAAATAAGAAAGCCGTAGCGCCTGCTTGTCTGTAATTCCGTATTTGATATGTACACTCGGCAACACATCGTAGTAATGAATAGAACCTGTTTTACCACTAACTGTTTCGGGCACATTTGAATTCCATGACAAATCTGTATTCTCAAAGCGTGCACCACCTGTCGCTTCGATTTTATTGTATTGCAATTTAACCATGGCATAGGCAGCACCAACATTTTCTTTTGAAGAATAGTTTAAAGCATCTGTGGAAGAACCTTGCGGGTTAAATACATCAAATGTGTTCTTGCTGATATCGCCATCATATAACTGGATGCCGGGATTCGGGCGAAGTGTATATTGGTCGTAACTGCTGTTCCTCGTTTTATTGCGATACATGCCGCCAAGCGACCAATCGGCTTTCAATTTGCCAATATCAGATTGATAAGTAAAGTTGAGATAACCACTTTTATCTTCATCCGAACTATACAACCATTCACGATAAGAACTTTGGTCTAAGTTAAGAGGTGCCTGTACAATTTCTTTTGTATCCGGGTTAATTGAAACTCCTGTTGTCAGTTCAAGAGTTGCTTCATCAGGGCGATTATCCGTTGCTTTTGAATAAGCCGCTGTCCAGTTCATAATAAAGTGAGGGAACAAATGATGTTCTCCATTCAATGTAGCGTTGAAAACCTGTTGTATATCATGATACGTTCTGATAGAATTACCAACTCTGCCAATCCCTTCTGTCGGAACGGCGTCAAACGTTCTGCCTAATACCAGATTTGTATCGGACGAGTAACGATATTCATTGCGTTGTAAATTAAAATAGCCCGCATACAGGTTTATTTTATTGGCTTCGTTAAACTTATAATCGAGCCTTCCGTGTAAGCCGATACGTTGTTGCTGAATCGAATAATTTCTGGCTTCGATGTCTGTTAACTTTGGTGTTCCGTTTGCCAGATCAGTTTCTGTATTGAAGAAAACACTATTTACGTTCCTGTAGTTGTTTTGATAACTTCCTGCTACCAAAACCCCGAGTTTGTTATTGAACAAACGACCGCCAGCCGATAACCCGAGCCAGGAGGCAACGGGATTTTTCTTGTTGGAGAAATTCCAGGGATTATTTGGAAAATCTTTTATCGTAGCAATATAATTTTCTCCGTTAGCATATCTGGATGAATGGTTAAGACTGGCAGAATGATGAAAATCTGTATAATCTTCCGTTGCAAATTTTTGCGCCATACCTAAAGCTGCATTTGCCCTGATGCTAAATTTTGTTGGCGCATCTTTCATAATCATATTCACAACACCGCCAATCGCATCTCCTTCCATATTTGGCGTAAGTGCTTTGGTAACTTCTAATCTGTCAAGCAAATCTGCCGGAAAAATATCTAAGGGAATATAACGATTGCGACTGTCAGGGCTTGGTATTTTAATGCCATTTACAAGTGTATAATTATAACGTTTATCCATTCCACGCACAATCACATACTGACCTTCACCATTTGTACTTCTTTCCAGCGAAACACCTGAAATACGTTGGGTTACATTAGCCACAGAAATGTCCGGAGATATATCAATAGCTTTTGCAGAAAGTGAATTCTGTATCTGGGCTGATCTGCGGTCAGCTAACAAAGCAGATAAATCAGTTCCCCTGTCTCTGCTTGTAACTACGGTAACTTCTTTTAGTTCCTCCCCACTTCTGTTTAGTTGAACAGACAATATTTGTGAAGCGCTACTTAAAACAATAGTGAAGCTGGTATCTGCATAACCAATAAACTTTGCTTCAAGCTGATAAGTGCCTTCTGAAAGATTTCTAAAAACAAACGTTCCGTTTAAACCTGTCAGAGTTTTAAATGATTTGTTTTCATCCCGGGTACTTTTTAAATTAAGTGAAGCCGAAATAAGTGGTTCGTTAGTTCGTTTATCCGTGATACTTCCTGTAATATTCTGTGAATAAGTAGTAATAACAAGTAAGCAGCAAAATATACCAATGTAGATATTTTTCATGGTTGTTGTCTTGTGCAAATGCAAAAGGACAATTGCTGCATTATATCAAGATTACCGTATCATTAAGAAATAGTTTCTTTCGGTAAAATGGTCTTTTCTATAGGTTGGTTCACAGCAAGAAATTGATAATTGAAATTATTGTAAGTGCTATTGCAGTGTTTGGTATATGCTTTTATAGCTTATAGCACAACAGACATTTATTTTCTGTTGATTAAAAGATAAAAGCTTTTTTGTTATATGTAATAAAAATGAGGGATTTCTATATACAGCATCTTCCAAATCGGAGCAGTATCTGTTTTACACTTTCTTCATAGTTTCGTAACCTTTACACAATGATGTAAATCTAATCTTTACGGTACTTAGCTGTCTTAAAAGTCCTATTATGAAAGCTGTTTACGCAATGAGCCGGATAATTATATTTCTGATGCTCTCTTACTGTAGTTTTTTGCACTTGCTTCTCGGATATTAACGCTTTATTTTTCACTTCCTTACCGAAACAAAACTTCTATATGTCGTGGATGCCTGATTTTCTCTATCTAACGCAATGCTATTACTTACAAAGCAATATAAAGTGCATCGCTGCTGTATTTCTGGCTGTAATGTATCTCAATATTTTTGTTTGGGCATTCTAATTCCGGTATGTTAGTAAAAAGCTTGGTGAACAAAGCTTGAATACTAAAGTGCTTTCTCAGGACATGATAGTCGCTAGATAATTGAGTACTTTATTTAGCCCTGCTTTATATTTCAATTAAAATTTATCTATCAATAATCTACAAGTAAATAATCTTAAGCAGCAAAGCCATGTTGTCGTAAATTATACAGCATTTGAATAATGCGTTACTAAAATACCGAGTTCTTATTTTAGTGATCATCTGTAAAACAGAGGATAAACCAACCTGGTTGATAAAATACAATTGCAGAAATAATGTGAAACAGAAAAAGGCACATTTGATTTATACTCATAGAGTAGTTTGAACTGTGTAATAATCTGTGGGATAATTGTATTGTTAATGATTTTGCTTCAACAAATATTACAAGTCTACCAATTTGCATTCATGAACATTACAGCTGAATATGTTCGATACAATTGATTCAACTAATCATAATTTGTAGTAGTTGGAAATTTCGGTGGCCTTAATCACCCAATTCTATTAATCGTTGAAGAAACAAAATGATTGACTAAGAGATTTTATCAACTAGCAACTGAATTGAATGATTTATAGAATCAGGAATCCTGCTTGAAACAAGCTCGCTTCAAATCAAATTACCGAACACTTCAAAGCCTTATTAAAATAACAAAAAGCGTCTAAATAATCAAAAAACTCAACAATCATTTTGTAACGAACAAAGCGGACAAAAAGAGCCGCAAAGCTGTGTAGGCTGCTATGATTTTAACCACTCTTAAAGTTACCAAAAGACTTCTATATAACATCTATGCTATATCCTTTTTCAAGTCAATAAGTTTGCGTTCTAAGTAAGCAATCTTTGCCTGTTTATATTTCTGTTGGTACTATTTTAAATCCAAAGGATTAAACTCGGCTTTGTTCTTTACCATTTTGTAACAGATCGTAGCAAGCTTGTTTGCCGTTGCAACTATTGCATACTTGTTTCCACCTTTGGCTTTCATTCGCCTAAAATAATCACCTAACCAATTATTACTTCTTTGTACTGCATTGGCTGCATTTCTGAATGCCTGGCTGGCAACATTTGGCTTCTTTTTCATAAGCATGCTGCTTATAAGTTTGCCTCCCGATATCTTATTATTTGGGCACAAGTTCAACCAGGATACAAAATGTTTTGAAGTCTTCCATTTACTCATATCGATACCTGTTTCCGATACTATTTCCATAGCAGATATATCACTGATACTATAGATGGCTGTTACATCTACTCCCAGTATCGCTTTTAGGTAACTACAGGTATTAAACTGCGGCTTATTTTTAGTTGCTCTCTTAGTAGATTTGGTTTCCGTATTAATTATTCCTGTTGAAAAAACATCTGTTTGATATTGTTGAAGTTGTTTCTCTATTACTGCATCACAACAAGTAATTCTTTCTTTATAGTATTGATAATTCTTGTAACAATCCTCCAATATAAATAATTGTTCTGATCGCCAGTTACCTTCTAAAGATTTTACGATTGTTGCACGATCTGCTCTTATGTTTTTATCAACATGAAATAGAAAATTTTCAGCGTGCCTTTCTCCTTTGATAATGGCTTCTACTATTGCCATACCTGTCTTTCCTGTAAGCTCACGAATAACAGTATGCAATTTAACATTCATCATTTCCAATGCGTTCTGCATTCCCAAAACGAATCGGTTGCAATTCGGAATTAGTGTCTTTCTATGACGTACGAGTGTACGTAAGGCCTCCTGTTCATCATCTGGCAAATAACTGCTTTTTAATAAACCACAGCTATGCAGTTTTTGTATCCACACTGCATCATCCTCATCGTTCTTTCGCCCACTCACAGTGCGTATTTGTTTTGAATTTACCAAGTACACTTCAAAGCCAGCTCTGATTAACATGGTAAACAAAGGTTTCCAGTAAATGTCAGTGCTTTCCATTGCAACCGTATCAATTTCACAATGCTGTAACCAAGTAATAATTTCTTCAAGATCGCATGTCATTGCACCGAAAGATTTGACATTAGCTTCATCTCTGTCAACAGGTTATAGATTTCGCTTAATTAAAACACTGATTTTGTGCAGAAGTGACCAGTAAAACAATTGATTGTCAACGTTTATATTCATCATCATCTTGCGGAATGTGTGATCAAGGGTTGAGAAATCATCCACTTAACAGCGGAATGGATCGAAGAATACAACCACAGAAGACCGCATGAATCACTCGGCAACATGACACCATTCGAGTACAAAAACATAGCTGGTGAAAAGAAAAATATTCAATTAGCCACTGTCTGATTTATGGGGTACTTACAATCATGTGTATATTTGAATGACAATGTAGTTTCTTCACAAACTCTCGTTGGCGGTAATTTTTTCGGATGATTTTGTTCCTAAGTTATGCGACAAAAGAATTATTGTTTAATATATATACAAAAAAATGGCACGACCTTTTTCCACAACCTTTACAGCTCAAAAAATTTTTACAGACAGAGAAGACGCCAAAAAAATACTGCGTTTAAGCGTGGAAACTGAGCAAAAATTTGATGAATACCGTATTAAAGTGTTTTATGGTGTAGGCGGTCAGGGTAAATCATATTTAAAAAATATTTTTTTAGTAAATGAATATTTAAAGCCTCTTGCTGAAGAGAATAAAAATATACTTTATTGCGACACTATTGATTTTGAAAAAGATGAATCAAAAAAACAACCAGATGAAGCTCTTTTAGCAATTGCTAAAACACTTATTGAAAAAGGCAACTTTGCACTACCTGCTTTCATTTTAGGCTTTTTGAAGTATAAAAGCTTATCATCATCTTCTTTAAATCTTTCTGAAACTTATCCTTTTTTATTTAGGTTACCTGGAAAAATGACTGCAAGCCCATTGGCTAATGAAATTTTGACTGAAATAGTGCATTTTGCAGCAGAAGGTTTAACAACCAGCATTCCAATTATAGGTTTATTTATAAAAAAGCTGTGGGACAAAGGAAAAGATAAAATTGTTGATTGGATTCGTAAATCAGATGTGAAAAATATACTTGCCGATCTTGATACTCTGGATAAATTTTCATTACTTGAAAGACTTCCTAAGTTATTGGCTTATGATGTTTTTAAAGCATTAGAAAATGATTACAACAACAATGGCAAACAAGAAAGGAGACTTATAATTATATTTGATGGCTATGAAACATTATGGCAAAATTCCAAAAATGAAGACATTAATAAAGATAAATGGATTAGAACTCTTGCCTATTACTTGCCGGGAGTACTATTTATTATTTTTGGAAGAGACAGATTACGCTGGTCTGAAGTTGAGCGGGATGAAGAATTTATTTCAGCTATTGACCAGCACTTAATTAAGGGATTATCAGATAATGATGCTGATTCTTTTTTAAAATTTGTTCCTATTGAAAACCCTGAAATAAGAAATTCAATAATACAGAATTCGAAAGGTAGCCATTCAAATGATGGCTGTCTTCCTCTTTATTTAGACATAGAAGTAAATACTTACGAGCAAATAATAAATCAAGGTGGCAAACCTTCAAAACAAGATTTTGAGCAAGGAAACGAAAAGACGGAATTAGAGGTTGTTAATCGTTTTTTTAAACACATTTCACCTGAGCTTTCTAATTCCATAGGGGCTTTATCTCTTTCAAATTACTTTGATACATCAATTATTCAGTTATTAAAACACTTGTATTGTTTACCCCCTGCTGTATCTTTAGATGATTTAGATAACTTTTCATTTATTTATGTTGAAAATGATAAAGCTAATATACATTCGCTTGTAAGGGAAATAGCGTCTGAACAATACAAAAAAAAATTTCCGGATAATTATTTTAAAATCCATGAAGCTTTATTTAATTATTTCAACCACCAATTACCATCTTCCGAGAGCCAAGAAATGACTCCTCAATTTGAATCTGTATTAGCTAATGCCGCACATCATAAAGAAATATATGACGTAACAAATTTTCCAAAATGGATTTTTGATAAATCTTATTATTTGTTCGGGATCGGATATTACGATACACTTGACACTCAACTTAAACACGCAATTAAATTAATTAAGAATACTTCTGAGAAAAGTTTTGCTTACTCACAAGAAAACAAAGTTTTGCTTGGAAACCTGTATTTCAAGTTATCAGATAACAATAAGTATACGGGAAGATTATTACTTGCGAATGAATATATCCAGGCAGCGTTAGAAGTCTATAACATTATTTTTCCCAATGATTTTTTTGATCAGTTTTCTGAAACAGGAGCTGAACAAAAGGTTACCTCCCAGACGAGAGAATCAATTACATCTTTCAAAAACGGGCTGGAACTGGCTGCAAGTATTAAAACTGGAATGGGTAAAAATAATGAATGTGGTAAATTGTATGCTAAGGCACTCAAAATTGCTACCCTGTTTAGCTTGCCTTTTAATAGATATGGTTTTGCTACGTATTTAATAAATATTGGAAGAGTTGCTGAAGCAGAACCATGGTTTTTTAACCAGTATAACTTTGAAATTTATAATAATAATTTGTTAGGTGCGGCACTTGCTGCACATGATTTTGCAAAACTCCTTAAAGTGCAGGAGCGTTTTGAAGAAGCCATTTTTTACCAAAAAATTGCTATCGATATATACACGCGGGTAAAAACAAAAAATCATGCCTATACTGGTATAGCCATGCATGCCCTGGCTTCTATACTTACTAAACAGGGAAAAGATTTAGTTCAAGCAGAACAGTTATTAAACGAGGCTTGGGATATATATGTAAAAAATTTTCGCATTGATAATGTAATGTTTGGTTTTTTGTATGCTGATATGTTTTCATTAGCCCTTAAGAAAGACGTAAACGCAGCACTTCAATATTATTATAGGGCAAAAGAAATTATTTCCGATTATTCAGGCAACATGAATGCGCGTTACATTACCATGCTTATTGATATTGCTGACCAATTGAAGAAAACCCCTATAAACGCAAACGATGAATTCACACCTCTGATAATCAATTATTTTTTAAATGAATTTGATAACTTAAAAGAGCTTTTAAGTATCTACAATAGTGCTTTACATACAGGCATTTCAATAACTGCTGATTTTCTTGAATCACAAGGCAAGAAAGAATTAGCTGAATTATTTCGAAAAAAGAAAAAAGAGTTTATCAGGATATTAGAAGTACGTACCCATATAAGAACAGCCAGTCTTACGACTGAGATAATTAAATCACCTACTAAAGAAAATATTTTATCTCAATTTAAACAAATCACGAGTCTACCAGATGACACATCTTCAGTTGAACTTGAACGTATAATCCTTCCCTTTTATAAAACATATAATTTATTTCAAATTACTTTTTTGAATGCTGAGAAAATGTTTTATAAATACATTTTATTCGATAATGTAACACCCATTGCTATAGATTGGAATGCCAGAAATATTCTTAATGTTAATGAAGTAGATATTAATCTCAATGCTACGTCTGTCATTCCATACATAATTTTTTTCTGTGACTCTATAAGCGGAGAGAAGGGAAAATTTTATTTGCTTCTTGATGATAAAGATATTCCATGGAGACAAGATATTGATATCGACGAAAAATTAAAATTTGCTATTAAGCAAAAAATTAAGCCTATAGTAATAAAGTCTGAAAATGGCAATAGTTTTATGTTGCAGGGATATATAGTTTTTCAAGACTTTATTTATAGGTGTGAAATTAAGGTTGATAAAACATCTGGAGCTTTGTCTATGCTATATGATGAACCGGTTCAAATATATAAATATAATGACGTATTTATATGCAAACTTTTTTCAGACGAAGATAAACCAAATAAAAATAAGAACTGTATTGAACTAGATTCGCTCCCTTGTTGTATAGACCCTCTTTATGAAGCCAAGAGTTAAGAATAGTCCCTATTAAAACAATTTATGTATTATAACTTCCGCCAACATAGGCTGTGTAAAGAAACAAATAAATCAAGCGATAATTTTTAAGTAATTATTGTTAAAAATTGTTTGATTATTTACTATCACAAGCACTTGTTTCAACAGCTTACTGCATACAACTATCAATACCAGTTTTTTATTCTTTTCATAGTTACTAATCGTTCATAAAGCTGTTTGCAGGCACCATTGCTTTTTATGGCGCTAAGCGAGCACATGTACAGGAAGTTGCGGAACGTTTGCCACCTGCTTACAGATTTTACTTCACCCACGTATGGAAATTTCGGCAGGCTTGATCATCTGATTTCGCTCATCGTTGAGCAGTAAAATGATTGTTTAACAGAGGCTTTCTTGTCAATAGACATCGGGAATAGGTGATCTCTGGATCCGGAATCTAATATCAACTATTCAACTAATAGTTTACTTCTTACAATAAGTAGTTCATCCTCAAAGCTATCCAAATAAGCTTTTGTAGTTGATAAACTGGAATGACCTAAGTACTCACTAATCTCATCTGTTGAGACTCCTTTCCGTTTCAAAGTCGTAGCAAAAGAATGTCTGGCAGCATATGTTGTAATTCTACCAATAGAATCTATCTTTATTTTAAGCTCTTCAAAAACAGGTTGCAGATTGTCATTAATTTTTTTTAGCGCTTTCTTAATTCGATTTCGTTGCGTAACGGCTGGTAAACCAGGAATTAAAATCCCAAACAAGTAAGGATTGTCAGGTGTGTTCCACCTTTGAATAATATCTTTTGCCATTGGATGCAGTGCGACACGTATAGGCAATTTCTTTTTGGTAGTTCGTTTCGTTTTTGTACGTGTAAATTGCAAAAAATCACCGCTGATATTATCATTCTGTAGGCGGGCAATATCTGAAACATTTATACCGTTGCACAAATAACTAAACTTCCAAAGGTCCAATGCTTTTTGTTCCCTTAATAAAGCCGGCTTGTGCTTTAACAAGGTTTGAATATCTTTCCATTGTAACGACTTTTTGCTATTACGACTTTGCGGAATAACGTATCCTGTAAAAGGATACTTATCCTTTTTTATATATCCCGTTTCAATGGCTGAATTAACTACCGCCCGGACATTTCGCAGATTGATTCCGATTGTTGTTTCTGAGTTACCTTTTTTTCGATGGTAATCTTCAAAGCGCTTCAAAAAAGCAGGTGTCATTTCATTCGCTTTCAGTGATGCCTTTATCTCTTTTAAAGCGTTAAGCGTTGTTTTATAAGAGCCAGCCGTACCCAATCGATCTTCTTTTATCAGGTTATCGATATATTTTTGAAATATGGTAATAAATGAATTTTTCTTTAAATGTTCGTTCGATTCAAAATATTCTGTCTCAAACTCTTCAAAACTAAATTCATCCAACTCCTCAATCACCTTAGCCGCTTTTCTTACGAGAACATCCAAACCAAGCCTGATATTCTTTAATGAAGCATCTTTTAATTTTGGACTATTTAGTTTTCCCCATTCCTCTGGTGCCAGGTCATAACCAGTCCCATATCGCCGCTTGTCATCTAAACAATAAATGGTAATTTTTACTGGAAATTTACCATTGACTTTAACTTTCCGGGTATCAAAAAAAAGATTTACTGTAGCTTCATTCATCACATTTTCTTTGCTATAAAAATACTGAATTATATTTACTTTATTGCACCAAAATTTGCACCATAACCAATGCAATAAAAGGAAAAGATGAGCAATAAAAAGAAACAAAGAGTAAAAAGTACATTGGTAATCAAACTATAAGAAATCAAAGGAAACTAAAAGTTGACAGAAGTCCAGGACTCATAATCAGGGGGTCCCTGGTTCAAGCCCAGGTGGGCCCACTTGAAAATCAAGAAGTTACGTTAACTACGTAACTTCTTTTTATTTTTGATACATACCAGATACATACATTTTCATTGGTATGTCATGCCTTCTTTTATAAAAAAAGCCATCGAATTGATGGCTTTATACACTTTCCTTTTGCTATGGATGATTTCGATTTATTCGTAGCATTTTGCTCTGTTTATCTATCTCATCTAAACTGTTTCTTTTATTTTGGAGTACCCATTCATCCAATTCTGTTCTTTTAAAATAAATTAGTTTACCGCCTGGCTGATAATAAGGAATCAATCTTCCGCTTGTCAGCTTATACATGGAGGAAGCGCTTCTTCCTAAGTACAGACAAGCTTCTTCAAAGGTCAATATCTCTTTTTGCAGAAGGTATAGCATTTTATCTGATGCTGCTCCCTGCACACTTTTATCTTTTTCCACTCTGCACCTCCTTATAAATTTTATTAAGTTCTATCGGTTTATAAAAATCAGGCTTCCCAAAAAATGATTGTAGGAAGGAATGTACCTGATGTAACCATACTGATGCAGCTCCCGGATATTCTTATTGAGAGTTGCAGTTCCTGATATTTTAGCAATCGGCATCAGCTCTTTGCTGAAGACACAAACCGGGTTCTGTCCCTGATTGACCTCTGCATACTGAAGAATAGCTATGAAGAGACTAATATGCGAAGGACCAATCCGACCATCATAGCGTACGTCACTTAAAAACTGGTTTAACTCTTTACTGTACAACATTACACTCTCTTTCTTGACTTCATTACATTTTTTGTTTCCGGCTCTTTTTGGCAACCGGCTTTTCAGTTGTCTGCTTTTCGTCCATTTTTACCTTCTCTTCCTGCCCTGCCTTTTGTACAGGCTTTTGTTCTTGCTTGCTGCTTTGTTCTTCTTTTTGAACCAAGTCGCGTAACGATACTTTCTGACCGGCGGTATTATAAGCTGTCAGGGTTTTATATTCCGGGTTGGCACTGATAAACAGCTTTTCTTGCTTGCCGGCAACCCCAAATACGGCAGCCTGCAGATTGCCCCGTTCCAAAGAAGACAATAACTGCTTTTTGCTTTGTTCGTCCGCCAATTCCTTGATTGGATATTGGGCTAACATTTTTTCCAGGTCATAGCCATAGTTCTGATGAAACTGCTTCATCTCGTAATTGCCGTTTTGAGTGGTGTTCTTAAAATCGAGCTGCACCCAGGCACCATATTTTTCGTTCTCTTTACTGGTGAGCGTTTTGTGCACAGCCCGACCTGCCAGCAGGTTATATCCTTCCTTAAGTGTTATAGAGCTGCCTTTGTTGATGTAAAACATCTGCTTTGCACCGACTTCCTGTTTGTCGTTTACCAGTGACAGTTGGTAGCGGTTAAAGAAGTACATATCAGAGTCAGCACCCTTTTTAAAATCCAGGGTTGCCGTCACGGTATCTTTTCCGAATACTTTGTTTAAAGACAACTGAAATTCGGGTGTCGCCCCTTTTATCTTGTTTGCCAGTTCTGTATGTAAGGTGTCACCAAAACCGGTATTCTTCAGCTGCTCTTTGAGATACTCATAATTTACTTCGTTCATCACATTATGCTTTATTGGTTATCAAATCTTTCTTTTAAGGGTTTTACTTTACGGAGTGTGCGGTGATTAATGTGCAGAGTCAGCAGCCGGCTGCCTTCACTCTCTCCCCATTGAATCACCAGTTCCTTTGTTTTTGGAACGGTGAATGGTGTAAAGGCGAATACATACACCTGCGAGGAATGTTCGCTTACTTTAGTAAGAGCTGTGTTATGTATAGGTATAATCTCATTCTGCTGTGTGGCGGTGCGTTTGGCTGTTTTAATGTCCTGAAGGAAGAAGCGTGCATACGCAGGAATAAAAGGAATGAGTGATTTGTTATCTATACCAATCTCTAACCATAGCAAATCATCCTTCATAAAAAGATTACTGAGAGTGAGTTTTATGCTTTGCTCCTTAATGCTTTTATGTATCGAATGTCTTTTGCTTTTAATAGTGTTACTCGTTGCGATAAAAGAACCTTCTGCCAGTGACTGGTCCTTAATAATCGCTTTTTCACTGCTATCTCCAACAAAAGAGAAATTCAGTATCGCAGGATTAAAAGCATAGCTGACAGCAAAGGAATAAAAATGACCGTCAGCCGTTATCACCGTCAGGTTGGTTGGTGTAAAATCCTTCCCGGCTGCTTTTAGCTGGAGAATGTTTTCTACGCCGGTTGCTTTCTGGGCAAGTACAGCCTGGCTGCCCCTGTCCACGCTTTTAATGGCATCCGGAAAAATGAGGTTGCTGGTTTTATCGGGGCAAATGTCTACGCGGAAAGGAGGGATGCTCTTCGGTAAATATTGCGCAAACGGGTGGAGCTGAAAGAAGCATAACATCCCTATCAATATCACATGTATCTGTTTCATGTTTAGTCGTTTTATTGTATAAAATTTATTGCCCGTTATTATCTGTAAGCAACACACGGTAGCCTGCTTTAATGGTGAGCTTTAACTGCTTTACTTTTCTATTGAGTAAGGATTTGGCGGCTGCAATACCGGCACCTGCGGCTTGCGCACCAAGGGAGGGATCGAGTGAGGAAAGACCAACATTACTCAGCGCTTCGCTGCCGGATTGTTTGGCGACATCGCGGCTTAGGGAACCGGGAACATAGATACCTTCCAGGCCATCCAGGTCATAGACTCATAAGGAAACAGGAAGCAAAGAAGTCTGGTAACGGATAGAAGTGATAATGATACGTAACCGATCCCCGTTTTGTGAAGCGGTGCCATAGATAAAAGTACCTCGTGGTACCAGGATGCCATTCACATACATATCACTCCTTAAACAGAGTTTTACGGAAGAACCGCCGGTTACTGTTTGCGTTTCCTGAACTTCTGCTTCTATACTAGTTGATACCTGTTCGCGAGCGGTATCAGTATCTAAAGAATAAAATGCGCTTTTAGATTGTGAGACTTTGCTGTCACCTTTTATTTTGACCTCTGTGTTTGCTCCTAATAGGGATGGATCCCTATCCTTTTTCCTTGATACGACCGGGAACACCTGTTTTTTGTTTTTCTCTGATCCCTGTTGGAGGCGGTCGGTTACCCGCTCCGGATGCTGAATATCCAGAATCTTATCCATCATGCCAGTTAGCTGCTGCGTCTCAGGATCGGTTCCGGCATCAGGCTCGTTCATTGACCGTAACATTTGCGCAAGCCGGGCTACATCATTGGATTGTACAACTGGCGTTTGCGGTGCATTACTAATAGTGTGGTTCACTCCACCTTTATCTTCTTTCGCGTTATTGTTTAATACAGCATTTAACTGCGCAAGCTTTTGATTCACTTGATACTCATTCGCATCTTCGTAGCCAGGTGGTAATGGATTGTAAACCGTAGACGGATTATCTTTTCCAAATAAGGCTGAACTGTCCCTTCTTTGAAAGAAAGGATCGCTTTTTTGTGCGTCCCTGTACTTTACAGAGTCTTTATCCGCCTGCTGATAAAAGGAGAGCTTATTCCAGCTTCCATTATTACTGATCTTTGCATCAGGCAATTGCATATTTAATCCTTTTGCATTACCGGATGCTTTAGCATCAGCTTTACCTACCAGTCCTAAAGACCATAAGGCGAATGTGAGAAAGGGAAGAACAAGGAGAGGAAGCAGGAGTAAAAACCTGCGCTGTTTTTCCCAGCCGTTTATCTGTGTTTCTGTTGTCTGTTTCATGATGATGATTTTATTATTTGGTTAACTGTTCAGCCGTAATAAGACTGTCTAATAAGTGAGGTCTGGCTCTTTGGATGCTGTCGAATAAAGAAGCGTCATTCTTCTTTACACTATCTAAGTACAAATGAAATTTTCTGATGCGCCCGATTGCCATATCCTTATGAGCGGGTAAATAAAACGGCTTACTAACAGGAGCCCGAATAGTTGTGGATTTTGCAGAAGTAGCCAGGCAATAACCAAATGTTTTGCTTACGCTAAATCCAATGCACAAGGAGAGAAAAAAGCAAGAGGCTATAATACAGGCGGCTTGTTTTGCCGGTGCTACTGTCTCTGTTTTCTTAGCCAAATACAAAGCAAACATTTTCAGCTTCTGATCAAGTATAGTAGTTACTGTATGTATGTTTTTCCTGCTCTCATATTGAACTTTCTTTTTGCTAAAAAGGCGTATCATATCGATGATTGATTTATTGGTTCTGACGGGCTTCTGTTTTGATGTCTTTATTTTCAATGGTAGCCCACCTTTCAATCAGGAAGCCATGTGGATTATTATCACTGCGAGACACATTACGCAGGTAGCCTTCGGTAAGCAGGGAGCGATAAACGATACTGGTGGAACGGATGATTTTCTCTGTGGCAAAACACCTGAAATAATAAGGATATGAATTAACGTTAACAGCTACGCTATCTACCTCTATCTGCTGACTGATATTGCCTGCGATGATGTTGTTGTAATAGCCATTCTCTTTCAAATCTTCGTACTGTCTTTTGGCACTGGCATCAGCGAGGTATAAAGCCTTTGTGATGTTGTGTTGTATTACCTTGTCATCCGGGTCTAAGGTGAAGAAGTACTGGTGAAATGTTTTGACATGATCCCTTGCTTCCACCGGTATGTTATCCTTCCGGTCTGCTGCCATAGCTTCTAAGGCTTTGCCGTTTGCCAGTACATATACTTTGCTTTGTGTAATGGCAGCTAACTGGTAGCTTTTGAACAGGACAAACCCGCAGAGCAGGAAACAACAAGCCACAATGACCACCGTAAACATTCGCACATGCTGAAAAGCCGTTTCTATATTTTTCATTTTTGTAAACATGGTCAGTAGATTTTTTTATCGCCCGAAAGCCTGTTTTTTAGATAATGATGCGCTTTGCCATACGCATTTCCTGCCCCGTGAGCCATACCGGAACCGGAGGGCGAAGTGTTGTATCCTTCTCTGAAATTGCCTCCTGTACTCATCATGTTTTGTTCACTCCTGTCTGCCCGGTTTAAAAGTGAAGAACCGGCAGTCATACCGCTACTTACCGCACCACCGGCAGCTCCCATTGTTAGTGCGCTTACTTTACTGCCCAACGCATCACCACCACCTACATGCATGATATAACCTGCCATGGAAGGAACGGTGAAGTAGCCGATGATGCCAATGATTAAAAAGATGAGGTATCCCATATCGGTATGACTGAAAAAGGTTTCGCCAAAACCGTTTACCTGCTGGATATCTATCTTCAGCATGTTCTCCTGTATCTTTCCCATGATGCCTCCGAAGATGTTGGCAACCGGCAGCCACAGGAACACATTGATGTAGCGGGCAAGCCAGTGGCGAAGCGTATGGTGAAAGCCATCAAACACACTGAGTCCGAAGGCAAGCGGACCCAGGATAGCGAGAATGATGAGATTGAACGTGCGAATGGTATTGATGCAAAGCGATGCAGCCGCAAATAAAACCTGCAATATCTCGCTCATCCATTCCTTGATCGAATTGCGAAAGTTGAAAGAAGCTTTTGCCATCGCAAATTTAATGTCATCACCGATGCCTTCAAACATAGTCTCGTTAGACGCATCCTTACCCTGATGCGTGTACTCGTACCATTTGTCTTTGTTTCCTTCACCGGACTCACCGACATACATCTCGTACAGGTAGCTGCCTTTTACGGCTTCTTCTTTTTGCTTTAAGAGAAAGGCAACCGCACTATCGGAGTTGGTCACCATAGCACTGGTAGCCACTACGGTTGGTTGCATCACGCCGTTAATCAGGCTGATCACAGAAGGAAATACCATAATAGCGAAACCAATAGCAAAGGGTCGGAAAAGAGGATAGAAATCGATCGGCTCAGCACTGGCTAAATGACGCCATACTCTCGCCCCGATAAACCACAGGGCGGCAAAGCCGGCGATGAGTTGCCCGATACCGGTAAGCCCTGAACACAAGGGTATCATTTGATTGTAAATCCCATCAAGCACATCACGCAGGCTGTAGAGTTCATTTGTTACTCCGCCACTGTTATCCTGTGCCGCTGACCAAAAAGGCAATAGCATTCCCGTAACTGCCCAAAAGGCAATTTTCAGATTCTGGTTCATACTCTTGTTTTACTTGTTTATTTTATACCAAAGAGGCGGTTCATTTGCCCCGCGTCATGCTGTTCTTTTGAACGTTGCAGCAGAAGGATAGCGTTATGATTATTGAAGCTTCGCAGGAACTGAAGTTTATCCTGCATATCTGTATATATTTTATCAATACCTGCCAGGCGTTCATCATCGCTCATCCTGAGTTTGTTGGCAGTAAGCACCAGGGTAAGATCATCCAGGCCTTTCAGTGACTGATTAAAGAGGTTCCCATAAACCTGCCCGATGTAAAGGATTTCATCGGGATTGAGTACACCGCTCCTTTTACAATTGGCAAATGCCGGTTTGTATTCCTTTACCAGTCGCAACTGGTCCCGGATAATCTGGGGTATCTTCCAATACTTACGAACCGATGGGCTGACTAGCCACAAGCCATCCAGAAATGCCTGGTGTAAATTGAAGTTACCTTGCGAGATATCCCGAATGGTTGAATAACCTTTGGATACAACTTCATAACCTTCTTTCATGTCCTTTAAAATTCCTTTCATCTGCGAAAGCTTCTCCCAATCCAGCAACAGCTGCTGTGCTTCATATGTTTGTGCATCACACCTGTTTTGTATAGCGAAGAATGAGCAGAGTATGATGATTATACTAAACTTCATGTGTAAGTTATTTAAGATTATACAAGGATTGTAAGGAAGATGTTTCTACCCCTTCCTTTTGCCGGTTCAGCGTAAGTATATTTACCTGCCTGCTGAAGGTTTGTGCGAACCCGTATTTGTTGAGCATATTTTTATAGATAGCATCAATACGCTGCAAGCGCTCATCATCCTCTAACCGGAGTTGTCCATCAGTCAAAAGCGTAATTAGATCGCTTATATCGTTTGTACAGTTCTGTAACAGGCTTATAAAAACGGAATTGATATACTGCCTTTCATTGCTGTGGAGTTGATTTGATTGATTTGATTGATTTGCACTTTCATAGTATCTCTTGTATTGTTTGTTGATGTTTAATTGCAAAGCAATAATGTCTGCTATCCGTGAATACTGTTGAAGGGATGGATTGATATGAGTCAGGGAAGAAAAGAAAGCTTCGTGTAAAGTAAACTCTCCGTTTTTGATTTTGCTGATTGTTTGCAAACCACCCTTTGCTATTTGATAGCCTTTGCTTACGTATCCCTCGTATACTTGCAGGGCTGCCACCTGTTGGGTCAGATATTTGATTTGAGTTTTCTTTTGCTTAAACCACTCATCCCAGGTTTGTGCATGAAGGCTGACTGCTATAAAAGAAAAAACAATAACAAGCACACTGATTTTTTTCATACTTCACTTTTTTACTGTTCACAAAATCTATTCTTGTTCTGATTATTTAAAAGCTATAAACCATACATAGCTTTCACCGTTTGCGCTTCGTTTGCGTCTTTTGCTCTTTGTAAAGAGAGCATCGCATTTTGGTTGTTGAACCGGTGCAAATCGCTATAATTCTGATTTACTTTATCCGCCACGCTGTTAATGATTTCAAGCCGTTTTGCATCGGACATTTGTGTTACGAATGAATTTACCACAAGAAGAAGGGCATCCACATTTTTCACCGTTTCGTCCAAGATGCCGGCATATACTTTTGACATATAACTCACTTCGCCTGCCGTGAAATGATCATCATGTTGCAGCGTATGCCAGGCATGTTTGTACTCAGCCACCAGCTGCGCCTGTTTTGTAGAAATATCTTTAACCTGGTGGTAGAGAGTAATCACTGATTTTACCTGCGACAAGCCTTTGTAATAATCGCTGTACAAGTCCTTTTGCTTTTGCACCCAACCCGTTATTTCATTTAAGTGCAACCCGCTCATACTGTTTTCGATTACTTTTTGTGCGTTTTGTAACCAGATGGTTTTGTTTTGAAGCCGCTGCACTTCCAGGTCAACGGCTTTGATGACTTTTGTTACGCCTTGTTTGATCACATCAGCCACCGGTATCTGAGCAGGTAAATGGCGCGGTATGAAAAAGGCAATTGAGAGAAGAAAAAAGATGATGAGTTTATTCATAACAGCTAAGTATTAAACAAATAATAAAACAGGTGGTCAGTTTGCCGCGGAATCGTTGACCATCCCGCAACATGTAGTGGTCATTATCAGCAAAATCTCCAGATAAATCAGGGCATTACTTTCGTGTATTCACTCGCCCCTTCAAAAAGCCTCCTGTTGTCAGGATCAAAAGAAAAAGTCTTTCCAAGCCTCTGCTCGAATAAGTTGTCCGACTTGTCATTGTAAACAGCCATCAGGTTTGTTTCCGAATGCTTCAGCGGCGACACCTTGTTATCCCTGATACGCTGATAACCGGTCCGGTTTACAATTAAGTAGTTGTTGCCCGAGATACGTTGAATAATAAATGTATCATTTCCGATATAAAACTGGTTTTTCACTTCCTTTACGTAAGTACCCGGAATAAACCGTTTGATGACGGCACTCCTGTCCGGTGATACCGTACACCCCAGGAGTGCCAGTACATAAATCCAGAGTGTTGTCTTTACACAGCGCATAAGCTTGTTTTAAATAGTGAATGTTTATTCTTTCTCTTTTACGTCAGCCATTAGTTTTTTGATACCTTTTTCCATACTGCCCCACTTGTCAGTGTACTGAAGCACTTTCAACTTTTCCTTTTCTTCCGTTGTGTAGGTGAAGTATTCTTCGGGCGATAGTTCGTTGCGGTAGACTTTCATCACCTGCCCACCCAGGTCAATAAAAACCTCCCTGTATTTCTTTCCCGGCTCATTGTTCCGGTTGACAGACAGCAGGATCGTTTTGCCTTTATCGGACAAGCCTAAAGCCGCCTGCAAACCATCAAATTTGTTCATGAACTTGCGCATGTCCATCAGCACTTTGATGTCTGCGTTATTAATGATCGCTTCCTTAATTACAGGTGAACTGATGACATCATCCAACTCTTGTGTAACCACTATCGCAATGCCGTTAAACTTTCTGACCGTCTTATAGACATACCTGATAAATTCAGCCATACCTGCCTTGGCGATCGCCTTCCAGGCTTCTTCGATCACGAGCACTTTACGAATGCCTTTGAGCTTTCGCATCTTGGAAATAAAGAGCTCCATGATGATGAGTGTCACGACCGGAAAGAGAATCGGGTGGTCTTTGATAGTATCCAACTCGAATACAATAAAGCGCTGCCGCAGGAGGTCAAGGTTCTGATCGGCGTTCAGCAGGTAATCGAACTCACCACCCTTATAGTAGGGTCTGAGAACATACAGGAAGTTGTCAATGTCAAAGTCCCTGTCTTTTACTTTGTGTTCTTTCAGAACGGATACATACACGCTCTCCAAATACCCGTAAAAAGTGTTGAAACACGGAAATACACTCTTATGAAACAGCAGCCAGTCGTAGTATCCCTGTAAAGCATTAGACAGTGCCACATATTCTGCCCGGTTAAAGCTTTGGTCTTCTTTTTTCCAAAGCGATACCAGGAGGGCTTTCAGACTTTCCTTTTTTTCTGTATCCAAGGCTTCACCGGGTGATATATAGAAAGGATTAAACCGGATCGGGTTCGCATCCGAATAGGTAAAATAGTAGCCGTTCAGGAGCGTACACAAGCCTTTGTAGCTGCCACCAATATCCACAATGACCGCATGAGCACCGCTATCATACAGGCAGCGGGAGAGATGATTGGTGAATACCGATTTACCGCCACCGGAACCACCGACAACAATCATGTTGCGGTTGGTAATGATCCCCTTTTCCATAGGCTCATCGAACAGGTCAACACCAACGGGTCTTCCCCATAAGCGTTCGGCTAACCGGAGCGTACCCTGCGGCGCACTTTCGTAAGCGGTATCGCTGTTCACAAAGCACGAAGCGGGGTCAACAAAAGTTTCAATTAGGTGGTCCCTGGGCAGGTCAGCGTAATTACCCGGTATGCCTGCCCAAAACAGTTGCGGTGCGCAGACGGTTTCCTGTTTAGGTACCGCATCGATTTGCGCAAAGGCAGCCCGCACCATTTCAATTTGTTTGGCTGCGTCCTCCTTGCCCGTAGCGATTGTCATTACGGTCACATTGAGAAAGCAGGGTCGCCTGCTGTCGGCTGTCAGTTCATGCAAAAACTCATTGATAGCCTGGTTAGAAAAAGCATTTTCCCTTGAATAATGGGCAAGGGATAAGGTGCGTTTCGCTTTGCGTTCGTTGCGCCGCTTACTTTCATTCGCGTTGCCTAAGAAAAGGTAAGTAGTTGTAATATGATCCACCGGTAGTAATAATCCAAGGGGCGATGCATAACTAACCGGGAATACCGTTTTATCGGTGCTGAAAGCATCATGTGTAATCCGGGATGAACAGTAGGAAGGAAAAGAATCAATATCAGCCAAGGTAAAGAACTGGCAGATGTCACTTCCTACTTTCACATGCCCGTTGAAGTCAATATCCTTTATGACGGGCTTGCTTCTGTCCCCAATCTGGTAGACATACTGCTCGATAATGCCTGCCCTCTTCTCACTGCTCAGAATTTCTTCCTCCCGCACCCGTGTCAAATGAATACCGGCTTCCTTCATCAGCCGTTTAAACTGGGCTACCTGTCCTTCCCAATCCTGCAGGGCTTTTGTGCTCACTGTTTGCTCAGGTGCGATGGAAGTGCGGAGCAGGTTATTCATTCCTGAGTTGGGTACTTGTCTCTTAACCGGCATTTTGGTAAGACTGATGATACATTCGTGTTCTAAGTAAGTTCGCCCCGCAAAGAATTGATCGCTGGCAGAGGCAAGAAAACTGTTTTCGCTTTTCCCGCTTACGCACTGTTTCCTTCTGTACCCATCCTGCTGAACAAATAAACTGTTATCGGGCAGGGATTGAATGGCTTTTATCCTTCCCTGGTTAAGCGCTTCGTATTCATCATTGGAACGGGTGAAACATTCCGGGTAACGAGCCCGGAACAAAGCCGTAATATCCCCGTTCTTTGAAACGACAGCGTCGTGTTCCACTGTTGCAATCGGTGTATGTTTGTCCAGCCACTTTTCCATTACTTACTCATTAAGAATTTCCTTGACTTACTTTTTATTGCACTCGGTACTTTACTACTCGCAGCCTTTCGCATCCATCCGTATGGCCCGTAGGTATTGTTCAGCCGGTACACCCAAAAAAACACAAAGCCACCCAGGCAAACACCAATCAATAAGGTTAGGTAAGCATTTAAACCGGCGATGTATAGAATACTAAACAGCGTTAATACACTAACCAGACCCCCGGCAAAATACCAGATGTACTGCGCCTTCAATCCCCGGAATTCGAGTGGACGGTTGATGCCTTTGTTGATGCCATAAATAGCGTTGCTCATATGGGTTGGTTTAGATACCAAAGAAGGATTTCAGCACGGTGGCTACCACGACTAAGAATACGCAGGAGCCAAACCAGGCAGCGGCGGTAGAGCCGGTATCCGGATGACCGTTACTCCATTTCTGATACACTTTTACAGCCCCTACCAGTCCGACAATGGCACCGACGGCATACATCAGGTTGGTGCCGGAATCAAAATAGCTTTTCACCATATCGGTTGCCTGGTTGATACCGGCATTGCCGTCCTGTGCATCCGCATACATACTTACGCCGAAAAAGAAGGTTGCCAGGATGGCTTTTTGCAGTTGCTCTTTTCTTTTCTGTAGATTTCGCTTAATTAAACCACTGATTTCGTGCAGAAGTGACTAGTAAAAGAATTGATGGTCAACGTTTATATTGATCAACACCTTGCGGAATGTGTAATCAAGGGGTGAGAATTCATCCACTAATACTTCCGTTTTTTCTTTCAATGTATGCATTCTGCGTAGGTTTGCCTGGTTGTATATACTGCAACATAATGTTGTTCTGCTCACACCACTGCTGCAGTTTATGAAAGATAAATTCAGGGCCATTATCTGTTCTGATAGCAAGCGGCTTGCTTCTTTCTGCTATCAACTGATCCAACACCCTTAATACTCTTAAAGAAGGTAGCGAGGTGTCCACTTCTATCGCCGGTGACTCCCGGTTGAAATCATCAATGACATTCCGGCATAAACCGGCTGAAAAGGCTTCCCCATATCCCCGATTTTATTCCATTCCTCCCTTGCCTTGATTGCGCCGGGGCTGGCTGTGCACCATAATAAATTTTAAAACGATGAAAAAGATTATGGTAAATGCTGCCATCAGCGAAGTAGATAGTTTGAAAGTGAGTGAAGTAGAAGTTGTTTATAAGACGCAGGTTAAGCCATCGCAGAGACCCATGGTATCACAATCAAAGGAAGTGTATGAACTGCTAAAAAGAAATTGGGATGACAGCAAAATTGATTTGATTGAACAATTCAAAATTCTGTTGCTTAATCGTGCTAATAAAGTTCTAGGAATCTGTGAGCTGCCAAGTGGTGGAATATCAGGAACCGTAGCTGACCCGAAAATGATTTTTATAGCGGCTTTAAAAGCGGCAGCAAGCAATATCATCCTGACACATAACCATCCATCAGGAAACCTCAAACCAAGCCGGGCAGATATTGAATTGACTAAAAGAATTAAAGAAGCAGGACAGCTGCTTGAAATCACAGTCTTAGACCACATCATTTTATCAAGCGAAGGCTTCTTTTCATTAGCCGATGAAGGAATGATGTAAACAAAAAGCAGCAAGCTTTTTGAAGTATTAAAGCTTGCTGCTAATTTTTCTCTTTAGATAAGAGTAAAGTCATTTGGCAGACAGCGTAATAAGCTTGCTGTTCATCTCCTGCAATCCGGCTTTTGTTAGCAATTCTGCCGATACCGCCGTTAATTCTGTAACCGTCTCTTTTCCAGCTACACCCACAATACCGGTGTCTCCGTTTGCTTCTTGATTTGCCAGCCCCATCTCTATCACTTTTGCCAGCAGCAATACATTTTTTCTCGACAGGTTCAGCGCAATTTTAACCGGCTCATTCATGCCGGGAGAGGCCAATAAAATTTCATACACAATGGTAATGTCTTTCGTTGATAACATACGTCTGATTTTAAATTCACAAATTCATTTACACAGGTCTAAAAATAATGAGGCAGAAAATAATCATCCTTATCAATTATTGAATGGGATGATGCTGTGTCTGCATTCTACTTTCACATCCGTTAAATGATTTGTGAACAAGAAAATGTGTGGTATGAACAACAACAGTAAACTGCTTTCCTGTGAGGAAGCGAACAACCTTGACATGGTTGATTATTTGTCCCGTATCGGCTTTGAACCGAAAAGAATCAGTGGTCATCAGTACTGGTATCTATCTCCCTTCCGCAACGAGCGAACAGCCTCTTTCAAAATCAACCGTAACATCAATTGCTGGTATGACTTCGGAGAGGGGAAAGGAGGCACTATGATTGACTTCGGTATTCGCTATTTCAAGTGCTCGGTGTACGAGTTTCTCCAGCATCTTTTCCTTTCACCAGCCGGTACTCAAAATGTTCAGAATAATTATCCGAAATATGACGAGCCGGAATCTTCAATCGACATAAAAGAAGTCAAAATGCTTTCATCTCCTTCTCTTCGAAATTACCTGAAGGAAAGGAAAATCAATTTGGAGATCGCGAGGATATTTTGCAAGGAGATTTCGTTCACGATGAACGACAAAAATTACTTCGCAATCGGCTTTCAAAATAACAGTGGCGGGTATGAATTGCGCAACTCTTTTTTCAAAGGCAGCACGATTCCAAAAGACATGACTCTCATTCAGAATCGAGGCACACAAGTCAGCTTCTTTGAAGGGTTCTTCGATTTCCTATCCTATAAAACGATAACAGAAAAAACTGAATGCGTAATGGAAGACTATTGTATCCTCAATTCTCTTTCGTTTCTCGACAAAGCCAGGCAGCTTCATCCACAATATCGTGCCTCACGATTATTCTTCGACCACGACAAAGCCGGTATCAAAGCAACGCAGGAATTACTGCAATTATCTAAAAGAATGGTAGATGAAAGTGCTTTGTATAAGACCCATAAAGACCTGAACGAGTGGCTGATGAAGTTCGGTTTATCAGACGACCATTCACTCAAAAAGAACTGTAAACAATGTAGCCTGTTGTAAAACCTTTCCCTGACTAGTTTCAGACGTATGCAATAGAAAGGACAAAAAGAGCTGCAAAAGGCTCAGGATTGCCCGCTTTGCAGCAATCTGCCAGATGTACCGTTGTCATACAAACGGATGATCTGGCTGCCCCTTCGCTCCAGAGTCGCCGGGCAGATAGACACTGAAAGGTATTGTACAAATGATATAAATAATGCGATGAAAGAGAAGAAAATGAACCGCTCTGTCAGGTTAATTGTGCGCCTAACGCCTGCAGAAGCAAACGAAATTAAAAGCAAGTTTGATAAATCTACTTGCCGGAAACTGAGTGACTATCACAGGAAAGTGCTCCTACATAAACCCGTTACTGTCAATCAGCGCAACCAGTCGCTCGATGATTTTATGGAAGAAATGATACAACTGAGAAGCGAACTGGGCAGCCTGGGAAACAACTTCAACCAGGCAGTAAAACGCCTGCACACATTAGAGAAAATAGAAGAATATAAGTCGTGGCTGTTGCTCTATGAAACGAGCCGGAAAATACTGCTTCAAAAAGTGGAAAACATCAAACATAAAATAGCTCAAATCAACGACCAATGGTTGCAGTAATCAAGGCAGGCAGGAGCATCAGAAATGCACTGCATTACAATGAAAATAAAGTAGAGAGGAAAAGGGCTGAGTTACTTAGTGCTATACACTTTGGAAAGGATAAAGAAGCTCTTCTTTTTACGGATAAAGTAAGGCGTTTTGAAAAGCTTATTTCGCTCAATGAAAGGACGAAAGTAAACAGCATCCATATCTCCTTAAATTTCGATCCCTCTGAGCGATTATCCAAACAAGTACTAACACAAATAGCCAGTGACTACATGCAAGGAATCGGCTTTGAGAGTCAGCCTTATTTAGTTTATCAACATCACGATGCAGGACATCCTCACTTGCACATTGTTACTACCAACATCCAAAAGGATGGCAGTCGCATCAAACTGCACAATATTGGTCGGAATCTCTCAGAGAGAACGAGAAAGGAAATCGAAATAAAATTTGCCTTGGTGGAGGCATCAGATAAACAAAGAAAAAGGGAGCAGTTAAATCCTGTCAACGCTTTAAAAGCACAGTATGGCAAAAGTGAAACGAAAAGAGCCATTACAAATGTCTTGGATGCTGTATTGCACCAATACAAATACACATCCTTGGCGGAGTTAAATGCAGTCTTACAACTATACAATGTTGTAGCCGACCGAGGCAGCGAAGCGTCCCGCATTTATCAGCGCAAAGGTTTAATCTATCGCATCTTAAATGAAAGAGGAGAGAAGGTAGGAGTACCTATCAAAGCCAGCCTGATTTATAACAAACCAACGCTGAAAACAATCGAAGCCAAGTTTGCCCAAAACGATAGAAACAGACAGGCTCACAAACAAAGAGTAAAGAACGCTGTTGACTTATCCTTATTGAACCGACAACCTTCTATAAATGACTTGCAGCAAACGCTAAGCAGGCAACAAATCCAGCTCATCCTCCGGCAAAACAGCAGTGGCGTTATCTACGGGCTGACTTACGTTGATCATCAAACAAAATGTGTCTTTAATGGAAGTGATTTAGGTAAACAATACAGTGCCAATACCATTCAGTTGCGATGTTCCAAAATCAGATTGCCAATAGAACAAAAACAGCAGGCGTTAAGTATGATTCAATCAGGGAATGATTCGGGGCAAACAAACAAGCTTCAGCCAGAATTTCTCCATAATCTTTTGCAGAGTGTAGCCCAACCAGATAACGGGGCACTCACAGCAGAGTTGAAAGAAGAACATAAGCGTAAACGAAAGAAAAAACAACATCAATAACTATAAAAAGGTAAGTGCTATGTCAATGAACACAGGAGAGAACGAACAGGGCTTGCGGAAGGTGATTGACCTGACCAGAATGATTAGCATCTTGTTACTGATGCTACATTGCTATTTTTATTGTTATGGAGCCTTTAAGCAGTGGCATCTGACAGCAGCTATCAGCGACCGGCTGTTAAAGAATATAGCTCAAACAGGACTCTTCACTTCTTACAATAAATCAAAAGGAATTGCCGTTGCTTTCTTAGTGCTATCCCTGCTTGGTGTTAAGGGCAGGAAGAGTGAAAAGGTAGGTTATAAAACAGCCTTGTTTTACTTCCTATCTGGTCTTGCTTTATATTTCGGAAGCGTGCTTTGTTCTCGTGTGCCGGCATCACTCTCAGGCATAGCCATAAGTTATTTGGTAATGACTTCAACAGGTTATGTGCTAATGATAACCGGAGGTGGATTATTGACAAGAATTATCAAAGTTGACCTTTCCAAAGATGTCTTTAATAAGAATAATCAAACCTTCCCGCAGGAAGAACGGTTGCTGAAGAATGATGACTCTGTTAACCTGCCTGCTGTATATAGTATAAGAGGAAAGCAACGCAAGAGCTGGATCAATATCATTAATCCGATGCGTGGTTTGCTCGTCATGGGCTCTCCCGGTTCTGGCAAGTCTTACTTTATCATTCAGCATATCATTCGCCAGCACATCGAAAAAGGCTTTAGCATGTTTGTCTATGACTTCAAATATGACGACCTGACGAAGATTGCTTACAACCACTTTTTAAAGCATAAGAACAAGTATGCTGTCGAACCTAATTTTTACCTTATCAACTTCGATGATCTCAGTCGCTGTCACCGCTGCAATCCGCTCTATCCTGATGGCATGACTGACATCACGGATGCAGTCGAATCTGCCCGCACTATCCTGCTTGGTCTCAATCGTTCCTGGATTAAAAAACAAGGTGAGTTCTTCATTGAGTCTCCTATCAACTTTATTACGGCAATCATCTGGTTCTTGCGCAAGTATCGTGGCGGTGCATTCTGTACGCTGCCTCATGTAATAGAACTGGCTCAGGCAGATCACGATAAGCTCTTTTCTATCCTTCGCACCGAACCCGAAATAGATGCCTACATCAATCCTTTTGTCTCCGCTTATTTGAGTGGTGCGGCTGAGCAGTTGGAAGGGCAAATCGATGCCGCTAAAATTGGTATGGCACGTCTTTCTTCTCCCATTTTGTACTATGTAATGACGGGCAACGATTTTACATTAGACATTAACAATCCAGCGTCACCAAAAATTGTTTGTCTTGCTAACAATCCGCAAAAACAGGAAGTCTATGGCGCTGTACTTTCCCTTTATGTTTCCCGCATGACGAAGCTGGTCAACCAGCGTGGCAAGATAAAGAGCAGTCTTATCTTCGATGAGTTTCCTACCATCTACTTTCGGGGTATTGATACCCTCATTGCTACAGCACGCTCCAATAAGGTAGCTACCACTATTGCAGTGCAGGATTACAGCCAGCTAAAAAATGAGTACTCGAGAGAAGGAGCTGAAGTCATTATGAATATCATGGGCAACGTGATTTCAGGACAAGTGAGCGGCGACACCGCCAAGTTCCTTTCTGAAAAGTTCGGACGTATACTACAGGATAAAGAAAGTATTTCTATCAATGCCAGTGATACCTCTGTAAGCAAATCGAAGCAACTGGAACAGGCGGTTCCGACATCTGTAATTTCTTCATTATCGAGCGGCGAGTTTGTAGGTATCGTAACAGATAATCCTGACGAAGAAATTGCGTTGAAAGCCTTTCATGGAAAGATTATCAACGACCACAAAGCACTGGTAAAAGAAGAAGCAACTTATCGAGAGATACCGCTTTTCAGGCAGGTAAGTCAAAGTGTCGTGCAGCGCAATTTTTATCAGGTAAAAGAAGATATAAAGAACTTAGTTGATACAGAGATAGAAAACATACTCAATGATCCGGCAAGAGCACATTTAATCATTACAAAATGAGAAAGCCTGGTACATTTAGGATTTAGGCAAACGAAATAAAATTTAAGCGGCGAAAAGTATATTGCTTACATGAATTTTATATGCACATATAGCCCGCCTTTCGTTTCAACTCGAGACGTTGGGTTATAAGTAGAGATTCCGTATCTCAAAATCACCTAATTCCGCTTCCAATAGACAAAATAGCCACTGTCAATCAATCATTTTGCTGCTAAATGATTAACGAAATAAGGTGGGCAAGCCTGCCGCAACTTGCAGTGTAAGTTGCGCACTGAAAGAAAAAGATGGCATGTCAGACAAATACGTTCGATGTTAATATTCAACTCATTCCCAACCTCCGCCTAATGCCTGGTAGAGGTTTATTATTCCTTGAAACTGTTGCAATCTATCATTAATACTATTAAGTTGGGCGGATAACAATGCCTGCTCGGATGTCAGCACATCTGTATAATTAGTAGCAGAACTGTATTGCAAAAGTTCCTTGGTGTATTCAACCGCTTTTTGCAATGCCTCTACCTGGTGCCGGCGGCTTTCCTGTTTTTCTAATGCCGTTTGATAAGTATATAAAGCATTCGATACTTCCTGTCCTGCATTCAATACCGATTGCTGATAAGCATAATAGGCTTCCTGCTGCTGCGCCTGTGCAATGCGCAGCCGGGCTTTGTTTTCGCTCCTGGCAAAAACGGGCTGCGTAAGTCCGCCAATAATATTATAGAAGATAGAACGGCTGAACAGATTTTTGATCTGAATGGTAGAAGGTCCGCCCTCCGCTGTTATGGTAAGCTGCGGATAGAAATATGTATTCGCCAGGTTTGTATTTTCAAATGCCGCACGGAAGGCGAATTCAGATCGCTGAACATCAGGCCGGTTTTGCAATAGTAAAGAAGAAACACCGGTATTCAAATTTGTATAAATGACCTGTTCAGTTAGGGAAGTGCGGTCAATGGTTCCCGGCGTACGGGCTAATAAAACACTCAATGCATTTTCGGTTTCGCGGATATTCCGTTTTAAATCCGGGAGGGTTACTTCAGCTGCATAGCGATTGGCTTCGCTCTGTACCACGGCAGCACCGGTTACTACGGCAGCTTCTTTTAACGCTTTCATCGTTTCCACATCATCGGTTCTGTTCTTTACCGTTTGCTCCGTTATTTTCAATTGTTGATCCAGCGAAAGCAACTGGTAATAATAAGTGGCAATGCTGGCAACCAGCTGCGTTTGTACCGCGCGTTTTGCTGCATCATTCGCCAGAAGATTAGCAAAGGCAGACCGTTTTGCACTACTTAATTTTCCCCAGATATCGGCTTCCCAGCTTGTGCTCAGGCTCAGCTGGTAAGTGGTAATACTCAACGGAAATGTACCAATAAAATCAGGCGGTAAGTTAAGCGCGGCAATAGATTGCTTGTTACGTGTTACTCTTGCATTGCCCTGCAGGCTTGGCAGGACAGCAGCGCGGCTTTGCTGGAAGCTGGCTGCCGCTTCATTGATGCGTTGTATCGCTGTTTTTAAATCCAGGTTTTCATTGATGCCTTCGGCAATCAGTTGTTGCAATACCGTGTCGGCAAACAGTTTTGTGTAAGGCAACGAAGCGATGGATGATGTGTCGTTTGATGCAACAGCCAGTGTATCTATTATACCTAAAGAATCTTTGGCAACGGTGGTATCACGGTATAAGTTCCCTTTTACCGTCATGCCCGGCTGTTTGTATTTCTGTGTAACACAGGAAGCGGCTGCAAGTACGATTACAAGCACCCAATAGCTTCGCATTTTATATCTGTCAATCATGGATAAAATCGTTTTGTTACAGTAATGGTTGCTCTGCTATCGCAAAGGTTTTTAACCCTCTTCATTTGTAGCAGCTACAGGCAAAGGCTTTATACTGATGCGTTCCTGCCATGATTGGAAAATGATGAATAATACAGGGATAACAAACACACCAAAAACAGTCCCGATAAGCATTCCACCAACAGCTCCCGTACCAATCGAACGATTGCCTTCTGCACCGGCACCGGTTGATAGCATGAGTGGTAATAAGCCAAACACGAATGCAAATGATGTCATGAGAATCGGGCGCAAACGTGCGACTGCACCGTTGATGGCAGCCTGCACAATGCTTTGTCCTTCTTTTCGTCTGGCTACCGCAAACTCAACAATCAGGATTGCATTTTTTGCCAGCAACCCGATGAGCATGATGAGAGTGATCTGCAGGTAAATGTTATTCTGCACATCAAATATAGACGCGAACACAAACGCACCTGCCAGACCAATGGGCAAAGACAATAACACTGAGAAGGGCAGCAGGTAACTTTCGTATTGCGCACTCAATAAGAAGTACACAAATACAAGGCACAGCAGGAAGATATAACCCGTTTGGCTGCCGCTCGAAATCTCTTCACGGCTCAGGCCTGAGAACTCATAGCCATAACCAACTGGCAGCGTTTGCGCAGCCACTTCGCGTACCGCTTTTATGGCGTCGCCGGAACTATAGCCTGGCTTTGGCGAGCCGGAGACAGAGATAGATGTAAAGAGATTGAAACGGTTGATAAACTCTGGTCCGTATACGCGAGTAAGTGTAATAAACTCTGATACCGGTGCCATCACGTTGTTGTTCGTGCGCACATATATATTGTTTAGACTTGCCGCATTGCTGCGATAAGCAGCATCGGCTTGTATCATTACGCGGTATTGTTTACCAAATTCATTGAAGTTGGAAGCATATAAACCGCCATAGTATCCTTGTAAAGTATTTAAAACCGTTCCCGGCGATACATTCGCTTCCTTGCATTTTGCCACGTTTACATCCACCTGGTATTGCGGGAAGTTAATATTGAAAAACGAAGTGGCGTATTGTATTTCAGGACGTTTATTTAGTGCTACTAAAAACTTACCGTTTACTTCGGAAAAATGAGCGATATCGCCACCGGTTTTATCCTGCACCTGGAACTCAAAGCCGCTGGTATTACCAAAGCCTTCCAACGTTGGAGGTGCAAAAAAGATGATGTTTGCACCCTTAATACCGGATACCATTCCGAACAGTTTATCAATGACCGCATTGACAGAATGGTCTTTGCCTTTACGTTCAGCCCAAGGTTTTAGATTCATAAAGAAAGCCGCATAAGAACCACCATTTCCACCGCTTAAAATACCAACGCCACCCACCTGTGTTACAGATTGTATTTCGGGAAGACTCTGGCAAATCTTCGCAACCTGGTTGGCTATCTCCGAGGTGCGTTCCAATGAAGATGCCGGCGGCAATGAAATATCTGCCATGATAAATTTCTGATCTTCATTCGGCACGAAGCCGCCAGGTGTTGTTTTTACCAGATACCAAAACGAACCGGCAAACACAGCTATGCCTGTCAAAGCCACCCATTTTCTTCTGGCTAAGAAGCTGACTGAACGCTTATATTTGCGTGTAGTCGCGTCAAAGCCTACGTTGAAAGTGCTGTAAAAACGCTGCATCAATCCTTTGCGTACTTTGCCAGTATGTGGTTTTAAAATCAGTGCACATAAGGCAGGACTCAGCGTTAACGCATTCACGGCGGAGATGATGATAGCAACTGCCAGCGTTAATCCAAACTGTTTATAGAAGACACCCGTGGAGCCTGTAATAAAAGTAACCGGCAGGAACACGGCCGCCATTACAAGTGTAATGGAAATGACAGCACTGCTGATTTCACTCATCGCTTCCAGCGTAGCTTTCCTCGGAGAAGGTTCTCCATGGTCTAACTTGGCGTGAACCGCTTCCACCACCACAATAGCATCATCCACCACAATACCGATAGCGAGTACCAATGCAAACAGCGTAAGAAGATTGATGGTAAAGCCAAACAGTTGCAGGAAGAAGAATGTGCCGATGATAGCTACCGGTACCGCTATTGCAGGAATTAGTGTGGAGCGAAAATCCTGTAAAAAAATAAATACAACAATAAACACTAAGATGAAAGCTTCTATCAATGTACTGATTACTTTTTCGATCGAAACATTCAGAAAATCATTGGCAGAAAAGATGTTTGTGTAAGTAACGCCGGGCGGAAATGTTTTTGATGCGGCATCTACCGTTTTCTGAATTTCCCCAATCATCTCGTGTGCGTTGGAACCCGCCGTTTGAAAGATGCCTAATACAACAGAAGGCTTGCCATCTGTTATAGTGGTTATATTGTATAATAACGAACCCAACTGAATACGCGCTACATCTTTCAACCGCAAAATTTGTCCGTTGACTGCCGAGCGAATCACAATGTTCTCGTATTCCTGAGGTGTCTTCAGTCTGCCTTTATACTTCAATACGTACTCAAACGATTGGTTGCTGTTCTCACCAATCTTGCCCGGTGCCGCTTCTATGTTTTGCTCTGCCAAAGCCGCGTTGATATCATCAGGCACCAATCCATATGTTGCCATTACATCAGGCTTCAACCAGATGCGCATTGAGTAATCGCCTGTTCCCCATGCCTGCGCTTCACCCACACCATTGATGCGCCGTATCATCGGCACGAGGTTGATGTTCGCATAGTTCTGTAAAAAGGTGGCATCGAACGATTTATTACTACTGCTCAGCGCAAACACCATCACCATGCTGCTTTGCTGTTTGCTGGTGGTAACGCCGGCGCGAGTTACTTCGGCTGGTAACAACGGCGTAGCACGTGATACGCGGTTCTGAACATTTACGGCCGCAACATCAGGATTGGTTCCCTGCTTAAAGAAAATGGTTATGCCTGCCGAGCCATCATTGCCTGCGGTAGATGTCATGTACGTCATGTTCTCTACGCCATTAATGGCTTCTTCGATCGGCACTACCACGCTGTTCATTACCACATCAGCATTGGCGCCCTGGTAAGAGGCAGACACACGAACGGTTGGCGGTGCAATATCGGGGTATAACGTAATAGGTAATGTTGTGATGCCAATGATACCCAATATCACAAGAATAACTGAAATAACCGTTGACAATACCGGTCGTTCTATAAATACTTTCAACATAAGTTTACTTTGTTTGAACCCCAGAATCACCGCTATACATAGGTTCATAATGAAGAAAAAAAACCTCTGTGTTACTTCCTGCCTTCCGTGTTTCTGTGGTTATATTATTTATTCAGATTTCCATACACCTTACTTTCCGGCTGCACATCTGGTTTGATAACGGTGCTATCCTGTAATGGCGCTGCGCTTTCCAATACAATCGTGTCACCAGCTTTGAGGCCTTTGGTAACCACGAAGTACTGTCCTGCCGGTATTGGGTCAATTTCTATTTCGGTACTAAGAATTTTGTTTCCGTTTGCCACGAGGTATACAAAGCGTTTACCCTGTAGTTCATATGTGGATTTTTGTGGAATCAAAATCGCGTTGCTCGCTGCTACCGGTATCTGAACAATAGCGCTGCCGCCGCTTCGGAGAATGCTCACCGGGTTAGGAAACGTTGCTCGAAAACTTGCCGAGCCTGTTTGTGTATTGATTAACCCGCTAATGGTTTCTACTTTCCCTTTTTCCGGATATTCAGAACCATCAGAAAGCGTAAGTGTAACCAGCGGTAACTGGCGCAATTTCTCTTCTAACGTGTTACCTTTGTATTGTCTTGAAAAATATAGCAGCTGTTTTTCATTTAAAGAAAAATACGCATACACATTACTGATATTAGATACCGTTGTCAAAGGCATTTGCGTAATGCTGCTCACAAGACTTCCAAGCTTATAAGGAATGGTTCCAATTACACCATTTACAGGGGTGGTTACGGTGGTATAACCTAAGTTGGTTCTGGCATTAGCTAAACCGGCTTTTGCCTGTGCTAGGGAGGCTTTGCGGGCTTGCAAAGTATATTCAGTGGATTCTAATTCATATTTGCTAATGATATCTTTTTCTACTAGAGATTTTGTTTTTCTTACCTGTAGTTCAGCCGCGCTTACATCGGCTTCTGCACTGCTGATGGCAGCTGCTGATGTATTCACATCCTGCTGGTACTGTGGTGCGCTAATGCGGAACAAAACCTGCCCTTTCTTTACAATCGCTCCTTCATCAATGAATATTTGCTCCACATAACCGTCAATCTTCGGGCGGATTTCAATATTTTGTTGTCCCTGCAAGGTTGCTGGGTAGCTCGTTTGTAAAGTGGCGTTCTGAGCAACAACCGTAAATACAGGATAGGCTTGCACCGGTGATGTGCCAGCTGCTGCCAGTCTATTATCGCTGCCGGATTTGTTACTACATGAAAAAACTAGCAGGGAAAATAACAGCAAAAGGATAATTGATAGTTTATCCTTTATGTATTTAATCATATATTTATATCTTTTAAAGTTGTGAATAACCAAATATTAAACAGTGTCTTCTGAAATCAACGTAAAATCAAATCGATAATTCATTTTTTCTGTTCATTCATCAATCGGTTATATCGCTCATCAGAAAGATTGAATAATGTTTTATGAATAGGGCGCATAAGTAAGGAATGCGCTGTCAGAGCAAACAGATTCATCATAAATTGCTCGGGATTTATGGGATTTAAATTACCGGACTCCATTTCCCTTTCCACTTTTTTCAGAAAGCGTTTTATATCGGTCGCTCCATCTTTTTTCATCTGGTACAATTCAGCATTGCTACCTATACATAGCATTTCAGCGATTATAAAGGTATCTCGGTACGGATAAGACATATTGTCGATGATAAAAAAGAGTCACTGTTTTTTCAATGTTTTCGCAAAAGAGAAGCTCCGAGTGAATGACATCATACAATTTTTTGCTCAGCTCATTAGTTGCTTCGTTGAACACCTGCCGCATGAGCTCATCGCGCGAACAGAGGTGGTAGTACAAGGATGTACGGATAATACCGGCCGCATCAGCAATATCCAGTGTAGTAGCACGTTGTTTATTTTCAGTAAAGAAAATGCGCTTTGCAGTGTCTTTACTGAATTGCTCAGTCCCTGTATTCCTAATTCCTATTTTAGTTTTACAAAATTGTCAAATGAATTTTAAACAAAAAAATTTTAAATTTCAAATTAGTAACTATCTACAAATTGTCAAGGACAAAAAACAAAAATAGGCAACATCATTGGCGCTGTTATAGAAAGTAGCAAGAATGAATTATAAGTTGATCAAATTCATAAAGATTTCGAAATTAAATAAGATGCCCTGAAATAACAAACCTATTGTTGCAATAAATATTAAGATACCTATCTCTGATACTCAGATAGCTGTAACAAATATTCCTGTTTCCCCACAACCTACTACGCAGGCTGCTATCAAATCCGAGTTGTCGAAAACCGATCCAAAATCATGACTAAAAAATAACCTAATTCGCCGCCTTCATGCATAGAACCTGAGCATGAAGGCGACACATGGCTGGGGAATGCCGCTGGGAAAAGAAAACTGTTTAAAGAGCTTTTGTAGTCCTTCTTCGTCCTGCAAAATGTCAGGATAAACCTCTGAATAGGTTCCTGCCAGGTATGTATTGGCAACAAGGGCAGGTCCACCATGTCCTGGTCCTGAAATGTAAATCATATTCAGGTTGTGCTTTTTGATAATGCGGTTAAGATGCGCATAGATAAAATTTTGACCTGGCGTAATGCCCCAATGACCAAGCAGCATTTTTTTGATGTGCTCCAGTTTCAGCGGCTCTTTCAAAAGCGGGTTATCACATAAATCTGACCAACAGATAGATAATTAGCAGCTCTCCAGTATGCTTATATTTTATTGAGCAGTTCTTCAGAAAACTCATCTTTATCGGTAGCAAAATCTTGTGTTTCTATAATATTTAAAGTATGCTTTACAGCTCCAGTGTAAAAAAGATATAAGTCTTCTTACTTAGCAATTTTGTTTCTAAATGAGTGTTTATGAATTCAGTTTGAAAAATATTTACACAGTATACAAATCCAGATAACCATTTAGCCGCAGTCTATATAAAGTTTTCATCTCTTTATCTTTATTGTCAGCAAAACCTTGTATTGTTGTTGCATAATTAAGTATATTTAAAACTTTTAAAGCTGGGCTCAGTTCTCTTAGTTCATCAAAAGAAATTCCATACCCTTTTAAAAATGCCTGTTTTTCATCAACTGATAAATCGTGGAGAGCTATCGAGAAATCCCATAGTGGTGCAATACTGGAACAACTATCTTCCCAATCGATTATAGCAACAATTTTACCCCTATCATCAACAATCACATTCTTTAACCTGATATCACCATGATTTAAATGCGGTGATAAGTCTTTCCATTTTGCTGATTTGCTCAGAAAAGATTTAATCTTCTTTACTTGTGCTTCTTCCAGCATTTTATATTTTTCAAGTACTTCTAACCTGTGGTATGCATCCCATTCCTGCAGCATGAACTGTTTCCAATTCTTGCTTTTTGAAAGCACATTATGTGACCAGTCAAACACTTTTCCGAATCCGGTAGTACCTATAGAATGAATTAACTTTGTATAGCTTCCCAACTCATTCAGCACTTTAAATTTGTCCTTATAATATAATGCTGTCTCCCAGACACTTTTTTTTGCAGCATATACGGTTCGCTTATCAGTTCACAACCAACTTCCATTATATCGGTAATGGGTACGCCGACTTCTTTAGCACGCTGGGTTACCCATTGTTCTTTAATATAATCCTGCAACTTACTTTGCTCTTCGCCAATGCGAACAATATATTCTCCCTCAGCCAACATTATTTCAAAAACAGAGTTTGTCATGCCTGCTGTTTTGTACTCAATTTTCTTAGGAGTAACTCCAAAAAAATGCTTGACAATCTTTTTTACCATTTCAGAGCGTTCCTTAATATGCACATCCGATTTCTTGTCCATAATTATTGGGTATCGTTTTTTTGCAAAGCAGCTAACTGGAATAACAGTTCGCCTAACTCAGATGAACCTTTTATTTTGACTGGTGGTAGTACACCATCAAACGGAAGATCGAAATTGCTAACATCCACCGGTAAACCAACCCCTTTTAGAAAGGTATCCATTTCTGAGTCACCAGCCCCTAACGCATGGTGTAAGTCAAGTTGGAGATAAGAAGCCATTTGTTGGGCACCATATAATTTGTTTATCCCTTTATGAGTAAAAAAATTGCTTTTTCTGGAGTGCTGATAAGCCATCAACCTTTCTTCTGGTATATCGATCAAAAGAAAAATCATACAGATATCCTCAGAAAATAGTTGATCTTCCACTTCCGCAAAAGAAGCTGAATATACACTTGATGCACTCAGATATTTATCTTGTATTTCTTGAATTTTTTCGCTTGCCGGTGTCCAGATAATTTCTCCTTTCGTCCAGTCCCGCGGATAGTAAAACACGAGCAAATCCTTTTCGTTAGCTGTAATCAGTTGCTGCACCAATTGCATAACCTCTTTTATCTCTTCTTCTTGCAGGGGAAATGCCATTATTTCTTCGTAAGAGAATTCATCAGAACTGGTTTTCGTCATGTAACCCAACTGGCTTCCGTTCATCAATATCGTTGGAACGTTTGCATTAGAAATGTTGTACCACTCTTTGCCAAATGTCCGCATAACAGAAAGAGGAAACCGAAGTGTGTTAAATAACCCAAGTTGCTAGTTAAAGAAAGAGCATCGAATAAAGAATAATTTTGAGTTACCAGACTTAAAATCATTTTACCGATGCTCAGTGAAGATAAAATTATATCAATTTATTGTTTTGTGGATGACTTGCTCAAAGGTCTTGAGAGGCAGGAAGATATCAGAAGAAAAGTAAGCGACAGTGAGATAATAACTACAGCAATAGTATCAGCTCTTTATTTTGGTGGTCATTCAGACAATGGCCGGCACTTTATGAAGATGACAGGCTTATGTCCCTGCATGTTAGATAAAAGCAGGTTCAACAGAAGGCTGCATTCTTTAAGTGATTTTTTGTTCCAGCTATTTTACCAGGTTGGTCAACATCTTAAAACCATTGCCGGGGCAAGTGATTACGTAATTGATTGTTTTCCTGTAGCTGTTTGTGATAATATTCGCATCAGCCGTTGCAGGTTGTTAAAAGGAGAACAGTGGAGAGGAAAGCATGCCAGCATGCGCCGGTATTTTTATGGAGTGAGAGTTCAGGTATTAACTACCACAAGCGGAATACCCGTTGAATTTGGTTTTGTACCTGGCAGTGAAAGTGATGTGCAGGCTTTAAAAAAATTACCAATGAGTGTGGCACCGGAAAGCAATATTTATGGAGATAGCGGCTATACTGATTATACCATTGAAGATGATGTAATGGAAGCAGAGATGATTAAACTGATGATACAGCGAAAATCTAATAGCCAGCGAAAGGATGAGCCCTGGATACGTTTTTTAAAAGAGCACATGAGAAAAGGCATTGAAACAACTTTTTCAATGCTTAAAGGATTGTTTCTTAGAAAAATACATGCTGTAACCTTTAGAGGCTTCCTGTTGAAATTAATAATGTTTGTTGTGGCATTTACATTCAATAAAATTGTTCAATAAATAGCAACTTGAGTTATTTAAGCATTTCGGTCTGCCTAAATCATATATTCTTTTCAAACCTTTTTCCACGGTTTCTGGAATTAGAAGACGACCGTGAAATTCGTGAATGGCAGTACCGTCCAAGTCAGTGATTACCCAACCTCGTTGGGCAAAATCTGAAGCATCAAAAAAGTGCTGTAATTGTCCTAATTGCTCTTCGGAAATTGGCATGCTTAAATAATTATTTTACTTATATATTCAAGACACAGAATACAGTAACTGCTTCAAAAAATCCGTATTTTCATACATTTACAGCGACTATGTATTTATGTTTAGAGCAATTAATATTGTTTATAAAACAGTACCGGCTTTTGTTAATAGTGTTTTCTTAATGATAAGTTCATGTACAGCTTACGCTACTATTACTGTCGACAATCTTTTTAAAAGCTTTAACGCAATAGTTTTTTTGAAAAGAATTCAGTCTAAAAGAAAATACGAATAAAGACTGTCAAAAGAGAATCGTAAATCCTTCAGGAGCCAGTTGCTTCTTTTCATACGCTACCTGATCAATGATTTTCTGATTTTTATCAAGAATCGTAATGGTGTCCCTCTTATTGTTTAATCGCACTTTACCTATTAAATGAATACGCAAAGTATCACCTTTATCAAGAGTGCCCAAGAGAGGTTGTTTACCTGTAGTATCCGCAATGATCCAGCCGGTTAAATCTACTAGGCTGCCAGTGGTATTTATAATGGTAACTGTTTCATAGCCGGTTTCTTCTTTTTCTGCCGGATTGATCAGTGCAGCAATGATTCTGATATCACCTCTGCTAACAGTTGGAATAGGTGCGGGAGTAGGAACAGGAACTGGCACAGGAACCGGGTTTGGTACGGTAAGAACATAATCATCCGGAACTATCACTACGCTTTCTGGCAGGTAGTTTAATTTTAAATTGTCACCTTCAATATGTATCAGGTCATGCATATTGCCTAGTTCCAGTGTAGGTAAGATAAGCCGGTCATCCCTGTTGATGGGATCAAAGCGAAGCCATTCATCAAACTTAGAAAGACCTGTATAACCTGCCTGAAAGTAAGATACAAGACGGCGGAAAAGCTTGGGAAACATTACCAATTGCTGCAGTTCGTCCAGTCCTGTTATGTGCGCACTGGTGTCAATACTAGCTGTATCGGTGCTCCACACACCAGCTTTTTCATTTCGGGCAGTCGCCACAGCTTCCTGTAGGCGATTCCGCAGCTCAGCAGGCAAGGTAATGTAAAATTCACCGTATGCTTGCCCCTGGCTCAGCATATAAGCATTAAGGCTTTTTGTTATCAGTTCCGGGATAGCGAATATACTGGAGCCATCAACAATATCCGTTTCACCGGTAAACACAAAAGCGATAATACGCCCATACGTATCCAGCCCGTTTGACAATATATAACCCGGGATGGGATGGTGTTCAACAGACTGCACCTTGTAGGGTTTATCAGCAAAGTATTGTATTTTTCCAAAACCCATTTTGACAAGCAGCGTATCCCTTGCCTGTACGGCTAAATCATACTGTTGATGAAAGACATCACCTTCTACTTCAAAATGTGTTTCAAGGGCGTCTATTCCTTCGAAGCGAATAGAAGTAATGCCTGCCAGATTAAACTTTGCGGTAGAATTAGTATGCGGCAGCATCTCGACCAAGTGCTTGTCAGCCGGTTGAAATTTAATGGTATCGCCGTCAGGCTCGGGACCTTGCAATGGCTTATCAGCATTAAAAATGATGAAGTTTCCTTTAATTAGCGTGTAAGGCATAACAATGAATTTTTTGTAACTGAAAGGTGGTGATTTTTCAAATACCTGTCTGTCGTCAAAACAAAAGGTATCGGAAACTTAATATAGGTTGCCAGACTTATTTTACCAGTTAAAAGAAAACTTAATCACGCGCATTGAGCAGTATTTATTAGATAATCCCTTTGATAAAAAACTAAAGGAATCGTATATTATAAATGTTATATGAATATTTAAACGATCACCGGGTATTAGTCCAATTGCATTGGCAATAATGTATAATTTACATAAAAGCAATATACCTAATGAATTATCGGTTGTTTATTTGTACTTACTAGTTGTTTCTATAATGCTGTAACAATCCCTCTACAACATAATTACCTATGAAAAAGATATTGTACAATTTTTTTAAAAGCGGTTATGGTCGAAAATTAATTACGTCAATAGATTCAAAGTTTGATAAGAACTTTTTATCCAAAGATGTGCCCTTGTCAAACTTAGCCAGTCATACAAACTGGGTAAAATATGTTCTCGACATAGCAAATAAGCCAGGCGTAGCGGTACTGGAAAGAGGCAGCCGGGAAGTAACCGGTAAATCGGAAGCGAGACAGGCACTGACGCTGGCAAGCTATACAGGCTTCGATTATTATCCCGGAGGCAATGTAGATGTGGTGGGCGATGTTCATAAACTCTCCTCTTATTTCGCGAAAGACCAGAAGTTTGATGTCATATATTCCGCGTCCTGTTTCGAGCATTTTGCCATGCCCTGGATAGCCGCTACCGAAATAGCCAAAATGCTGAAAGTAGGCGGCACCCTTTTTATCGAAACTCATTTTTCGTTTGTGGCTCACGAACGCCCTTGGAACTTTTTTCAATACAGCGACATGGGATTACGGGTGCTGTTTTCAAGTGAACTGGGATTTGAGTGCATTGAAGCCGGCATGTCTAACCCTATTGTAGGTCGTTTCTCTTCCCTGGCAGACGATTACTTAAAAAATAAACCTCTTTCCGGTTTGTATTGCCATAGTGAATACTTGGGTAAAAAAATAAAAAACGTAGAAGACTTTGATTGGGCAAAAGTAGACATCAATAAATTGGTTGCAGGCACAAAATATCCGCCTCCTAAATCTGTGCCGGCCAATAAAGAAAAGCTATTACTATAAAAGGTTTCCAACAATACTACAAAGCAGAAAGCTTACATTCCCTTACGTTACAATTGAATATATTCGATAAGATTGATTCATTAACCAGGATTTGTAGTGGTCGCTTCTTTCAAATTGTTTCGGCTATCGTAAAGGTTAAAAAGTAGTGATAAAGAAAAGGAACGCCCAATAAATACTTGCAGCCATAATGGCTAATTAAAGCCAGTCAAGAGTATTTTTTGATCAAGCTTTTTATCTTTATACACACTGTCGAAACACAGAAGTTCGCTACGGACAGCAATGAGTAAAATTTTGTGTGCAATCTTATTTGACACTTTGCAGATGAACATATACTTATAGCAGCACAAAGCGGTAAGTTTGTAATGCTTTTGCCGAATCAAATTGTTTGATCTATGCCAATGCTTTTAATTCGATGTCCAAAAACTCAAGTTCCTATCTCCACAGGCATTGATGTACCCAGAGATATAAAAGCGAGTAAAATTGAAAAGCAAACTATTGCAATATGTGGCGCTTGTTTAAAAAAACATGTTTGGTCTGGAAAAAATGCTTTTTTTGAAGACGGAACTAAATTAGTTGATGACAAAAAGAAAAAATAATGCTGTTTCTATCAAATTTACTTTCTAAAGTAAATAAAATACTTCTTACCTCACACACTTTTAAACGCCGGAACAAATGCTTCTTATATTTATTAGTTGGCTATAATTGCAAACACACTTTATGAAACAGCATCTTTTCTTTTTATTAATTGCCATTTTGTACATCACAACCATATGTGCGCAAACAACAGTTTTAAGTGTCCAAATAAACTACTATAAAAGTGATACGATAAAATTTGTTTTGCAAAGAAATGTAATAGCCAGACAATTTGAAACGCATTTAATTTCTGTTACGGATGGTAAATTTTCAGATACTTTCCATCTTACTCAACCCACATATTTTTATACTAATGACGGTTCTAATTATGTTAGTGGTCTTTTAGAGCCAAATGATAACATCACTATTTCATACGATGCTGAAAACATGAAGGCTTCGTTGAAAGTCAGGGGTAAAGGCAGCGAAAAAACTTCATTTGTAAATTCTCTTGTTCAATTAAAGCTCTTTAGACGACTCACGGAACAAGTGCCTGTTGCAACAGCAAACAAATATCCTTTTGACTATCTGTTTCATTACTCTGACAGTATTGGCAATACACTGTTCAGTAAGTTAGATTCAATAAAGCCTTTCATGAAAATGGAAAGCTATGATTTACTTAGAGCAGATATTACAGCTACGGTAATGGGAAACAGATATCGCAGCGTTGGATTAATTCATCACGAAACCATCAGTGAAACTTTACGTAAGAGGAAAAGTGAACTGACTAATGCGTCTGTATTATATCTTCAGCATATACTAAGCTTCGACAAAACGATGTTTTATTCACCCAGTTATCTCAATGAAGTTTATAACATACTTTCTTTAGACTATGATGGATTGATACTGTCAAGTCAAATGGAGCCTGATGTTACAAAGAAATATGACTATTTACATTCTCGTTTACCTTCAACATTATGCATTCCTGTATTGACGCTTTTTCTTAGTCACGACATTGATAATTTAAGACAAACTGCTAATATAGAAAGTATACGAACTGTTATTCAACGCACATATCAAAACCAGAAAGATTCTGTTTATAAAAATTATATAAAAGGCAGATTTGAAGATGCTGTTAGTTTTAAGAAAGGCATGGATGCACCGGACTTCGTTTTACAAGATGAAGATGGTAATGCGGTTTCTCTTTCGTCCTTTACAGGCAAAGTAATTTATTTAGACTTCTGGTATGCTGCCTGCGGACCATGCCATGTATTATTTCAAACTCTTGAACCAATTAAGAAGTATTATTTAAACAGTAAGGATGTAGTTTTTCTTTGTGTATCAATTGATCCAAAAGTTGTTTGGAAGAAGGCTCTGAAACAATACCACATTGAAGGGTATCATGTATTTACCCAGGATAAAGGAGAAAATCACCCGGTTATCAAAGCATATAAAGTAGCCGGTTATCCAGCGACTTATCTAGTTGACAAGAATGGAAAAATATTTATGGCAAATCCTTCAAACGATCCAGAACTACTTCAAAAAGAAATGGAAGACGCATTGGCTGTAGAAAACAATTAACCGCTTTATGATAAAGCCTGGCAATTACACTTATTTTTCCTATTTGGCAGCCTGCATTAAGTGGCTTGCTGCAATGTTGACAGCATTCACAAATGGAATTATAGTTTTATTTCTTCCATCATTTTATTAGTTATATCAAAAAGCTTAGAACAACAGTGCTAATACTCTTGTATGAATTATACGTTGCCAAATCGTTATCAAATTATAAACTTAACGATATGAAATTATTAAGACCAATCATTATGGCATAGAGACTTGAGAATATATACAAACTTTGCATTCTAACCGTGAATGAATGAAGTTAATTCTAAAGTATTTTACCATTCTATTACTATGCGTTACCTTTTCCCAGCCCCTGTCAGCACAAACACAAAATCCTGATTTTAAATACAAATTCATTACTAATAACGGAGATTTCGTTTCTTCTAAAAATTACTATCTGATAACGCTTTTTCAGGCATTACCAGATGTAAAAAAGCTTCTTGATTATGATAAGCAACTTTCTTTTATTGCTACAACAAAAAGCGATTCCTTATCTATAGCACTTGCTAACTGTAAACGCAACGGCAGTTGTTATATAGAGCGAATGAAATTTAGTCAGTCAGAAATAGAAGCTGTTGGCAAACGTTTGGGCGAATTATATCAACCACGAAATGCGCTGGGCAAGTTAATTAGCAATCATTTGATTCCTTCCGGCAGATATATTTTGCTGCAAAATCTCTCCCCTAAAGATATGCTGGAAAAAGCTTGGGAACAGGATGCAAAAAGTATCAACTATTGTCTTGACGTTTATGCCGGTGGCAGCAAGCCTAACTACCCGCTGATTGATTCAATTTCATTTAATACAAAAGACAGCCGCGACAGTAATGTTTATCTCAACAACTATATAAGTCTGTTGTACGATGCTGCTTCACTGGTATCTGCCGATTCAGCAGATGGCGCGTCTTTCTTTTCCATTCCGTTCCACTCTGCACTGCTGTTTCTCCAAATGAATGAACGAACACAAGCCGGAGATTATGAGCCGATGGAAGAAGGTGAAAATAAAGCGGCTGTTGATAAAATAAAATCACTCAATTGGAATAAATATAAATATTCTGTAATTCTTGTGCCGGGTGCTGGTCCTGAAGAATCCGGCGTGCCGCTGAGTGCAGAAGGTATAATACGGTGCCGCCTTGCTGCTATACAGTATCAAAAGGGACTTGCGCCTTTCATTATGACTTCGGGAGGCAAAGTACATCCGTACAAAACAAAATACTGCGAAGCTTTGGAGATGAAACATTACCTGACAAATCAACTGTACATAACTGCTGATGCCATTATTATAGAGCCGCATGCCAGGCATACGACCACCAATATGCGCAATGCAGCCCGGCTGATTTTTAAATATGGTATACCATTTACCAAGCCTGCTGTAACCTGTACCACCAAAGCGCAAAGCACCTGGATAGGTACAACATTAACCGAGCGCTGCAAGCGTGAACTTAACGAAGTTCCTTATAAAATCGGGCAACTGTTAAATGAAAACGTAGTTGAGTTTTTTCCATTAATCGAAGCTTTACAGGTTGACCCCGACGAGCCGATGGATCCATAAAGCAATGATTTGTAACCAATATTTTATGCCAATAACAAAGTATTTGTTTATGACAAAAATTACAATTTTTCTTCTCATTCTAACAGTAGCAGTAGCATCTTTTCAGTTGCAGCCACAAATGTCTATCAAACAGTCATTCATTTTTGATTCGTTAGGTGCCTGCCAAGGTGCTTCTTATCAAAACGGCAATGTGTTTTTATATGGCGACAGAGAAGTTGGTGTGATACGAAAATACAGGCCTGGTGGAGATAGTCTGCAATATCTAAATCAGGAAATAAAATTAACGCTTAATGATACCGATGTAATCAATCATCCAACCGGCATAGCTTATCACGAAGGCTTTCCGTTCTTTATGGGAAACAGTATTCGCTTAAATAAACAAGGAACCTTATGGAGAGCGATAATCTATTATATTGATTGGGAAAACTTACAAAAGACAGGAACGCTCGATGGTAACTTGCTGAACACGATTGAAGATGATGCATGTATACAGGGAACTCGCCCTGAATATGTAAAATACTACGGCAAATGGTATGTAGCAACAGCCGATTATGGCAATAAAGGAAATGAAGTGCGTTTGTATAACCCCGAAGCTTTACGTAAAGCCAAGAAAACAACTGATGCCGGTGTGCTATATAAAAAATTTACCTGCACACCATGGGTACAAAACCTGTATTGGATGAACGATAAAGGCATACTTATATTAATTCAGAATCAAACAGAAGGCAGGAAATGGCGGTTCACTTATGTGGATTTAGAAAAGTCGATTAAGTCAGGTAAGCAATCTATCATTAAGGAAGTTGATATTGACCGTAGCGATGAACTGGAAGGATTCACTTTTTTACCTGATATGAACAAAGGCATCGCGGTAACATCATCCAGAAAAAGTAACGTGAATCTGATGAATACCGGCTGGTAGTTTATAGGATTAAAACAAGTGTTTTCTAACTTCTTTTATCCATTATACAAACTCAAATGAGTAATTCGTAAAACAAACTGGTTTCCTATGAAAAAGAAAGATTTACTACATGTGTTATGTACCGTAACCAAATGTGTTCGGTTGTCGGGAATCGCTTTGTTATTGTGTTTCCTGTACTGTTTGCCACAACTGGCAAAAGCCGGCGATTATGATGTTCCTCCAATTACTGTAAAAGGAAGGGTAACCGATGTAAAGAACCAACCACTGCCGGGCGTTAGCGTAACGATCAAAAGTACAAAATATGCTACTTCAACTGATGCGGCAGGCAGATATAGTATAAGTGTTGACCAGGGTGATACCCTTCTGTTCTCATATACCAGTTATACCGATCAAACAGTAGCTGCTACACAAACAACGCTCAACGTTACTTTGCAGGAATCATTCAACCAGTTACAGGAAGTATCTGTTGGTTATACGCGTTTGCGTAAAAGTGATATTACAGGTGCTATTTCCAGTGTAAAAGCCAGTGAACTGAATCTTTCTACACCTACGCTTAGTCAGGCATTGGTAGGCAAGGTAGCAGGTGTTCAGGTATCGCAGGTAAGTGGCGCGCCTTATTCGGGTGCTAAAATAAGAGTGCGTGGTATTGGTTCTATCAATGCTAGTTCTGAACCCTTATATGTAATAGACGGCTATGCCGTTGGTGGAAATGTAAGTCAGGGTCAAGGTAATGGTGGAAACGCTACAAACGGCTACAATCCCGGTACAGCAGGTAACGATATTTTTATTAATCCTGATGATATTGAGTCTATTGAAATTCTAAAAGACGCAGCCTCCGCAGCCATCTATGGTTCACGCGCTTCAGGCGGGGTTGTGATTATTACCACCAAACGTGGTAAACAAGGCAAGGGAACGCTTACCTACGATTATCAGCTTAGCATGCAGCAGTTGGCACATAAGGTTAAACTGCTTAACGCCAATCAGTTTACCGATTTGTTTGTAAATGGAAGAAATGCCAACTACAAAGACATTCTTACAGCAAAAGGTATTGCCTGGGACGATTCGTTTTATTCTGATGATAATGCTACCCGTGTTCAAAAAGCAGGGCAAACGGCAACCAATTGTTCTGTGTGTATTATTAAAGATTTGTACGATTTTCAAAATCAGCAAATTATTCAGCCACAATACAACACCGACTGGCAAGACGTATTGTACGATAATGCATGGGTACAACGCCATAACCTTTCTTTCTCAGGCGGCTCGCAAAACGTTCGTTACTTTATAAGTGGCGGCTATTTAGATCAGCCGGGTATCTTAAATAGTACGTATCAAAAGCGCATCAACTTAAGGGCAAACGTAGATGCTGATGTTACCAAACGCCTGAAAGTTTCTGCCAGTGCTTTTATAACCAATACTGAAAACCGCGAAGTGCAGGAAGGTCGTTTTAATAATGGTCCAATCCTTGGCGTCCTTGTTTATATGCCTATATTTCCTGCTTTCCATGAAGATGGATCGCTTGTTTTGGCAAATGAAGGCGCTGGTGCTCAATTTGATGGCTTCAGCTATGCCTTTCAGGGAATTGAAAATCCATTGGCTTTGGCGCAACGTGTGAAAATCACGCGCAAAGGCACGCGTTCTACTTATAACGCCAGTGCTACTTACCAAATTTATAAAGACCTTTCTTTTAGAGTTAATCTTGGCGGAGAAAATTATAACGAGAAATACGAGTATTACTATCCAACCAATCTCAGCAATGGCATCAACCCGGCCGGTTCAAGTCAATCAGTGTTAGCAGCCAATGCTTCTACCCAAAATTTGAATATACAAGACAGGTTAGCAGAGTTTACTTTCAATTACAAAAAGCAATTCAACAAACATAGTCTCGACTTGCTGGCTGGTTATACGGCTCAAGAAACCACATCAGATATTGTAGCCATAGTAGCGAGAAATTTTACTAATGATTTGGTGCCGGAAATTACTGCCGGTGGTGCGAACGCAAGTGATTTTTACAAATTGAGCAATACCGGAAAATCTAACACTACATTAGTATCATGGCTGGGACGTGCTGTGTACAATTTTGACAGAAGATATTTTCTTACCGGCTCTTTCCGTGCTGATGCTTCTTCCCGTTTTGGTCCGAAAAACCGGTGGGGTAATTTTGGGTCTGTATCAGCTGGCTGGACAGTTTCTAACGAATCATTCTATCACGACTGGTTAGGCAAAAATTCTATTTTGAAGTTGCGTGCCAGCTGGGGTTTAACAGGCAACAACAATATTCCGAACTATGGCTATCAACAAAGCTTAACGAGTTCTGGTGGTGTAGTATATGGAGGTACGGTGTACAACGGTATCTGGCCGGGTGGTATTGCCGATGACAGGCTCGGATGGGAATCTACTTCTCAGTTTAACTTCGGTTTCGATATCACTACACTCAACAATCGCTTATCGCTTATCGGTAACTATTACATCAGTCATTCTTACGATTTATTGTACAATCAAAATGTATCTGCTCTTACCGGTGGCTCGTCTGTTCTTACCAATCTCCGCAATTCAAACATTCGCAACAATGGTTTCGATTTGCAACTGGATGTAAAGCTGATAGAAACCAAAAGTTTCAACCTCAATTTTAGCGGTAACATTAATGTAAATCAAAATAAAGTGCTTAGCCTTGGTGGTGCAAGCGAAATACAAACCAACGGAGCAGAAAGAAGTTACATTACACACGTAACCCGTGTGGGCGATCCGGTAGGTTCTTTCTATGGATTGGAAGTAGCAGGCATGGTTCGCGAAAAAGATCTGGCGAATGTAAATGCTGATTTGGGTGTTTACAAAGCAAACGGTAACAAATTCCCGGCAGGTTATAAGCTGCTTGGTTTCCCGATTTCGACTTATTCAACCACGCCTCTTGAGGCTGGTGATTTGTATTTTAAAGATAAAAATGGTGATGGATTAATTACCGATGCTGATAAAGATGTGATTGGCTCTCCGTATGCCGATTTTACGTATGGTTTTGGTATAACTGCCAACTACAATTTTGTTGATTTCAATGCTTCCTTCAATGGTAGCCAGGGCAACCAGATTTTGGATGGTCAGGATTACTATATCCGCAACATGGAAGGCTCTGGTAATAATTATGCTGTGGTAGACGACCGTTACCGCAGTGAAACCGATCCGGGTAATGGTCATGAATACCGGGCATCGCGTGGCGGTACGCAAAGCAACAGCACCCGTTTATCTACTTATTATTTACAGGATGGTTCCTTCCTGCGCTGTACCAATCTTACACTCGGTTTTGATGCATCAAAAGTTGCCTTCGTAAAAAGAGCTGGTATTGGTGGTCTGCGTTTGTATGTATCGGTTGATAATGCCTTTACGATTACAAAATATTTAGGCTATAATCCTGAAGTTGATTTCAATAATGGTTCTAACCTAACGCCGGGTGTTGATTATGGTAAATATCCATTGATACGTTCCTATAATGTAGGCGCTAAAATTCAATTGTAAGTTAAAACAAACTAAAGCATTACAGTATGAAAACATTCTTTTTTATAGCGTCCGCTGCCACTATTTTAATGCTGGCCGGGTGCAAAAAATCATTTTTAGAACAAGCAAATCCAAATGCCGCGCCGGTTGATGCGGGTTACAACACCGAAAGCGATATTGCTACTAATGTTAACGGCGTGTATCAGGCGCTGCGCAGTTCTAACTGTGTAGGAGAAGGAGCGCAATTGTGGACAGACGACCGTGCCGATGATATTAATACCACCGACAACCAGTCAAACAATGGAGAACCTTTTCAGTTTACTGCTTTTTCACTTGTACCCAGCAACACCTATTTGTACAGCCATTGGTCGGCGCTTTATGCACCTATTGCGAGAGCCAATCTTGTTTTATCATTCATTGACAATGTTTCTTTTGCAAGTGAAGACACAAAGAACCAGTATATAGCAGAAATGAAATTCATTCGCGCTTACATGTACTTCCATCTTGTGCGCGAGTTTGGTGCTGTGCCATTGGTTACAGAGCGTCTTACCGATCCTGAACAGGCACTTGCTCTTACCAATCGTGTAAGCCGCGATTCTATTTATACACAAATTGTAAGCGACCTTAAAGATGTTCTTGCCAGCCCGCTGCCAGTAATTCAGCCTTCTGCTAATAACGGTCGTGCCTCTTTGCAGGCAGCTAATGCTTTCCTTGGTCAGGTTTATCTTACTATGGCTACCACATTGACTGAAACACCATCGGCAGAATACTTAAACAATGCACGTGATTATTTACTTGCCTGTTATGCGCAACGTACATTCGGAAGCTTGTCTGAAATACCTTTCCCCGATGTATTCGATGTAACCAAGAAAAACAATATGCCCGAAATTATCTGGCGTATTTCATACAGGCAGGGCGATGCCAACTATTCATCTGGTTTGGCAAGAGATAACCAGGCAAAAGGAGAAACGATTAATTCTTTGTTTCCTTCACAAGGTTCGGGAGGACTTTTTACACAAGATCTGCTGAATGAGTTTGAGCCAAATGATATTCGCACCGATTTCTCAATTAAGTATGCCGCCGCTACAGGCAGATACTTTATTACCAAATTTCGCGATGCCAGTGCCGCTGCCAGTACCTTAGGTTATGGAGGAA
>CBDATZ010000046.1:0-20781 GCA_965199845.1 Ilyomonas sp.
TAGAGTTGTAAAACAGCATTTAGCTCTGCTAAGGACGTGTATTTGTAGTTGGGTAAAACAGCATCCAAGACATTCGTAATGGCTTGTTTGGTTTCACTTTTTCCGTACTGTGCTTTCCGGATATTGATGGGCTTTAGTTGCTCCTTTATTCTCTGTCTGTCAGATGCCTTTACCAGAGCATATTTGATTTCGATTTCCTTTCTCGTTCTCTCCGAGAGATTGCGACCAATATTGTGCAGTTTAATACGGCTGCCATTCTTTTTGATATTGGTAGTAACGATGTGAATATGAGGATGTCCTGCATCATGATGCTGGTAGACTAAATATGGCTGACTCTCAAAGCCGATTCCCTGCATGTAATCACTGGCTATTTGCGAGAGCACTTGTTTGGATAATCGCTCGGAAGGATCGAAGTTTAAAGAGATATGAATGCTGTTTACTTTCGTCTTTTCGTTGAGTGAAAGGAGCTTTTCAAAGCGTCTTACTTTATCCGAAAAATGAAGAGCTTCTTTGTCCTTTCCAAAGTGCACGGCACTGATTAACTCAGCTCTTTTTTTCTCTACTTTATTTTCATTGTAGTGCAGCGCATTTCTGATGCTCCTGCCTGCCTTGATTATTGCAACCATTGGTCGTTGATTTGAGCTATTTTCTGTTTGATCGTTTCTACCTTTTGAAGTAGTATTTTCCGGCTCGTCTCATAGAGCAACAGCCACGACTTATACTCTTCTATTTTCTCTAATGTGTGCAGCCGTTTTACTGCCTGATTGAAGTTGTTTCCAAGGCTGCTCAGTTCGCTTCGTAGTAGTATCATCTCTTCCATAAAATCATCGAGCGACTGGTTGCGCTGATTGATAGTAACGTGTTTGTTGAGCAACACTTTCCTATGATAGTCACTCAGTTTCCGACATGTGGATTTGGCAAACCGGTTTTTGATCTCGCTTGCTTCCGCAGGCGTTACCCGCACGATTAACCTGACAGAACGGTTCATTTTGTTTTCTTTCATCTCATCTCTTTTACATCATTTGTACAATATCTTTCAGTGTCTATCTGCCCGGCGACTTTGGAGCGAAGGGGCAGCCAGATTATCCGTTTGTATGACAACGGTACATCTGGCAGATTGCGGCAAAGCGGGCAATCCTGAGCCTTTTACAGCTCCTTTTGCCCTTTCTATTGTATACGTCTGAAACTAGTCAGAGAAAGGTTTTACAACCGGCTACAGGCTTTGTTTACAGCTCTTTTTGAGTGAATGGTCGTCTGATAAACCGAACTTCATCAGCCATTCGTTCAAGTCTTTATGGGTCTTATACAAAGCACTTTCATCTACAATGCTTTTAGATGATTGCAGTAATTCCTGCGTGGCTTTGATACCAGCCTTGTCGTGGACAAAGAATAACCGTGATGCACGATATTGTGGATGAAGCTGCCTGGCTTTGTCGAGAAACGAAAGAGAATTGAGGATACAATAGTCTTCCGTTACGCATTCATTTTTTTCTGTTATCGTTTTATAAGATAGGAAATCGAAGAACCCTTCAAAAAAGCTTACTTGTGTGCCTTGATTCTGAATGAGAGTCATGTCTTTTGGATTCGTGCTGCCTTTGAAAAAAGAGTTGCGCAATTCGTAACCACCACTATTGTTTTGAAAGCCGATTGCGAAGTAATCCTTGTCGTTCATCGTGAACGAAATCGCCTTGCAAAATATCCTCGCGATCTCCAGATTGATTTTCCTTTCCTTCAGGTAATTCCGAAGAGAAGGAGATGAAAGCATTTTGACCTCTTTTATATCAATCGAAGATTCCGGCTCATCATTTTTCGGATCATTATTCTGAACATTTTGAGTGCCGGCTGGTGAAAGAAAAAGCTGCTGGAGAAACTCGTACACCGAGCACTTGAAATAACGAATCCCGAAGTCAGCCATAGTGCCTCCTTTTCCTTCGCCGAAGTCGTACCAGCAGTTGATATTGCGGTTGATTTTAAACGAGGCGGTCCGTTCATTGCGGAAAGGAGATAGATACCAATACTGATGACCGCTGATTCTTTTAGGCTCAAGTCCTAATCTGGAAAAATAATCAACCATATCAAGGTTGTTCGCTTCCTCGCAGGAAAGCAATTTGTTGCTGCTGTTCATACCACACATTTTCTCGTTCACAAATGATTTAACGGATGTGAAAGTAGAATGCAGACACAGCATCATCCCATTCAATAATTGATAAGGATCATTGTTTTCTGCCTTGCTATTTTTAGCCCTGTGTAAATGAATTTGTGAATTTAAAATCAGATGTATGTTATCAACGAAAGACATTACAATTGTGTATGAAACTTTATTGGCTTCTCCGGGCATGAATGAACCGGTTAAGATTGCGCTGAACCTGTCGAGGAAGAATGTATTGCTGCTGGCAAAAGTGATAGAGCTGGGGCTAGCGAACAAAGAAGCAAACGGAGAGCAGGGTATTGTAGGTGTTGCTGATAAAGATGCACTGGCAGATTTGACAGCTATATCGGCTGAATTATTGAACAAAGCGGGCTTGCAGGAGATGAATAGTAAGCTTATAACTTTGTCCGCTAAGTGAGTTTTAAGTTTAAAAAATTAGCAGCAAGCTCTATGATAATTTCATAAAGCTTGCTGCTTTTGTTTACATCATTCCCTCATCGGCTAACGAATAAAAGCTTTCACTTGACATGATGATATGGTCTAAGACAGTAATTTCAAGCAGCTGTCCTGCCTCTTTAATTCTTTTGGTGAGTTCAATATCAGCCCGGCTTGGTTTGAGGTTTCCTGAGGGGGTGGTTATGAGCCAGGATAATATTGCTAGCAACCGCTTTTAAAGCCTCTGTAAAAATTACTTTCGGGTCAGCTATCGTTCCTGATACACCACCAGTTGACACGTCATAAATACCGAGTACTTTATTGGCTCTGTTGAGCAGTAGTGTGGAAATTTTGGTAGGCTTGATCAACTTATTCCGTTAATCTTTGAGCAGTAGAATGATTGATTAATAGAGGCTTTTTTATTAAACGGCAGCGCAATTGCGTGATATCTGTGTACTGAATTTCTAATCATACATATACTGATGATAAAAGGCATCGGGCTGTGTTACGCCATTCAGCGGCGGCTGATAAGCCACGCTGTTTACCTTGCCGCTGATCAAATCGTACTGATACACCGTGCGCTTGTAGCGATTGTTATTACTGTTCATTACATTGGCGGCATACTGGCTGTTGCCATAGTCCTGCAGCAGTGTATCCACATTACCATGTATGTCGTAGGTGTAGAGCGTAGCTGTATTAAACTGCACTACATTATCTGCCTTTGTTGCATTATCGTATAAGGCTGTCCACGATACCCGTCCCCGCAGGTTGCGCTGGGTAAGGTAAGGAGCAAGCGGTACAACATAGGAAGCATCATAGTAGGTATGTGTTATCTGCATCCGGGTGCTTCCTGCATTGCTTAGCCAGGCGTTTAATTGCGCCGGTACTTTACTGGCAGCAGTACTCATTGCCGAGCTGTTTTGCAATTCGCCGACTTCTGTTATTCTTCCCAAAGGATCATAAGTAGTATAGCTGTATTTATTGTCCGCTTTCTGCCTGCTGTTTTGTGATAAGGCAAGTCTTCCCAGCCGGTCATAATAAAAACCGCTTTTCCCGGCATCCGGTGTAGCTTGTGCTATTACCTGGTTAAGGCTATTGTAGCGATAAGTAGTTACCAGTGTGTGAGCCGGTGTAAGCGTATCGCCGATGGCTCTTTTTGCCGCTACATTCGTAAGCCAGATAGAACTCCGGTTAGGCTTCACACCTTCCGGTGGAACTGTCTTTACCAGATTGCCTGCCTGGTCGTAGTAATAAAGTGTATAATGGTATTCACTTACCGGATGCGTTACCGTAAATGATTCCAACTTATAAGCCTGCAGGCACTTGGCATGATAAAGACTGTCAAAGTTATTTTTCAGCGAGTCGCGGTATGCACTATATAGCTCCCGGGCAAGGCTGAAAGCAAAGTTAGTACTGTCACTGCAGTTATCCGCAGCAATCAGTGTAGCTGGTCCAAATACAGGTGCCGATTTACCGCAAAGCCGCAGAGTTTCATGGTTAACGGTACATACATTAATAATTAATTGCTCGCTTTGATAGATACTATCAACTTGCTGGTAGTTATAGTTGGTATGCCTCTGTTGATTGAAATAGTCGGTAAACAAAGAGATGCAATCTGAAGTACATTTAAAGCGAGCGGACATTTTTGCAAAATTCTGACAGTCGTTAAAATCTTCAAAGTATTGCACATTATCAGAACTATCTAAAACCTTTACCCAATCTAAGTAAGCGTTCGTTCCGGTTGATAGCATAGAAACACGACTTAATTTATCTTGAGACATTGAAACATTGTGACTAACAGTTTTTATTAATTGTCCTTCATAATAGATATTAACCTGATTATGCTTTTTTACTATTTTAATTTCCTTCCAATCATCCAAACTTTTAGTTAAAGCAGTATCATACGTATAAGTACCATTTATGTTAACAGCTCCAGAAGCACCTACATTTATAGGTTGGCTGAAGTCTACTGAAATATATTTCTGTGTTGATAGTCCTTCGTTATAAATCAATCCAAAATGCAACTCTTTATTACCTAGACCTGCAGGTGATACAGGATATTTTGCTCTAAAAATTATACTGAAGAAATCTTCGAAACATAATGCTGAATCTCTGTAATTATACTCAATATACTGTTGAGAAATATCTTTATTTAAATGCACAATACTTCCCGACATAGTCTTATAGAAACTACTTATGGTATCAGTGGAAAACGAATAATTTACATTCCATTTACTATTATAACAAGAGGTACTGTCATGAGTTTGGATGATTTTGCAACCCTTGATCACAAATTCCGCAAGGTGTTAATCAATATAAACGTTGACAATCAATTATTATACTGGTTACTTCTGCACGTAATCAGTGGTTTCATTAAGCGGAATCTACAATGTAGGACCTCTCCGGAAGAGTTACAACCGGTTGTTCACCTTGCCCTTTTGCAGAATCTTTTGAATGTCTTCACTGTCGTAGAAATGTACGCCGCCGATCTTGGTATAGGGGATGACACCGGTAGCTTTTAAATGCTGCAAAGTGCCGGGTGATATCTTTAAGTACCGTTGTACTTCGTGGGACTTGAGCCACTTCTTCGGTTGGTTGGTATTGGGCTTGATAAGGGTTTCCAACTCTTTAAAAAGCTGTTCCTTGAATTGATGCAAATCTTCCAAGGTAATTAACTGTTGCGCATAAATCTTTTGCGGATACTCCAGCTGGTACTGCCTGTTGTTTTGTTTGTTGCTGAATGCTGTTTCCATAACTCACTGTTTTCTTTCTTCACACTTTACTCTTGTTCAATTCCGTTTGCTATCAAAACTTTTGACTATCATTAAAAAGGATGGCAAACGGTGTTATCAGGCATGAAATAACAGCTTTCTTTTAAACCTATCCTATTCAAAAAATGAAGAGGATGTCGACATTTTTCTTCTTGAAAAGAAGAGTAAACATGAGTAAAAATGAGTAAAGAAAACCCGATTAAGGAAATTGTAAATTTGTATCGTAAAATATAAGTCACTAAAAACAAAGCTGTATAATTGGAAATTACGGTTAGCTTGATCACCTTACTTCGTTAATCTTTTAGCAGTAGATAATTAACAGTGGCTTTTTGTTATGCATCAGCGGAATTGGGTGATTTCTGTATACGGAATTCTATCCCGTTTTCTCTACTTTCTATTTGCTCAATTCTTCGAGAGGACGTTATAATGGTCTTAATGATTGCTTAGCAATTATATTGGATACCCAATCCGAAGGGACATGCCCAAATCATTATCATACATTTTGCATTCTACTAAACCACTGTTTTAAAAAGAAATAGCGTTTTCAAAAGAAAACTTAAGCTTTATTATTGCAATGGGACCTGGAACTGGTAAAAAGTCAGAACATTATAAAGGTCATCGGCTGGGTAGCTACAGCTATTTATATTATCGACACCCAGTGTGGAATAATTAACTATATTTAGAGAGGGAAATTTATTATTCGGTTCTAAGCATTTAGTTTTATCGCTGACTTGAGCAATTAGCCGTACTCTAAAATATTATTAGAAGTGATTCGCAATGAGAAATTCATACTAAAGTCTGAAAATAATTGTATAGGCAAAATAAAAGGAGAGTTTTACACATTTCATTTTCAATCTATTTACCGTTACATTTGGAAAACTTACGAATGATTGATTTGCTAAAAACAAAATCCTGTTATATAAATGTTTAATAATAAAATAATTTTTGTCTAATTATTTTATTATTAAACTTATAAATTTTCTAGAAGAATCAAACAACTATTTTCAATAAAATTTTTTCAAATTTAAATAGAAACTTTTACGGTTATGCCTATTAATCTACAGAAAGGTCAGAAAATAGATATTGGACTTGTTAAAATGAGTATTGGATTGGGCTGGAATCCGAATGAAGGAACAGGTTATGATTTTGATCTGGATGCTTCTGCTTTCATGATTGATTCTAACCGCCTGATTCCGAAAGAAGAGTACTTTGTTTTTTACGGCAATACCGATTCTCCTGATGCTGCTTTGCATCATACGGGGGATGACCCAACAGGTGGAAATAGCGCAGAGGGAGATGATGAAACAATTGTTGTTGACCTTTCGAAAGTGGATACACGTATTCAGGAAATTTTGTTTGTCGTAACCATACACGAAGCGACTGCAAGAAGACAGAATTTTGGTCAAGTTCGTGCTTCTTACATCCGGATTGTTGATGATAATACAGGGCAGGAAGTAGCCAAATACGAATTAGGAGAAGATTTTTCTATTGAAACAGCCATCGAATTTGGTAGGCTTTACAAACGAAATGACAAATGGAAATTTGAGGCTTCGGGTATTGGCTACAAAGAAGACCTAGCTTTCTTTCTTTCGAAATATTACAAAGGACAAATCATTAAATAACCTATTCTATTATGGCAATTAATTTAGTAAAGGGTCAGACAATAGATCTTCGTAAAAATGATAAAGGTGAGTCGTTTGATCTTTCCATGGTAACCATTGGTTTAGGATGGGATATCCGCAAGAAGCAAAGTGGCGGTAGCTTTTTGGGTAAGCTATTGGGTGGTGGTAAGGAAGAGGAATATGATTTAGATGCTATTGCTTTTTTATTAGATAGTAATGATAAAGTAGCTAATCTTGGGAGAACAGTACAAGCCACCAATGGAAGAAGTGTAGGTATGTATGAAGGCGATGTTATCTTCTTTAATTCGATGAAACATCCTTCAGGTCATATCTGGTTGACAGGTGATAATCGCACCGGTGCCGGCGATGGAGATGATGAGCAAATTATTGTGAAGCTTGATTCATTAGACCAGAAATACCAGAAGATTTTATTTGTGGTATCTATATATCAAGGCAAGCAAAAAAATCAGAATTTTAGTATGGTTGAAAATGCTTTTATCAGGGCCGTTGATAATAAAGGAAAAGAACTTGCTAAATTCAATATATCCGGTGATGCTACGTATAGCGGAATGTGTTCTATGGTGTTTTCCGAGGTATATCGAAAAGATGGAACCTGGAAGTTTCGGGCAATTGGCGAATCATACCAAACAGATAACTTTGTAGAAATACTCAAGAAGTATATTCGTCAATAACAAGTCCAGTACGTCATTCACAAATCAACCAAAACTAGTACGATTACTACATGAAAATCTATAAACATTATTCGTTTGATTTATGGATGACTTTAATCCGCTCTAATCCTGCTTTCAAATCAAAAAGGACCAAATTCTTTTATGATCATTTCAATAATCACGAAAAAACACTAGAAGAAGTAGGTATTATTTTCAGCCAAATAGATGTAATGTGCAATGCCATCAACGAAAAAACGGGTGGTAATATAGATGCAGAGGAAATGTATCTAATGGTCATTAATACAATGAATAATTATCATTATCCGTTTCAGGATATAGACTTATATGCCTTGTATAAAGAAATGGAACAGTTGGTATTCAAGTATACACCTGTATTTTACAGTGAAGAAACAGGAGATATTTTGCGCCGCTTGAAACAGGAAGCTGGTGACAGCACCTTCAGTCTTTTGAGTAATACGGCTTTTATAAAAGGACGTACTTTGCGGACTGTATTACAAATGATAGAACTAGATAATTATTTCGACTTTCAGTTGTATTCCGATGAAATAGGAATGAGCAAGCCAAATAAAGAACTTTTTAAGCTGATGGTGAATATCATAAAAGAAAAAAGAGCTACGCCTGTTAGCTTAACAGAAATTGTACATATTGGCGATAATGCAAAAGCTGATAGCTGGGGTGCAGAACAGGTGGGCATCAGCAGCATTTTAATAAATTCTAACGATCAAACCATCCGCAACTTGTTAAATTGATGACAGCAACAACATACTCTTTACATAAGATACACAGCGAAAAAAAATTCAGCTTCTGCCCCGACGACTATAGCCGTTTCAAATTCGGTGATGAAACTATTGCAAAGAAATTTGGAGAAGCATTAGCAGATGGGTTTATAAAAGAGCATCTTCTACATCAGTCCGTTCCACAGTTGGTGATTGTATCGAGTCCATATTCATTTATACCGACAGCTACATTTGCTATGAAAACTTACTTTGTTTTTAAGCTGAACCGGTGGCTGGCAGCACATCATTTACTTGTGGTGCAGGAAACAAAAGTGCATCGTACTATTACTTATAAAGAAGACTATGGAGAACTAAGCGCAGAAGAAAGAATACATTTAATTGGCAATGATTCTTTCCACATTGACAAGGCTTTTCTGAAAGGAAAAACAATCGTGTTCTTGGACGATATAAGGATAACCGGCAGCCATGAAAAAATGATTATGAAAATGGCAAATGAATACCAGCTTACCAATGACATTTACCTTCTTTATTTTGCCGAGCTTGCCAATAAGGACATTCATCCGAACATCGAGAACTTCTTAAATTATCATTGTGTAAAGTCAATTTTCGACCTGGAAAGTATTATTCAAAGCGATCATTTCTTTATCAATACCCGCATTGTAAAATACATACTTAATTACGAATTTGATGCATACTGCATATTCATACAAAACCAGTCGCAAGAGTTTATCAATTTACTGTATGATATGGCGCTGGGCAATGGATATCATACCATTGAAGCTTATGAAAAGAACCTGAATTTTATCAAAACATACTTATTCAATACACAAAAACAAGTGCAACATGGCGATTAACCTGCAAAAAGGACAACGGGAGAATTTAAGTGCTCCAAAATTCACTATCGGCTTGGGTTGGGACACCAATAGTTCTACCACCGGAACCAGCTTCGATTTGGATGCTTCTGTATTTATATTAGGCAACAATAAGAAGATATTGTCAGATGAATATTTCATTTTTTACAACAATCCGAAATCACCGGATGGCGCGGTGGAACATACCGGCGATAACCTGACCGGTGCTGGCGATGGCGATGATGAGCAGATAAAAGTTGACCTTTCTACAATAGATGCAAGGGCAACCGAAATATGCCTCGTAGTAACGATTCACGAAGCGGAAAACAGAAGACAAAATTTTGGGCAAGTGCGTAACTCTTTTGTTCGCGTGTTTGATACCACTACCAACGCTGAAATTTTGAAATATGAACTGGAAGAAGACTTCTCTATAGAAACGGCTATTGAATTTGGACGAATCTACAAACGCAATGGCGAATGGAAATTTGAAGCCGTTGGTATGGGCATGAAAGGGGGCTTACAGGATTACTTAAACAAATACAATTAAACAAACAGACATGGCAATCAACCTGCAAAAAGGGCAACGTATTAATCTCGAAAAAAGCAATGGAGCAAAGCTTCAGAATATTTGTGTAGGCATTAACTGGGGCGCGATTGAAAAGAAAGGCTTGTTTGGTTTATCGAAAACAAAAGAAGCGGTAGATTTAGATGCAAGCTGTGCCTTGTTTAACGAACAAAAGCAATCACTTGAAATTATATATTTCGGAAATTTAAAGTCAAAAGATGGTTCAATAAAACATAGCGGCGATGACCTTACCGGCGACATGGGCGGCGATGATGGCTTGGATAACGAAGTAATCACGCTCGATTTTTCAAAACTTAATCCAGCAGTGAGTTATGTAGCGTTTGTATTAAACAGTTTTCGCGGTCACGATTTTGGAACCATTCCGTTTGCTTCTATCCGCATTTATGAAGGCACGTCTAAGCAGGTAAACGAAGTGTTTGCCACGTATGATATTGCACATGGCGCTGGCTTTGCCGGGCATGTATCTATGGTAATGGGTGTGTTTTACAAACGCAACGGCGAGTGGAAATTCAATGCAATTGGCGAGCCGACAAAAGATAAAAAACTACAGGAAACAATAGATACTGTGATGCGCAATTACCTGTAATGTGATTTTCAATTTATTATAGCATCTCTATAAATAAGGCAAAGGATTTCTTTGCCTTATTTACTTTTTAAAAATTTATTCACTACAATCATTTTACTTTTATATTCAACAATAAGATTTTATGGAAGTGAGTCCGGTTACTACAAATTCTATTACTGCACCTGCCAGAGTAGATAAAGACGGCAATGTAGATATAACAGCCATTACGCCAACAGAAGCAGAAAAGTTTAATAACTTAAACAGAAGTCTTACACCGAGTGATGTTAATTCGGTTTTAAACTATGGAGCTGATGTACAGAACTCAATGGAAAAATATAGCAATGAGTTTCTGGCTTCTGTACGCACGTATAATTCAGGCGAAGTGGGCGGGTTGATAAATGATTTACTTACAGAACTAAACTATATAGCTGTTGATGAGCTGAACCAGGGCGGTTTCAAACACATGCTATCTAAAATTCCATTTTTGAACAAGCTGGTGATGGATACCAAGAAGCTGTTTCAGAAATACGATACTGTGATCGGTAACGTAGATAAAATAACCAATAAAATAAAAGCCGGCAGGCTCAATTCTATCAAAGACAACAGCTCTTTACAAACCATGTTTGATAGTAACGTTACCTACATCAAACAAATGGAAGACCTCATTATTTCTGGTCAGCTTAAATACAATGAACTAAGTAAAAAGCTGGCGCAAATGGAAGTCAACGCGGCTAACTACAACGATTATGAAATTGCGGATTTGCGCGACTTTGTAAGCCGTCTGGATAAGCGATTGGCAGATATGAAAATCGTGCGGTTCATCATGCTGCAGTCGTTGGCACAGATTCGCGTAGTACAAAACAACAATACTTCCATTGCCGAAAAAGCACAATCAATTGTTTCTACTACCATTCCGGTTTGGAAGAACCAGCTTACGATTGCGGTTGCGCTGCAGCGCCAAAAAGCGAATGTGGAAATGCAGAAAAAAGTATCAGATGCTACGAATACTATTTTGCAAAAAAATGCAGAACTGCTAAAGCAAAACAGCATTGATGTAGCGAAGGAAAATGAGAAAACAGTTGTATCGTTAGATACGTTAAAAAGCACGACGCAATCATTGATAGAAACCTTGAATGAAGTGAAGAAAATACACGAGCAAGGTGCAGAAAACAGGAAAGTTTTAAATACAGAACTGAAAAACTTGGAAACCGAATTGAAGAAGAACGTTACGCGTGTTAATTAAGGATGAGTAATGGAGGATAGCAGGAACACAATAATACATAATTCTAACCGAATTATCAGCAAACTACAGTTGCTGTCTCAGTTTTTTGAAGATGAGCTTGTGTTTAAAATTTATGTGCGTACACAAATCATTCAAAAGCTGTTTGAAAACAATGATGAATTAGATATACAAAAGCTGGGACTGTTTCATCTGCAGTTCACCGAAACCATTATAGAGCTTCTAAAAAAGATAAAAAAGAGCAACGAAAAAAACGTTTGCCTGATAGAAGACGAGATTGTGCTGAATGATGAACTGGTTCACAAAATCAGCAACAGTATGCGTGTTGAGGAAGATTTTGGCACTGCAAAAAAAACGCAGACAGCAGCTGTAAATGAAGCTCTCTTTAAACTGTATCAAAACTTATCTGATTTATCGGCTGATGCACCATTCTCTAAAACAATCAGTGAGTTTAGCAGCCAGTTTGCAAAAGATTTTTTTTATGAAGTAACATCTCTACTCATTGATGAATTAACAGATTTTAATGTTGAGAAAGCGTATAAAAATGGTTATGGAACCATTGAAAAAAAGCTCATGGGTTTGCAGTGTAAATACAATTTCAATAACGTTTTTTATTGTGGCTTAAAAGCAGCAAATGACTTTCTTGAGATTTATAAATTGAATCGTCCCGGCAAAGAAGAATACTTCCTGTTTTATCCGGTGAAACATCTATTTTTAAGTGTTCCGTTTCATAAAATTGAAGGCATTCATCTTTCCGAAGGTATTTCAAAAAAAGGGAAAATTATACAGGAACTGTCGGCAAAAAACATTGCTTTACAAAACAGCATCAGCACGACAAAAACAAATATTTCTGCAGAAGTCGTTCCTTTATTACAGGAATACTATGATAAGATTGCTGCCATGGATTTCCTTGACTTTATAGATAACTATGACATCCAGGCAAATATTTTGAAGACAATGCTCAATACAGAGGGCTTTTAAATTACACAACAAATACCTGTAACTATTATGCGACGATTGCCCGTTTATTTGTTATTAGATACGTCCGGCTCGATGAGCGGCGAGCCTATGGAAGCCGTAAAGAACGGCGTTCAGGTAATGATTAGTTCCCTGCGCCAAAACCCGCAGGCGATTGAAACCGCATTTATCAGCATCATTACATTTGATACAACTGCAAAACAGTTGCTACCGCTTACCGATCTGGCTTCTTTTCAGATGCCACAGATTCAAGCGGGCGGCATCACGGCATTGGGTGAAGCGCTGAAGCTGGTTGCCAACAAAATAGATACAGACATCAGCAAAACAACACCTGAACAGAAAGGCGACTGGAAACCATTGGTTTTTATTATGACCGATGGCATACCCACTGACGACTGGCGAAGCGGTTTGAATGAGTTTAAAAAAAGAAAGACAGCTTATACCGTTGCCTGTGCTGCCGGGCATAGTGCCGATACAAACATCCTGAAACAAATCACAGATAACGTAGTAAGCTTAGATACAGCTGATGCAAGCAGCATTGCTAAGTTTTTCACATGGGTTTCTGCTTCTATTGGTATCAGTTCCACACGCATCGAAGATACGGGCAAAGAAGTGACGGGTTTGAATGAATTGCCACCACCGCCAATTGAATTGAACATTGTGGTATAACAAATAAACGAAGCAAATAATGAATTCGTAAACCTTGATTTTTTTCATGAGACGATTACCTGTTTATTTTTTATTAGATACTTCTGGCTCCATGCAGGGTGAACCGATACAGGCGCTTAACAACGCTTTAAGCGGCATGATAAATACGTTGCGTACCGATCCGCAGGCATTAGACTCTCTATGGATTAGCATTATCACCTTTGACCGTGAAGTAAAGGAACTGGTTCCGTTAACAGAACTGGTAATTTTTCAGTTACCTGAAATTAAGTGCCCGCAAAGTGGGCCAACACATACCGGCAAAGCATTGGAAATGTTGCGGCAAACCGTAGCCAGAGAAGTGATACGCGGAAGCGCTACGCAAAAAGGAGACTGGCGGCCATTATTGTTTTTATTCACTGATGGCAAGCCGTCTGATTTACAATTATACAGAGAAACAATACCTAAGGTAAAAGCGATGAACTTTGGTGCCGTGGTAGCTTGTGCAGCCGGGCATTTATCTGACGACCGTTTACTAAAGGAACTCACAGATACTGTAGTGCATTTGGATGTTGCCGACAGCTATACGTTGAAACAGTTTTTTAAATGGGTATCGGATACCATAGAACAGGGCAACAAAAGCATTGGCACACAGGAAAGCGTAGCCTTGCCGCCGCCACCTTCCGAAATTAATCTTGTAATCTGAAGTCATGATACCATTTCTTCATGCAGTTGTCGTGATACTTCTGTTAGCCTTTATCTTCTACATAAAATTGCTGCCATATAAAGCCCGGCTGTATCCGAAGTACAGCAAATTATTCAGTTTTTTTGATAAGCTGTTCGCACCTGTATTAAGTGGTTTGAGAAGAATTTTCAAACCGGTGTTGGTAGGTCAGAACTTATCAATGGATATGTCGCAGTTGGTGGTATTTATTATCCTGTTGTTACTACTTCAAATTTTTTAATCATGAGTCGGCGATTACCCATTTATTTTTTGATTGATGTTTCAGAATCTATGGTTGGCGAGCCCATGCAGTTTGTAGAAGAAGGCATGGCAGCTATCATAAAAGAATTAAAAACAGATCCATATGCTATAGAAACCGCCTGGATCAGTATTCTCGTTTTTGCCGGGCAGGCAAAAACGCTTGTGCCTTTGCAGGAAATTATTCATTTCTATCCGCCCAGATTTTCGATTGGCGGCGGCACTTCGTTAAGTAAGGGTTTGGGACACCTGATATATGAGTTGCGAAAGAACATTGTAAAAACAACATACGAACAAAAAGGCGACTGGAAACCGATTGTGTTTCTATTTACTGATGGTGTGCCGACAGATGATACAAAAAATGCCATTGCTGAATGGAAACTAAACTGGCAACGCACTGCCAATCTTGTAGCGATTTCTTTTGGAAATGAAACTGATCTGTTATTACTGCAGGAGCTTACAGACAATGTATTTCTTTTTAAAAACACCGATGTCTCTTCCTATAAACAGTTCTTCAAATGGATGACAGATTCTATTAAAACAAGCAGTGTAAGTGTAGAAAATAACAAGAATGGTTTTGAGCTGGCAAAGCCGGACGGAGAGACACTTTCAAAGATTGATCTGACCAAAACGAAACCTGTGACACAATTGGTTGATAGCAATTTTGTGGTGCTGTCTGCCAAATGCCAAAATACAAAGCGCCCTTACTTGGTTAAATATAAAAAGAAGTTATCTCCTTCTCCGATTGCTGACTTTCAAACACTATCATACAGGCTTGTGGGTGCTTATACGGTTGACGCCTCTTATGATGAACTGACGGATACGAGTTCTGTAAAGCAAACCATTCATACAGACGAATTGATTGGCACGCCAACCTGCCCAAGCTGTGGCAACCAGATAGCACTTGCTATGTGTGGATGCGGCGGCATTCATTGTATTGGAGAAGACGAACTGAATACTTGTCCCTGGTGTGGAAACAATGGAAGATACATTACAGGTGAAGGCGGATTTACTATAAACAGGGCACAGGGATAAAGCGTTGCAACATGGATAACATAAAGCAGTACATTCAATCTTTATTCGCTAATAGGAAGATACAGATTCAGCAAAATAGAACGGCTTTGTTCGAATCGTTTATGCAGGATGAAAATGTTATCAATACTGTGAAGCAAATATTCGACAATCAAAAGAAGTTAATGCAAGATTGGTCAGTGAAAGAAAGAATAGCAGATATTTCACAACAACATCTTGCCGTTCCTAATGCTACAGTTGGCAAGTCTTACGAGGCTTTGCTGAACAAGGATATGCTGAAATGGGATGATGTAATCATTCTTGAATTAAAGGGTTTGGAAAAAGTGGGTTTTAATTATAATAATGAAAGCCTCATTATCAAAGGAACGCCTGCGAAAAGTGGTGATATCAAATGCACAATTGTATACAAACTGGCAAATGAATCTGATGATGTGGTGCCACATGAAAAGCCGTTTGTATTAATCATCAATCCGGATCCGAAAACGCTTTGGAAAACCATTCCTTCAAATAAAGATGACCGTTATTGGAAAGAAGATGAAGTTGCCCTATTTGATACTTTGAATGATAAACATTTTGTAGCCGCCTCAAAACGCGGACGCTCACATGCTAACATGGGCAGTTTCAGAGATGATGATTTTGCTTATAAGCATTTAGAAAATACCGGCTGGAACATCATTGCCGTGGCAGATGGTGCCGGCTCCGCGCCGTTATCACGACAAGGTTCCCGAATCGCTTGCAAAGCGGTGATTGATTTTTTTAGTGAGTATTTGACTTCCGCTATAGATGCCGAATTTCAAACTATTCTTACAGAACATCAGAAGCAAACAACAGAAGAAACTCAAAAAAGAATCAGCCAGTTTGTTTACAATCATCTATCGAAAGCTGCCTACTATGCACATCAGCAATTAACGAATGCGGCTTTACAGGCAGAAGCCAACCTGAAGGACTTTCACACGACGCTTATATTTACTTTGTTCAAAAAATTTAGTGTGGGTTATGCATTCCTGTCGTTTGGTGTGGGTGATTGTCCTATTGCATTGCTCAATAAAAATATGACAGAAGTAACAATGATGAACTGGCTGGATGTAGGCGAGTTTGGTGGCGGAACCAGGTTTATTACCATGCCGGAAATATTTACAAGCGATAAGTTTTCCAGCCGATTCCGTTTCAAATTAGCAGATGATTTTTCTTATTTGATGATGATGACCGATGGCGTGTACGATGCTAAGTTTGTTGTGGAAGCCAACTTAGAAAAAATTATTAACTGGAAAGCATTCATAGAAGATATAGAAGGAAAGAATGAAGATGGCATTAGCGTACAATTTGACAAAACCAATAGTGAAATTGCCAGTCAATTATCAGCCGGGATGGACTTCTGGAGCGCAGACAACCACGATGACAGAACCCTTGCCATTGTATTTTAAAATATAAAAAGTAATGAATCGAACGATTACCGTTTCTTCTTCTATCACCGGCAAAACTTACCAGTATGTTGCTACCTGCGAACCTATGCGCGGCGGTATGAAGGATGTGTATTTTAGTCCTGATAAATCGTATGTGGTTGCTTTTTATAGATATAAGCAGGATTACAATTCGAAAGAGAGGCTGAAGAAAATTGTTACTCAATACTATGATGCTTTTTTTAACCGGGAAAACGGCGCTTATTATAAGAATTTATACGCTTGGCCAACAGACGTTGTAGAAGAAAATATAAGTAGTCTGGCAAGCGATAAAACGACACACAACAGGACCGGCATCATTGTTCCCACTTACAATCAAAATTTCTTTTTCAAAAAAGGATACGCCACAAGCGATTTAATAAAAGGAGAGGAAAAGCAAGGCAAATGGTTTGCCTCACCTAAGTTCAGGAATAAGCAATTTGCCTTGCGCTTAGATGACAGTGAACTGGGCAACTGGCTTAGTTATTTCCAGATTTGCGTGAACGTAGCACGCGGCGTAAAAAGGCTTCATGCAGCAGGCTTGGCTCACTCTGATTTGTCTTATAAAAATGTATTGATTGATCCCGTAAGTAAATCAGCTTCTATCATTGATATTGATGGTTTGGTAGTGCCGAATTTGTTTCCGCCCGATGTAATCGGAACAGCAGATTTTATTGCGCCGGAAGTACTATCATCAAAGCATTTAGATATCACAGATCCAAACCGGAAATTGCCCAATCGTCTTACCGATTTGCACGCGCTGGCGGTGATGATTTATATGTATCTTTTATATCGCCATCCGCTGAAGGGCGGTAAGATGAACGACTTAGATACAGAGAAAGACGACCTACTTTCGATGGGCGAAAAAGCCTTGTTCATTGAGCATCCTTCCGATACGTCGAACAGACCCAAAATAAATCAATTAAATCCCAAAGAACTTCCCTGGACTGATGTAACAAAGCGACCTTACACTATTACAGGACCTTACCTGAAAGCCTTATTTGACAAAGCTTTTATTGATGGATTGCATAGCCCGACGCACCGTCCAACTGCCAATGAATGGGAAGATGCTTTACTGAAAACAACTGATTCGATGCAGCCTTGCAGCAACGCAGCCTGCGAGCAAAAATGGTTTATTTTTGATAACACAAATAAACCAAAGTGCCCGTTTTGTGGAACGCCTGTTAAGGGTACTTTACCGGTACTGGATTTATATTATCAGTTTAAACCTGCTGTATGGAAACCTGAGAATCACAGGCTGATGGTTTACAACAATCAATACCTGTTTCAATGGCATGTAAACAGGAATGTTGTTAGAAACGAAAAGCTAACGCCTGAGCAAAAAATACCGGTTGGATATTTTACTTTGTATAATGGTAAATGGGTTTTGGTCAATCAAAAACTATCTTCACTAAAAGATCTTACAGAAGATAAAGACATTCCAATCAATAGCATGGTAGACATCAGCGATGGTAAAAAGTTGCTTTTATCGAAAGAAGATGGCGGCAGGATTATATTAATCACAATGGCAAATCAATAATTTTCACAACAAACACGTATGAGCAGTATAATAGAACAGACAAATGCTTTATGGCAGCAGGCAATGGAAAACCCTCTGCCTTCATTAATCATCATTGGTAACCTGGTGATCATAGAAAGTTTACTGTCTGTAGATAATGCCGCAGTGCTTGCAACAATGGTAATGGACCTGGATCAGAAACAAAGGAATAAAGCGCTGCGATATGGTATTTGGGGCGCTTATATTTTCAGAGGTTTAGCCATGATATTCGCGTCTTTCTTGATTAAAATCTGGTGGTTGAAACCCATTGGAGGTTTATATCTTTTATACCTCGTGTGGGATTGGTGGAAGGGCAAACAAACCGAACAAAAAGAAGATGATTATATTGACAAGCAAGGCAATTGGTTGTATAAATTAACCGTTGGCTCGCTGGGTAATTTTTGGGCAACCGTTGCTTTGGTGGAATTGATGGACATGGCTTTTTCCATTGACAATGTTTTTGCTGCTGTAGCGTTTACGCCGAATATAATCCTGGTTTGCATTGGTGTTTTTATCGGCATTTTGGCTATGCGGTTTGTAGCGCAGGCTTTTGTAAGATTGATGGAACGCTATACTTTTTTAGAAACGTCTGCCTTTGTTGTCATTGCTATTTTAGGTATAAAACTGCTTCTTTCATTGTATGAATATTTTTTTTCCAGAGAGTGTATTTAGTAAGTTTCTGGGAAGCCATACAGCAGATATAGTAACGTCAATATTAACGGTAGCCATATTCTTTATTCCTATTCTTACTTCTTTGCTGTTTAATTATCCTAAACCTGAAAGGAAAAGTTGATTTAAATTAAGCAAATTACAAAGTTATGGAGAATAAAAAATTACAATGTTTTATACATTTCTATATTGCGTATGTTTTCGTTGATGCTGCGCCTTGTATAGTTGGTGTACAAAATTTGATTAGGTTACTATCATTTACTCTTCTTTAAAAGAAAAGTAAATGAGTGAAAAAAACACATTAAAGAACGCCAAAATTGTATTGTACTACTTTACCTGCGGTATTTTATCGTTCCATTTCTGTCTTAGGATATTCATGTCCTCACTTACTTTTTTGGCTACCACCTTGGCATAAATCTGCGTTGTCCGTATGGAACGATGTCCTAATAAAGTACTGACTGTTTCTATCGGCATTCCATTACTCAGCGTCACCGTGGTAGCAAATGTATGCCTGGCAGTATGAGTGGTTAGTGTTTTATGGATGCCACAGATGGCAGCGATTTCTTTGAGACAACTATTAAACTTCTGATTGCTGTGTATAGGAAAGACTTTATTGTAAGCCGCACAGAAAGGATGATTCTTATATTTCTCTATAATTTTTTCAACGATCGGCAGGATAGGAACGTTTTCCTTACAATCTGTTTTCTCTCGATTCTTCACAAACCATTTTCCGCCATCTTCCATCACCTCGATATTTTCGGGTGTTAGCAGTAACGCATCTTTATAAGCATAGCCGGTAAAACACATGGCGACATAACAATCGTTGGCTTCTTCCAGCGCACTACGGCTGAACTTTGCACTAACCAGTTTCTTTAATTCTTCCTCTGTCAATCCTTGTCTATCCGAAGGGGTATAGGTGCACCGGTAACCTGCTACCGGATTGGCTGCTATCCATTCCTTGTTCACTGCCATCATCAGCATCTTCTTAATGTTCTTGATATGCTTAACGATGGTATTGTTTTCCAGATACTCATAAACAGAAAGATAATGGTAGAAATCTTCTGCGAAAGAAGGTTTGATTTGTAAAAGAGAAATATCTGGTGTTCCGAATTGGTATTTGATAAAAGCGCGTGCTTTTTCCCTTGTCGCATTATATTTTTTCAAGGTAGCCTGCGAGCGATTGCCGGAGCCTACTTTCTCTTTAAATTTATCGTTATGGTAAGCAATTATCTGCAACAGCGTTTTATTGGTATTGTTTTTTCCGAGGTAAACACTTTTAAGCATATCAGCGGAAACAAACTTGTGTTGTGCGCTAAGCACATTGAAATATTGCTGTAATTTTCCCTTTACAATATTGATCTCGCTGTTAATCCTGGCGGCATCCGGCGCGCTGCCTTTCGCCTTTCCTGACGCAGAATTGAATAGTTCCGATCTGATTTTTAAACTCAAAGAAAACTGGGCTCTCTGACCATCAATGGTGATTCTTACATAAATAGGAGACTTTCCCTCCCTATCAATTTTCTTATTCCAGAGCCAAAACAGGATAGAAAGCTTTTGATTCAGATGCATACGTTTTAAATTTAAAAAGTGAATAAATGATGTTTTCGATGAACTAATTTGAAATCCAACTTTGTTGTAATACAGCACCTATAAGCTTTTTAGCCATATTCGGTAACCTCTAAGCTAAAACAAGGGAAGAGTTACCGAAAAGGTTACCGATTTATTTGAAACGATTTTGACTTAGTTTGACAAGCAGAAAAGCAAAAAGCCGTGTAAATCAGCGATTTACTACGGCTTTCAGAAGAGATTGAAGTGATTTACCACTCTATA
>CBDATZ010000047.1:0-17407 GCA_965199845.1 Ilyomonas sp.
CTACCGTATCGTAAGGATATTCGGGATTTACTACCTTCCAGCTTTCTTCGCGTATTAAACCAGCCATGCCATAATACCGGCTTTTACCGTTTTTAAAACCATACTTATAGGTTTCTTCTGCCAGCAAATCGCCTTGCAGACTGTAGGTTCGCCACATGCCTTCGCGCTTACTATCTTCAAATACACCTTCTTCCTCAAATCCTTTTTCGCCGCGCAAATCAGGTGTATGAATCAACCATTTTCCTTGTTTTAAATCTGCCTTATCGGTGCAGTTCAGCGTATCGCCGTGAACGCTTATCATAAATGTTTTGCATTGACCAAAGCTGTTACCGGCAATTAACAGGAACAAAACAAAACTATATTTCAGCATATAAATCAATTGTTGTGTTTGTATAAACGCAAAATTGTAACGATTATTTTCGGCTACTTATTCTTCATCACCTTCATAATACGAAGCATCTTCGCTGTTATTGTAAACAGTTAGCCATTGTTGCGCAGCTTCATCGCTTAAACATTCTATAATATCAAAAATTTCATCACCCTTTTTTACCCAACTCATTTCGATGGTTTCGTTGTACGATATAATAAACATGCAGTTATCGGTAATTACTTTTACCTGTACTAAACTAAGTGCCGACTTCTGCTGTAACTGTATAATATAATAACATTCTTTCTCTAAAAGCTCAAATGAATACATAAATCTTCCCTTCTTTCTGTTTCAAAAAAATAAACTAAATACAGCTTTTGTTGAGATAGTAAATAAACCTGTAAGATGGTTAGAGAATGCAAAAATACCTGATTACTCCCTGTAAAAAAAGAGAAAAGAAGGGGAATTACTAACAGGTTTAGTATAAAAGAAAAAATGTAAAAGAAGTGTATTTGTAAAATCCTGATTAGAAAATAAGATTTACAAAAAAGTTACTTTTTAAGCAATGGTATTCTCTTATTATAATTTTGTTATACAATTGGTAAATATAGCAGCGTTCAAAGTCAATTTTATTTCTTTATGAGCAAACCAAAATTTATTAAGCAGATATTTTTTTCAACAGAATTGTTTCAGCAAGTTCTTCCGTAATACGGATTAAATGATCTGATAAAGGTTTTTCGATGCAATCGTTTACACATGAAAACGTAAAAGCTTTTGCTTTGTCGGATGCTTTTACAAAAGAAGACAACATATAAACCACGAGATTCTTTTTAATAGCCGCCGGCATCGCCTCAATACGAGCCAAAGCATCCCAGCCCGAAAGAACAGGCATGTTTATATCTAACAATAAAATTGTTTTTTGCAGACTGTTTGATAAATGATTTTCGAGATATTGGATGCCTTCGGCTGCATTTGTAAACCCGGTAATGTTGATATTAAATGGTTTTAAAGCTTTCTTGATAGAAAGCGCGCAAACAATGTTGTGGCAGGAATCATCGTCGATAATAACAAAATTGCCTAAGGCTTGATACATAAATGGTTGATTTGATTTTGGATGTTAAAAGTTTTATTTATTGCAGCTTTTGTTATCATTGGGGATAATCTTTAAAAGGTAAGAACGACACTAAATAACCATGTGGACAAAGTTATTTAAACGAATATCTTTTTACTACAATACGGCTTAAATAAAAATTAAATAAGCATTAAATTAAAAAAGACTAGCTGAGTTTGAAATTGATTTACAATTCCAAAATAAAAAAGCAAATTATTAATTACACCGTAAACTTTTTAATTTACATCAGCTTTTGAAGCCAGGAAAATATTGCAAAAACCTAAAACAGCTATCAGGGCAAAAGACCAGCGCAGACTTGAAATTTCAGCAATAAAACCAATGGTTGGCGGTCCCATCAAAAATCCTAAAAAACCAATGGTTGAAACCGATGCCAAAGCAACACCCGTATTCATGGTTTTACTTCTGCCGGCAGCTCCGTACACCAGCGGCACAATAGACGAAACACCAAAACCCACCAGTAGAAATCCAAGTGTAGCCGGGTAGAGTTGCGGAAACAAAATGGCAATCAATAAGCCGGTTGCAATTAAAGTTCCGCTGATTTGCAGAATGGTTTTTTTTCCAAACCGGTTTACCAGCCAGTCGCTTGCAAAACGCCCGGTTGCCATAGCGCCAACAGAAACCGCATAACCCAATGTAACCAGTTGTTTGGGCGCCTGTACTACCGTTTTAAAATATACGCCGCTCCAGTCGAACATAACACCTTCGGCAACCATACTGCAAAAGGCAATCAATCCCAATATCAGTAAGGCTTTATCTGGTTTGGCAAATAAAGGCTGCGATGCCGAACTTTCGGTTTTGGGTAACAGGTTTTTAAAGAAAAGGCTAAGTAATAAAAATGAACAAACACAGATAATACAGAAATGCCTGAATGGCGAAACATTCATCGAAATTAAAAGCGTACCAATAATAGCACCGCTAAAGCTTGCTAAGCTCCACACGCCATGAAAAGATGCCATGATAGAGCGGCCATACAGAGCTTCTACACCAACCGCCTGCGTATTGATAGAAATATTAAATAAATTTCCCCACAAACCAAATACAAATAACACAGCCGCCAATTGCCACGATGTGGTAACCAATCCTAAAAAAATAAGCGTAATAGGATACAGAATAGATGAAATAAAAATGCCGGTACGGCTTCCGTATTTCCCGACAATCCAGCCGGAAAGAGGCAAACTGGTCATTAAGCCAACAGGCAAAGCAAACAAAACGCTTCCCAATTGTCCGTCAGAAAGCTGAAGCATTGTTTTAATATCAGGTATCCGGCTTGCCCAGGAAGCAAAACAAAAGCCTTGTATAAAAAAGAAAACGCTGGCTGCTATGCGATAAATTCTTTGTGTCGGTAATTGAAGTGCTGTACTAATTGCCATAGAAATATGTTTGTGTATGGCAGATGCATCGTGAATGACGGCGCAAAATTATCTATTTATAAAATCAATACAAACAATATTGCAAATATGAATTAGCTAACGCAACCGAGGCAGACTTCGTAGCAAAGCCTTTTTGATTATAAAAGAGAATTCCATCTCGCCTGTTGCATTTCTGTTATCAAACACATGAATCATTTCCTTTTCCTATACTTGCATACAATTTGATATTGACTTCTCTTACAAAAAATCATTAATCTTATTATTATGGATGCTGCTATTGAACAAAAGGTAAATACATGGCTCACTGGTAATTATGATGAGCAAACCAAAGACACAATCAAAAAATTACAACAGGAAAATCCTGATGAACTCACCGAATCTTTCTATCGCAACTTAGAATTTGGCACCGGTGGTTTGCGCGGCATTATGGGCGTTGGCACCAATCGCGTAAATAAATATACCGTAGGTACGGCAACACAAGGCTTTGCCAATTACCTGAAAAAAACATATGGAGATGCAGAAATAAAAGTTGTGATTGGTCATGACAGCCGCAACAACAGCCGCTTTTTTGCCGAAACCACAGCCAATGTATTTGCCGCCAACGGCATCAAAGTTTTTTTGTTTGATGCGCTGCGTCCAACGCCCGAAATCTCTTTTGCCATCAGGCATTTAGGCGCTCAGGGCGGCGTTATCAATACAGCTTCTCATAATCCCAAAGAATATAACGGTTACAAAGCGTATTGGAGCGATGGCGGTCAGTTGGTTCCGCCACACGATAAAAATGTAATTACCGAAGTGGAAGCCATCAGCAGTGTAGATGATGTAAAATTCAGTGGCGGCGAAAGCAATATCACTATCATCGGCAAAGAGATGGATGAAGCGTATATCAATATGGTAAAAAGTCTCAGCGTAAATCCGTTGGTAATAAAGAAAGAACACGATTTAAAAATTGTGTACACGCCAATTCACGGCAGCGGTATTATGCTCGTTCCTGAAACACTGAAAGCGTTCGGCTTCGATAATGTAACCATTGTAGAAGAACAGGCGAAGCCGGATGGTAATTTCCCAACTGTTGTTTATCCAAACCCTGAAGAGCCGGAAGCTATGAGCATCGGCTTAAAAAAAGCGGAAGAAATTAATGCAGATATTTTATTGGGAACCGATCCCGACGCAGACCGCGTTGGTATTGGTGTAAAAGACAATAACGGCAAATGGGTGTTGATGAATGGCAATCAAACCGCCGTTCTTGCCTGCGCTTATATGATTGAAGCCCGTAAAGCTATGGCGCTTGCCGGGCCTAACGATATGGTAATTAAAACCATCGTTACCACGGAACTGATAGACCAGATTGCGGTTCCCAACGGTGTTGCCTGTTACAATGTACTTACCGGTTTTAAATGGATTGCCGAATTAATTAAAGAGAAAGAAGGCAAGGAAAATTATATTATTGGTGGCGAAGAAAGTTTTGGTTTGATGGTTGGCGATCAGCTTCGCGATAAAGATGCCGTTTCTGCTGTCGCTTTTCTTTGCGAAATGACGGCTTATTTAAAGAACAAAGGGTTGACTTTGTTTGATAAACTGATTGAACTTTATAAACAATATGGTTTCTATCTTGAAAGTCTTATCAGCATTACGAAAAAAGGAATGCGCGGGCAGGAAGAAATTGCCGAAATGATGCAAAGTTATCGCGACAATCCGCCAAAAGAAATCAACGGTTCGCCGGTTCTCAAAGTGTTGGATTATCAAACCAGTAAAGGTAAAAATCTAATCACCAACGAAGAATGGGACATCACATTACCAAAGAGTAATGTATTGCAGTTTCTGCTTGCCGATGGCACCAAAATATCAGCACGCCCATCCGGCACCGAGCCGAAAATTAAGTTCTATTTCAGTGTGCATACGATTCTTGAAAAAGAAAAAGAATACGAAGCCACACACACCAAATTAGAAGACAGAATCAAAGCCATTATCGCCGATATGAAGTTGAAATAAATAAATTATCATCTTCATTTTTTTATACAAAGCATTGCCATAGGCAATGCTTTTTTATTTATGTTACCAGCGTCTGAAACTCCGGTTGAGCTTTACTTGCGACGCTCCGTTCAACGTTCTGAAATCAATTGAACAGATCGAACCACAAAGACTCCAAGAGCACAAAGTTTCACGAAGAAATTATTGGTTAATACGAAGCGCAAAGCAAGCGGCAGATAACAGTAAATCTGTTTAAATAATTATCCGAATTATTATCAATTACTTCTTTTGTTTTATTAATACAATTTAACTTGATAGCAATCTGTAGATTGCTTGCTGTACTCACAATATCAAATCATAACTCATCATTCTACCTCTATCTTTGTCGCCATAAATCATTATACATACTACTTACTACATAATACATTCAAATGAAAGAACTCATTCTCGAAGCCTGGAACAATAGAGATTTATTAAAGGAATCTAAATATACCGAAGCAGTAAAAGCTGTTATTGAAGAAGTAGACAAAGGCAGACTTCGCACGGCATCGCCAACCGAAGACGGCTGGGTTGTAAACGAATGGGTAAAGCAGGCAATTCTTTTGTATTTCGGTATTCAGCAAATGCAAACTTTTACGCTGCCGCCGTTCGAGTTTTACGATAAAATGATGCTCAAAAGCAATTACAAAGAACTCGGTGTTCGCGCTGTTCCACATGCGGTGGCGCGGTATGGCGCTTACCTCGCAAAAAATGTTGTATTGATGCCAAGCTATGTAAACATTGGTGCTTATGTTGACGAAGGTACAATGGTTGATACGTGGGCAACCGTTGGCAGTTGCGCACAAATTGGTAAAGGTGTTCACCTGAGCGGAGGCGTTGGTATTGGCGGCGTATTAGAACCTTTGCAGGCGAGCCCGGTTATTATTGAAGATGGTTGTTTTTTGGGCAGTCGTTCCATTGTAGTAGAAGGTGTGATTTTGCAAAAGGAAGCGGTGTTAGGAGCCAATGTTGTATTAACACAATCAACCAAAATCATAGACGTCAGCGGCAACGAACCGGTTGAATATCGCGGCATTGTTCCGGCAAGAAGTGTGGTGATTCCTGGAACGTATAACAAAGATTTTCCTGCCGGAAGTTTTGGCGTTAGCTGTGCTTTAATCATCGGCAAACGCAAGCCCAGCACCGATTTGAAAACGAGCCTGAACGATGCATTGCGCGATTTTAATGTAAGCGTGTAAAGGAATGATGAGTTATGAATGATGAATTATGAACGAGAATGTGTTTTAAATTGTAGATCAGTGATCATCGCTCATCATTCATAACTCATCATTCGTATGCTTTTGCCGGTAAAATTTTTTACCGGCTTTTTTCTGCCGTTTACCGGCTGCTTTCCTGTTATTTGCCTAACTGCGCTTTTCATCGCTTAGAAGGCATGTTAGCTTTGTGTAACAAAAATCAAAACAATGGAAAACGAAGTTGTAAAACAAGATACTAACCTCAATCAAAATAGTCGCGTTTGGACGGGCATTTTTCTTTTAATTATCGGCAGTATTCTATTCGCTTCTAAAATGGGCGTACCCATTCCTGATTGGCTGATGAGTTGGGAAGTGTTTGTAATGGCGTTGGGTTTGTTAATCGGCATCCGTCATAAGTTTCGCAATCCGGCCTGGATTATTTTGATATTTGTTGGCGGCGCTTCCTTTGTAGATAATTTTTATCCCGATTTAAAAATCCGCAATTTCATTTGGCCGGCCGCTATTATTTTATTAGGCCTGTTTTTTATCTTGCGTCCAAATAAATTAACCAGGAAATCCTGGTTAACTGGAAAGAAAGATGATCCGTATAAAGAGCAATATCAAAGCGGTTTTCAGCCGATATATAATGAAACAACAAGCAGCGAAGAAGTGCTTGATATAACAGCCGTATTTGGTGGTGTGAAAAAAAGATTGATTTCTAAAAACTTTCGTGGCGGCGATATTACTGCGTTTATGGGCGGCGCTGAAATTGACTTAACCGGTGCCGATATTCAAAACACAGCCGTACTCGATGTATCTGCCGTATTTGGTGGCATAAAGCTGATTGTTCCTGCTGACTGGAGAGTGCAAAACAAAGCTACGGCTGTATTTGGTGGCGTAGAAGATAAACGTATGATGCCCGCAACACTCAGTAATAAACTATTAATTATTGATGGCGCTGCCGTGTTTGGTGGCATTGAATTGAAAAGCTATTAATAATTATGAATTATGAGTTATGAAACTGATTTTTCTACCTTACTCATCATTCATAATTATTAATTCATAATTACCAAATCATCATTCACAACTCATAATTATTTTATGAACTGGTATATTGCAAAATTAGTCTATCAGGTTATCTACGGCAATGGCTTATACGATGCACAATTCAGCGAGCAGCTTCGTCTCATAATAGCAACGGATGAAGTACATGCATTTACCAAAGTGCAATTGTTAGGACACAAAGAAGAGAATACATTTTATCATGAAACCGATGCTTTGGTTCAATGGAAATTCATAGATGTTTGCGAATTAATATTGATTGATGAAATGGCAGATGGTGCTGAAATTTTATCGCAGATTAGTGAACCTGCCAATGCTAAATTATATGTGAAAACCGTGCAGCGACAAGCCTCGCAACTTTTGTCTGATAGCTGTAGTAAATGCTTTTACGAAAACTAATTTCAATTGACAGCCACATCTTTTTTTAATAGAAAAACATCGGCCGGTTTTACCGGCTGGTCGCTGCTTTGGGTTACATTGCTAACACTGATTCTGTATAGATATACAAACAATTTGTTTATCAGCGTTACAGATGCCATTGTGAGCATGACATTGATTAATGCGGTTTGCATAATAATCATTAACAACTTCAGATATTATCTGCCGGGACAAGAACAATTCTGGTATATCATTGTAATTAGCCTGGCGTTAGGCGCTGTTTCAACCGGAATATCAACCTTGATTTTGCACATCGTTTTTCGCAGTCATGACGACTACAATATATTGGTTAGCCAGACATGGTTATTACGATATGCGCTCTCTATTTTATTGATTGGCTTTACCGGAACTATTGGTTTGTTATGGTATTCGTTACAAGAACAAAAAGAAGCCGAACGCCGCTCTAACCAGGCGCAGCAAATGATGAAAGAAGCTGAATTATTTAAATTAAGACAGCAGCTGCAGCCGCATTTTTTATTCAATAGTTTAAACTCCATCAGTGCGCTTACCATAAGCGATGCAAAAGGCGCGAGGCACATGATTCAACAGTTATCCGATTTTTTGCGCAGCACATTGCAGCGCAACGAACAACAAATGATAACCTTGGAAGAAGAACTTCACCAGCTTACTTTATATCTTGATATAGAAAAAGTTCGCTTTGGTCACCGGCTGCAAACCGATGTGCAATGCAGTGAAGAATCTTTGCCGCTTTTAATGCCTGCGCTGCTGTTGCAACCTGCTGTAGAAAATGCTATAAAGTTTGGATTGTACGATACATTGGATGATGTAACAATACAAATAAAAGCCATCAAACAAAATGATGATTTACTCATTACTATCAGCAATCCGTTTGATGAAGAAACGGCGCAACCCGCTCAGGGAACGGGTTTCGGGTTGCAATCTATAAAGCGAAGATTGTATTTGTTATTTGCGCGGCAGGATTTATTGCAGGTTCATCAGCACGAAAATATTTTTACTGTAACCATTTTGATTCCTTCTATTTTACAAAACGGATAGCCATGAAAGTAGTTATTATTGATGATGAGCCATTGGCAAGAAATATTGTAAAAGAATACTTGAAAACACACGCTGATATTGAGATAGCGCAGGAATGCAGCAATGGTTTTGAAGGCGTAAAAGCAATACAGGAACACAAACCCGATTTGATTTTTTTAGACATTCAAATGCCAAAGATTAATGGTTTTGAAATGCTGGAACTGATAGAAAATCCGCCGCCGGTTATCTTCACAACTGCGTTTGATGAATATGCAATAAAAGCATTTGAAACACACGCGGTTGATTATCTTTTAAAACCATTTGACAAAGAGCGTTTTGATAAAGCGGTTAACAAAGTAACATTGCAACCGCAATTGCAAGTTAAAGTGCAAGCTGCACAAGATTTATTGCAAACGGCTTCGGAAAATCCAATTCAAAACAATCGTATTGTGGTTAAGGATGGCAGCAAAATAAAAATCATCCCGGTGCCGCAAATCCAATATATAGAAGCAGCTGACGATTATGTAAAACTGATTACCGCGGAAGGTTCATTCTTAAAAAACAAAACGATGTCTTTTTATGAAAAACTATTAGACTCGCAACAGTTCATTCGTATTCACAGGTCTTACTTGGTAAACAGCCAGTTAATAACACGTATTGATCCGTACGAAAAAGACGGTCATATCGTAATATTGAAAACAAATCAATCGCTGCCTGTAAGCAAGACGGGTTATGTTAAATTAAAAGAGAGTTTAGGCATCTGATTGCATTATGTTGAAAATAAGAATTGTATTATCTTCCTTGGCTCATGTTTTGTTTAGATAAAGAAAAAACATATGAAAAAGATATTCGCCTTTGCAACAGTGTTATTTATAAGCGCTGCTGCATTTTCTCAGGATTCATCTGCAATGCGCCCGATGGGCGGCGATTCAATGCACCACAAAATGGGAATGCATAAAATGAAAGATTGCATAATGATGAAAGATGGCAAACCTGTAGTTATGAAAGGTATGGAAACAACACCGCTTGACCAGCAAATGACCTTGCCAAACGGTACGGTAGTAATGGCTGACGGAACTGTAAAAATGAAAGACGGCAGTACCAAAATGATGAAAGACGGAGATTGTATTTATATGGATGGAACGATGGGAAAAATGAAAGATAAGATGGACAAAATGAAGATGAAGAAAGATAGTACCATGATGTAAATTATCTATTTTAACTGAAAAGAAAAGCTATCAATACGATAGCTTTTTTTATGCTTAATTTTGATGCAAACTTATCATGAGCGAGACAATTTCCGGCACAATACCTTCAGCCTCCATTGGTGTTTTCGATTCGGGCTATGGCGGCCTTACCGTTTTAAAATCTATCGTACAAAAACTGCCGCAATACAACTATATTTATTTTGGCGATAACGCGCGCGCGCCGTATGGCAATCGTTCATTTGAAGCGGTGTATCAATACACGCTGCAATGTGTGCAATGGCTGTTCGATAAAGGTTGTCCGCTGGTCATTCTTGCCTGCAATACCGCTTCTGCCAAAGCGTTACGAACCATACAGCAAAACGATCTGAATCGTATTGCACCCGGAAAGCGCGTCTTGGGCGTTATTCGTCCAACGGCTGAAGTAATCGGGAAGTTTACACGGAATAAAAAAGTAGGAATCTTAGCTACAAAAGGAACGGTTCAGTCAGCATCTTATGTTATCGAAATCAATAAGTTTTTCCCTGAAGTAAAAGTGGTTCAGGAAGCCTGCCCGATGTGGGTTCCATTGGTAGAAAACAATGAGCATGAACATCATGGAGCTGATTATTTTATCAGGAAAAATATTGGTGAATTAACAAGACAAGACCGGAAAATAGATACCGTGTTGCTTGCCTGTACACATTACCCGTTATTGATGAAAAAAATCTGCGAATACATGCCGGTAGAAATTAAAGTGATTTCGCAGGGAAATATTGTGGCGGATAGTTTAGACAATTACCTGCTTCGCCATCCCGAAATTGAATCGCAGCTCGGAACTTTTGCCGAACGTTCTTTTTATACAACCGACAGTACATCTGACTTTGACGCGCAGGCAGAAAAATTTTACGGCGAACCTGTTCAATCTCATTTTGTTGAATTGAGCTGATATAAGAAACAAAAAGTGAAAAGTAAAAAAGCAAAATCTGTATTATAGCTATTAACTTCTTAATCAACAATCTGCATCTTAATTCTTATTTCTTGTTTCCTGATCCTTGTGCCTTGACTCTTGCTACTTGTTTCTTCTTTCTTAATTCTTCTATCTTGTTCCTTGAATCTTGATACTTGTATCTTAATTCTTGAATCTTTCATCTTGTTACTTGTTTCTTAAATCTTGCATCTTATTTCTTTTTTTTATACATTTGCAGCCCTTTCACCGGGAGGACAGTAATGGTGGCTGTTGCCTGACTGATAACAATATTTTTAAGGTTCGCAATTTTAGTAAACATATTTTATGAAACGTACATTCCAACCGCATAATCGTCGTCGCAAATCAGTTCATGGTTTTCGTAAGCGTATGCAAACCGCTAACGGCCGCAAAGTATTAGCCAGCCGCCGCGCGAAAGGTCGTCACAAACTCACGGTTTCCGACGAAAGAAAATTAAAATAAATTAGTACCGTTTTCTCTGTAAAACAACATTGATATTAGCAAGCCTCCATCGTGAGGCTTTTTGTTTTGAAAGTTATGAGTAAAACATTTTCTTACGGAAGAAACGAAAAACTAAAAAGCCGCAAACAGCTTTCACAACTGTTTGCAGGCAAACAGTCTTTTTTAATTTTCCCGGTAAAAGTGTTTTATATGCAGTCATCGCAAACAACTGATAATATAATAAAAGCCGGTGTAGGTGCCAGCAGCCGCAACTTTAAAAAAGCGGTTCATCGAAATCGCATAAAACGCTTGCTGCGCGAGGCTTACCGGTTGAATAAATTACCTTTGCATCTGTATTTGGAACAGCATCAAAAGCAAGTCGTCGTATTTTTTCTTTATATTGATAAAACGCTTCCGGCCGCTAAGCTGTTGCAAACAAAAATGCCTGTTATTATTTCAGAATTAATGAAACGATTGGATGAACAAGCTTCTTAAAATACTAAGTTATCCTTTCATCTGGCTCATTTGGATTTACCAGAAATTAATTTCGCCGATATTAGGACCGAAATGCCGGTTTACGCCAACTTGCTCCAACTACGCTTTAGAGGCATTTAAAAAATACGGTTTGTTCAAAGGCTTCTGGCTCTCAGTAAAACGAATCAGCCGCTGTCATCCGTGGGGAGGAAGCGGCTTCGATCCGGTGCCATAAAAAGTGAAAAAATGGTAAGTTGGCAAGTCAGAAAAATAACTGATTTAAAGCATTTTTTTTCCTTATCTTTTTAACTCCTGTATTCTCAACAATTCATAATTATTGATTTGATGATGGTGGCGCAATCGTCATTTTCTGTAAGCGATCCATTGTTTCTCTTACATCTTTACTTGTATAAAACTTATAAACTTCGGGCGCTTTGTCGCCGGTTTGTTCCAATGTGGTAAGCGAATTAAAAGGTCCCACCATAGTCGCATCTAAATTGTCTGTAATTTTTACAGCTTTGCCGGGCAAAATATAAAATGATTTACCGGCAGTTGTATTGCCACCCAATAATTGCTGCAACGAATCAATGCTGTGTTTCAGGTTTTCCTGGGTGATGGTTTTGCCTTCTGTAGCCGGCGCACCATAGTTTTGATATGTACCAATAATGGTATCTGTTTTTGCATTTAAAACATAATAACCATTGGAAGGAATGTCAACCGAATTTTTTCCGTTTGATGTTGTTACCTGTAAAGTAAGATTTCCATCATCCGTCAAATCAACGGTTTGTTCTTCGTGGCTGGAGCCCGATTCTACCGTAATGGTTTTTGCAGCTTTATCAACTGTGGCTTTGCCTTTCGACATAACCAGAACTTTTTTGCCGCCGCCATTGCTGCAAGAGGCGAGTGATATAATTGCTGTTAAGCAAACAATGAGTTTTTTCATATTGATATAAAATAAAAGCCACCGGTTTTAGCCGGTGGCAGAGAAGAAATAAAATTTACTTTTTAGCAGAAGCATATAACTCGGCAACTTTCGCCCAGTTTATTACGTTCCAAAACGCGGCTAAATATTCGGGACGGCGATTCTGATATTTGAGATAATACGCATGTTCCCAAACATCAACACCAAGAATGGGCGAGCCTTTTACTTCGGCAACATCCATCAACGGATTGTCCTGGTTTGGTGTAGAAGTTACTTCTAATTTGCCATCTTTTACAACCAGCCAGGCCCAGCCGCTACCAAAACGTGTAGTTGCTGCTGCGTTGAATTTTTCTTTAAGATCATCAAAAGAACCAAAGGCGCTGTTAATAGCGTCGGCTAATTCGCCGGTTGGCGTGCTGCCACCATTTACAGAAAGCAATTCCCAAAAGAAAGAATGGTTCCAATGTCCGCCACCATTGTTGCGAACAGCAGGAGAAATGGTGCCTGCAACTTTTACTATTTCTTCCAAACTTTTATTTTCGTTTGGCGTACCAGCAAGAGCTTTATTCAGATTGTCCACATAAGCCTGGTGATGCTTATCGTGGTGTATAGTCATGGTTTGTGCATCAATATGAGGTTCCAGTGCGTTGGGCGCATACGGCAGAGGCGGTAATGTGAATGCCATAATAATCAGGTGTTTTTAAATTAAAAATAATGGTGACAAAGTTATACAATTGATGCTGAAAGGATAATGCCAAAATTAGAATGTTCCTTTTTGCGAAAAGACATGACTTTTCATTCACCATAAACCTGTAAAACGTTATGTAAAAGAAACGAACATTAATAAGCATGTAAACAGGAGGTTTATTCTGTATTTTTAATTTATGAATCTAACGCTATGGCTGAACCTAAAATGGTAAAAATCTTTGTCGCTTCTTCGGCAGAACTAAAAGAAGAAAGAGACAAATGTATTGTATTGATTAACCAATTAAACAATAGTCATAAACACCTCGTTTTAAAACCTGTGGAATGGGAATATGATTTGGTGTATGGCAATTATCCTGGTTACAAAGATGCGCAGGCAGCTATCAGCCCGAAATTGCAGGAAAGCGACCTGGCTGTGTTTCTTTTTTATTCGCGAATCGGAAAATATACAAGAGAAGAATTTGAATTGGCGGGAACCGAAAAGAAAAAGATAATTCCTTTTTTTAAATCCGGCTTTTCGGCAAAAACAAGTGCTATAAATAAAATGTATGGTGAATTGCTTGAATTCAGGGAAGGATTTAACGGAGAAATTATTTCGGTAGATTATGTTGATCTCAACGATTTTAAAGGTAAATGTTACGAGCAATTAAACCAGTTTCTCGCAGATAGTTTTCCAATTACCAATGTTGAATCTGTATCAGATAACAAGTTTTCCGAAAGCATATCTACACTGGCGCAGCTGCTGGCGAAAAAAGATGAAAAGATTAAAGAATTAGAAGAAGCCAATAAGAATTTGCCTGGTGCTGCAAACTATCAATCAACAGAAGAATTAGCAAAAGAACGAGACATTTTATACCAAAAATTGCTGCAAAGCCAAGAAATACAAGATCAGCAGGCAAAAGATAAAGAAGCTTTGCAACAGCAATTGAACGCGCAGGAAGAACTTGATGAATTGAAACAGAAAGCTTATGCCGAAGTTGAAAAAGGCAATTATAGCGAAGCTGAAAAATATTTAAAAGAAAGTGCAAAAGATACGATCAGCAAAACAGCCAATTCATTTTTTGAATTTGCAAAGCTGAAAAATCTGCAGTTACAATATGCAGACGCTTTTCAGTATTACGACCTCGCTATCAGGATCAATCCCGATAATGTTTTGTATCTCAATGATGCTGGTATCATGGCAATTAACCTGGGTTTTACCGACAAGGCAATTGAATATTATCAGAAGATATTGGCAACAAATAATCAAAGTGAGAATAAAGAAAATATTGACCTGGCAGTTTGTTATAACAATTTAGGCGAAGCCTACCGGAGCAAAGAAGAAAACGCAAAAGCTATTGAATATTATGAACAGGCGATCTATATTGATACAGCCAAGTTTGGAGACGCATACTGGAAATTAGGCACATATTACAGCAATCTCGGACTGGCATACGATAGCACTGGTAAATACGATGCTGCAATTGAATGTTACGAAAAAGCTTTGTCAATATATAAAGATACAATAGGCGAAGAATCTGAAAATGCAGCCAAAGCACTTAACAATCTGGGACTGGCTTATTACCGCAAAGGATTGTACGATGATGCAGTGGCTACCTGCGAAAAAGCGTTGTCTGTTTATCAAAAACTTTATCCCGGCGGGCACCCCGATATGGCGGCCTGTAACAATAGCATCGGGCTGGTTTATTATGCAACCGGGAAATTTGACGAAGCCATTGTTTGCTTTGAGAAGGCTTTGGAAATAAGCATAAAATATTATGGTACAACGCATCCCAATATAGCTACCTGGTACAACAATCTTGGATTGGCTTACGATGGAAAAAAGGAATACGATACCGCTATTGATTATTACAAAGCAGCTCTTGATATTGATAAGCAACATTACACGGAAGATCATCCCAACATGGCTTTGCGATATAATAATCTTGGCGGCTCATATAACAATACAGGAAAGCCCGATGAAGCCATTGATTATTTCGGGAAAGCATTGGTGATTTATAAAAAATTTTATGGCGACGAACATCCCAGCATTGCAACACTTCTTGATAACATGGGTTTGTCTTTTTATATGAAGGAAGAATACAGCAAAGCAGTTGATTATTTTGAACAGTCGCTGATGATGATGAAAAAATTTCTGCCCGGCAATCATCCTTATCTTTTCACCGTTCAGCAAAATATTGATTTGTCAAAAGAAGCCTTACAAATGCAAGCTTGATATAGGAGATGTAATCTTATCTGCAAAGCCAACTTCAGTACATTACTTTTGCTTTTCTCATTCTTCAAACAAAGAGTATATGGAAAAGCAAACCTATAAAAATCATATCAAAATTTATCCGCCGCATCATTTGGTTCTATTGCCTTTATTGATGATTGCTATTGGCGTGAGCATTTATAACATCTTTCATTATCCGTTTCAGCAGATGTTTTATATATGGATAACCATTGTATTGATTTTTATTTTTGCGGTAGCCGTTATGTTGCGACAGCATTATGCATTGGGAAATCAAAATCGTATTGTAAGATTGGAAATGCGGCTTCGTTATTACCAGCTTACCAACAAACGTTTCGAGCCATTGGAACAGCAATTATCGTTTGGTCAAGTGGCAGCTTTGCGCTTTGCGTCTGATGAAGAATTGTTGTCGTTAACAGACCGAACAATAAAAGAAAATCTTTCTCCGAAGGAAATAAAACAATCTATTAAAAACTGGCATCCCGATTATATGCGCGTTTAAGATGAATGAATATAACTCTGTATTTTATTTACCAGTTTACTAATATCAAACGGCTTTTCTAAAAAATCATCGGCTCCCGAATGTTTGGCAACATCAGCGCCATCGCGGCTTGCCGAGATTACAACAACAGGCAAACCTTTTGTTTGCGGATTGTTTTTCAGCGTTTTTAAAATTTCTTCACCACTTAGTTGCGGCATCCACAAATCGAGAAGCAGCAAGTCTGGTTTTTCTTTTTCAATTCGTTCATAAATGCCTTTGCTGTGCATTTCCGTTACTACCGAATAACCTTTGCTCTGCAAAATAATAGAGAGCATATCTAAGATTCCATCATCATCGTCGCAAACTAAAATCTTATTCTTTATCATTCTGTTTCTTTTGATAATTATGGCAACATAAGTGAGACTTTGCTTCCGCATTTTCTATAAATCAGAGCCGGTTTTTTTCTTTGTTATATTCATCTGCAAAGCAATAATTGCATTGTCTTTATTGATAATCAGTTGACTTTAAAACACAATAACAACCTGAATGATTTAACTTGTAACGGGTATAAATAATGGCGAAAACAATCAAAAAATAAAAGTCATTTACAGTATCAATAATTGTGCTTTTTTATAACAAAAAGGAACGTGTAAAAAAAGAAAGTCTTTTTATTTTTTAATTCATGAATAAATAAAGCAAAATGATTGATTGTAACTATGTAGTTTTTATTTTCACCAGATAATAGTTTCCATGAAATCTGTCTGCTTGTGTTTTTTATTTCTTTCCGGCATCATTTCCGGTTCTGCACAACTTCTGTCGCCGGAACAATTTTTAGGTTATAAAGTAGGAACGCATTTTACACCTTGCTACAAAGTAGATGATTATTTCAGGTCGGTTGCACTGGCAAAACCGGCGATGGTAAAACTTGAAAAATACGGGCAGACGAATGAAGGAAAAGATTTATTGCTCGCTTACATTGCGTTACCCGAAAATTTACAAAAGTTAGAAGACATCAGGAAAAACAATCTGCGTCTTTCCGGCACTTTACAAGATGGCGTAGCTGCGCAAAGCGATAATGCGCCTGCTATTGTATGGCTGAGTTATAATGTGCATGGCAACGAAGCTTCTTCTTCCGAAGCGTCAATGCTTACTTTATATGCTTTGGTGAATGATAGTAATGCGCAAACAAAACAATGGCTGAAGAATACCGTGATTATTATGGATCCGTGTGTAAATCCGGATGGCAGAGACCGATATGTAAACTGGTATAATTCTGTTGCCGGATCAACATATAATTCCGACCCGCAGTCGCGCGAACACCGCGAGCCGTGGCCGGGCGGCAGAAGCAATCATTACAACTTTGATTTGAACCGCGACTTGGCCTGGGAAACACAGATAGAAACGCAGCAGC
>CBDATZ010000048.1:0-22677 GCA_965199845.1 Ilyomonas sp.
GCTTAAAAAAATGCTTGATTTTTTTATAAGTAAAGGCGTAACGTATGTTATTATTACAGCCGGCGAATCGGGTGTGCTGTGGTCAGATAAAAACAATCACAGGATAGTAACAGCACCGCGCGTAAAAGCTGTAGATACAACGGCTGCCGGTGATGTATTTAATGGCGCGCTGGCGGTTGCTTTGGCGGAAGAAAAACAGATAACAGAAGCCATTCATTTTGCTATTTGGGCAGCTACCCTTTCTGTTACCAGGTTAGGCGCGCAATCATCAGCACCGAACCGTCATGATGTAGAATCGTTTATGCAAAAATTTACACAATTACAATAAGCTGTTCTTATGTTTATCATAGAAAATTATAGCACTGCAGTGTTGTTTTGCATCGTTACAATGTTCTGCTGGGGTTCGTGGGCAAATACGCAAAAGCTGGCTGTTAAAACCTGGCGATTCGAATTGTTTTACTGGGATTATGTGATTGGAATTTTGCTCTTTTCTTTACTCTTCGCTTTTACGTTAGGTAGTTACGGAAATGAAGGCAGAAGCTTTTTGACAGACTTGCAGCAAGCAGACAGAAGCAATATAATCAGTGCATTTACAGGTGGTATTATTTTCAATGCCGCAAATATTTTGTTAGGTGCTGCCATAAGCATTGCAGGTCTTGCCGTTGCCTTTCCGGTTGGCATTGGCATTGCTCTCGTATTGGGCGTTTTTATAAATTATTATGCTACGCAAAAAGGCGACGTGGCTTTTTTATTTGCCGGTGTTTTATTTGTTTTTGTGGCTATTATTTTAAACGCAATCGCTTATAAAAAGAAAGGAATCAGCAATGCCGTTACTACAAAAGGAATTCTTCTTTCAGTGGTTGCCGGTGTATTGATGTCTTTCTTTTATCGCTTTATTGCTGCTTCCATGGACATCAATAATTTTGAATCGCCCGCCGTTGGAAAGATGACGTCTTATACAGCGGTTGTTGTTTTTTCAACCGGAATTTTGGCCTCTAATTTTTTGTTCAATAGCATTATAATGCGAAAGCCGGTTAGTGGTTTGCCGGTGAGTTATAAAGATTATTTTAAGGGCAATTTCAGTACGCATTTCATTGGTATTTTAGGTGGCATTATTTGGGGAATCGGCAACTCTTTTAACTTGCTTGCATCGGGCAAAGCGGGTCCAGCTATTTCGTATGGTCTGGGGCAGGGAGCCACGCTGGTTGCCGCTGCCTGGGGCGTATTTATCTGGAAAGAATTTTCTCCGTTTACTCCAACAACCAGGCAATTAATTATAGCTATGTTTCTCTTCTTTATAGTTGGTATTGCTTTAATCATTTATGCGGGTTTATAATGAGATTGTCCAAAAGCGCAAAGACAATATAAAGGAAAATAAACTTCGTGTCTTTATGACTTCACAGCAAAACGATTTCTTAAAAATTCATGTAAAATAATATGTTGAAAGGATTGATCACACTATTCATTTGCTGCTTGTTATTATCATCTTTATCAGCGCAGAAAACATCTTCTCCAACGCCTGTTATTTTTGATACTGATATGGGACCTGATTATGATGATGCCGGTGCCATTGCGTTGTTGCATGCTTTTGCAGACAGCAATAAAATAAAAATACTGGCAACCATGGCAAGCACAAAATACGAAGGCGTAGCCGCTGTGTTAAGTGTGTTCAATACTTATTTTAAAAGACCAAATCTGCCGGTTGGCATACCCACAGAAAATGCGGTAACAGACCGCGACTGGCAGCATTGGACAGATACGTTAATTGCAAACTATCCGCATCAGATAAACAAGAACAGTGAGGCGCAGGATGCGGTTCAGCTTTACCGGAAATTATTAGCTAAACAACCTGATAATAGTGTTACCATAATAACAGTTGGTTTCTTAACCAATATTGCCAATTTATTGCAATCAAAGCCGGATGCGTATTCGTCTTTAAGCGGTATTGATTTAATAAAAAAGAAAGTAAGAAAACTGGTATCTATGGCCGGTAAATTTCCCGAAGGAAAAGAGTTTAATGTGTTTAAAGATATAAGTGCTTCGCAATATGCATTCGCGCACTTTCCAAAGCCCGTTTATTTTTGTGGTTTTGAAATTGGTGAACAGATAAAATGCGGACTCCCATTGATTCAAAACGATGCAATACACAACAGTCCCGTAAAAGATGTTTTCAGAATTGCGATACCGCAGGCTGCTGAAGATAGCAGTGGCCGAAAGAGTTGGGATGAAGTAACAACACTGCTGGCGATCACAGGTTACAAGCCATATTATGATGTAAAAGAAGGGAGAATTATTGTTGCAAAAGATGGCAGCAATACATGGAACAAAGAAGGCAAAAATCAATATTATTTTGTTGATAAAAATTCGTCCGCAACCATGCAGGCAACCGTTGATAAATTGATGATGCATCAGCCAGTAGCGCAATAATTTAATCAAGAGCTATGGTTTTAACTATCAGGAAAAAAGCGGCTGATTCGGAATGGTTTCAAATCAAATAACACAGGCGTTTCAATTGCCATATCAGCCAATATTTTTCCGGTTAAAGATGAGAATTTAAAACCATGACCGGAACAAGGACTGCCAATGATAATGTTCCGGTTTTGCGGATGATAATCAATAATAAAATGTTCGTCGGGTGTATTGGTGTACATGCAAACGGCTGAATAATGAAACTGCGCATCTATATTCAGATAATCATCTGTTATGTGTTGCATAAAAGCCTTTTCTTCTGCGCTTACATGTTGCGATAACAAATCAGGCTGTATGGGTTGCCCGGCATGATGCGGCGCAATCTTAATACCATCGCCCAAATCGGCAAAACCATAAAATGTTTTCCCCTTTTCATACTCCCAAATGTAAATAGGCAAAGCGTCGGGAAGGAGCGAAGATTGCAGAGCCGGATTGTTATTTTTATACCAATACAATACTTGTCGTTCAATCACCAAAGGCAGGTTTAATTCAGGCATCAATTGACCTAACCAGGCACCGGCACTAACAATCAGTTTGTTGGTGTAATACATGTTTTTATCAGTAACAATTTCAACTGAATTGTCATCAGCTTTAATAGCAATCACACGTTCATTATACAATAAGGTTGCGCCGTTTTTTCCGGCTAAAGCTAAGTTGGCTTTGATGCATTCTTCGGGAAACAAAATGCCTGCGTCTTTTTCTAATACGCCAACTGTTTCATCGCTCACTTTTAAAGCCGGAAAGCGTTCCTGAATGTCTTTACCGGCTAAATATTCATAAGCAATATCATGTAATTCGGCGCTTTGTTTTGCGCCGGTTACAACGCCCGCATCAGCCGCGCCAAGCATGATGCCACCTGTCTTTAAAAACAACTGTTTGCCCCATACTTGTTCCAGTTCATTCCACAAATTGTAAGCTTCTTTTACAAGCGGCACATACATCGGACTTTCATGATATGCCTGCCTGATAATGCGGCTTTGCCCGTGCGAGGAACCTAATGTATGAGGTGGTGTAAACCTGTCTATACCACAAACCCGGTAACCTGTTTTTGAAAGATGATAAACAGCCGAACTTCCGTTAGCGCCAAGCCCTAAAACAATAACATCAAATTTCATATTCGCTTGCTGGTTTGTTGTAAGTAATTAATTGTTGTAATCACTTAATACTACCCAATCTTTTTGTTTCATATCAATGGAAAGCAGCCTTGTATGATAGCCATTCATAGGTACTTGTACTTTGGCAAGATAGGTGTTTTTATAAGAAAAAATTTCGCCGCTAATAAGATCTGTTAGTGTAAAAGAAACGGTTTGCTTTTTCAGTATAATATGCAAATCAAGTAAAGCGTTATTTGCCGAACTATCCATGTTTATTACAGTTATTATATCTTCTTTATTATCGCTGCGATGAAATGCAGCCATGGTTGCCGCAGGCGAAAGATTTATATTTTCTATAAAATGATTACGCAGGCTTGAATGTGCTGCGCGAATGTGTATAAGCTTTTGATAAAACGGAAACAGGCTATCCTTATCTTCTGATTGTATAGATTGATTTCGGTGAAATGTTGGATTGGCTTTGGAAGGCGTTGTTGCAATACCAGCTTCTTGTCCGTTATAAATAAGCGGAATGCCAGGTAACGCGAAAGTCAATGCGGCCGCCATTTTTGAGCGTGCTGCATGTTGTGAAGCGATAAAGCGAGGCAAGTCATTATTCTCAATAAAACGTAATTTCAGATGTGTTGAATCGCCGTTATGAAACAATGCTTTTCTCAACATTTGTCCTCGTTTGTTTGCAATGGGAAAACTAAAAATAAGCAGGTTATTATTTGTATTGTAATCGTATTGCCAGCTCCATTGCGAAACCCAGCTTGTATCGGCTGTCCAGTCGTAAGCCGCATCAAAACCTTTGGTAAAAGTACCGCTCATAGAGCCTTTGTCTTCAGCCAGTAATAAGACATCCGGTTTCATGATTTTTAATTCCAGTTGCAACCGTTTGCCAAAGTCCGGCTGCCTGGCATTCACGCCCCAAACGGCATCAAAACGATAGCCATCAACGTCCCATTTTTTTATCCAGTATTTACAGGCTTCAATTATCCATTGCTGCACTTCTGCATTCGCATAATTCAGGTTTACCAAATCATCCCAGAAATAATAAACAAAGCCTTTATTGTCTTTATGATATTGCGAAGAATACATAACACCATCATAAGTATGTTGGTAAAAATCATAATAGTGAGAATCGGTTTGATAAGCCGCACAGTCTTCCGCATACGGATGATGAATGGATGTATGATTTGGTACAAAATCAAACAAAACGCGAAGCCCTAATCTTTTTGCCGTTTGTATTAAATGCTGCAGTTGCACTTCGGTTCCTAAATCTTCGCGAAGCGAAAAATAATCAGTCACTTCATAACCTTGTCCCTTATCATACGATTTAAAAACCGGTTGCAGCCAGATTGCATTTACACCTAAGTTTTTTATCTCCGGCAACTTAGCTGTAATGTCATCGTACGTTGCGCCTTTTACAAATGCATACGGCGTAATTTCATAAATAACAGCCTCATCAATCCAGGCAGCATAAGAAGAATCTATATAAAAGGCTTGCAGCGTCTTTGCAGTTCTTGTAATATATGTTTGAAACCGCGCCGTGTCTTTGCCGGAAACCACTTCGAGATTAAAATAATAGATGCCATTCGCAACCGGAATTTGTACGCGCGCAACCGAATCTTTTGCATTATTGATTTGTACAGCAGCCGGATTTCTTTCGTCGCTGGTCCATCGATATTGCAGTTTCTTCCAGGGATTTGAAATTGTGAAAGCATGAAGCGTCGCCGTGTTGTTGTTGATTACTGCATACGGCTTTATTACCGGTTGGGGATGATAACCCAGCTGCAACCTTACCGTATCTGAAAAGACCGTTGTTGTTTTGTTATTTGCCTCTATCCAGATGTTGTTGTTAGCATCGTGAAGCTCAAGAGAAAAAGTGAACGAATTGTCTTTATTTACTTGTATGGAAAACGTTTTTTTATCATGGTGAACCATTACTGTTTTGGCTGTAAAACCAATCAACGAACCTTGTATGGTTTGCTGCGGCAACCAGGCAACCGCATCTCTGGTATGCAATACAATGGAAGCTGCATTTGAATGAAAACCACAGAGTAAACAGGCAACTAAAAAAAGACCGGCTGTTATTTTGTTCATGAATTTTATTTTGTGCAAGCAAAGCAGTTTACGGAGCAACGTATATTACAACCGCGATCTATATCATTATACGTTGTAAAAAGGTATTTTCCTTTTTACAACGTATTTGTTTGTACGAACAAATAAGCAAAGTTTTTAAACCGGCAACCAAATGACAGAACAGGAAGTGCAACCACATTTTAAACCACGATTGGGCTTATTAGATGCTACTATGATTGTAGCCGGCAGTATGGTCGGGTCGGGAATTTTTATTGTGAGTTCTTATATGGTGCAGGATGTTGGCAGTGCCGGCTGGCTCATATTTGCGTGGGTACTTACCGCAATGATGACGGTTGCCGCAGCTTTAAGTTTTGTAGAATTAAGCGCCTTATTTCCCAAAGCCGGCGGCACGTATATTTATTTGAAGGAAGCGTACAATCCGTTAATTGGTTTCTTGTATGGATGGAGTTTTTTTACTGTTATACAAACCGGCATGATAGCCGCTGTGGGCGTGGCTTTTAGCAAGTTTGCCGCTTTTATTTTTCCTTCGTTAAGCGAAAACAATATCATCTTTCATACAAGCTTAATTGATGTTTCAGCGGCGCAGTTATTTGGTATCTTACAAATCGTTTTGTTAAGCTATATCAATACACGCGGCATTCAAACCGGCAAGATTGTACAAGATGTGTTAACCATCATCAAGCTGCTTATGCTAACCGGTTTAATCATCGCCGGTTTTGCATTGGCTTTCAATAAACAAATATGGAATGCCAACTGGCAACATCCGTTTGCTATGTTGCGGCATTCATCGCGCTTGCCGGGTTATAACGGACAAAATAATTTCTGGACAGCCGTTAAAGGCTTCTCTGTTTTTGGTGCAATTGCCGCTGCCATGGTTGGCGCTATTTTAACGAGCGATGCCTGGTACAATATAACCTTTATAGCCGGCGAAGTAAAGAACCCAAAACGCAATGTCGGGCTAAGTCTTTTCTTAGGCACACTCATCGTAACTACGCTGTATGTGCTTTGCAATATTATGTACCTCGCTGTGTTACCGTTAGGCAACAATCCGGGCGATACGCAAAGCATTGCTTTTGCTGCCGAGAATCGTGTAGGCGTAGCAGCAGCGTTACAAATATTTGGTGCTAAATCGGCGTTGGTTGTTGCGTTCTTAATCATGCTTTCTAACCTGGGTTGCAACAACGGTTTGGTGCTCTCCGGTGCCAGGGTGTATTACGCTATGGCGCGCGATGGTTTGTTCTTTACAAGTATTGGTAAATTGAACAAAGCGGCTGTGCCTGCCAATGGCATCTGGATACAATGCGTTGTTGCCATTTTGCTTTGTCTTAGCGGCAAGTACGGCGATTTGCTCGATTACATTTCTTTTGTCGTGATGTTATTTTATGTAATTACAATTGCTAGCGTATTTATCTTACGAAAAAAACGTCCCGATTTAGAACGTCCTTTTAAAGCGTTTGGCTACCCGGTTTTGCCCGTTATTTATATGATTCTGGCAAGCCTGTTTTGCATCTCGCTCATTATTTATCGTCCCGATTTTACAGTGCGCGGATTGCTGATTGTATTAACCGGCATACCGGTTTATTATATTGTTGTTGCGAACAAGAAAAATAAAACAGCCAATACATAATACAAGTTTTTTGTAGCGATCGTCCGGCTCTCCGGTTGCGCATCGTTGCGTCGCACTCTTGTACGCTTTGTTATCAATTTAACTTGTAAGCGATCGCTAAATGAACAATAGATTTGTACAATGAAGTATTATCAGTTTTTCGAAAATTATCAATCATTATAACATCATTCGCAGAATGAAAACGATATGATGAAAGATTCAAGATTCATCTTGTTGTCGGCTTACTTCTCAGGCATGTATTGATTAAACCATTCAATGGTTCTCAAGCTTACATCAATCATATCTTCATACTTATAAAAGCTATGACCTTCATCGGCATACACCACCAGTTGCGTCGGTACATGCAACTCTTTCAAAGCGTGCCAGTATTGAAACGACTGCGGCGGCGGACATTCGCCATCGCGCTCGCCCACCAATATAAGCGTTGGCGTTTTTACATTCTTAATATAAGTCATAGCAGATACTTTCCGGTAAGGTTCCGGGTTATCATAAGGCGAAATATTGAAGTAAGAATTCATCCATTTATCAATACTATTTTGTCCGTAATAACTCAGCCAGTCGCCCGCGCCCGCGCCGGAAACGGCAGCCTTAAAACGATTGGTTTGTGTAACCGACATCATTGCCATAGAGCCGCCGTAACTCCATCCTAAAAGACCAATTCTGTTGTTATCTACCGGCAAATTCACCACCAACGTATCAATACCGCTGATGATGTCACGCAAGTCACCAAAGCCCCAGTCGCGCCGGTTTGCTAAAGTAAATTTTTCACCTTGTCCATAGCTGCCACGCGCATTCGGAAAGAAAACAAAATAACCCAACTGCGGATAAACTGTCGTGTTGAAATCGGGCGCGCTCCAAGCCGGTGTACTTATCCACGCCGGACCACCATGCACACAAACCAGCATCGGATATTTTTTTGTAGAATCATAATTTTGCGGATACAACAACCAGCCTTGTACAGGCAAATTTTCATTTGCCCATTTTATATTTCCTGTTCTCAATATTGGTTTATGAATGTTAGCGTTAAGATGAGTGATCTGCATTAATTTTTTTGTATTGCCAACCCATACTTCGGGCAATTGATTCCACGAAGAACGAATTACAGCAAACGAAGCCGCTTTGTTTTCACTCATGGATAAACTGGTTTCTTCGTTACCCGCACGAATAGACTCATCGGCGTTCCATACCATTTGCATAGCGTTGTTATTTATATGCAAAGTGCTGATAGCAACAGAACCGCCAACAAACTCTGTAAAGAGAATATCATTATTGTTCTGCCACGTAAACCACGATGGTGTTGAGGCACGATTTGGTGTAAGATTCTTTGGTTTCCCGTTGCCATTTGCATCTATCATAAAAATTTCTCCGCCGGTGCCGCCCTGGTCGCTCATCAAGCCTTCAATAAAAGCGATTTGTTTACCATCGGGCGACCAGCGTGGTAAAGCAATCTGAAAGGTTGGCTGGTAAATAAGAGTTGTGTCTTTACCAAGAATATTTTGCCTGTAAATCTTAGCTATATACCAATTGTCGTCGCCGGGCGGAAGCGCGGCTGTATAAACAAATTGCCTGCTGTTTGGCGACCAATCGTATTCAAAAATATAAAGTCCTTCCGGTGTAGATTCTATGGCTTCGCCTGTTGCACGATTGATAACTACAATGCGTTGCACATTGTTATTAGCCATCGAATCAATAATGCCCGTGGCTCTGTCTTCGGCTGCCATTGGCGAAGGTTCGCGGCTGGCTTTATGCACATACAAAACGCTCAAATAATTGCCATCCGGCGACCACTGGAGATGCGAAACATAACCATCAAAATGAGAGAGCGGTTGTTTTGTAAGCAATGCACCAGTTGCTGCATCGGCAATAAATAATTGCAGCTGATCGTGCGTTTTTGCATCGGATAAAAAAGCAATCTCTTTTCCGTTGGGCGACCATTGTGGTTCTGTTTCGTTGCAGGATGAATCAGGCAAAGAAGCGGTTACTTTTATTGTTTTATCCGGATGCTGAACAGATGCAATAGAAACGGTTTGACCTTTCTCTCCGTCGGCGCACCACGCAACGGCTGTTCCCGCAGAATTTATTGTGGTTTGATAAATATAACGAACACTTGCCTGCTGGTTAAAAAAAGCAGTGATAAGTTCTTTGTGATTTGTTTTGGAAGAATCATTTGCTGTTTGTGCAATGCAAATCGAATGAGCCAACAACAAGAAGATAAAGTATATATTTTTCTTACTGAAAATGTATAATGATTTAGACAACAAAATGTATTGATTTGAAATGATGATTATAAGAAACGTTTATTCTTTAATTCGTCTTATGTATGTGTTGATAAGAAAATAATTTGATTCAGATACAATGTGTGCTATCTATATCAAAATGCTTTACCAATCAGCTACCTAATACGTTTGAAGCCTGCATTTTCCTTACTTATCTCATTTTTAAAAAGCGAATTATGAATCTGAAAGATTGCTCTTAATTATTTTCATTATCTTTTTTATTCATTGTTTACGTTAGAAGAATCTATCAACCAAAGTATTGCAATTCAATCTTGATAAACGAATGAATATAAATGACTTGGCAACAAGAAATATATCTTGTTTTGATAAACGACATAAATTCCGTTCAAATAAAAATCAAACATCTGTTTGATTTATCCGTTTATCGTAGTTAAATTTACTGATTCAAATAGAGAGGCTTATGAAAACAGCATCAATACCTGTATTGGATTGGAATGAGTACATGCCCGATTCTGATTTCGTTATTAAGACAATGGATGATACCAATATTCCTGCCCGCATGAAGGCGCCGCACCGCAATAACGGTTACAAGGTTGCTTTGCTGGTAGAAGGCAGCATCAGTGCCGATATTGACTTTGAAAAATTTACTGCAAACGCGCCTGCAGTTTTGTTTTCATCGCCCGAACAAGTCATCCAGGTTACAGGTTATTCCAATCATAAAATGATACACATTTCCTTTAGCAAAGATTATTTGCTTAACGATACCAGAAGTACGCTTTCGTGCTGGGAATGTATGTTTGGACAGATTATAATTCCGGTTACAGAAGAGAAAGATTTCGGAGAACTGAAAGTGTATATTAAACTGATGCAGCGTGAGTTTATGGAACTGCGTGAACAGAAAGATTTAGTCATACGGAATTTACTCAATGCTTTCCTTGTAACGTCGGCCAGACTTGGCACCTGTGAAACAAACCTGACAAACATAAATGTTTCGCAAAACAAAATTTTGCAACAGTTCAGAATGTTGGTCGAAGAACATTTTGTAATCAGAACCCAGGTAGCAGAATATGCGGATATGATTTACATAACGCCAGGTCATCTGAACGATACAATAAAAACAATTACCGGTAAAACAGCCAAGCAGGTAATTGATGAACGGAGAATGACAGAAGCCAAACGCCTGTTGTATTGGGGCGAGGTTTCGGTGAAAGAAATTGCAGCACATCTCAACTTTGAAGATGATGCTTACTTTAACCGTTTTTTTAAAAAACATACCGGGCGAACGCCTGCTTTGTTTCAAAAAAATATCCTTTAAAAGTGCAATAATTCCCCTGATTCTGGTAACTCTTATGAGGCTTAATCGTTATACCTTTGTGTAGATGAGCAAGTAATTATTATACAATCTCCTGTTAGAAATTTGCATTATAGAAACTGCTAAAATTAGTTTCTTCTTACAGTATTGCACCTTACTGTTATCAACATAAGGTTACAAACAACATTACTGCCGTTTATCCTTTCGATTGATTTGCTTCAACAATTTGTATTGATCATTTAAAACAGAGTCAATGGCATCGCTATTAAACAAACTATTACACAGTCAGTTATTAATACCTATCATCGGTATATTTATCATTTTACCATGCGGTTGCAGTTCATCGGCTGCAGAAAATAACAACAACACAGCACCGCCGCCTCCGCAAGTGCCGGTTATCGAAGTGGTTACAGCACCTGCTGTTACGTACCAGGAATTTCCGGCTTCGCTGGAAGGAAAAGTCAATGTAGAAATCCGGCCGCAAGTAGATGGTTATCTGCAAAAAATTTTTGTGGATGAAGGCGCTTATGTGAAAGCCGGTCAGCCACTTTTTAAAATTGATGATCGCCCTTACCAGGAACAATTACAAAACGCAAAGTCAAGTTGGCAAACGGCTCAGGCGAATATGCAGCGCGCACAGGTAGAGGTTGACAGGCTGGCGCCATTGGTTGAAAATAACGTTATATCTGATGTACAGCTAAAGACAGCCAAAGCCTCTTACGATGCGGCTAAATCTTCTGTTGAACAAGCAAAAGCTGTTGTAAATAATGCGCAGATAGACGTTGGATATACATTGATAAAAGCGCCTGCCAGCGGCTATATCGGGAGGATTCCTTTTAAACAGGGAAGCCTGGTAGGTAAAAGCGGAACACAGCCACTTACATTATTGTCTGATGTAAGCGAAGTGTATGCTTATTTCTCTATGAGCGAGCCGGATTTTATATTGTTTCAAAACAAGTTTGCCGGTAATACTATGGAAGAAAAAATAAAAACTGTTCCGCCTATTGAACTGGTGTTAGCTGATAACAATGTGTACAGTGTCAAAGGTAAAATCGGGTTGGTAGAAGGGCAGTTTGATGCTACGATGGGAGCTATTAGTTTCCGCGCTTCTTTTCCCAATGCCAACGGCGTTTTGCGTTCCGGAAATACGGGTAAAATAAGAATCCCGACATTATACAAATCAGCCTTGGTTGTGCCGCAGGAAGCTACTTACGAAATACAGGATAAAGTGTTTGTATTTGCAGTTGGCGACAGTAATAAAATAACAGGCAAACCAATCATTGTTTCGGGCAAAACAGACAATTATTATTTTGTTGATAAAGGCGTTTCGCCAGGCGAAAAAATTGTATTTGCCGGAACAAATAATCTCAGGGATGGAATGCAAATCGAGCCGCAAATTGTTTCAGCAGACAGCTTATTAAAAGCAAGACCTGTGCAGGGAACAAAGCTGTAATAGGTAAGTCTTATCAAAGTCATTTAAAACAGGTTTGCGCAGTGTAAGTAAACCTTGTTTTCTCTTTAAGTAAACACATATCATTGGCTGATAAAAGCATGTTTTTATCAGCACACTAAAAGTACATTCTATGCTGAAAAGATTTATAGAAAGACCGGTATTATCAACAGTAATATCTGTGCTGCTCCTGCTGTTGGGCGCACTGTCTTTATTCACATTGCCCATCACGCTTTTCCCGGATATCGCACCGCCAAGTGTAGTGGTAACAGCGTCCTATCCGGGTGCGAATGCTGAGGTTGTTGCAAGGTCGGTGGCAACTCCGTTGGAAGAAGCCATTAATGGTGTTGAAAACATGACTTACATGACTTCCAATTCCAGTAATGATGGAAGTATGACACTGACTGTTTTTTTCAAGCAAGGCACCAATCCGGATATTGCTTCTGTGAACGTTCAGAACCGCGTATCAAAAGCCGTTAGTTTAATTCCGCAGGAAGTAATTCAGGCAGGCGTTTCTACGCAAAAGCAGCAGAATAGTATCATCATGTTTGTAGCTGTATCAAGTAAAGACAGCAATTACGATGAAACCTTTCTGCAGAATTATATAAAGATCAATCTCATTCCTCAAATTCAGCGTATCTCCGGCGTTGGCGATGCGCAGGTATTCGGCGCACATGATTATTCAATGCGCATCTGGCTAAAGCCGGATCGCTTAACAGCCAACAACCTGACACCACAAGATGTTACCAATGCGATTCGGGATCAGAACTTAGAAGCAGCACCCGGACGATTTGGACAAAGCAGTACACAAACGTTTGAATATGTTTTGAAATACAAAGGCAAGCTGAATAAAAATGAAGACTATGAAAATATCATTATCAAAGCAGAATCGAATGGTTCATTTATCAAGCTGAAAGATGTGGCCAGAGTTGAATTTGGTTCCTTTACTTATTCGGCTAATAGTAGACTAAACGGCGGCGCTACATCAGGATTTGCTATCTTCCAGACTGCGGGTTCCAATGCCAATGATATTCTTACTGAAGCCGAAAAGCAACTGAAAGAGTTTACAGCCACGCTTCCTAAAGGTGTGGAAACAAGCATTATGTACAATTCAAAAGAATTTCTGGATGCTTCTATCAGCCAGGTAAGAGAAACCCTGTTGATTGCCTTCATATTGGTTTTCATTGTGGTTTATATTTTCCTGCAGGATTTTCGTTCTACATTAATTCCTGCTATTGCTGTTCCGGTTGCTATTATCGGCACCTTCTTTTTTATGCAACTGTTCGGTTTCACAATTAATCTTCTTACCTTATTTGCCCTGGTGCTTGCCATTGGTATTGTGGTAGATGATGCGATTGTAGTGGTAGAAGCCGTTCACTCAAAATTAGAACGAACAAACCTGCCGGTAAAAGCAGCCACTGTGGAATCTATGAGCGAAATATCCGGTGCTATTATATCAATAACATTGGTCATGGCAGCCGTATTTGTGCCAGTTGGTTTTATGCAAGGACCAGCCGGTGTGTTTTATCGCCAGTTTGCTTTTACACTGGCAACAGCCATTCTTATTTCTGCGGTAAATGCCTTAACGTTAAGCCCGGCTTTGTGTGCTTTGTTTTTAAAAAGTCCGCATGAAGAACATGCAAATAATGGAAAGAAGAAAAGCTTTGCCAAACGCTTTTTTGCTTCTTTCAACAAAGGGTTTACAGCACTTACCAAAAAATATGTCGGAAGCCTGCAGTTTTTACTGCGTAACAAATGGGTTCCGGTAACAGGCTTGCTACTTATTTCTCTTTGTGCCTTTCTTTTAATAAGAAGTTCCCCTACTGGTTTTATACCTACCGAAGACCAGGGATTTTTGTTATACGCCGTAAATACGCCACCCGGCAGTTCACTCGACAGAACGCATAAAGCAACAATGGAAATTGATAGTATTATGAAGAAGGAACCGATGGCGGATAAGCGCTACACCATTGATGGTTTGAACTTTCTTTCCAATGCCAATGCGTCTCCTTATGCCGCCGGTTTTGTGCGTATGAAAGGTTATAAAGACAGGGGCGAAGTAAAAGATCTGAACCAGATTATCAATACCATGACACAGAAGATCGGAAGCGCTGTAAAAGATGCGAATGCTTTCTTTTTTACATTTCCAACAATACAAGGTTTTGGTAATGTAAGTGGCTTTGAATTTATGCTGCAGGATCGCAGCAACGGAGCTTTGGATAAATTAGGAAACACAGCCAATGCATTTACCGGCGCCTTAATGAAAAGACCAGAAATCGCGGCTGCCTTTTCAACTTTCTCAACAAATAATCCGCAATATGTAATTGAGGTAGATGATGCCAAAGCAAAGCAATTGGGAGTTTCTGTAAGCGACTTGTTACAGACGATGCAGATTTATTACGGAAGTTCTTTTGTGTCTGATTTTAACCGCTTTGGAAAGTATTATCGCGTGATGGCGCAGGCAGATATTCAATATCGTGAAGATGCTTCATCCCTGCAAAGTATTTATGTTAGAAATACTTCCGGCGAAATGGTTCCGGTTAATACATTAGTTACTTTAAAACGGGTTTACGGACCAGAAACGGTTACGCGAAACAATCTCTTTAATTCAGTTACCATTAATGGAATTCCAAAGCCTGGTTACAGCACCGGCGACGCCATTAAAGCTATTGAGGAAACCGCTAAACAAGTGTTGCCACGGGGCTATGCTTATGAATGGACAGGCATGACAAGAGAAGAAATTGCAACGGGCAATCAAACCGTATTGGTGTTCCTGTTGAGTATATTGTTTGTTTACTTTTTGTTGTCGGCGCAATACGAAAGTTACATCTTACCACTTGCCGTTATCTTAACCATTCCGACCGGTATGTTAGGTGTATTTCTTTTCATTCATCTTACCGGTATTGAAAATAATATTTATGTACAGGTTGGTTTGATAATGCTCGTTGGTTTGCTATCAAAGAACGCCATATTGATTGTAGAATACGCTGTCCAGCGAAGAAGGTCAGGCATGTCAATCATAGCGTCTGCGCTGGAAGCCGCACAATTACGGCTGCGACCTATCTTGATGACATCACTTGCCTTTATTGTGGGTTTGCTGCCTTTGGTAAGAGCAACCGGCGCATCTGCTTTGGGCGATCGTTCTATTGGTACCGGCGCGGTTGGCGGAATGCTTACCGGCGTTGTGTTTGGTGTGTTTTTAATACCGGTGCTGTTTGTCATCTTTCAGTATTTGCAGGAAAAAGTAACCGGCGCACCAAAAGAAAAAGTACCAGCCTTGAGCGAATAAAATGAACCGGATTTTTTAATAAAAGGACAATCATATTTTCAACTTTATTGCTCATTACACTACATGATTAAATATATAATGATGAACAAAAGATTTCATTTCTATATCATCTTACTCTTCTTATTAAATGCTTGCGTGGCGGGTAAAAACTATGAGCGACCCTCGGTAGAACTGCCGCAGCAATTTGGTAACATAGCGCCATCAGATACCAGCATTGCCGGTATGAAATGGAAGCAGTTTTTTAAAGATACTACATTACTTAATTTGATTGATAGTGCGTTAACCGGCAACTATGATTTGCAATTGGCAATGAAGCGTATTGAAGAAGCAGAAGCTTATGTAAAACAGGCAAGAGCGAATTATATACCTGTTGTTACGGCGCAGGCAAGCGCTGCCATCAATATTCCGTCAAAGAACAGTTTAAATGGTAAAAGCCTCGAAAGCTTTATCGGGCAACAACATATTGAAGATTATACAGTCAGTTTGGCTGCATCCTGGGAAGCAGATGTCTGGGGAAAAATCAAAAGACAAAAAGAAGTGACACTTGCTAACTATTTGCAATCGTATGAAAGCAAAAGAACCGTGCAAACAACATTAATTGCCAATCTCGCCAACAGTTATTTTAATCTTCTGATGTTGGATAAACAGTTAGATATAACTCATAAAAATCTGCTGTTGAGCGATACATTAGTCCGCATGATGAACCTTCAGAAAACAGCCGGACAAGTAACGCAACTTGCGGTTGAACAAACAGAAGTGCAACGCTTAACAGCCGCTATATTAATACCTGAATTAGAACAGCAAATCGTGATACAGGAAAATGAAATCCGTATCTTATGTGGCAAATTACCAACGTCAATAAAACGGTTTACCAGCTTAACTGATGTTGTAATGACAGACAGTATGTCAACCGGTTTACCCGCAGAAATTCTCAGTCACCGGCCGGATGTAAGAGCCACAGAAATGGCATTGGTAGCAGCGAATGCAAGTGTTGGTGTCGCACAATCTCAAATGTATCCATCGTTTACGCTTACCGCTTCCGGTGGTTTAAATGCGTTTAAAGCAGGACAATGGTTTTCGATGCCGGCATCTTTATTTGGTACCGGGCTGGCGGCTATTGCGCAGCCTGTTTTGCAGCACCGGCAGTTAAAAACAAATCTTGAAGTCGCAAAGGTGCAAAGAGACGAAGCTGTTATTGATTTCAGGCAAGCTGTATTAAACGCAACCGGAGAAGTGATGAATGCTTTGGTTCAGATTGATAAATTAAAAGCAGAACAGCAGTTTGCTTCGCAACAGGTTGATACTTTGCATAAAGCCATCTTCAATGCTGAATTGTTATTCAAAAGTGGTCTGGCAGATTACCTGGAAGTGATAACCGCACAAAGCAATTCTCTCAATGCCGAATTGAATTTAGCAACCATTCAAAGACAAAGATTGAACGCTAAAGTTGAATTGTACAGATCATTAGGTGGCGGCTGGGAATAAGTGCGCTGTTTAAAAATGAATGTATTCAAAACGAAATTGGTATTTGTTATTGCTTTGGCAAATCAGGATACGTAAGGAGCCACTTCTTTACGCATCCTGATTTGCACTTTTATATGGTTTGATAATTTGTCTTTCATCAATTTATCCTTCATTACTTAGAGCGAAATACAAATAAATGGTTTGCTGTAAATAAAAGATCGCCAAACTAAAATCATGCTTTTCTAATAAAATTTTCCTCCTTAATCTTTATAAGCCCATTATTTCCTTCTTCAAATTTTTTGTTGCCTGAATACATCATAAACAATTGACTTAGACCGGATATTTATAAGAATTTGTTTCAAATAAAAAACAACAATATCATTTTAGCAACTCTACAAACCATACTATAGAAACGTTGCGGAGAAAAGATATATATTCTTTAATGAATGTTTTTTATCAAACTATTTGGATTATCTATCTTACTTTTGCTTTATTCATTTATTTCTTCTTTACAAGGACCGAAACACTTTCTTCTCCAACAAGTTTTATCCGGTCAGCTTGAACAAGCAGGTTATTTGACCGGTCTCCCGTACCGTCCGGAAGACTGCTATTATTTTATTTTTAAACTTATATATTTTGTTATTTGAACAATTAAATTTGATACAGCCCATTTTAGAGGCGATCAAAACAAAGGGATATACCCAAACAACACCAATACAACAACAAGCGATTCCCGTAGTATTAGAAGGAAGAGACCTCTTAGGTTGCGCCCAAACAGGTACAGGTAAAACGGCAGCATTTGCCATACCAATCTTACAGATATTATACAACAATAAAAAAGCAGGTCAAAATAGTGTTGGTATAAAAGCATTAATATTAACACCAACACGCGAACTCGCAGTACAGATTGATGAAAGTTTTGCCGCTTATGGCAAGAATACAGGACTGAATCACCTGGTAGTATTCGGCGGCGTGCCGCAAGGATCACAGGTACAAGCGTTGCGTCGTGGTGTAGATGTATTAATTGCTACACCAGGCAGATTGCTGGACCTGGTAAATCAGCGGGTATTGAACCTGCAAAACATTAGCCTGTTTGTGCTTGATGAAAGCTGACCGAATGCTGGATATGGGATTTGTGCAGGACGTAAGACGTGTGATTCAAAAGTTGCCGCAAAAAAGGCAAACATTATTTTTCTCCGCTACCATGCCGCCGGAAATCGAAGCTCTTGCGAACAATATATTATACGAGCCGGTACGGGTAGAAGTTACGCCGGTATCATCTACTTCGGAAAAAATAGAACAAGCCGTATATCATGTCGGAAAAGAAAACAAACGCGCCCTGCTGGTGCATTTGCTGAATGATAAAAGTATTAAAAAACGCGCTTGTGTTTACCCGCACAAAACATGGCGCCGATAAAATAGCGCGCTATCTAAATCAAAGCCGCATACAGGCAGAAGCGATTCATGGAGAGAAATCTCAGAATGCAAGACAACGTGCACTGGCACAGTTTAAGAAACGGGCAATTGAGAGTGTTGGTAGCTACTGATATCGCAGCCAGAGGCCATTGATGTAAGCGATCTATCGCACGTAATAAATTTTGAATTGCCGAATGTGCCGGAAACTTATGTGCACCGTATTGGCAGAACCGGCCGGGCAAGTGCAAGCGGCATTGCTTTATCGTTTTGCGATTTGGAAGAACGGAGTTACCTGAGAGACATCAGTAAACTTACAAAACAAACCATACCGGTAATCAATGAACATCCGTATCCATTGCCTTTTCACCTTACAGAAATAAACGGCAAAACTGCACCAATGGCTGCACCAACTCGTAGTAGTAAAAAAGGACGTGGCTGGAGTCAGCCAAAGATGATGAGCCCGCTGATAAACATCACAATAATATTTTTGATTTGAAGTAAAAAGCTGCCATAAGCAGCTTTTTTTATGGATATATATATTTTTATCCGTAAAACAATATCGCGTTGTTTGCTTATCGTTATTACCAGTCGCAAACATGATTCGTAAAAAATAATCTCTTATCTTACATCTAAATCAACTGCCTGCAATTTCCGCTTCACATAACGATTGGCCAAACAAGTATTTTGCTGCACAGCATCATGGAGCCGCTTGCTTTTTTTGTTGGCTTCCGGTATTTTATGTTTCTGCGTGGGAGAGAAGGCGATATCATTGATTCACCTAACCGAATATGGATTTTTATCGGTGCCATCTTCGGTGCTTTCATTGGCAGCCGTTTGATTGGCGGACTTGAAAATCCTCAGCAAATAAAGCTGGCAAGTAATATCTGGTGGTATTTTTATCAAAACCAAACTGTGTTAGGTGGTTTTCTCGGCGGCTTAATTGGTGTTGAACTGGTAAAGAAAATGATTGGTGAAAAAACAGCCTCCGGCGATTTGTTTACGTACCCGATGATACTTGCGCTTATCATCGGTCGCATCGGTTGCTTTAGCATGGGCGTGTACGAAGAAACGTATGGTTTACCAACTACTTTGCCGTGGGGAATGCACTTGGGTGACAGTAAATTAAGACAGCCGGTTTGTTTGTATGAAATCTTATTTTTGATTGTTTTTTGGATTGGTTTGGTTCAGCTTGAAAAAAGATACACGTTGCAGAATTGGTGCCGCGGTTTAAATTGTTTATAGATTGCGTATTGTTTGTTTCGTTTTCTGCTTGATTTTGTTAAGCCAGCATTATACGTTCGGAATTTGGTTTATCAACCATACAAATTACAGCGTTATCGGGTTTGATTTATTATTATAAATACATCATTCATCCAAATAAATTGATTGAAAATAAAAGACGATTTGTTATAAAACCAATGGAGGAATTTACTTAAAACAATTACAATACAATTTCAAACTTTCTTCAAAACAAAATTTACCGGCCATGCCTGAACGTCCTTATACTTACTACGATTTTACGTTGAGTCTTTGTCCCGTTTGTCTGCAAAGAGTAGATGCAAAAATTGTGTTTGAAAACAACCTTGTGTTTATGCTGAAAAGCTGCCCTGAACATGGTTTTCAAAAAGTGCTGATTGCAACAGATGTTGAGTATTATAAAAATATACGCAACTACAACAAGCCAAGCGAGATGCCGCTGAAATTCAATACCAGCACGCATTATGGCTGTCCGTACGATTGTGGTTTGTGCGCCGATCATGAACAGCACAGTTGCTTAACGGTTATTGAAATAACGGATCGTTGTAATCTCACTTGTCCCACGTGTTATGCTATGAGTTCGCCGCATTAACGGAAGGCACAGAACAGTGGAAGAAGTGGAACGAATGCTTGATATTGTTGTGGCAAATGAAGGCACACCCGATGTCGTGCAAATCAGTGGTGGCGAGCCAACCGTTCATCCCGCAGTTTTTTGAGATATTGGATATTGCCAAAACAAAACCGATCCGGCACATTATGGTTAATACCATTGGCATACGGATAGCAAAAGACAGAGCTTTTGTGCAACGTCTTGCGTCTTACATGCCGGACTTTGAAATTTACCTGCAATTCGATTCGTTTAAGCCGGAAGCATTAGAAGTTTTGCGTGGACAAGACTTAACTGATGTTCGTATGAAGGCATTAGAATATCTGAATGAATTTAATGTTTCTACTACGTTGGTTGTTACACTTCAGAAAGGTTTAAATGATGATGAAATTGGTAAAATCATTGACTTTGCTTTGCAACAACGTTGTGTTCGCGGCGCTACATTGCAGCCAACACAAATTGCCGGCAGGTTAGAGAATTTCGATCCGTCAAAAGACAGAATTACATTGACGGATGTCCGACAAAAAATTTTAGAACAAACAACTGTTTTTCAGCCAAACGATTTGATTCCTGTTCCCTGCAATCCAGATGCTTTAGTAATGGGTTATGCGTTGAAACTTGCCGGCCAGGTTTTTCCAATGACGCGTTATGTTGACCCGGTGGATTTATTAAACAACAGCAAAAATACCATTGTATATGAACAGGATGATACAGCTTCATGCGCAAGATGCTGAAGATATTCAGCACAGGCATTTCTGTTGACAGAGTGGAAAATAATTTCAAAGAATTATTGTGTTGTTTGCCCCAAATACACGCGCCGGGATTAGATTATAATAATCTGTTTCGTATTATTATTATGCGGTTTATAGATGCATGGGATTTTGATGTTCGCGCTATCAAAAAAAGCTGTGTTCATATTGTTCATAAGATGGTCGTATTATTCCGTTTGAAACGATGAACTTATTTTACCGGGATGAAAAAGAAGAAATTGTAAACGTTTTCAGAAAGAAAAAGTATCAAATTCAATTCTTTAATTTAAAAATGAAACTCATTTATAAAATTCTGATTGCAAATATTATTATTGCTGTTGTCATCACCACAATTGCATTGTTGTTAACCGGCAGCGGCTACAGCAGTGGCGACGATACGGCGGTTGCTTTTGGCATTGTTTGTCTGGGCATCGGCATTCTCAATCTTTTTGTTGGGTTTATATTATTGTTTACCCAATAAAGCGTGGGGTTCGGGCATGTTATTAAGCAGCGCCGTTTTATTATTGTTAAGTGGAATTTCGTGCAGCCAGGGTTTCAATTTGCATTAAACCGATTTGTTCATATCAAAACATCTCAAAAAAAATTTTGAAAACAAGATAAAATTATAATATTGCAAAACGAATTGTGAAAAGGATAGCTGCTATATTATTACTTCTCATCTTCCTGTTCAACCTGGTGGGTTACAGAATGTGGTTCAATTATGCGCAGCACAATCCGATATTCAGTTAGAAACTTCTCTCGATAACAATCAATACAATAATGCCGAATTAATTACCATCAAAGTTCCGCTTTCAATGCCTTACCAGACTGTGCAGTCTGATTGGGATCGTGTAAATGGCGAGATTAAAGTTGATGGCAAAATTTACAAGTATGTAAAGCGCAAATTGTAAATGGTGAAATGGTTTTACTGTGTTTGCCCGACCATAATAAAAATGCGCATCCAGTCGGCAAAAGATGATTTTTTTAAGACGACAAATGATATTTCGCAAGACAATTCTTCTAAAAAATCTGACAACGCAAAAACCGATGTTTTCAAGAATTTGGTGAGCGATTACGAACAGCCGATTACTTCTCATTCCCTGGCACAAATGGGTGTTATAACAATACACAGCGCTTTATTGCAAAGCGATAAACTTCTTTCTTCTCCGCATACACCACCGGTGCAGCCACCAGATGCTATCTAAGCATTGAGCAATTTATTTGCTGTAATGTATGTACATAAATTTATGTGACTGCATTATTACTATCGTGGCTTTCTGTTATCATTCGAAAATAAATTATTCCAAACAGGATTTCAGTAAACTACATTAAGACTTTTCTAAGTCCGAAGTATTTTGACAAGCAGATTTCCCTTCGTGTATAATACTGCTGTATCTGAAGAATAATAAGTTGATAGATGGATAAGCATATCAAATAAAAGCAGCTTCAGGACTTTTTTAAGTCTGAGGTGGTTTTTGACAAGCAGATTTACCTTCGTGCGCTTTACAATTGATTGTATAAATAATACACTTACAATCGTTCAAAACTTTGAACAGAGTGTAACAACAAAAGCTAAATAGTAATAATGCAGTTCGTAACCAAA
>CBDATZ010000049.1:0-75614 GCA_965199845.1 Ilyomonas sp.
GTTATTATTAAACCTGAAGAAACAGACCAACTGGCAGCACTGGGAATCATACCAATGCCTGCGAAACTATAGGTTGCAGAAGAATTAACGCATATACCAGCAGCACCATTTAAGTCATCGCCTTTTAAAGGAAACCACGGAGCTTGTGGAGCAGGAGCATGTGATTCATCACCTAATTCTTTAAAAAGCCAGGCCACGCTTTCACAATCGAATGAAGTATGTTCAGTATTTTCTTCATGCCCGAAATAACTATCGAATGGAATTTCGTTGCTATAAACTAAATTTCGCTTTAACGATTGTGCCCAGCTTTGATTGGGGTTTTTCATACCTAAAGCAGAAAAAGTGGGTATAAAAGAATGCACTTGTGCGTTTACTCTTCCTTGAATAAAAGTGGTGTATGGGCTAAGATTGATTCGGAATATTGCGTTTGAATAATCATAACCTCTGCTTCCGCTTAAAACCGCTTTATATACCTGATTATACCCGTCAAAAAAACCACCCGGTATAATATCAACGTTTCCTCTGGAGTCATTATTCGGTGCATGAGTTGTGTAATTACCCATGAAACCCTTTTTAAAGTAGGCAACAGTTTTATCCGTACCTAATGCAGGTAAAGTATAAGTTTCAATAGAAGCAACGTGTACGTCCCAGCATTGTATAATGCAGATGTTTGTGAAACCACGAAGATTTAAAACTTGTTGTCCGTCAGTGCCATAGATTCCAGTTGTAGAGCCACTTACAAAAGCTTTATTTCCGGTTACAGAACCATTTACCAGTGCAATCTTTCTGAGGTTCATCGGATAGCCTTTAGAGTTCGACAGTCCGTTATTGAACTGATTGTTATAATAGGTTTGATAAAAAGAAGAGCCGGAATTTGTTGACCAGCCTTGCGTTGTCGTTCGTCCGTTCATATTGCTTGTATTAACATTGCAATAATGTAGGTTGGTATTAGGAAAGCACCCCATATTTCCTTCCTGATGCCAGTTTATGAGTTGTTGTTTAGCTGCAACAGAACCAAGACGTTTGTTATAAAAATCTTCTGCGGTAGTAGAGCTGCTTTTTAGCAAATTTACTAAAGCTTGTAATCCTTCCGGGATATTAGCGCCAAGATGCGGACTGTCAACACTAATCCAAAGTCGCGTATTATGAAGCCATTTGGAATCATGTGTGGCTGCATACTGCTTTTCCATATAAGCAAGAGCATATCTTGTTATTTGCCCACCCATACTGGGACCAACGATAACAAGCTGTGCCTGACTGCGATTAGTAATTAGCTCTTTATTAATCTTTCGTATTAACATTATCATCCCCATTGCATTGCGCTCTATGTAATCCGCTCCGCCATCTATGTTTTTTCCTGTAATTGAAGATGGATACGTGGGATAATTCACAACAATAACATCATATCCTTTTTTAGTAAGTTCTTCGATAAGTCCCTTTCTGCTGCCGTCGCAATCCGTATACATTGACTTCGTTTCAATAGACGGATGCTCTATCAGATCTCCTAAGTCATCATAATCTGAGTTCTGGATTTTCCTGAAATCTCCCGGATCAAAACCATCGGAAATGATAATAGGTTTTAAAATTTTCTTTTGTGTGTCATTTTTACCGAAGAAAATCCGGTATTTTAAATAAGGTGGCAAAGCAACAGTTTCATCATATCCTTTAAAAGTTAAATCGGAGTTCTCTGTTATATCATTTGGTGTCAACTCACCATCTTTTGTTACTTCTCCTATAAAAGAGGGAGCAACAGTTGTAACTTTTACATTTATCTTTCCATATGTCACATGGCTGGAGTTATCGTTATACGTAATCGTAAATTTCAAATACTTATAACCGGATTGCGAGTAATTGACAGTTGCTGTGGCTAATGAAACAATTCCATTTGTTATCACGTTCCTGGTTACGCCATCTCCTAAGTTCGCTGTCATTGTTTTAACTGTTTTGGTACCATTGCTAAACAAGAGGCTTGACTTGAATGTATAAATAAAGGAAGTTCCTTTTATATTTTTTTTCAATGGAGATACCACGGTAACGCTTGAAGAAAGAAAAGGTGGTTTACCACTGATTTGGGAGAATAGATTATTACTGCCAAGGGTTAACCCTCCTAAGGAAGGATTATTTGAATTGTAGTTTAAATATTGATATTGACTATTTAAGATACCGACATCAACAGTATTTGTTTGTTCAGCAGGAGTATAAAGTGCGCGCAAAGCTGAGGTTGAAATAAACTTTCCCTGATTACTGGCATTATATAATTCTTTTTCCGCTTGTTCGAAGTAATCTGCGTCAGCGGTGTCAAGAGTTGTGTTATAATAATATAGCCCGGCAAAGGCAGCCGTTCTTTCATAAATAATACCACTGGTAACAGATGATTGATTTACATTAACCAGCATTTGGTCAAGTGTACTGTCTTGTTGGGCATAAGAGTAAATAAAGGCAAAGAGCACAAAAATTAAGGAAGCAATCTTTTTCATGTTTTTGGTTTTTAGTGGTTTTATAAAATAATATGCAAAACATTGTTGCCGATTTATAGTTGTATTCAGATATTGAAAACAGCAGCATTCAAATAAACGGATGTCTAAAACGACCTAAAAGCGCGCCTTCTCTTGCACTATAAATTTTGCTATCTACAATTTTCTCATCATAACCGAATACAGATTCTATCCCTTTGTGCGGATAAGGAACGCTGAAAGAAATAACACTGTCTTTGGACAGTATCGCTCTTCCGTTCGCCAAGCAACCGAAAGTATGAACACCTATATTGATTACGATCAGTAGTAAAACTGATTGGTCAGAAAAATCATTTCAATATTGAAACTTAAAATATTAATGGGAAGTAGCACAAGCAATATTTTGTTTTAATCTCATTGTTTACTTATTATGTTGTTTAAACCAAACAACACTTACACAAATTTTGCAATTCCAAAATTGTATAAATAGCAACTTTTGTATTATCAAAGCATGCACACATTATACATAACATGTATTATGTCAATTAACCTTTTCTTTTAGAAAAACCCAGAAATAAAATTTACTATTTTATAAAACAACTAGTTAAAAAGAGAAGTGCTTAGAAATAAGCGCTGTATAATCATATAATCTTATAGAGAAGAAAGTTGAAATTTTTGTTAAATAAAGATAACTTATTTTTTTAACTAAAAAAATTTAGTTTTTCATGGAAAGATATTCTTTGCTGAACAAACAATTAAAGCAGGAAGCTAAATTAAAGCAAAGCCATACCGATGCTGAGAACCGGAAGAACCAGGAAGTTCTATTGAACAAGCTAAGAATGAAAATGCAAGCTTATCTGTCGAGCCATAATGAGCCTGGTAAAAGGGTATCTGCTGCATAATTCTTTTTACAAAATTTGATTTTTTATTTCGCCGCTAATACTCATTGTAATTAAAACAAAATGCAGCTTTCAAATAAAATTGAAGCTGCATTTTGTTTTTAATTATCACATCAAAATTCAGGGTTGAAACTTTTTACTTAGACGATTGCATTACAAACTTAAACTTCTGCACATTTGTATTGTTCGTTGTATAAATTTGTGCTTTCGTTCCATTGGCTGTGCTGCCATAGCCTCTGTTAGTACATTCCAACCAGCAATTTTATAGTAACCGTTGTTCAGACTTACAAGTTTCTATTTATGCGCAGCGTTTTCATAATTCGCGTAAAGTTGTACCGGCATACTATCATTCACAGAGCCGTTTGCAACATCTAACACGCTGCTGCCTGAAATCTCTCAAAATCAACTGCCTGAAAAAAATAAAGCAAACGTTTGCGTACCGAAATCAATCGTTTGCGCAGCAATAAGTGTTAAATCTATCTTTTTTACAATTTAATAACACACTACTTTCAATCAATAATCTATACAAACGCTTGCTATTAACACAAACCTGCTGATAAACAAGAAATCAACGGACGCAACAGAGAGGATATAATAACACTAAGCTGCCAAAAGACCATCAACATAAAACTTCGATAACTAAAAAACATGAAAAAACTTCTGCTCCTGTTACTTTATTTCCTGCCTTGTTGTGCGCCTGCTTTGTTAGCCCAACAAAACATTACAGTAACCGGTACGGTTACAGACGAAAAAGGATCGCCTTTAGAAAATGTATCTGTTAAGCAGGCAAATGCAAAAGGCGGTACGCTGACTGATGCACAAGGAAAATTTGTACTTACGGTAAAAGAAGCCGGTGCCACGCTTGAGTTTTCTTACGTTGGCTACACAACGATAAAGCAAAAGGTATCCGGCAGCACGACTTTAAACATCGCTTTAAAAGAAGACAGCCAAAGCAAAACACTGCAGGATGTTGTGGTAGTAGGTCAGCAGACTCAATCCAAACGAAAAACCACAACTGCCATATCATCGGTCATGGGAAAAGATATTCAGAATTTGCCGGCCCCAAGTGTTGACCAGTTATTGCAGGGCAGGGTTGCCGGATTAAACGTCCAGATAGGCAGCGGAGAACCGGGTATAGCACCTACTATCGTGGTAAGAGGAAACTCAAAAGTTAGTACCGATATAGGTGATAATGATATTGCCCAGTCACGTTCATTAAGTGGTCCTTTGTATGTGATTGATGGCGTGCCTGTTAACCCGGATGATATATCGAGCAGCTCCGGCGTAACCGGAACCAATTATTTAGCTGGTATTAATATCAATGATATAGAAAGCGTAGATGTGCAAAAAGACGCCGCGGCAACCGCAGCCTGGGGCTCGCGCGGGGCAAACGGCGTGATATATATCAAAACAAAAAGAGGACGCTCTGCACAGCCGGAATTTAGAGTAAATGTGTACGGTGGCATTACACAACAACCGCAGCTTTTGCAAACCTCAACCGGTGCAGCAGAAAGAGAGCAAAAAATGAATATCATTAACCAATATGCAACACCGGCTCAGTTGGCTAACCTGCCGCAGATTTTAACCGACCGGTTTAATCCGGCTTTTAATAATGCGACCGACTGGCAGGGTTTGTTTTACAGAAGTGGCGCGGTGCAAAATATAGATGCAACGATATCTGCTGCCAGCGACAATGTAAACTACCGGCTTAGCGGAAATTATTATAACGAAAAAGGAATTATAGAAGCTTTTGGCTTTACGCGTTATAGTATGCGCGGCAATTTCGATTTTAAAATTTCTCCGAAATTAAACAGCCAGTTTATTTTTTCAATTGCGAAAAGCGACAGGAAGCGCGGAAGAAAATATTATGGGAACAGCGATGACAATACACCTGTTAGCGGCGCAAACCAACCGTCTTCTTTTTATAGGCTCACGGCTTTCGACTCGGCAAACTTTACCGGCATATACAGCAGGCTGAGGAATAAGAATATTGATGATTATTACAGCACATCAATTACTGTAAATTACCAGGTGTTGCCGGTTTTGCGATATACATTTCAGGGCGCTGCGAATATTACTTCATCCGCCAGAGATTACTTTCAGCCATCCAATATAGACGAAGTAGCAGCTTTAGATCCTGACAATGCACAGTCTTCTTATGCACAGTCTGATAAAAGCACATATTCAACCTATTTTATGTCGAATAACCTAAACTATGTAAAGGCTTTTAAAACAGGAAATCACGTTCACAACCTGGCTATTACAGGCTCGCAACAATTTAATGCTGATGTGTCAAAGCTCAGCAAGATTGCCGGATATAATGTTCCTTCCAATGATATACAGGTTGTTAGTGGTATTCCTCAATCTGATTTGTTGGGATATTCTAACTACTCTGCCGATGGATTGCTTTCCTTGTCGGCACAGGCGCAATACGATTTTGACAATAAGTATTTGTTGTATGGTTCTTATCGCGGCGATGCGTCTTCGCGCTTTGGCGCCAATACAAAATGGGGTTATTTCCCGGCAGCCGGTATTGGCTGGATTATATCTGACGAAAAATTCATGAATAACATTAAAAATGTAGTTTCTTTTCTAAAGCTGCGTGCCAGCTACGGCATTTCGGGCACGCAATCCGACGATTTATATGCGCCTTTTAATTCTTATGACATTCCCGGCACGTATGGCGGTAATGTTGCTATACAGCCCAGTTATAATAACGGGTTAACAAAGAACGATCTTACCTGGACAAAGACTACACAAAAAGATATAGGATTGGATGCGCAGCTATTCGGCAGCCGCATAACATTGAGTGTTGATGTGTACGAAAAATTATCGAAAGACGATTATTTCAATTTTCCGTTGCCTTTCTTTACCGGTTTCGGAAGCATTGACTTTAACGCCCATGATCTTTGGGTAAGCAACCGCGGCGCAGACATTACCCTGAACACAAAAAACCTGTCGCGCCGCAGCCCGCTGCAATGGGATATGCAGATAACGGTATCTCACAATAAAAATGCAATAGCTAAATTACCCAATAATAACCGCACGTTCGTTGTTGGTGATGCTTATGGCACATCGAGAATTTATGCAGTCGGGCAGCCTATATACGAAATGTTCCAGTTAAAATATATGGGTGTATATAATAATCAAAGCGAAATACCATTTAACCCAATAACCGGTAAAGGACTTACTTATTATAAAGGCAGTCATCCGGTAAAAGTCGGCGACCCTATATGGCTGGATGTAAACAATCTTGGCGATGTATGGAGTGATGAGAATAACGGTGCGCAATATGGAGACCGCATTCCTACCGGCGATCCTAACCCGAAGTTTACCGGTGGCTGGGTGAACAATTTCTCCTATAAAAACTTTTCGCTTAGTGTACTTAGCATATTTACCTGGAAACGTACTGTAATTAATACGTTCTTTCAACAACAGATCAGCAGTATTACCGGTGGTAATCCAAGCAGCATTTACACTTTTTCCAATCGCCGCCTGCCCGACTTAAACGGCATTAATTACTGGACGCCGCAAAAAGCTAAGGCAGACCCGAATTATAAAGCCGGTTTTCCATCTATCAATCCGTTTGAAGGAACTTATTATCAATACAGTTCTATATCAAGTATGTTTAATGAAGATGGCAGTTATTTTAAAGTAAAAAACATCACGCTGGCTTACCAGTTTCCTAACTCTTTACTGAAGAAAATAAAAATAAAAGGGATTAATGTGTACACAATTGTTGATAACGTAATAACCTTTAAAAAGGGAACAATGCCTAACCCTGAACTGGTAAACCAGTTGGGCGTTTATACAGGCGGATTCTATCCAACGCCTACCAAGTTTACGCTTGGTGCAGATATTCAGTTTTAAATTAAAAAACACGATACCATGAATAGGAAACATCATTTTATTAAAACAATATTTTTTATAACCGCCATTTGCTTAGTAACGCTTTCGTGCAAAAAATATATTTTCCAGGCGCCTATTACGTCTACGTATGGCGCCGAATTCTGGACTTCGCAAACGGCTGTTGAGCAAGCTTCACTTGCTATGTACGGCCAATTGCGTTCAAGTTTACGAAGCAGCCGTTCTTATTTTGTGAACGGTGATTTAGCATCAGGCATGTTTGAAGCTTCTTATAATTATAGCTTTAAATACTGCGCTGTCAGTGCTCATAACCCTTATGGAACCGGCAATTTTAATTTTTCTTATGTGCCTTACTTGGAAGGCGATTTGCAAAACTGGTCTCGCTTTTACCAGCTTATTGCACAATGCAATCTCATATTGCAAAATGTTCCGCAAATGTCAACTGCACTTTTTTCAAGTGAAGAAATAAAGAATTCTTATTTGGGCGAAGCGCTGTTTATGCGGGCGTACGCCTATTTCTATATGGTTCGTGTATGGGGCGATCCCGTTTATGTAAGCAGAACCTATAACGATGTTGATTATGGAAATATTCCGCCGCTTGCCCGTACACCTGAAGCCCAGGTATTAGACAGTTGTATTGCCGATTTAAATACAGCAGCAGGCTATCTTTCTTATACCGGTGGCGACCCTGCTAAAGCCATACGAGCCGGCAAGGGAAGTATATATGCGTTATTGGCACACATATATGCCTGGCTGCACGATTATGCAAATGCACATACCGCTTGTATGGAAGTTATAAATAATGGCGGCTATTCGCTGGAGCCAATGGCTACTTATAACAACATCTGGAAGGGGCAGGCATCATCGGAAAATATTTTTGAATTGCCCATGCAATATGATCCCAACGATCCAAATTTTAAAAACCAATATATATATGGTGATCAAAATTCAACTAGTTGGGCAGAAGCACAGTTTGATTTTTTCGGTGCTACATTTTTAAAAGGACCAATCGTTGACAATCAAACAAGCAACGCCTGGGTTTCGCTTTCCGGTGGCTTTATTGACCAGTTTATGGATACAGCAACTGATGCCCGTTACAAGGCTGTTTTAACACCGGTAGTGGCTTCAAACGGTGATGCTGCCGGGTATATGTTGCTTAAATACAGCAACTTTAATTATCAGGCACCCGATAACAAACAATTTCCCTATATCAATAATAACCTTGTATTGTTCCGTTTATCAGATATTATTCTGTTAGATGCCGAAGCGCTGGCTTCAACGGGCAATCTTACAGGTGCCGCCGCCGATCTGCAACAGACAGAAGAAAGAGCCGGCATTACATCTTACCAAAATCCTACGAGTCAATACGACATGCTTGATGAAGTAGTTGTAGAACGCGGGCGTGAACTGATGGGCGAAGGACTATGGTTTTACGACCTGATTCGCACCAATCAAACGCAAGGCTGGCTGCAATATGTAGGCTATGCGCCGGACAGAGTATTGCCTGAAAACAAAGGCTATTACTGGCCATTGGATATGGGAGCTCTCTTTCCGCAGGATAACCTGCTGACGCAAAACCCGTGGTGGGCTTCGCACTTACAAGTCAACCTATCAAAACAAACTCGACAAATTTTAAAACGAACCTGAATATGAAACAAAAAACAAGGCTGAAACTGGTGCAATTGTGCTGTCTTCTTTTGTTACTTGCAGCCTGCAAGAAAGATTATATAACCGGCGGAACCATTGAAGATGTAAATAAATATAAGACGATTACCTCGTACGATTTTCTTAAATCCGATTCGCTTTACGATACGTTGGTTCAGGTTATAGATGCCGCCGGTTTGCAGGATAAAATTAATGAACCGGATGTTACCTTTTTTGCGCCTTCCGATTATTCTGTATTAGCATACCTGTACAATAGAACGCTGTATGTGCAGAACACGATAAACCAGGATTCAAAGTTCGGCTTAGATTCTCTTTTATATTATGTAAGCAACAATATAAACGGAACAAAAGATTCTTTGCAGATGTATCTTATTCATCAGCCATTGCCTTATCCGGTACTTACCAACACAGGCAAATATTATGCGACCGAGTTGCCCGGCGATTCTGTAATTGTTTCGTATGAATACACAAGAGATGGAAGTCTGGGTTACAATACGGTCGTATCCGGCGTTCCGCAACTGGTTTATTTTACCCAAGTATGGTATCCTTACGATTTAAGCGATGAGAATACGGCAGGCAAAATTCCTCCCACTATCGGAGTTCATACTTTAGTTAAGGTGTCTGGCATTCAAACGCAGACCGGTATTGTGAACGAACTTGAGAACTTTCACACCTTATTTTTTTACGGAACAAAACGCTAACAGTAACATGAACATCTATAAAAACATAACAGCTGCATTTATAGCCATGGCATTTGCTTTCCTGTTTTTTTTGCCTTCCTGCACCAAGTACGGCGATGGCTTTTTAAGTCCTTACATCCAGTATTCGATAAATGAATTTACAATCGTACGAGGGAGAGTTTCTTCTTCTTACTCAATAACAACAGATGGCTCCAGCATTCCTCTGCATATAAAATGGACGCATATTTACGACTCGGCAGGAAACGTGGTTGACGATATGTTTGCAAAGAAATATCCTGTTGAAGTGTGGACATCGGCTTATGATGCGAACGTTGATAAAGATTATGCAAGTATAAGAGCAAAACGTGCTATAGATTCTCTGCCACCTATTACAGTAAATGAAAACAGTGGTATCATTTCCTCTAACAGCAGCACACTTAATATACCGGTCGGAACATACACCATGGATATACAAGTATCTAATTCTGCCGGTGCAGAAGAGCTAAAAAATATTATGAAGCTTGTTATAATAGATGGCAAGCGAATAGAAATTGAACCTGAAAATGGAAATTTTAGTTCTGGTCTTCTTATTGCCGGCACAGCTGGTGGTGCCGGTGCCTTAGGAGGAAGTAATAATGGTGCGCTTTTTAATGGTTTAAATAGCCCGTTTGTGCAATGGACAGCCATACAGTTTGCTGATACTCCCAATGTTTTTATATTAAAAATTACAGATAGAAACGGGGTGCCGTTTAACCCAAAGGCAGGTGAAATTGCAAAAAGACCCAATTCAGGTTTAAACCCAAACCCTCCCTTTCTTCAAAATTTGGAAGATTATGCGCCAAGCACTTTTGTGACAACAGACACAGCTATGACTTTGAAATATCCCCTTGCTCCTTTTCCTATTAATTCTTTAGGTAACGGTTATAACATGTATTACCGTATTCCTTCCCGGTTTGTTCATATAGACAGCACCTCAGCCTGGTCGAACAATATCGGAGGCGGTTTTTATCAGGGTACTTCAGACAGCCATTATTTAGGTATTTATACAGATGATAAGTTTGATTACTCATTAAGAATACCGATGCGAATTCAAGTGCCGGGATCCTATGAATTAAATATTAAACTCTTGAACGTAACACACAGGTAAATGAACACAATAAAACTCTTCTTTCTTTATGCTTTTGTAATACTAAGCTTTAGTAACGCCAACTGCAATCCGCATACAAATGCTGATACAACAAAGAGCATAGAAATTAATATGCAGGGAAATGGTTATTTATACGATGCCACAAAATCGGCAGATGAAAGCAGCTTAGATGAAAAAGGTCTTATCAACTGGACAGATGACAAGGCTTTTGCAAGAGTGTATTTTTATCCGAAAGAAAACGGCACATTCAATATAGCGCTAAAAGTTAAGGCAGCCAATACGTCTATATTAAACATAAGATTAGACAGCACAACGCAATCGTATAACATCAATATAAAACCATCAAAAGATTATACGATAATACCGGTTGGAAATTTTATAATTAAAGACGCCGGCTATCACTTCATACAAGTAAAAGGTGTTAATAAAACAGGCGCTCAGTTTCCGGATATTCAATCTTTAATTGTATCCGGTTCATCCGCACAAAACATCACCTATAACACCAGCGAATACAGAGGCGCACCGGCAACGCATTTATCATATCCAATACCAAAAGACAGTTCCATTTCGTGGTTTTATAGCGAAATAAAAGTGCCGGTTGGTGTAGATGCGGTAAACGCTTATTACATGACCAATGGCTTTAACGGCGGCTACATGGGCATACAAGTAAATTCACCAACAGAACGTCGTTTTATCTTTTCGATATGGAGTAATTACAGCACCGATAACCCAAAAGAAATACCGGCTGATTATGCTGTGAGATTAATTAAAAAAGGTAAAGATGTTTATGCTGATGATTTTGGTAACGAAGGTTCCGGCGGGCACAGCCATTTGGTGTTTAACTGGAAAAACGGCGAAACGTATAAACTGCTTGTTGGCGCAAAATCTAACGGCGAGCACACTATTTTTACAGGCTATTATTATGTGCCTGAAAACAAACAATGGAGGCTGATTGCGCAATGGGATAAAGCCAAAAATGAAGGTAAATTATTGTCGGGTTTATATTCATTTGTAGAAAACTTTGGCTCAAACGGAAACGATTATTTTAAAGCTTTATATGGCAATCAATGGGTGTGTACAACATCCGGCAAATGGATAGAACTTACCAAAGCTTCTTTTACCACAACCGCAAGCCAGTTAAAACATCCGGTATTCGATTATGGTGCAGGTGTAGAGAACAATTGGTTTTACATGTATAGCGGCGGCTTTAAACAGGTAAGCAACATTAACCCGCATGATATGATTGAAAGAAAACCGGAAGGCAAAGCGCCTGATATAATTTTTTCAGCTTTACCTGATAAATAACGATTAAGATTCTGTATGATTTTTACAAGTAAAAATTAGAAACAGAATGATGTATTGATAAATGAAAGGCTGCTTTGAATTTTACTTTACATTTTCAATTTAAAAGACTGATGCTGCTTATCCATTACATACTCCTGCACTAAGTCGAGCAATTGTAACTGATTAGCAGTTCTGTCTTTGTTTTGTTCCGGGTAAGCCGTTTTGTAATAAATATTTCCGTTCAGGTGATCGGCTAAAAACCGAAGTGCCTGCATATAAATCATAAGCGAACCTGAATAATGAATATGCTTTCTTTCTTCCGGCGTTAAAAATTCCGACATCGCATTCATATAACCTTCCGTAACAGCCATAAAGAAATCGGGGCGCAGGTGCAGATCGTAAATGTCTGTCGCATCTTCATTTTTGTTCGATACAATGGTGCGTATCATATCACCAATATCTGAAAAGAAAAGACCGGTTTGCGTGGTATCCAAATCTATCGGGCAACGAATCACGTCTGTATCAGCATCAAACAAAATATTCGATATTTTACAATCGTGATGCATAATATGAAGCGGGAAAGCTTGTTTATCAGCACTGATTTTCTGAAACCATTTTACAAGCGTTGCATAATGTTCAACCTGTTCTATCAAATCTCTCACGCCCGAAATACGCTCCGGCGATGCGTTTTGCAAAGCCGTTTTAAACTGATCGAACCGAAGCTCCAGATCGTGAAAGCGAGGCAAAATAGTTTCTACCCGGCTGCTGTCTAAACTTTGCAGAGAAGCTGTAAAAGCGCCAAAGCAATTGGCTACTTCATACGCTTTTTCCGGTGTTTGCACAGCGTGCGGACTATATGTATTTTTCAGGAACTCGAAGCAGCGCCAGACTTCGTTGTTTTTTTCATATAAAAGATCGCCCGATTTTGTTTTGATAAGTTTGGGTAATTTCATTCCGCTCTCAGCAGATAAATGATGCTGAATAAGCTGGTAATTGTTCTGTAAAGACAGCGGATTTGTAAAAATGGAAGTGTTTATTCTTTGTAAAAAATAAGAATTGCCGTTATTTGAATTAACTTTATAGCTGTTGTTAATTAACCCGCTAACCAAAGGCTGACTGGATTGTATAGAAGGCAAGTCGAAATGTTCGCAGATAGCTTGTAAAATCATACAGGGAAGTCCAAAGCAAATGGTTATAAAAATGGAAAATAAACTGATTTTTTGAAACTATTCAAATCAATCGTTTGCGTTGGTAAAAAAACAATAAACCGCTTATGAAGAACTTGCCTACAATAAAGGAAATTGCCAAACGATTAAATGTGTCTGCCTCTACGGTTTCCCGGGCACTTCACGATCATCCCAGCATTGGTTTGCGTACAAAAAATGCGGTGAAAGAACTGGCTAAAGAACTTAGATACGAACCCATACAAACGGCTATCTTTTTTAAAGAAAAACGTACTTACACCATCGGCGTTATTGTGCCTACGCTTTCCGAAGATTTTTTTGCGCAAGCCGTTAGCGGCATCGAGCAGATTGCTTTTGAAAATAACTTCAGCGTATTTGTAGCGCAAAGCCACGATAGTCTTGAGAAAGAGCAGCAAATTATTGACTCTTTTACCAGGCGCCGTATTGATGGTTTGTTAGTTTCCGTATCTAAGGAAACAAAGCAAATAAAGCACTTTGATACTTTGCAGGAATATAAAATTCCGGTTGTCTTTTTCGACCGCGTGCCCGATATAAAAAACATCAATAAAGTTACCTGCGATTTGTATAATATTTCAATCAACCTGATTAATGTTTTGTATAAATTAAATCATAGAAAAATAGCATTGCTGTTAGGTCCGCAATCTATAACTGCCAATAGCGAACGGATGAAAGGTTTTATAAACGGGCTGTCAAAAAAGAGACTGAAAGCTAACCCTGCTTATATTGTAGAAACAGATTTTACAAGAGAAAAAACCTGGCAGGCCGTGGGTAAATTATTGGCGCAAAAACAACCGCCTACCGCAGTTATTGTTTTTAACGATTGGGTTGCGCTGGATGCCATTCAATATATAAAAACGCAGACTGATTTACAGCTTAACAAAGACATTGCTTTTGCCAGTTATGCCAATCTTCCTTTCTGCAAATACTTAGATAATAAACCTGTGGTTTCGGTTGAGCAGTTTCCTTTCCGGCAAGGCGTAGAAGCCACGCGTATTCTTTTAAATTCAATTTTTAATGATACGGAAAATTATGTTCAGGAAGCCATTGAAGGCAAAGTGGTGATGTATTGATATTGATTAGCAACTTTTCAATCTAACTTCATAAATCTTTTCCAAAATCCAAAAAAAGAACACGATTACAATTCTTTTTGCGTTTTTTAAGCCATGTCACATTTTTGCAGAATGAACCGCATTAAGTTTTTCATTTTACCAGTTATCTTATTTCTCTCCAATTCTGTTTTCAGCCAGTATTATTACAACGATATTATGGCTTTGCAGCAATCGCAAAAACAATATACAGCGTTGGTTTCGGCTCATATTAAACATGTTGCCGCCACCAGTTTTGAAGGCAGCCAGCCGGTTGATAATTTTAAACTGGAACAAACCATTTCGCCCGACAATAAAACCATTAGCATTACGTCCAGCGATCCTTCTGCCGGCAATTTGCTTACTTTAAATACTTACAGCAACGGAAAGCTTGTGCAGACAAAAGATACCAGCACCAATATCATTTCGGTAACGCAATACAGTTATAATGCAGATGGAAATATAAGCACCATCACAACGCAATCAGATGATGCTTTTATGAATAGTCATTCTGTTGAAATCCATCAATGGAAATACAATAACAATTTGCCCGAAAGCATGATTCGTATAAAAGATAAAACCGATACAACGTATGTAACGTTTACTTACGATGCCGGTAATGTGGCGCAGGAAACCTGGAAACGCAAAGGAAAAACGGTTGAAACCTATTACTATTACTACAATACAAAAGCCCAGCTTACCGATATTGTTCGCTTCAATATTCGCGTTCGCAAAATGCTTCCCGATTTTTTATATGAATACAACGATGCCGGAAACGTTGCGCAAATGATGCAGGTTCCTAACGGCAGCAGCGATTACATGATCTGGAAATATTCTTATAATACCAATGGCTTAAAAGAAAGAGAATTGCTTTATAATAAACAACAGCAGCTTATAGGCAGAGTTGAATATAAATATGAATGATTTGATGTACGATGTTAGATGTACGGTGTACGATGTAATTTGCTATGTAAAAACAGATTGTAATGGATGCAGAAGAAATTAAAAAGAGAACAAAAAAGTTTGCAATTGACATTGGCAAACTAACTCTTTTGTTAGAAAGAAATGATTTGAACAGAAATTACAACAATCAAATAATCAGAGCGAGCAGTTCGGTAGCGGCTAATTATCGTGCAGCACGCAGAGCTAAATCGAAAGCTGATTTCATCAATAAATTAAAGATTGTAGAAGAGGAATTAGACGAAAGCCTGTTTTTTTCTTGAATTGTTATTTGAATTCAACCCTACTCAAAAAGAAATAATTGTTGGTCTCTTTAAAGAAGGTGAGGAATTGCTGAAAATTATTGTAGCAACAATCAATACATCCAGACAAACATAAGCACATCGTACACCGTACATCTCACATCGTACATTATTCCACCGGCGTTTGCGACATAAACAACGCCTTTAATTCTACAGCTTCATCGGGTTTCATTTTACCGCCCAATATCAATCGTACCTGTCTTCTGCGCAAGGCACTTTCATACATCACTTTCTCTTCCTGTGTTTCGGCTATTACAGGCGGCACAGCGCGGGGTTTTCCGTTTTCATCCAGCGCCACAAACGTAAAATACGCTTCGTTGCTTTCGTATTGATGTTCATAATCCTGTCCCCATACACGAATATTAATTTCCATAGAAGTTGTAAAAGCGCGCGTCAGTTTCGCTTCAATATGAACTAAGTTGCCAAGCTTTATCGGCACTTTAAAACTGATATTATCTACGCTTGCCGTCATGCTCGGACCTTTACAATGTTTGCCCGCCGCCATAGCCGCCGCAATGTCCATCCAATACATCAGTCGTCCGCCCATCAGGTTGCCGTAGGTATTGGTATCGTTCGGCAATACAATTTCATTCATAACGGTAAAACTTTCTGCAGCGCGTAACCCTTCCATTCTTAATCAATTTGCGGCAAAGATAGAATTATGTACGATGTTAGATGTACGATGTGATTCAATGTACGATGTTAGATGTACGGTGTACGATGTTAAACGCAGATGTGATAATAATCTTGTTGAAAAGTAAATAGTCCATACAAATCAAAATACATCGTACACCGTACATCTAACATCGTACATTGAATCACATCTCACATCTCACATTATTCTACCTTTGCCTGTTCAATATAAATCACACCTTGAGTATTACTATCCTGGCTATTGAATCTTCGTGCGACGAAACCAGCGCCGCCGTTTGTGTTGACGGACATATTTTATCTAATCATATTGCCACGCAAAAAGTGCATGAGCAATTTGGCGGCGTGGTGCCCGAACTTGCCAGCCGCGCGCATATTCAAAATATTGTTCCGGTGGTAGATATTGCTTTATCAACTGCGCGCTGCCAATTGTCGTCTCTCGATGCTATTGCTTTTACACAGGCGCCGGGTTTAATCGGCAGTTTGCTGGTGGGTGCGCAATTTGCCAAATCAATGGCTTTGGTATTAAACAAACCGCTGATTGCTGTGCATCACATGCAGGCGCATGTATTGGCAAATCTGATTGACGACCCAAAACCTGATTTTCCTTTTTTATGTCTTACTGTTAGCGGAGGACACACACAGATTGTATTAGCCAAATCGCCAACAGATTTGCAAATTCTGGGCGAAACCATAGACGATGCCGCCGGTGAAGCCTTCGACAAATCGGCCAAGCTCTTAGGCTTGCCTTATCCCGGTGGACCGTTAATAGACAAATACGCCAAAGACGGCAATGCAACGAAATTCAAATTTGCCGAACCGCAAATACCGGAACTGAATTTTAGCTTCAGCGGGTTAAAAACGTCGGTACTTTATTTTCTGCAAAAAGAAACGGCTCTCAATACAAACTTTATTAAAGAAAACGAAGCCGATTTATGCGCTTCTATTCAGTACACAATTGTAAATATTTTACTAAAGAAACTAAAGAAAGCCGTACAGCAAAGTGGTATTACGCGTGTTTGTATTGCGGGCGGCGTAAGCGCCAACAGCGGCTTGCGCAATGCGTTGCAGGCTGCCGGACAAAAACACGGCTGGAAAACATTTATTCCCCAGTTTCAATATTGCACCGACAATGCCGCGATGATTGCTATGGCAGCGTACTATAAATATCTTGAATCGGATTTTGTAAATCTTTCTATATCTCCGTCCGCACGCGCCGAATGGAAATGATTCGATGTACGATGTGAGATGTACGATGTACGATGTATATAAATTTGTATAGCTTATTCACTTTTCAATAAACTTATTATCACATCTGCGTTTCACATCGTACACTGTACATCTCACATCGTACATTAAATCACATCTAACATCACACATAACTTTGGCATTTCAATTGACTGGTAAGGCAAAATTTTGTTTATGAAACAATGGATATCAATTCTCTGTATAGCGGTGGTTTGTTTAGCAACCTCTTGCGTTCGTCATAAAGTAGCGGGTACAAACCTCAACGGGCAATGGATTGTAAATAATGTGCGGCTCGAAGGCGTAAACGATCCCGCCAATTACAAAATAACGATGTTCGACGATGTAAGCAGCGCTTGTTTGCAGGGCAGCGAATGGTTTCTTACCGAAAGCGGCAACGCCACTTACACCATTACCCAAAGCAACGATTGCACCGGCGGACAACGTCCCATTCACTGGAGCACGCTGAACAGCAATGGCGTACAATATTTCCAGTTTAAAAATATAGATGCTGCCAAAGCCCGCAAAGTTCCCGATGGTTATCGCCTCGAATTGAGCAATGTTAGCCAAAGCGGTTTTACACTGCGCGAACCAACACAGGTTGGTAACAACACTGCTTATGTAGTGTTAGATTTTACGAAGAAATAATACATCTCACAATACAGCGCAAACGCCGGTAATACAAAAGAAGATTTATGTTACCGGCGTTTGCATCTCCGGTCGGGCAACGTTGCGACGCTCCGTTCAGGTTCCGGTTACTAATTTATCTTATAAGCGGGTGCTATAAAAGAATTGGTATTCTTACTTTCCTTTTTTATAAAGTATCATGATTTCTTTTTAAAGTTCTTGCAAGTGATTCCATATCACCATAAGTAGTAAAATCGTTTATTCCAAGTAAGCTTAATTGGTTTTTTATTTCTTTTTTACTAGTTTGAGGTATTATATACTTTTTGAGAGTGCTATTTTCTTTATCAGTAAGAGTGTCTTTTTCTGGAACATGAAATGTAAAACAAGACTTTTGTAGTACAATACGTTTATCTGTATAATATGGTCTTATTGGAATGATATACTTTGGAAAAGTTTCATATTTTTTCCAATGAGAAATAGTTTTAATCGCTTCGACGAATACAGGTAGTTTACTCGTTGGAGTTCCTTTAAAGCCGCCTACTTTATCATAAGCATCCTGACTATGGGCAAGTTGATAAGCGTCCATCATAAATAAAGCGCCATCACTATTCTTTTCTGATACTGCAAAATATAAAGCGGTTAAAGGAGTATAGGACCAATCCAAGAGACGTGTAGGCATATTATAATGTTGTTGCAAAAAATATAACTCTTCATCGTTTTTCGTTCCGGAAAGCAAACTTGCAGATTGAATTTTAAAATCTTGATTGAGTTGTTGTTCTTTTTCTAACCGTTTAGATTCGCTCGTAACATGGAAATCATTTCTATACACTCCAGGCTTTAATTCCCAATCCTTGTTAGATTGTCCTCGATACCATAATCTAATATGATGATGAAAGTCTACCTTTTTCCAAAATTCGTCACGAATTTGAAGCAAATCATTTAACGTTCTTATTTCATCTTTCATTTCAAGAATATCTTTTTCTTATTGGTAATTAAAGAAGTTCTTCAAAATTATTTTAAAACCATTTTTTTTAACCTACTGTTTTATAAGCCATAAAACAAACAAATCTTATTAACTATCAGAATGTATCTCTTTATCAAATCAATCTTCTCAAATTTCCGTTCCTTTAACAAACATTTTCGCGGCAGCGTATATTATTTTCCTGAGTGAAAGCGTGCTTTGCCAGATATACTTATTTTTATCGCTCTGAATGAAACGAACCAAAAAGATTCTGACATGGACCGGGCGTACGCTGCTGGCAATTTTTGCCCTGCTGCTGCTGTCTTGGCTTCTCATTCAGACCACGCCGGTTCAGAATTATATTATCGGTAAAATCACCACGCGGCTTTCTAAAGATCTGCATACCGAAGTGCGCATTAAACACGTAAGCCTCTCGCTGTTCGATAAAGTAAATTTAGAAGGCACATTAATCAGAGATCAGAAAAAAGACACTTTATTGTATGCCGGCGCCGTAAAAGTTCGGCTGACCGACTGGTTTTTTATCAGGAACAATTTAGTTATTAAATATGCCGGTCTGGAAGATGCATTTATTTACCTGCATCGCCGCGATTCGGTTTGGAATTACCAGTTTATTGCCGATCATTTTGCTTCGCCTGACACAACTAAAACAAAGAACAGCAAACCTATGCAACTCGGGCTTGAAAAGCTGGATTTTAAGAACGTAAACTTTATTCAGAACGATGAATGGCGCGGACAAAAGATGCAGATAAAGGCCGGTAGTTTATTGCTGCAGGCAGATTCGGTTGATTTGGCGAAAAACCGTTTTGTTATCAGTTCTATTGATCTTGATAAGCCGCTTTTTGCGCTGTACGATTTTGATGGTTTTCGCCCCGATAGTTTAAAACCAAAACCGGTAGATACCGGAATGTATTTTAATGCCAGCGGGCTGCAGTTGTTTGTGAAAAAAATCAATCTTACCAACGGCGCTTTTATCAGCGAACGGCAAGATAGTTTGCCGGTAAATTCGTATTTTGATGGCAAGCATATTCATATCAGCAAACTAAACGGAACGGCAGACAACTTTAGCTTTTCGGAAGATACCATCCAGGCAAATATTAATCTTTCTGCGCTGGAACGCAGCGGCTTCGAGTTAAAAAAACTCAAGGCAGATTTTAAATTAACGCCGCAGATTTTAGAATTGAAAAATCTTGATTTGCGCACGCCAAAAAGCCGGCTTGGCAATTATTACGCAATGAAATATCATGACTTTAATAAAGATATGAACGAATATGTGGACAGCGTAATTATGAATGCTAACTTTAAAAATTCTTCTGTCAGCAGCGATGATATTGCCTTTTTTGCGCCGTCTTTAAAAAACTGGAAACGGCAGGGAGAAATCAATGGTCATTTTTATGGAACGGTTACCAATTTCTCAATTCCCAATCTTTTTATCCGCAGCGGCAGCAGTATGTATGCAGCCGGTAGTTTGCAAATGAAGGGTTTGCCGGATATTGATAAAACCATCATTACGTTAGACGGCGGTACCGTGCAAATGTCTTATACCGACCTGGCTACCATTGTGCCGCCAATTAAAGACATTACCAGTCCTGATATTGCGGCTTTGGGCTTGTTTCGTTACAACGGAAATTTCGCCGGTACCATATATAATTTTGCGGCAAATGGTAATATCAGTTCTGCAATCGGCGGCGTTTATGCCAATATCAAAATGCAGCTTCCCGATAAGGGTGAGCCGCGTTACAGCGGTAAGATTATTACAAAGCAATTTGATTTGGGTAAATTCATCAATACACCTTCTATCGGGCTTGTGAGTTTTAATGGTTCGGTGGCAGGAAGCAGCTTTGATATAGCTAAAATCAAAACCAGTCTGAATGGAACGTTCAGTCAGTTTGCGTTTAACAATTATAATTATTCTGATATTACTTTCAACGGAAATATTCAGAATAAATTCTTCAACGGCGACTTAAAAATTAACGACCCCAACTTCGATTTTACCAGTAATGTAGAAATTGATTTAACGCAATCGCAGCCTAAGTTTAACGTATTGGGCGATTTGGCTTCTTCGAATTTAAAAGCGTTACATTTTATAAATCAGAACTTTCAGTTAGCTGGTTTGTTTGACTTGAATTTCCAGGGTAAGAACATTGATGAATTTCGCGGCAGCGCCAAAATATTAAATGCTGTTTTACTGCACGATTCTACCCGTTTAAGTTTCGATTCGCTCTCTGTATCTGCTTATAACGATAGTGCAAACAACCGCGTATTGTATGCGCAAAGCAATGAGTTTGATATTATGGTTTCGGGTCAATACAATATATTGGATTTGCCAAACAGTTTCCAGGCATTTCTAAATCATTACTATCCTTCGTATATCAACCCACCCAAAGTAACGCCTAAGAACCAGGATTTTTTTGTGTCTGTTAATACAAGAGATTTTACCAATTATGCGCAGATTATAGATTCGCGGCTTCATGGTCTGGATAATGCCCAGCTAACGGGAAGTGTAAATACGCAGGATTCCGGCAAGTTTGAAATTACGGCTTATGTGCCCGATTTTGCCTGGGATAAATTTAGTGTTGAGAACGCCGCTTTTCATGGTAACGGAAATTTTGTTTCGCTGAATATGAGTGGTAATGTTGACCGTATGCAAATCAGCGACAGCACGTATTTTCCCAATACCAGATTGAGTATACAATCAGAAAAAGATCATTCGGTTGTGCATATACAAACGAGCGCCAACAATACGCTGAACGATGCACAATTAAACGCTGATGTTTACACATTACCGGATGGCGTGAAAATCAATTTTCAGCCGTCTTCTTTTGTTATTAACGAAAAGAAATGGGATTTGGAAAAACAAGGCGAGATTGTAATCCGGAAAAAATATGCGTCCGCCGAAAATGTAAAATTTGTTCAGGGCTTCCAGGAAATTACCGTTGAACCGGATGCCACGCAGGCAAATAAAGGCAATAGTTTGGTGGTACGGTTGAAAGATATAAACCTTGGCGACTTCACTCCCATTTTTACCAAACAACCGCGCATAGAAGGCGTTGGTAATGGTGAGATTTACCTAAGCGATTTTTATGGAAACTTCAGAGCCGAAGCTGATATTCGGGCAGAACAGTTTCGGTTGAACAATGATTCCATTGGTATTGTAACTGCCAACGCTGCTTATAACAACGATAATGGCAATGTAGATTTCTCTGCCCGCTCAGATAACGATGCTTATAATTTTGATGTGAATGGCGGTATCAACGTAAAAGATACAACCGGTGCCGGAACTAATATTTCTATGCATCTGAACAAAACAAAGATTGGTATTGTCAATATGTTTCTCAGTGATTTGTTCAGCAATATTACGGGCCTGGCAACCGGCGATTTATCTGTTGTCACCAATACATCGGGATTGAATTTAAACGGCGCTGTTTCTGTGGAGCAGGCGGGTATTACCGTAAATTATACGCAGGTTCGCTACACCATTGATAAAGCCAGGTTTGTCTTTACCGACCAGGGCATTGACTTTGGGCAATTTATTATAAAAGACAACCAGAACCGAACTGCAACCGTAAGAGGAAAATTGATTGAGCATGACTTCAAAAATATGCAGTACGACTTTGATATGTCGACTGATAAATTACTTCTCATCAATACAACAGCCAAAGACAACCAGCAGTTTTATGGCCGCGCTATCGGCAGAGCCACGCTTAGCCTGAAAGGTCCGCAGGAAAATATGAAACTGAACATTACCGGTTCTGTAAACGATACTACGCATATTTATATTCCTACAGGCAGCAGCAGCAAAAGTTCGGAAGCCGACTTTGTTGTGTTTAAACAATACGGAACGCTGCAACAGGAAAATGCAACCAGCGAGAAAAGTAATCTTAGCGTTGACCTTGATTTAACAGCCAACCACCAGGCACAGATAGATGTAATTCTTGATGCTGTAACCGGCGATGTTATCCGGGCAACCGGCAACGGCAGAATGCAGATAAAAGTGCCGGCAACCGGCAATATGAGCATGAAAGGCAGGTACAATATAGAAAGAGGAAATTACGATTTCAACTTCCAGTCTTTCTTACGCCGGCCGTTTGAGTTATTACCCGATGGTTATATAGAATGGGATGGCGACCCGTACGATGCCAATATTCATATTGATGCCCAATATACCGCCGAACATGTAAGTATTAATGAATTAATCAGCAACCAAAGTACAAGTGCGGCTAATACATTCAATTCTATCGCCGGTTATCGCGGTGATGTTTATGTAATCGCCCAGCTTCGCGATAAATTAACCCAGCCGAAAATTTCATTCAAACTTGATTTTCCGCAAGGCAGCGTTATTAAAAGCAACAACGATTTTAACCTCTTTCTTGCCCGTTTGCAAAGCGATGATAATGAAATGCTGAAGCAGGTTACTTACCTGATTGTTTTTGGTTCTTTTGCGCCGTATGGCGAAGCCAGTACTTCAACAACTGCGTATTCGTTGGGGCTGAATACCATTTCTCAAAAGCTGACTTCGGAAATCAATAAAATTGTGGGCAATTTATTATATAAAATCACCGGCAATAAAAACCTGCAGCTTGATATTGGCGCGGCTACCTACAGCAGCTCTTCTTATTTTGGAACGAATACAAACAACTTAGACCGTCAGCAGGTAAACCTCAAAATCAACCAAAGTATTCTCGATGGAAAAGTGATCATTACGGTTGGCGGCGACCTCGATTTCGGACTCACCAATACATCTTCTGCAACCAGCAATTTTCAGTGGCTGCCCGATGTTTCTGTTCAAATCATTTTATCGAAAGACAGAAAATTACGGGCTGTTATTTTTAACCGTAGCAGCCTGACGGTGGCTGGCAATTCCGGCGCAACCGGAACCTTGGGCAGAAGTAACCGCCAGGGCGTAAGTCTTAGTTATACCAAAGATTTTGAAAAACTTTCTAACTTATTTAAAAAGCCTTCCAAAGACGCATCAACTAACAATGTAAAAGACACGGCAACCATAAAGAACACCGGGAAAGAATAATACAGTTTTGGTAGTGAGCGTTGGATACTCCGATGTATCGTCTGTTGTGTCACTCACTTGTACGCTTTGCTTTCAATGAAACAAAATTCATCAAACATATATCTTGTACAATCTCATCAAACAAGAAATAAATAAAAAAGGAACCCGAAAGTTCCTTTTTGAATAAAGTATTCGAAGAGTTGTATTTGATAGAATTTTTTAGATTATATAATTTAAAAATTCTCTCAAATTTTGTCCGTTACAATCCGCTTAATGTAATACCAATTGAATATGGTTTAATATCTGGTCCCGCACCTTCTTTCAGGAAGTTTGTAATCTGGTAAGAACCGTCAATCGAAATATTACCAAACCCGATTCGTGCTGTAGCTGCCACACGTGTTCCATTAATGAATCGCTTGTCATTTTCTTTTATTATATATTTTGTTCCGTATATAGTTGCACCGGAAGCATCCAGGGCATCTTTTCCTTTTGTATGCTGGTTTAGAAGTTGCCCGATCTTTAAACCCAAGGCAGCTTTAAATCCTTTATCGGGTGTTACCGGGTTTCCGGCGTAACGCAATTCAACCGGAATCTCGGCATAAATCGTTGTCAGCTTAAATTTTTTGAAGTGATTGATAGCGCTTGTACTTACATTGGTAAAAGGTAATGTTGTAGTTGGCGATTTCAGGTTGATGTATTTATCATCAAAAAACATATTGCTGCTGCCGATTCCAATACCAATACCAATACTCATGTGGCGGCTATCTTTAAACGGTCTGTCTATCATAACATACACATTAAAGTGCCTAGAAAATCCGGATGGAGAAACGCTGTCCGGCGTCGCACTCCAGCCATCTAAACCATATTGCACCATGAAGTGATCGTTCGGGCGGTTGCTTAAATCTATTTTATTTAAAAGTCTCTTTGATGCTTTGGTAGCCGCTGTATCTGTTGTTACGGTAAAAGTTGAATCTTTTGTTTGTGCAAAAGAAGTTACAGCAATAAAAAGAAAAACGAAACTGGTCAATGTTTTTGCGATGCAGTTATTCATGTAAGTAATTGCTAAGAAATGATAGCGGGCAAAAATAAATGAATCCGTATAGCAGGTGGTTAAAAATAAGCCAAAAGAGAAAGGGATGACTTAGACAAGATCGGATATGTGAGGTAAGATGTAAAAAAGTTTACTTCTTTCAAAACCAATACGTGAGCAATCTGGTTGCTTTTATATGTTGAATTGATAACAGGAAATTATGGAATGAAATATTAGCATGTGAGATAAATCAATGTATAAAAAAACGTGCTTACAGAAATTTCTGTAAGCACGTTTTTCAATTATGTTTATTAATTACGGCTTGCTCTTACAGCCTTTACTTCAGCCGCCGTTACGGCAGGAGATTTATTGCCAAAATTGCCGCGAATGTATGTAAGCACTTTCGCCATCTCATCATCTTTCAAAAAGTTTTGAGGCGGCATATTGTTGTTATAATAATTACCATCAATCTCTTTTTTTTCTTCGCCGCTTCCTTGTAAAACCCATTGTATTAATGTCTTTTTATCGCCGGTAACATAAGAAGTTTTTATAAGAGGCGGATTGAGTTTGGGAACACCTTTTCCATCCTGCTGATGACAAGTAAGACAATATTTGGTATAAATTTCTTTCCCTGTTGCGGCCGTTGGTTTTGTCTGCGAAAAACTATAGAACCTGATGGCTAATACGATTACTAACAAAAAATATTTCTTCATATCCGATTCAACTATTTATTGTACATAACGCGATAAATATTTCCACCGGCATCATCGGTTACATATAGAGAGCCATCAGGACCTTGTGCTAAACCACAGGGGCGATGTTTGGCACTTCCCGGCTGCATAAATTCAGCGCCACCGGCAAAATTGTCGGCAAAAATTTCCCAGTCGCCGCTTGGCTTTCCATCTTTAAAAGGAACAAAAGCAACCAGATATCCTTTTTGTGGTTCGGGCGCACGGTTCCAAGAACCATGAAAAGCGATAAACGCTCCGTTTTTGTATTTTTCGGGAAACATATTTCCGGTATAAAACAATAAGCCATCCGGTGCCATGTGACCGGGAAAAGCATACGTTGGATTTATGTATTTACTATCAGCTTCTTTTTTTCCATCACCACCATATTCAGGACATATCAATTTTTTCTTTTGAAATTCATCATAATACATATACGGCCAGCCGGCGTTATCGCCATTATGCAATTCGTATAAACATTCTGCAGGTAATTCTGCGCTTTGTTTTGTGGTATAATATTGAGGAAATGTGGAACTTAACGCATCGCGCCCGTGCTGCATAACAAATAACGTGTTTGTTGTTTTGTTCCAGTCGAGACCAACTACATTACGAAGACCGGTTGTATAACGAACACCATCGGCATAAGTCTGGTTTTGCTTATCAGCTTTAAACATCCAGATGCCACCGGCAGAATCGAGAAGCGGGCAAGGCATCCGTCCTTCTTTATCGTTACCACGCTGTGCGCATACGTTAGAAGGCGCGCCGATATTCACGTACAGGTTACCGGCATCGTCTAAAGCCAATGATTTTGAACTATGCTGATGCTTATTTATCAGACCCGTTACTATTTTTTCGGGCAATGCACCATTGGCTACTTTATTATTGTCATCTAATTTGTAACGGTACACGTCGTTATCGGAAGAAGCATACAAATAACCATTCTTGATGATGATACCCGTGCCGCCATAATCGCCAAAACCGGTAACAGTTTCTGCCTTTCCATCTTTATTATCATCGTGCAGATATAAAATACCTTTTCCATTTACATTGCCATCAAGCTTTACATATAAATCGCCTTGTGGCGTAACTGTAATATGACGGGCTGTGCCAACATTTGCAGCTACAAGGAGAGCCGAAAAACCGGAAGGCAACTTCAGCCCGGCGTTGTCGGCATCCGGCCGAATGGCAGTGTTTTTTTCTTTTGTAGAATCGCCGTTGTTACCAGCAAATGCAGAATGAAAAAAGAGCAAAGCAATGAGCAAATTCAGAATACTTTTTGTGGTTAAATTCATAGAAATAACAAATTAAAACGTTTATACTTGCGAATGCGCCAAAACGGCTTCTCCGTATTCAAGCAAAGCATCAACCAATTTTGTATTTTCATCTTCGGTTCCGATGGTAATTCGCAAACAATCATCACACAGCTTTATATTGCTGCGGTCTCTTACCACGATACTTTTAGACAAAAGATATTGATACACCTGCGTAGCACCATTTATTTTTACAAGTAAAAAATTAGCGTCGGAAGGGTAAACTTTTTCTACAACGGGCAACTGTTCCAGCACTTCCTGTAAAGCCTGGCGCATATTTACCAGTTCATAAATCATATCGTTTACCTGACCTACATTTTCCAATGCTTTCAAAGCAAGTTCCTGCGTTGCCTGGCTGATATTATAAGGCGGCTTTACTTTATTCATCACGCCAATAATTTCGGTTGATGCAAAAGCAAGACCCAATCGCAAACCCGCCAATCCCCAAGCTTTGCTGAAGGTTTGCAATACAACGAGATTCGGATAATCTGCCAGTTCGCGGGTGAATGATTTGTGCCGCGAAAAATTGATATACGCTTCATCAATCACCACCAATCCGTTGAAATTGTTCAGTATCAATTCGATGTCTTCGCGCCGCATCGAATTGCCGGTGGGATTGTTGGGCGAACAAATCCAGATAATTTTTGTATTGTCATCAACCAGCGTTTCAATATGCACCAGATCAAGCTGAAAATCAGGAAGCAAAGGCGCTTTTCGAATGACTATATCATTAATATTGGCACTTACTTCATACATACCATACGTAGGCGGACAAATGATAATATTGTCCTTTCCCGGAACGCAAAAACAGCGAAACAGAACATCAATACATTCATCGCTTCCATTGCCTAAAAATATTTGTTGCGCAGGCACTTGTTTAATGGTGCTGATGACTTCTTTTACCTGATGTTGATAAGGATCCGGATACCGGTTGTACCATTTGGTAAGCGGTGAACCCAAACTGTTTTCATTAGCATCAAGATTTACCTGAGCCGTTCCTGTAAACTCGTCGCGCGCCGAAGAATACGGCGTTAAATTGCGGATATTATCACGCAGTAATTTCTGAACATCAAAATTCATAATGTGAAGATACAAGACGTTTAAATAAATGTTGAAAACCGGGAAGCGATAAAGAATAATAAAAGGATTTTACTACATGAGATTTTTCATCTCTTTTGCCGTTTTTAAGTTTTGCCCGGTAATTAATCTATCAATTATTTTTAATACGGAACTTCTAATTTTACAGTAACTTTTTAATTTTTACGAACTATGTTTTCAGATGTTTGTTTTTCTTTGCGTGGTAAATAAAAATAAAAGATTGTTTGTTTTTATTTGATATTTTTAGTTGTGATTTCTATTTGTAGTAACCATCTGTTTTGTACTATTTATTGAATCCAAATAACAACTGTTTATATTTCTTTGAAACTTAATTATAACAATTTATATTTACTCTGTTATTTACACAAATAACCGGGTAGATAATAAACACGGCAAGTTTTTATGAAGAAGAGAATTTTGATTATTGATGATGACATTGACATCTGCACACTTCTTAGCAGGTTTTTAAATAAAGAAGGTTATGAGACAGACGTGGCGTATACCGGAAATAAAGGCATTGCCAAGTTTAAAGAATCTAACTTCGACCTGGTGCTTTGCGACTACCGGCTTGGCGATAAAGAAGGCCGCGATGTACTTTCCGAATTAAAGTCTGTAAACCCGCAGGTAATTGTTTTAATTATTACCGGTTATTCCGATATTAAAACGGCGGTTGAAGTTATCAAACTTGGCGCATACGATTATATTACAAAACCATTAATTCCGGCTGAGGTATTAAATGTACTTGCCAATGCGTTTAAGAATCCGCACGCCTCAGCGCCACAGTTGGTATCAGCACCATCAGTTTCTTCGGCAGCAGCCTTAAAAAAACCAGCTTTTAAAACCAGCGGCGAATATTTGGTTGGTCAATCAGAATCAACACAGGATTTATATAGACAAATAGAAATTGTTGCGCCAACCAATTACAGTATTATCCTGTATGGCGAAAGCGGAACGGGAAAAGAAGTTATTGCAAAAACAATTCATCAATATAGTGAGCGCAAAAACAAACCTTTTATAGCGATGGACTGCGGCACGTTATCGAAAGAACTTGCCGGCAGCGAAATGTTTGGTCATGTAAAAGGCGCTTTTACCGGTGCTTTAGCCGACAAAGAAGGTCATTTTGAAATGGCAAACGGCGGCACTTTATTTTTAGATGAAGTTGCCAATCTTTCTTTGGACATCCAGGCAACTTTGCTGCGCGTAATCCAGGAGCGTAAGTTTAAACGCGTTGGCGGTACAAAAGAGATGGATATTGATATCCGCATTATTGTAGCATCAAACGAAAACCTGCAGGAAGCGTATCACAAAGGAAAATTCCGTGAAGATTTATATCACCGTTTTAACGAATTTTCTATCAACCTTCCGCCACTCAGACAACGTAAAAATGACATCCCGTTATTTGCTCAATTCTTTTTAGATAAAACCAATGATGAACTGAACAAGAATATACAAGGTTTTGATGATGATGTCATGCACATGTTTCTAAGTTATTCTTGGCCGGGCAATTTGCGCGAATTCAGAAATGTAGTGCGCCGTGCAGTGTTGTTAACTACAGGAAATAAAATTTCTGCGAAAACATTGCCCTGGGAAATTACCAATACGAACATTTTTCATAAGCCATCTCACGAGCCTGTTACCGTGCAACCGGCTTTTACAACATCAACATCGCCTAAAGAAATTGATTTAAAAGATGCAGCTGCCAAAGCAGAATACGACACGATAATGAACCTTTTAAAAGAAGTGAATAATAATAAATCAAAGGCTGCAGAAATATTAAAAATAGATAGAAAAACCTTGTATAATAAAATTAAAAGCTACGAAGAATCGAAAGAAATGAATACATAAAACAAACGACCGATTCTTTCATACTAATAAAAAAGCTGTTCCGGTTGGAGCAGCTTTTTTATTATCATTTACTTAATTTATTAATTAAGTTTCCATCATTAGATTCGATGATGATTCTTTTAGAAAGAGAACCAAAATCATTTATCGAAATGCTTACTCATTTGTACTTTGTACCAATACACAAATGAAGTAATAAGAAACTTTTTCATATCAATACAAACAAAAATTACTTTGTGTACTTCCTGATAACGAGGTCTAATGTAGAATCAGCTTTCTTTTCTGCAGGCGTCATATTCTTTGTCTGAATATTCTTTTGCTCATTCATATCAGAAATATAATTGTAAAACCGGGTTGATGAATCTTCATACAATTTGTATGTATAATCGAATGCATAAATAGCCGGCTTTATATTATCCGGACCGTTACGGTTTACATCATAATAGCCAAAGCACGAAGTACGCGCTGTATATGAATTTCCGAGCAATTGTGCAGAAAAACTTTGTCCGTCGAGAACGCCATAATTCGTTGGCGTATTTATTTTAGCGAGGCCGGCAAGTGTTGGCAGTATATCTGTAAAATCAATTAAATTATTATTTACTTGTGAAGCTATTTTGCCCGGGCAATACGCCAGAAAAGGAACATGAATGCCGCGATAATACGTGTGACCTTTTCCACCTACATACGATTTGCCTTTGTAGCGGGAATGAATCTTACCATCTGTTCCGTTATCGCCGATGGCTATTAATACAATTGTGTTTGATAAGGCGCTGCTGCTTTGCAGTTTGGTAATCAGCATACCAACTTCCTTATCAAAATATTTAATCATCGATTTAAAATAAGTAGTATCGCTGTTGGCTTTATTACCTTTTGTTTTCGGTACCCAGGCAGCAAATTGCGGATCGTCTGGTGTGGGAGAAAAAGGCGCATGACACAAATTGGGCGTCCATACGGCAAAGAAAGGTTTGGATTTGCTTTTGTTTGAATCTATAAAATTAAACAGGAAATCGCGGTTTATATCTTCGCCATATTTTCCTTTTGTAAAAGCATCCGGCAAATAAGCGCCGTTCTGTAAAATAACAGGATCTTTATAAATGCTAAGACCTTCATCATCTTCATTGTCGTCTGCAACTTTGTAAGGATTGGTAACACTGTATTTATCAAATCCGAATATATGGATTGAATTATCGCCACCATTCAACTGCCATTTACCGGCAATGCAAGTTGTGTATCCGCCATCGTGAAGCATATTGGCAATGGTGCGTTGCGATAAATCCAGGTTACCCCACGAATCGCCGTAATAATTGCGATTGTTGTATTTACCGGTCATCATCTCGAACCTCGATGGCGTACACATCGGCATACTATAACAGTTTGTAAACTGCATACCTTTTTTGGAAAGTGCATCGAGGTTAGGTGTTTGATAAGATTGTCCGCCGGTATAAGCAGGAACTTCATAACCAATATCATCGCCAAGAATTAATATGATGTTTGGTTTACCTAACGCAGGTTTGTCAATTCCCGCAATCTTGTTGCTTTCAGAATCGGCTGGCACTGCATCATTTACTTTATGGCAGGCAATTAATTGTAATAAAGCTACAGAAAGAAAAAAAGCAACCGCAGCTTTTAATTTTAGTTTTTGGTACACAAGCATCTTTGGAGTTAATTGTGATAAAACTAATCTATTTCGTTATCTATAAAATTAAAAATCGTTATTACAAAATTTTGAGTAAAGGCATTCGAAATGATCTGAAAAGTAAAAGACAGAATTCTTTGTAGAAAAATAGTGCACCTTTTTAAATTTTAGCAATACAACATATAGTTTTTGATTTGATAACAAAGTGTATAAGAATTTTCAATCTGGCAACTCCTGAAATATTGCCCAACGATGCTTAACCGGAGTTTCTTTAGTTTGTTTCAAAAACCTTTTTTACAATTTCAACACGTAATATAAAATGATTTTTTATTGTCGTGCATTACCATATTTATAACAGTATAAATCCGGGTTTATCAATTAATTTGCTGCAATGCAAAAAGAGAAGAACATATTCTTTTGTATCATGCTTCTGATGTGCCTGATTTGCATAAAAACCTTTGCCCAACCTACGCAATTGCCTTCTTTGTTTGGTGAATCGGAAGCACAGACCGATTTTATGAAAAACTCTATACTGAAACCGGGAGAAAACCCGACAGCAAAGATTCATAATCTGGTTTTTATAAAGACAACAATCAGTAAACAGAACTGTTTTGTAGGCGAGCCGATACTTGTTACTTACCAGTTGTTTACCGCCGTTTCGTGCCATTCGAGAGTAACAAAACAAGTGGCTTTCAGCGGCTGCAGCGTGATAGAAATGACGGCTGATGAACCACCGCAAATACAAAAGGACAAAGGCAATATATATCGTGTGCAATTGATAAGAAAAGTGCAGTTGATTCCGCTGCAGGCAGGCGATTTAACCATTCCGCCGGCAACAGTAAATAATGAAGTTGGTTTTTCTACGCCTGATAATCCATACCGGTTTACTAATTATGCAGCCGATGTAAGCAGCGAGCCGCTGGTGGTTCAGATAGCGGCTTTGCCTGATAAACAGCCGGATGATTTTGATGGCATTACCGGTAAATTTACCATAGAAGCAAAGACCGACAGCACGACAATTGGTGCCGGTGAAAACAACAGGTTGCAAGTAACGATAAGCGGCTCAGGAAATATTGAAGCAGTAACAGAACCGAAAATAAATTGGCCAAAACATACCGAACATTTTGACCCGACAGACAGCCAGCACATTAACCGGCTGAACTTCCCGGAAAGTGGCGACAAGACTTTTATATTTCCTTTTATCAGCACAAAAAAAGGAAAAACAGTCATTCCGGAAATCAGCTTTACGTACTTCAATACCGACTCAAAAACATTTGAAACGATTCGTACAAAATCTATCGAGCTTACAATTACAGCAAGCGTAAAAAGAGCAAACCCGGCTACTATGATAACGGATGATTTATCCAATCAAAAATACTTATGGTTTGTGCCTGCCATTGCAGCCATTGTAATTGTGGTTTGGTTGGTAGTAAATAAAAATCAAAAGAAACCGTTGACCACTAAATTTCCCGTTGTTCAAACAGAAATAAAACCTGTTGAAGTAAAAGAAGAAGCGCCGGTAAAACCCAATTATGAATTGCTGTTGACAGCGCTAAGCGAAGCCGAAGACAACCGAACTTTTTTTACTCTTACCAAAACGTTATTGATGAGTGCTTTGCAATATAATTTATCGCCCAAACAAGACGACGAAACGATACTGATAAATCTCCTGCATAACAAAAACGAAGCATTGGCAAAAGAAACTAAAGAGATTATTTCAGTCTGCAACCAGGGCTTGTATTCGCCGGTAGAAGATGAAGCTGTAAGAAGCAGAATTATTGAACAGGTAAGCAGCTTAATTCACCGGTTAGAAACAACTCAATCCGTGTATTTATAACCCATGCCACGAACCGAATGAAAGTGAACCGGGTTGCGGCTGTCGGGCTCAAAATATTTACGGAAGTTGAGAATAAAATTATCTATTGTGCGCGTGGTTGGATATACGTTATAACCCCACACAACCTGCAATATTTTTTCACGCGTTACCACTTCTCCCCTGTTTTCAATCAAGAGTTTTAAGAGCATCGCTTCTTTCTTGCTCAGTTCAACTTTTTGATTGTTCCAGGTTGTTGCTTCCTGCGCTTTAAAATCAATTTTATTATTATCAAATTCATACGTATCGCCAATCAATTCTTTGGTTTGCAGCTTCTTGTTTTTCTGTATCAGTTTATGAACCCGGAGAATCAATTCTTCTAAGTTAAAAGGCTTTGTCATGTAATCATCCGCGCCTTTTTTTAAACCCAGAACTCTGTCCGCGCCGGTGTTCTTAGCACTTAATATTAATACCGGAACATCAAGATGCTGTACGCGAATATTTTCTGTAACCGAAATACCATCCACTTCCGGCAACATAATATCCATAATTACCAAATCGAAATATTCGTTTTGAATGGCTTTTAAAGCCTGCGTTCCGGTGTATGCCGATGTGATGCCATAACCTTCAAGTTCTAAATTCAACTTAAGAGCTTCGTGTAAATTTTCCTCATCTTCTACCAGTAAAATATTGCCTTTTGTATCTTTCAACATAATCATCAGTTTATAATAAGCCGTTATAGCTTTACTGTAAAAATACTTCCCTTTGGCTTATTATCGGTAACAGCGATGTTTCCATTCAATCCGCGCGTAATTTGCTTGCAGATGTATAAACCCAAACCAGTTCCTTTTGCGGTGCGTGTATCTTCATTTCCTACGCGATAGAATTTATCAAACACTTTCTTTTTTTCCGCATTAGGAATACCAACACCTTCATCTGAAACGGATAAAACAACCTGGCGGTTTTCTTTCCTTAACATAATTTCTATCCGGCTTTCTTTGCCCGAATATTTAATGGCGTTATCCAACAAATTACTAATCAGCATTTGCAACAATGTTGGCTCACCTTTTATGTCAACATCAGGTTGAATATGAGCTTGTATATCGCATTGCGGAAACCTCATTTTATATTCTTTTACCACTTCTTCTGTCAGCTCGCTGATATTGAGCAATTGTGTGTTTAACTGGTAAGCGCCGGCTTCTAATTGCGAAGCCACAAGAATATTATTGGTTAATAAATCTAAGCGGTTATTTTCCTGTAATGTATTGCCGATAAGCCTTTGCTGCTGCGCTTCTTCGAGTTTTCGCTTTTGCAAAGTTTCTAAATTAAGCCGCGTTACAGCAATCGGTGTTTTAAACTCATGCGTAACGGCCATCATAAAATTTTGCTGCTGCTGCGAGAGCAATAATTGTTTGCGCGTAGCGCGATATACAAACACAGCGCCTACTAAAATCAACAATAAAAAGGTGCTTCCTTCACCAATATATTGCGCTGTTTTTCTTCGCCTCGCATCTTCTATCATGGCAAGATTATGATCAAAATCGGGCTGGTCTTTTCGTAACTGCTCAACGCGATAGGTGTACATCTGCGTGTTTTGTTTCTGCAATTCGAGATACCAGAAAACAAGAGCTATCACAATATATATGAGCAGAAACCAATACGCAATGGTAATGACTGCCAGCTTTTGCTTTTTTATATTTTTTAGTAAGCTCAATAGAAATGTTTTGATGATAAAATTCAAAAGTAAAAATGAAAAATTCAAAAACAGCAACAGCCGGTTTTACCTCTACAACCGGTTATATTTTTTCTGATAAGCAATCAGCCACATCGTTACTTTGCTATAAGTTTCTATGCCTTCCGGCTGGTTGTTTGCTTTTAAATAACCTCCATATAGTTTTGTTATCAATGGTTCAAGCGGATTTTTATAGTCTCTTAAAAACTGCCGGTATGTATGAATATCTTTTTTCACCAGCGTATCCAATTGTTTATAATTGTTTCTTGCAGCCATGCTGTCGTGAATAAATAATTCGCCGTTGGCATAATTAAATAAATCAAAATAAACACTGTATTGAAACTGCAGATTGTGCGATGATTTAGCGGCCAGATAACCGGCAAAATTAGCTTCGTCTTCTGTTGCGTATCCCAACTGGTGAGCCATTTCATGACATGTAATGTAAGGCACGAGAAAAGCGGGCACACGAGTGTTTACCTGCGCTTCGGCCGTAAACGGATTGTAATAACCTGAGAACCCAAGATAATTGCCTAACAAGCTATAAAACGAAGCTTTCGTACTTGGGTTTGTATAGTTCAAAAAGGTATATTGCTGCTGTGCATTTTGATAAGCTGCAACTGCCTGCGAGAAGTTTGCATGATTAGATAAATACAATACATTTTCGGGCAATGCCTTTCTCACAAAATTGATTTTATGGAGCAATGAATCTGTAAGTTTTTGAAGGTCTTCAACTGATCCTTTCTGAGGCTGTAGATCTAATTGATAAGCGATACCTTTTCTATCATAATTCAATCCCCAAAACAGGTTGAAGATGACATAAACAATCAATACAAACTGCAACGCTTTACGACAACCGGAATAGAAAACCTGTTTTGTTTTTTTCTTAGAAAAGAGCCATCGTATAAAACGGATAAACAATATCAATAACCAGATAACTGCAACGGCATACAATACATCGCCGATGCTAAAAGGAAGCCAGCCAAACAGCCGCCGCAACGTTCTGCTGATGCCAATATAAATGCCGTCTGAATAATATTGCTCGACAATTTCCGGGCTAAAAGAGAAAATTTTTATTAGCAAACAAAGAATAAACAAGATGCCCAGAAACCACCTTTTACGCTTTGCCACCGGCTGCTGATTCATAATCTACAAACTTATAGCAGAATACTATTGGCAAAGAAAGATTTGAGAAGCGCAATTAAACAGAAGTTATAAAACAAAACTATTTGGATTGCGCTTCGCTGATTTTATCATCTTTTACTTGCTTGCCCGACTGTTGTTGTAACGAACCTTTGTTTTCTACTTCTACCTGTTCTATAAATACGGCGTAATCATTCGGGTAAATATGTCGCCCGATTGCCTGCGCATAGTTCTTGGTAAAAGCAGCACCAAAATAGAGGATGATAGAAGAATAGTAAACCCAAACAAGTATTACAATCATAGAACCGGCCGCGCCGAAAGCCGTACCCGGATTGCTTTTATTGAGATATAAACTGATGGCAAACTTGCCAACCATAAACAGGATCGCCGTTGTTACAGCGCCTACACGCACATCTCGCCACATAATTTTTGCATCGGGCAAAAACTTAAAAATGATGCTGAATAAAATACTAACCGCGAGCAACGTAATAGCAACATTAAATATATAGCTGATATACAAAGTATCTTTTGGTAAAATGCGTTCCAGCCGTTTTGAAAGGGCATCAACAAGGTAATTGATAAGAAGAGAAACCAGCGCGATAAATCCCAAACTGATAATAAGCGAAAAACTAATAAGCCTGATTTTTAGCATTTTTAAAATACCGCCTTTTTTAGGTTTTATTTTTAAATTCCAGATCAGGTTAATAGAAGATTGAATTTCGGCAAATACGCCCGTAGCAGAAAACAAAAGAGCAATAATGCCCACCACAGAAGCAAAAGTAAAGCTGGACGATAAAGACGCTTTCCCGATAATATCTTGTATTTCTGCGGCTGCTTCGCTGCCAACAAACGATTTTATCTGTCCGTAAACCTGTCCTTGTGTGGCTTCCTTCCCATAAAAAAAACTAACGATACTAATCAAAACAATCAGCATCGGAGCCAAAGCGAAGACCGTATAATACGCCAATGCTGCGCTCAGCTTGGTTATATTGTAATCGCTGATATCGCTGCCCGATTGTTTTAACGAAGTCCAGATATCTTTTACTTTTAATTTCATACTACATTAGTTTTTCGTTGTTTCTGTGCCGGTTCGCATCACGCAGATTTTTTTTTTCAAAATTCTTTTCTAATGCTTCCGTGAGGTTTACACCGGTTTGATTTGCAAGACAAATTAAGACCCACAATACGTCAGCCATTTCATCAGATAAACTGTTTTGTTTATCACTTTCTTTAAAGCTTTGTTCTCCGTAGGTTCGTACCATCAGCCGGCTCAATTCTCCCACTTCTTCCATTAATATGCCAAGGTTGGTAAGCTCGCTGAAATAGCGCACACCAACGGTTTTTATCCATTCATCTACCTGTTGTTGCGCTTGTTCTATAGTCATGTTTGTAAAGTTGTTTTAAAATCATAAACAAAAGGATTTCATTTTAAATCTATGTAAAGCTCCGTATCTGTATTTAATTATGAATGATGAATTATGAATTATGATTTACATATTTACATATTTACATATTTACATATTTTGCTGGCCGGCAATAATGGAAGCGGAAAGCCCGAGCGTAACAAGGTACAAGGATTCAACATGAAAGAAGCGGTGCTGCGGAATTATTTCGGTCATAATGATTTGTATTTATTGCTTCTATCTTTTTCCAAAAGCAGCGATATTAGTACTAAAGATTTTTACGGCGATGGCAATTAAGATAACGCCGAAAAATTTGCGTACGGCGGCTAACCCTGCCGGTCCCAACAAACGCTCAATGCGGTTTAAAGAAAGCAATACAAAATAAACAATGATGAGATTTAGAAAAATCCCAATCATGATATACAGGTTGAGATAATTGGCTTTGAGCGACATGATAGTGGTTAATGTACCGCTGCCCGCAATGGTGGGAAACGCAACCGGCACAAAGATGCTGCTGGCGCCGCCGGAACTCGAATCACCTTTAAAGATTTCGTGACCCAATACCATTTCGAGACCTAATAAAAAGATAACAATAGAACCGCCAACCGCAAAAGACTGAATATCGAGTCCAAGCACATTGAGAAACTGCTGACCTAAAAAGAGAAATAAAATCATGAGTGCGCCGGAGATGCCGGTCGCCTGTAAAGCATTAATATCGCCGGTTCTTTCTTTTAATGAAATAAGCAAAGGTATAGAGCCGACAACGTCTATAACGGCGAATAAGGTGAAGGTTATTGTGAGCAATTCATCGAAGCGGAAATTCATTTTATAATTTTTGCAAAGGTATTCTATGAGAAAAAAATGCCGGCAGCCTTGGCTGCCGGCAACATTATCTTGTAATTATTCTTTTAAAAAGAAATGGTTACGCCTGCCTTTAATAAGAATGGTATGGAATTGTAACCGTACACATCGTAAAAGGTTTTGTTAAACAGGTTTTGTGCATCGGCAAAAAACTTTGTATTGTCTTTGAATTTATATTCAGCATACGCGCTGGCAATAAAATAATCTTTCAGCAAAATATCGGGCGACATATAACCGCCAACATCATAACGCCTGCTTATATATTTTCCGGACAGTGAAAAGTATAATGATTTGATGGGCTGAATACCAATGGTTGCGTTTATTGCATGATTAGGTCTTCTCAGCAGATAATGATAGGTAATTGTATCGTGATTGGTGATTCTGTTTTGCGCGGTTTCGCGCGGCGATAAGTACGTATAATTTGCATTGATAGTAAGATAATCTGTTGGCTTCAAGGTGACTTCGAATTCTGTTCCTAACACTTTTTGTTTTATGTAATTAAAGTATTGAAAAGTGATATAGTTGTAATCAATTCCGTTTTTTATTTCACGATAAAAGAAATTACCTCTGGCACTAATGGTTTTATTTTGAGCAGACACGCCAGCTTCATAATTTTTTGATTCTTCAGCTTTCAGGTTTTGATTGCCGCTGTATGTATCAAACAACTGGAAAATACCCGGCGCTTTATAACCTGTGGAAGCGCTCGCAAATATTCTGACATTATTTGTTATATTGAATGACGGATTGAACGTGTACGTTCGGTTGGTTCCGTAGATAGAATGGTCGTTTATTCTGCCGCCGAGTTCTATATTCAATCTGTCTTTTACAGCTTTGAAAATAAAAGATGCATACGCCGATTTTTGATTGATTGAACGCGACGGAACGGTATCATTAAACGGACCAAAAGAACTGGTAGAAACATACAACTGGTTGTAGGATGAGAAGCGATAATCGGCACCGGCAACAAGAGTCATGTATTTACCTAATGCTACATTTCCATACAACTCAACAAACTGGTTTTTACTTCCGTAACGATTGTCTTCAAACCAGGTATTTGTTTTATCTAAACTATCGTTTGTATAATGTCTTTTCAGCTCGCTGTATTGATAATTTCCGGTGATATTAAAGATTGATTTTTTAAACGTAAAACCCGCGCCGGTTATGAAACTTTGGTTATGAATGGAATAGTCTTTATCATCGGTAAAAACGCCAACGTCTATATCAGCATTGTACTTGCTGTACATTGCAAATGTTTTGAACGATAAAGCATTTGTAGCCTGGTAATTGATTTGTGCATTGGCAACATCGCCATCATAACCATCGCTATCATACTTGCCATTTCTTCCGTTTGTAGTATCGGTAGCAGAAGAAAATCCATTTGTATGTAACCGCGCGTATTGTGCTGTATAACTAAGCTTTCCGGCTTTTCCATACAACTGCATGTTGCCTTGTAAAGTTCCGTAATTACCTGCGCTCACAGCGGCATTACCGTTGACAGGTTTACTTACATTTTTCTTTGTTGTAATGATGTTGATAACGCCTGCAACCGCATCGCTTCCGTACAAAGTTGATTGCGCGCCTTTGCAGATTTCAATACGTTCAATATTACTCAGCGAAAAGAGGTTTAAATCAAACTCATTGTTAATCATTGACGGATCGTTTACCGGAATACCGTCTAACAAAATCAATGTTCGGCCAGATGAAGCGCCACGTGTATAAACAGTTTGCACGTTGCCCAAATTATTCAAAGCTCCGTTTACAATAATACCGGCTTGCTCATTCAACAATTGCGGCAGCGTTTTGCCGATACTTTTATCAATTAATTCTTTGTTGATAACGGTAATAACCTTGCCGGTTGTGTTTTGTTTTTGTTCAAATTTATTGGCCGTTACAACAACTTCGTTGAGTTGATTGTAAGCCGTGTCTTGCGCATACAAAACGGAATGAACTAAGAAGAAAGAAGAAAGGAATAAAAAAATTTGTCTGCTCATTTTTCAGTTGATTGAATAAGAAATAATGTTTTGAAAAATGAGCTTCCTGATAACAAAAAACATAGAAATGCACAGCTATCTTCTGCAGCAGACAGCACAAACATCTCCGGCTCTTCATCCCGAAAGCTCAGCGAAATATGTTCACCTGGCAGGTCTTCTGGCTTATCGCACTTTTGAAACTGTCTTCCCGTTCTTTGTTATTGAACAGTGACAATAGTTGTTACAAAAGCTTCCCAAACACAGTCGGGATGCGGTTTACAGCTACGGGGATAGCGCCGGACTTTCACACGGACTTCCCTTTTAATCAAAGCGATAATTACTTACAGCTCCGAACCAAATGAGGCGCAAAAATGCAGGTTGGTTTTGATAGCTTCCAAATTAATTTTTGAAAGATTTTTTGAAAACTAAAATAATTAGTATTTATTTTGCTAAATAATTTAGTTATCAGCTTTATTATTTACCATCTAAAAACTACTTTATGCAAATTCAGGAAGAGAATGCGCGTAACATAACTATTTCCAAAGTATTAGCCGGTTATTCTGTAGCCGAATATCTTATGGTTTTAACCCCGCGCGAAGATTTGTGGCAAACGATAATGAATATCAAGTCAGAGTTTGCAAACAAGTATAAACATCCGATGGCTTCTTACACAAAGCCGCATCTTACCTTATTAAAATTCGTACAGCTCGAAGCGGCTGAAAACCGCATCGTTACACGCTTTGCAAGCATTTGCGCAACACAACCTGCTATCAAAATTGAAATGAAAAATTTCGGCACGTTCCCATCACATACTATCTACATAAACGTTACCAGCAAATTGCCGATTTTAAATCTTGTAAAAGCTTTAAAAGAAGCGCAGCCTTTGCTGAAATACGATTCCAACCTTAAACCCTTTTTTATTACAGAACCTCATGTAACCATCGCCAGGCAATTGGTGCCATGGCAACATGAAAAGGCTTGGCTTGAATACAGTCATTCTTCTTTTACGGGGCGATTTATAGCTTCTAAAATGACTTTGCTGAAGCGCAGAGTTGGCAATAAATCTTACCAGTTAGTAAAAGAATTTACGTTTCAAAATCAGCCTGATTCCATGCAGGGATGCCTGTTTGTTTGATAGACCTTTCATAAACAATCCATTTATTTACTTACCAACAAACCAACTACCATGAACAACGAAGAACAAGAAGAAGACAACATTGATACTTATAAGAAAGGTCGTGGTGCGCAGTTCAATACAAAGAATAAATTTATTATCAATGAAAGAACGCAGGAACATATTGAAGGCATTGATGACTGGATAGAATCTACGGTGCAAACACAGTTTATAGATATTTTTCCAAAGACGATTGTAAACAAAGTAGAAAGTCCGGATGTAGGTATGATGTATAGCATGAATCCATATCAAGGTTGTGAACATGGTTGTATTTATTGTTATGCAAGAAACTCGTTTGAATACTGGGGTTACAGCGCCGGTCTTGATTTTGAAACAAAGATTTTAATAAAGAAAGATGCACCTAAATTACTTCGCCAGTTTCTAATGAATCCGAAGTGGGAATGTGTGCCGATAAGTCTTTCAGGTAATACAGATTGTTATCAGCCGGCAGAAAGAAAATTTCGCATAACAAGACAATTGCTGGAAGTGTGTTTAGAGTTTAACCAGCCTGTCGGCATTATTACAAAGAACGCTGGTATATTGAGAGATAAAGATATTCTGGTAAAAATGGCGGCTAAGAATTTAGTAAGTATTCTGGTTTCGATTACTTCTTTCCAGGATGATTTGAGACGCGTGATGGAACCACGAACGACAACGGGTAAGCAACGTCTTCGCGTGATAAAAGAACTAAGCAGCGAAGGTGTAAGAATGGGTGTAATGTTAGGACCCATGATACCCGGTTTGAATGAACACGAAATGCAGCGTATTATGAAAGCCGCCAGTGAGAACGGAGCTACCTTTTCGACTTATACATTCATTCGTTTAAATGGCGCTATCAAATTTTTATTTCATGACTGGTTGTTTAAAAATTTTCCCGACCGGGCAGATAAAGTTTGGCACCTGATAGAGAAGAGTCATGATGGCAAAGTAAACGATAGTCGCTGGGGCGTTCGTATGCGTGGCGAAGGTCCGATTGGCGAATTGGTAAAACAACAATTTCAGAAATATAATAAGTTGTATCAACTAAACGCAGAACGCTGGAACTTAGACTGTACACAGTTTCGCAGACCGGGCGAACAAGGAAGTTTGTTTTGAGAGAAAGGAGTTATTCAACTTATTCAAAACACAATATTTATAATTCATTACTTTGCCGCATCAAAAACATTCATTCGCTATATGAAAACAACGCATTTATTTTCTTTGTTTCTCTTACTAAATGTCTTCTTAATGGCTTGTAATAACGGTACTACGGATAATGATTCTTCTGCCTCTGCCGATAGCACATTAGCATCAAAACCCGGCATAACCGTAGCCAATTGGGGCACGTTTGATGGCAAGCCGGTTCACTTGTTTACCTTAATCAATAACAATGGTGTACAGGTAAAAATATCAGATTATGGTGCCACCATTACTTCATTTATTGCACCGGACAAAAACCATAAGAACAGCAGTATTGTAATTGGCTTCGACAGTTTAAGCAGTTACACAGCAGGTGTGCCTTATTTTGGCGCTACGGTTGGTCGTTACGGCAATCGGATTGCAAAAGGCAAGTTTACTTTAAATGGCAAAACCTATACCTTAGCGGTTAATAACGGGCAAAACCATTTGCATGGCGGAAAAAAGGGTTTTGATAAACAGGTTTGGACAGTATCCGATACATCAGGCAGCAAGCCCCAGGTAACGCTAACGTATGTAAGTAAAGATGGCGACGAAGGATACCCGGGAAACCTAACTTCGCATGTAACGTTCTCGCTTACCGATGATGACAGACTGAAAATAGAATACAATGCGACAACCGATAAAGCAACGCCTCTCAATCTCACCAATCACAGTTATTTTAATCTTACCGGCGATGTAAGTAATACAATACTGAATCATTCGGTAATGATTGATGCTGACCGTTACACACCGGTTGATACCACATTGATTCCGACGGGACAATTAACGCCGGTAAAAGGTACGCCGTTCGACTTTACAACACCGCATTTAATTAGCGAACGCATTAAACAAGTGGGTGGAAATCCGGTTGGTTATGACCATAATTTTGTATTGAATAAAAAAGACACAAGCCTCGCTAAAGTAGCTGAAGTTACAGATCGTGTAAGCGGCCGCAAGTTAGAAGTTTACACTACACAGCCAGGCTTGCAATTTTACAGCGGTAACTTTTTAGACGGAACGATTAAAACGTCTGCCGGTAATCCAATTCAGCAATACAGTGGTTTCTGCATGGAAACACAGCATTTTCCAAACTCACCAAACACGCCATCTTTCCCGACAACGATATTACAGCCGGGACAAACATATCACACCATAACCGAGTATAAAATCTCGGTGTCTAAGTAAGCTGCAAACCAACTAAGCAGTGGCGGGTAAGATTTTTTCTTACCCGCTTTTTTTATGTATGTAATTTTAAAGAAATTCAACCAAAGAACAAGTCCGATCAGTAAGATAAGAATGGGTGCTGATAATTCTATTTAAAAGCTTTGCTTGTAAATAGCGATTGTATGTAATAATTATGATTTACCACCGTATATTATTCTAAGTTTTAATATTGATTTACAGCTTGTTCAAACATCTACAAAACAAGTAAACCTTTCTTTCAGATATAATCTTAATTCATCATTATATAAAAAAATTATCCTTTTGCCTGTTTTTTTTATAAAAATGGGAAAGCAAATACTCACATTCCTGTTTTTGGAACAATTGTTGCCAATTGCTAGCCGCCAAAATTTAGCTCTCTTACTTTATGTACCAAGACCAAACAGAAAGTAAAAGTTTAATATAATGATGGTAAAGAGGAATATTTTTTTGTTATGAAACTAATAAAAGAAGAACAGGAAAAATTATTACAATTGATGGAATACACCTTACTAAATAATCAACCCATAGCTTCATTTGATTTCAATAACATAAATGAACACAAAACAATAAACGCAGCCCAAGAAATCTATTACTAAGCATTCCTAATATGACCTTTTGATTTGGTCGAAATTTATAACCGCCTGTTAGGGCATTTAAGATTTGATAAGTAATATTTCCTATGAAAAAAGTTATTTTACCACTTTTATTTCTCCATTTAGCCATAATGGTGAACGCAGCTACTTATTATTTTTCTAACGATTCCGGAAACGATTTTAGAAATGCTAACAGTGCTCAGAATCCTGCTACACCATGGAGGTCGCTATGGAAACTGAACTCCATTATGTATCTTTTGAAACCAGGTGACCAAGTTTTATTTAAGCGTGGCGAAACTTTTTGGGGTTCAATTATTATGAATGCATCCGGGTCGGCTGATGCACCTATCACTTTCGGAGCTTATGGCAATGGCGAAAACCCTGTTATTACCGGTTTTACACCGGTATCAAACTGGACAAGGATACGCGATAATGTTTGGGAAGCAACATTTATACCTGCGACCCCGGTTTTAAACACGGTGATAATGAATGATGAGCTACAAGGTATCGGACGTTGGCCAAATGCAAATGAGAGCAATGGCGGATACCTGAATATTGACTCACACGCAGGACAAAACCAAATAACAAACAGCGAGCTTAGTAATTATTGGTGGTGGACAGGCGGCGATGTAGTTATCAGAAAAAATCGCTGGGTATTAGATAGAAGTACCATTCTTTACCAGGCCGGAACGTCAATGGGTTTTGGTACTACCTCTACTTATCCGATTTCAGATAACTTTGGCTTTTTCATTGAAAATAATACATGGACACTTGACAAAGATGGTGAATGGTTTTATAATAAGTGGAGAAACAAGCTGCAAATGTATTTTTCTTCAAACCAGCCAGCCGAAAATATCAAAGCAAGCAACGTTGAAACGCTGGTAACTATCAATTTCAGAAACTACATCACCTTCAGCAATTTAAGTTTTACCGGTGCCAACTCTTATGCTTTTGACTTGACCAATTCCAACAACATTACGATTGATAATTGCACGATCAATTTTACAGGCATTGATGGTGTAAGAGCCTTAAGCTCTGCATATTTTACTTTCAAAAACTCAACGGTAAGCAACACAAATAATAACGCCCTTAATCTGTATTGGTATTGCAACAATGCTTTAATTACAGATAATACTTTTCAGAATACCGGAACGCGTGCCGGCATGGGTCAAAGTTCAGCATTTGCTTATCAGGCAATCTTTATAGTTGGAAACAATAATCTGATTCAATATAATAATGTATTGAATACAGGTTATGATGGCATTCATATCGAAGGTGATTATGATGTTGTAAAAAATAACTTTGTAAATAATTTTTGTTATGTGTTGGATGATGGCGGTGGCATTTATACCGGGCAAGGTTTAGGCGATAATACAGTTTATAATAGTAAGACGATCCAAGACAATATTATAATAAATGGACTTAGTGCTCCAAATGGAACGAGCAACCATTCGTATCTTCCTACACAAGGTATTTATTTGGACGATAATACAAATCATGTAACGGTAACAGGCAATACGACAGCTAACTGTGCCGAGGCAGGTATCTTTAACCATAATGCTACTTATACCAATATTACAAACAATACGATGTATAATAATGGTGAAGAGCAGTTTTTAGGCGTGCGTGTAACAAATCCGGCAAGTAATGTTACACTTACAGGTAATATTATGTTCGCAAAAACAGCTACTCAATTTGCCAGTAGAATAGAAAGTTATTCAGGCTCTAACAACATTGGTGAATTGGGAACTGTAGATAACAATTATTATAGTCGCCCGATAGATAACAACTATATGTTCTACGATATGTATCTTTCCGGTGGTCAGTATTACACCTCTTATCAAAATTTAGAAAGCTGGAGAGCCAAATATGGCTTTGATAAAAATTCGCAAGGATCACCAATTACCATCCCGGCTTTCAGTTATAGCGGAAAGTCTGATCAGAATTTATTTACCAATGGCAGCTTCGACCATAATGCATCAGATGTAAATTCTTTCTCATCACAAAATAACCTAAACGTATCCTGGAATTCCGACAAACTGGATGGCGGAAGCGTGCAAATATCTTCAGGCAATTACTCTCCTACTAACAGTTTTATGCTTACCCTTCCTACCGAACAAACGGTTGCAGAAGGTAAAAATTATATACTTTCATTTACTGTACAAGGAGCTGCCGGTAACAGCACACCTATGGATATTTATTTAAGAAAAGAGGATGCGCCAAACGACGACATGACGCCGAGAATTAAATTTCCTATTAGAAATTATCGTCAGGATGTAAAGGTTGCTTTTACGGCTAATGCAACAGCAAAAGCTGCAATTGAACTGGATGTTGCCAGTCCAAACGGTGCTATATGGATTGATAACGTAACGCTTCAGGAAGCTGATGTTCAGTACACAAACCCAGACGATTATATTGTGTTCGAATACAACGCTGGTACAAACAGCAAAACAGTATCTCTGCCCGGCGGCACTTATTACGACGCAACCGGCAAAGCATACAGCGACAATGTTGAACTCCAACCATACACATCTATTGTTTTAACTAAAGACCTAGGGCAGTCGCTGATAGCAAACTCTACCGATGCGAAAATGCAGGACATTAGCTTGCAGGGCAATTTGAAAAATACATCATCTACTTCAACTGCCGGCACAGCAAATACTAACCTTAGCTGGGATGTAAAAAATCAACAGACAGCAGCAACGTCCTACGAAGTAGAACGCTCTGCCGATGCAACTAATTTTGCAACCATTGGCAACTCATCGGTAAAAACAAGCTTAGATGCTTCTGTTACTTACCAGTTCAATGATGCTCAGCCTGCCGGTGGTAAAAATTATTATCGCATTAAACAAAAAAATGCAAAAGGCGCTGCTACCTACAGCAAAGTTATAATGGTAAATAACATTAGCTTTAAGGTGAATCCAAACCCGGCATACGATGTAATTCATATTCTGTTTGACCAGCCTGTAAATGTGGAAGATCATTTGAATAAAGAAATCGTAATCACCAATCCATCCGGAACTATCAGGAAAGCATTTCCATTGACGGTAACCGATAATATGAAGCAGGCGGATTTTAATGTATCGTTATTGCAACCCGGATTGTATATGCTTAGCATAACTGCGGACGGACAAACGTTTAGCAAAACATTCCTTAAACAGTAAGAATATAAGGATAATATCATCAAAATACAATTGTGCATTTACACGATTGTACTTATAAAAAAAAGCAGGTAGTTTACCTGCTTTTTTTTATTATAGTCATCATAATCATCAATACAATAAGACTTATACTATCTTTTTCAACAAAAATATAGATTCATAATATCGTAGTAAATTCGGTTTTAAATAACGTTACAAAAGATCGTATACGTTATCTGGAAAACGTTTTATTCGCTCTTTAATCCTAAGGCTTCTATATATGTTTTGTTGATTATGCAATTGCGAAAGCGGCAGTTTTCTAAAAAGCCATCCAACGCTTTTTGTAATTGTTCTGTGTTTTTCGGGCGGAGATTTCTGATGTCTGCAAAGTCCTTTTTTGCTGTATCAGCATACGCTATAACACTGTCGTAATATTGTGGTATTTTAAAGGTAACAAAGCCTCTTGTATTGTCCATTTTTTTGTATGGCCAATAATGCCAGCCTATGTTATTTTCTTCTAAAGTTTTCCTGAAATTCATTACCCAGCTATCATCGTTTTCACCGGTTTCTCCGCAATAAAAAGGAACGTTATATTTATCTCTAAAATCAATATAATCTTGTATAACATCTTTGGTTGTTGCCGTCCAGTATTTGTGAAATGTATAAACCAACTTATTATCGAAAGGTGCACCAAACGGTTTAAAATTCGAATCCCATTGCGCGCCACCTAAAAACAACAAATGATTCTTATCAACGGTTCTGATGGCAGCCGTTATTTTCTTATAAACAACTTCTAGTTTCGGGTTCAGTTTGTCTTTATCAAAAAAATGAGCAATTGGTTCATTCAATAAATCATAACCCAAAATGGCGGTTTCGTTTTTATAATGATTCGCAATCTTTTTCCATATCGCCACAGTTTCATCCTGGCTTTCTTCGCTTTCAAATAAAAAGGGATAAGCATAACCGTCATCAATGTTATCGCCGGTTTGTCCGCCCGGAGCGCAGTGCATATCGAGCAATACATATAAGCCTTCTTCTTTACACCATTTTATGGCTTTATCAAGATAAATAAATCCTCTTGCCGAATCGTTGCTTCCCATATAACTTTCGCTGGTAAACAAGCGATAATTAAAAGGAATCCGTATCGAATTACTGCCCGTTGTTTTAATATAATGAATGTCTTCTTTTGTGATGTAAACATCTAAATATTTCTTCCAGAAATCCTTTGTGGCAGCGGGTCCTACCAATTCTTTAAAAGTTTCATCAATCAACCTGGGCGAGTTTGCCAGAGAGAATTTAAACATATAACCTTCCGGCACCAGCCAGTTACCTAAGTTCGTTCCGCGTATCAAAAAAGGCTTGCCATCAACACCCATAATTTCTTTGCCTTTTGCAGAAATGAAATGAGATGTTTGCGCCTGTGCGACAAACGCAATTACAATAAATAAGAACACAAAAAGAGCAAGTTTATTTTTTTTCATACAGGCAATATCAACTTTGTAGAGAAGCTTATTTTTTTATTGAAAAGAATACATAAATCAATAAATAAACAACAACTTTTTTATTAAATAAGAATATCTTCAAAACTATATTCTTTATTGATTACATCAAAACCTTGGCTGCATGTTTGAAGAAATACAGCTATGCAATTCATGATTACGGGTTATTCAACCGCACTATTTTCAACGTGGTATTTTATTGAAGAATTGGGTGTTTTGTTTGATGCCGGCGATGGTGTTATATCAGCTTTGTTACAGAAAAGCAGGAAGATAAATCATGCCTTTCTTTCACACGCCGACAGAGATCATCTAACCGGGCTTTTACAATTGAACCAGTTAAATGCAAGACCTTCACTTCCTGTAATGTATTACCCGAAAGACTCAGCTTCTTTTCGCTCATTAGAAGCCTTTTCCAAACAATTTGACAAGCAGGTTTTGCAAACAATATGGCAGCCGGTTGCACCCGGAGAAAGGCTTTGGATAAAAGGTGATATGTATGTTGTACCAGTTAGAAACGAGCATGTTACAACAGGTGAAAACATCATAAAAAGTCTTAGCTATAAAGTGATGCAGACAAAGCAAAAACTAAGGCCGGAACTTAGTCATTTAACCGAAGAAGAAATCAGGAAACTGAGTTATGAGCAGGGCAAAGAATCAATATCAAATGAAGTAAGTAATTGTGTGTTAGGATATTCAGGCGATACGCCGGTAAAGGATTTAGAGAGATGGAATTATTGTGATATATTGATACATGAAGCTACATTTTTAGGCGATGGAGATGATATAAAACTGCGAACGCATCGCAACCAGCATAGCAACCTGGAAGAAGTAATTGATATGGTAAGCCATCTGCAAATTAAGCAGTTGATATTGGGACATTTTTCTTCGCGGTATTCGCCGGAACAGATTGATAAACGCCTGGCTGAACTGTGTGAGAAGTATAAGATAGAAGCAGAAGTTTACAGAATTTTACCCGGAGAAACCATACATGATATTTTACATACAAAGCCTGTGAACAGGTAAGAATCTTGTTCACATTTTATAAATCAAAATTGTAAAGAAGCATTTCATCTCTCTTTTGTTTCTATCTTTAGTTTTTAATGCTTGATGCTTGCCTTATGAATTCATCACTAAAGATTGTATTCTGTTACTTGTTTGTATTAATCTCGGTTTTCTTTTTTTCGTTTTATGCCAATTCAGGCTCAGTAAGACCTGATGCGTATCAATTGGTTTGGTCAGATGAATTTGATGGAAAAAAAATTGATACAACTGCCTGGAATTTTGAAACCGGCGGCGACGGCTGGGGCAATAACGAACAGGAATATTACAAAGCAGCCAACGCAAAAGTCAGCGATGGAAACTTGGTAATTACTGTTAAGAAAGAAACGGTTGGCAAGAACCGTTATACATCTTCCCGGATGACAACGCAGGGAAAAAAAGAATTTCAATATGGTAAGATAGAAGCCCGTATTAAAATGCCTGTTGGACAAGGCTTGTGGCCTGCGTTCTGGATGCTCGGTGCAAACATCAACACAATTGGTTGGCCGGCCAGTGGCGAAACAGATATTATGGAACACATTAATGCAGATAGTTTAATTCACGGTACTCTGCATTGGAACAATCAGGGTCATGTGCAAAGTACCGATTCCATTCTTTTAACACCTTCTTCTTATCATGTATATAGTATAGAATGGGATGCGAATTCTATTAAATGGTTTGTTGATGAAAAACAATATCACGAAGTAAATATTACGACGAATAACACAGAAACATTTCACAAGCCATCTTTCCTGTTACTCAACCTGGCTGTTGGCGGCGATTGGCCGGGACAAACGATTAACAACAACCTGATACCAGCCAAAATGTTTGTAGATTATGTAAGAGTTTACCAGCGGAAATAAATATTCAGTCAGGATAAAATGCTGAACTGATAATTTGCTGCCAATTAAAGTCAAGCGGCTTTATTTTTTCCTACCGATTCTTAATATTCATAACAATATATGTATTTGGGTGTAAATCAAATCATTCGTACGATAATACAAGCAAAACCTTCTGTTTCAATACATTAAAGAAAAGAAAATTTAAAAAAAGTTTTCCTTTTCTGTAAGAAAACTGAATTAAAATTAACTAATAAGGAGAGCAAATTAGTACACGTTCGATTGCTTGCTATTTTTATTTGAAGCATAATGTTTATTATAAAACTAAAAACAGGCAACAATTTCATTATAATAAAAGATGTGTAATAAGTAACAACTTCCTTTCCTGATTGCAAGATAGAAGACTCTAAACTACCCGAGGAAAAACGCCATTCTTTTAATAGGAATGGCTTTCTTTTTTAAGAGAACCGAAACTGCAAAAAAGCTATTTCCATACAAATACATAACTGCCGGATTCTAAATTTACAATACGCCCGGTAATCTGTTTATTGTTTTGATATACCTGCAAATTCTTTAACACAGGCAATTGCAAAGTAGCCGTTGAATTAGGCGGAATAGTAACCTGGTATGTTACTTCTTTGTTCTCTCTTTTCCAGGCAGAAATAATAGTGCCCTGCGGTGATTGATGGCTGGCTTCAAAATGAGGTAAGCCTTCTACAAAATGAGGCTGTAATACGATATTTTTAAAACCGGGTTGCGCCGTATCAGGCAAAATACCACCAATGCCTTTATAAAGCCAGGCGCCGATTTCGCCAAACATAATATGGTTGAGAGAAATATCGTGTTTGGATTTGATGTTCCAGTTTTCGTATAAGGTTGTCGCGCCGTTTTTTATCCACCAGCCCCAGGACGGATAGGTTTCCTGCGAAGCTATTTTATAAGCTATATCGGCATATCCGTTTTCGCTCAGCGCATTCAAAATTGCTTTTTGTCCAAGTAAGCCAACATTCAGATGAAAGTTGTCTTTTGCCACGCGTTTTACTAAGTTGGCCGCTACTTTTGTTTTATATTGATCGGGAACCAAACCCCAATACAACGGCATACTCATTTCGGTTTGCAAACCACTGTCATAAATGCCAGTTTGTCCATCGAAGTATTTGTTATTAAAAGCTTGTTTGATAACGGCAGCCAGCGAATCGTAATACACCACATCTTCTTTTTTATCAAACAACTTTGCCGCTTTAGATAAGATAACAGCATCGGCATAATAATAACACGAAGACGTAAACTCAACCGGCGGTTTTGTTGAAACCGGAACCCAGTCGCCCAATCCCCAGGTTGTCAGCGTATCGGGGCTGATAGCCGTAATGTGAGCCACGTATCGTTTAATGTTATCATAGCAATCAGCCAACAATTTACTATCGCCATAAAAGAGATACACATTCCACGGAATCAAAGCCACGCTGCTTGTCCAGTCAGGACCATTTCCCCATTCGTAACCCCAGCCATCGGTTGGCACAATAGAAGGCAGCACGCCGTTTGGTTGCTGCTCATCTCGAAAATCGGCGAGCCATTTTTCGTACACCGTAATGCCGTCAAAATTGTATAAACCGGTTTCAACAGCAATGTGCGAATCGCCCGTCCAGCCGTTCTTTTCGCGTTGCGGGCAATCGGTTGGATAACCAAATAAATTAGATAGATAAGAGTTGTTTGTTGCCTGCCATATTTTGTTGATGGTTTCGTTAGACGAATTGATGTTTCCAACGGCTGCCACATCGCTGTGAAGAAAATAACCGCTAAGATTTTCCTTTGTTAATAATACCGGTTTACTACTCGTTACTTCAACATACTGAAAACCTTTGTAATTGAAACCCGGCATAAAGCTTTGCGACTTTTTTCCATTCAATATAAAAATATCCGTCTGGAAAGGATCGCTGTCATCTGTCGGGCGGTAATGTTCATCAATATTTGATATATCAACATGACCGGCAGAATCCAATCGTTCGCCATGTTTTAATTTAATGATAGTTCCACTATCGCCGCCAACCGTTATCTTACTTACACCAGAAATATTTCTGCCTAAATTAAATACATAATCTGTATCATTAAAACGGTTACAGCTTTCTGCTTGTATCTCTTTATCAACACGAATCGGTTGCATTGCCTGCGCTACAATATTTGCTGAAGGCGCCGACCTGTATATCACGTCATGCCACGCCGAATCGCTGAACTGTATTGTGTTCCAGCCGTTTTGCTCTTTGCGGCTATCGTAATGTTCGGCGGTATAAATACTGTTGAAAATAACAGGACTTAACGACGTTTTCCAGTCTTTACCAGTCGTTATGGTTTCTGTTCTGCCATTGTTATAAGTAATACGAATGTCCATACAAAACGTTGGACGATTACGCCACGGCGCTTTATCAAAATTCCATACGGCTGTTGATTGAAGATTATACCAGCCATTGCCCAGCAAAACACCAACCGCATTTTTACCTTGTTGCAAATAAGAAGTAACATCGTACGTTACATACAAAGTGCGCCTGTCGAATCTTGTGTACATCGGGTCTAATATATGATCGCCAATCTTTTTTCCATTGATTGATAACTCGTACAAACCTGCAACTGCTATGTATGCGCGAGCCGATTTAATAACAGAATTTGCCTCAAATATTTTCCTAAAATAAGGTGCAGGTTTTACATTCTCATTATTATCATCAGATATCCAGGCGCCTTTCCAATTGCGGCTGTTCATCATACCGGTTTCAAAAGATGAAATGTTGTTAGCAGCGCTTTCTTTTCCGTCTTCGTCTTTTATAATTACTTGCCAGTAATATTTGGTAAATGGTTGCAGTTCTTTGCCATTATAAACAGCCAATGTATTTGACGATGTTACTTCATCAGACATCCACAAATCAGCTTTTTTATTTGTTAGCGCAACTGAATCGGTGCTTACCTGTATTTGATAAGACGTTTGTTTTGCGCCTTGTTTATTGCTCACCAAACGCCATGTAAAGCGCGGTTTGGCAGCATCAATACCTAATGGTAATGTCAGGTATTCGCAACGCATATCGGCAACCGATGACTGGCAATAATTTTCATTAAAAAAGAAAGAAAGAAATGATACAAGAAGAATGACTTTTAAATACGGCGATTGCATCAACTGGTTTATTTTTAAACGAATATAATTATGTTCAGCCTGCAGCTTTTATCTTACACAATACAGTTATAAAAATTGAAAATGAATCTTATTTATCATCCTTTCCATCTAATATAACAGGCGTATTTCCGCTGCCCATAATAATGATTTTTGAATTGGGTGATTTTGCAATTTCCAATTGTGCTTTTATCTTTTCGTATTGCAATTGTTTATCGGTAAGACTTTCGCTGATAATGTGCTGATAGTCGGCAATACCTTGCGCTTCCACACGTTTGCGCTGGGCTTCCTGTTGTTCTTTCTGTAAAACAAACTGCATCTTCTGCGCGTCCTGTTCGGCATTTATTTTTTGCTCAATAGAAGCTTTTACACTCGTTGGTAACGTAATGTTGCGAACCAGCAAATTTTCCAATATTAAACCTCTGGATTTAAAGTCTTTTTCTATGGTAGAAAAAATACGTTGCTGAAACTCATCGCGACGTGTTGAGTACAAAGCCACGGCATCATAATACACAGCGTTATCGCGGATGCGCGTGCGCGTAATGGGACGAACAATTTTATCTTCATAATTAGCGCCGGTTTCGCGCAGCAGCTTTGGCGCTTCGGAAGGAATTACATGATACAAAACAGATAAATCAATAGTTACTTCCAAACCATCGGCAGACAGAACACGAATGGCATCGTCACCGGATTTACTGCCTTCACTGTTTGTTCCGCTCATGGTATAATTCTGCGTTTTTACATCTAAATGTTCAACTTCAACCAATGGATTAATAAGATGCAAACCACTGGAGAGCACATTGTTTTGCACTTTACCAAACAGCTTTTGCACACCCACTTCGCCGGTATCAATCTGCACAGCGCAAGCCGCAATAAAACCAAGCACGGCAATAAGAATTCCAATACTTTGGGCAGCTTTACCATATTGCCTGAAGCCAGGACTGGTGCGGCTTAGCGCCAGGCTGATAAAGAAAATAAGAAAACCTATAACAAGAAGAAACATAATTATTTATTTAAAAGTAAATGTCATAACAATCCGGAATGACAATACAAATGTATAGCAACCAACTGCACGCTAAATGAATGTTGTTTAGAAAGAATTTTTGTTTTGACTAAAAGAAAAACTATCATCTTTCTTTTTAAAAAAACGAGGTTGTACATATCTTTCTGAGAATATGATTACACATTGCACTTACCTTTTATTTCCTACTTTTAAGCCGCAAGCAAACCACATCTATGAAAAGAAATCTCTTTTTTACATCAGCATTTTTATTGTTGATAATAAAAGGTTTTACACAATCATCTTCCATCACCGGCTTCAGCAATACAAATGCGCAACAGCAATTTTCTGTAGAAAAACAATTTGACCAAAACCTGAGTGCAGAACATATTGGAAGCACAATCAAACTATTGTCATCGCATCCGCATCATTTGGGTTCGCCGGGTGGAAAAGCTGTAGCCGATACCATTTACAATCGTCTTAAATCGTATGGCTGGGATGTGAAGATAGAAACCTATACCGTATTGTTTCCCACACCAAAAACACGTGTTCTGGAAATGTCGTCGCCCACAACATATAAAGCTTTATTAAAAGAACCGGTTTTATCGGAAGATGCAACCAGCGGGCAAAGCGGGCAATTGCCAACATATAATGCGTGGAGTGCCGATGGTGATGTAACCGGCGAACTGGTGTTTGTAAATTATGGCTTGCCCGACGATTATGAACGTCTCGACCGTATGGGCGTTACTGTAAAAGGCAAAATCGCAATCGCTAAATATGGCAGAAGCTGGCGCGGCATCAAGCCCAAAGTGGCACAGGAACATGGCGCTATCGGCTGTATTATTTACAGCGACCCGATGGATGATGGTTATGCCGCCGGCGATGTATATCCAAAAGGCGCTTATAAAAATGAATATGGTGTGCAACGTGGCAGTGTAATGGACATGCCCGTTTATCCCGGCGATCCGTTAACACCTGGTATTGGTTCAACAACCAATGCAAAACGTATTGCACAGAGTGATGCCAAAAATCTATTAAAAATACCTGTATTGCCCATCAGCTATCACGATGCAACACCGCTATTAAAATCGCTTGGCGGAATGGTGGTGCCACGCGATTGGATGGGCGGTTTGCCATTTACCTATCACATCGGCGATGGTAAAACAAAAGTGCATTTGAACTTAGCTTTTAACTGGGACCAGGTTTCGTGTAATGATGTGATTGCAACCCTGAAAGGTTCACAATATCCCGACCAATGGATTGTACGCGGCAACCATCATGATGCCTGGGTAAATGGCGCCGGTGACCCGATTAGCGGGCAAGCGGCTTTACTGGAAGAAGCCAAATCAATTGGCGAATTGGCGAAGACCGGCTGGAAGCCAAAACGTACATTGGTGTATTGTGCCTGGGATGGCGAAGAACCAGCCTTGCTTGGTTCAACCGAATGGGTAGAAGACCATGCAAAAGAGTTGCAGCAGAAAACCGTAGTTTATATAAACAGCGATGGCAATGGCAGAGGTTTTCTGGGCGCGGGCGGATCAGCTGCGTTACAGACCTTGGTAAACGAAGCTGCCAAAGATGTTACCGACCCGGAAACCGGCATTGATGTAAAGCAAAGAAAACTGGCTAAAGAAGCTGCCAGCGCAAGCAGTACAAAAGCTAAAGAAGAAGCGTTGAATAAAAAAGATTTTAAATTGGAGCCGCTGGGTTCCGGTTCCGACTTTTCTCCGTTTCTTCAATTTTTGGGTATGCCTTCGTTAGACCTTGGCTTTGGTGGCGAAGATGGCGGTGGCGAATATCATTCGATTTATGATTCGTATGATGATTATCGCCGCTTTAAAGATCCTTCATTTGAATATGGCGTCGCTTTATCTAAAACAGCCGGACGCGTGGCTTTGCGCATGGCAGATGCTGACCGGCTTCCGTTCGATTATTCTTATTTGTACGATGCGATTACTGATTATTCAAAAGAAGTAATTGCACTGGCTGATAACATGCGCGAAAACACAAGATTAGAAAACAAGATGATTGAATCCGGCACATATCGTTTAACAGCAGATACGGCCAATCATTTGTTACTTCCGAAAGTTAAAGCAGGCGTACCTTATCTCAACTTTGCGCCTTTGCAAAATGCAATGGATAGTTTGCAAAAAAGTACAGATAGTTTAAAAACGATGTTACAAAACAGCAGCGTTTCTACAACCAATGATAAGTTAAACCAAGGCTTATATATGGCAGAACAACAACTGCTGTTGCCAAATGGTTTGCCTCGCCGCGAATGGTACCGGCATTCAATTTACGCGCCTGGTTTTTATACAGGTTATGGTGTAAAAACATTGCCCGGCATCCGCGAAGCTATCGAACAACGAAACTGGACGGAAGCGCAAACCCAGATTGGCTTAGCGGCTGATGCCATTATGAAATTCAGTGTTTATTTGCAAAGCATACATCCGTAATACAAGTTTGGAATATTCCGAATCTTATCATTTTAAAAATTACTGTATGGCACAAGAACAAGTGGCTGTTGTATTAGGCGCTACTGGTATGATTGGTAACCTCGTAACCAAACAATTAATAAACGATTCTTTGTTTAGTAAAGTCGTTGTACTGGTAAGAAAACCGTTAGACTTCACGCATCCGAAATTAGATGTCAGGATTGTTGATTTTGATAACCTGGTTGATTTGACAAACAAGCTTGGTACCGGCGATATTATTTTTAGTTGTATAGGTACTACACAAAACAATGTAAAAGGAAATAATGATTTATATATCAAAATAGACCACGACATACCGGTAAATATGGCGGTACTTGGCAAAGCCGCCGGTTTTCATTCTTTTTTATTGGTTTCTGCTGTTGGCGCAAAAGCCGGAAGCCGTAACTTTTATATTGACTTGAAAGGTAAAATTGAAAATGATATAACGACGGCTGGTTTCAAAAGCACAAGTCTTTTTCGTCCATCTATGCTGTTGGGAGAACGAAACGAAAAGCGCATAACAGAACGAATTCTTCAACCCGTAACCAAAGCTTTTTCGCTCTTTTTATTTGGCAGTTTTTCAAAATACAAAGCGATAGAAGGCGCCGATGTTGCAAAGGCAATGATATTGGCAGCCAAGCAACAAAAGCCCGGAACTTCTGTTTATGAATATAATGATATGATGAAGCTCGCCGGTTCTTAACATTTACCATCATAAAATCTCTGTCCGGCTTTCCCATCTGCACCTATCTTTGTTGTTCATGTATTTCAACTGGAACGATACCATTAATTTGATTGGCAAACTAACACCGCGCCGTTTTTGGAACGCGGCGAAAGTGGTGATGAGTTATCAAATTACCAAGCTTACGAAGAAACCGGTGCAATGGGGTTACCCGATTTCGGTTTCGTTTGAACCGACAACTTCGTGCAACCTGCGATGCCCGGAATGTCCGAGTGGTTTGCGCGCTTTTACGCGCGACACAGGTATGTTGAAGAAGGATTTTTTCAGGCAGACGATTGATGATATCTATAAAGATTTATTGTATCTCATTTTTTATTTCCAGGGCGAGCCTTTTTTGAATCCTGACTTTTTGGAAATGGTGAAGTACGCGCACGATAAAGGTATTTATACAGCTACTTCAACCAACGCGCATTATTTAACCGACGAGAAAGCAAAACGCACGGTAGAAAGTGGTTTAGATAGATTAATCATCTCCATAGACGGCACCACGCAGGATGTGTATAAGCAATATCGCGTTGGCGGAAATTTAGATAAAGTGCTGCAAGGTGCGCGCAATATTGTGAAGTGGAAAAAAGAACTGAACAGTAAAACGCCGTTTGTGTTTTTCCAGTTTCTGGTGGTAAAACCCAATGAACACCAGATTGAAGAAGTAAAGCAATTGGCTAAGGAAATTGGTGTTAACCAGATTCGTTTTAAAACGGCGCAGGTGTATGATTATGAAAACGATCCGCACCAGCTGATTCCGACAATTGATAAATACAGCCGTTACCGTTTGGGTAAAGATGGCAGGATGAAAAGTAAAAGCGGTTTGGGAAATCATTGCTGGAAGTTGTGGCACGCAAACGTAATTACGTGGGACGGACTTGTTGTTCCGTGTTGTTTTGATAAAGATGCGATGCATCGTTTGGGTAACCTGAAAACACAATCGTTTAAAGAAGTCTGGAACAATGATAACTATAAACAGTTTCGCAGGGAAATGATGGCAAGCCGCAAGAACATTGACATCTGCGCCAATTGCAGCGAAGGCTTAACGGTTTGGGAAGATTGATTTATTCTTTATAAATTTATTTCTTACTCTTATAATGAAGGGAAGTATGGAAACAGTTCTTATACAAATTAATAATAGTAAAGCGCATAAGTTACTTGATGATCTTGAAGATTTAAATATTATCAAGGTTCTTGAGAAAACCAACACGACTCAGCAAAAATTATCTGACAAATACTTAGGCAGTCTTTCTTCTGACGTAGCTGACCAATTACAACAGCATATTTTGCAAAGCCGTAATGAATGGAACAGCAATTTATAATTGATAGCAACAGTATTATCTATTATTTAGGCAATCAGTTTCCTGTCAATGGTGTTCAATTGATGAATACTATTATTGATGCGGGTCCTAAAATATCTGTTATTTCAAAAATTGAAGTGCTTGGTTTTAATGCAACAAAAGAAAATGTAACCATACTTACCAGCTTCATTAATGATTCAACAATTTTAGAATTAACTTCAGAAGTTGTAGAACAAACAATCTCACTCAGAAAATTACATAAATAAAATTGCCGGATGCTATTATAGCAGCTACTGCAATTACTAACAAAATGACTTTAATTACCCGCAATACCAAAGACTTTGAAAACATCCCAGACTTACAAATAATAAATCCTTTTCTATTATAATTTTTTTGTTTTCCTTGTAATAAGTCTTTACCAACCCATACTATAAGGCTAATATTATTAGATACTTTGTGGCTCAAAAAATTATCACATTGTTGCGTATGCAAAAGACATTTGCCGTCTTTCTATTTTTCATTTTCATTTCTTTCGCCTGCTTTTCTCAACAACCGCATTACAGAAATTTAGTGATGGAAGGCGGCGGTATCAGGGGCTTTGCTTATGTTGGCGCTTTTGAAATATTAGATAGTTTAGGAATTTTACAAGATATACAAAGAGTCGGCGGTTCATCGGTTGGCGCTATACAAGCGATGCTTTTAGCAACGGTTTATACAATGGATGAAATGAAAACCGTTGCAGCTCATATTCCGCTAAAAACATTTAATGACGGGTTTGTATTGGGCGGTTTTCACCGGATAAAAACAAAGCTGGGTTTCTTTAAAGGCAAAGCTGTAAGCAAATGGATAGATACATTGCTCAGCTATAAAACCGGCAATGCAGATATTACGTTTGGTGAATTGCACGAACAAAAAGAAGAAAAGCATTATAAAGATTTATACATTACCGGAACAGACCTTACCTATCAATGCCTGCGTGTTTTTTCTTACGAAAATTATCCCGATATGAAGATAAAAGATGCAGTAAGAATTTCTATGTCGGTGCCGCTTTATTTTCAGCCGGTTTATATAAACGACAGCGGCGCTTTGCGCACCAGCCATGATGCCGGTAATATTCATGTAATGACAGACGGCGGATTGCTAAGCAATTACCCGATACAAATTTTCGATTCTGAAAAATATGGTGACTGTTTAATAAATGGAACTCTGAAACAAAATAAAGAAACACTTGGTTTGATATTAGAAAAACCTGAACAGATTGCTTATAGTAAATATCATACAGGCAATTATCCGTTTCGCATTCATTCGGCAAGAAATTATATTGGTGCTTTGTATCGCACATTAATTGACAAACCCAACCCGGAAGTTTCAGACAGTAATTCTTTGCATAGAACTATTATGATCAGCAATATGAATCTTTCGGGCAGAGTAAGAAAAATATCAGCCAAAACAGTAGATGCTTTTGTTGCGGGCGGGCGGCAAGGCGTAAGAGATTTTTTCAATCACAATACTTACAGAAATTAAAAATGCAAAAGGTAAAGAAAGAAAATCTTTCCAGCTTCAATAAGAATCGCTTTTTCTATTTTGACTTATTTGTTTCGTAATAATACAACTTACACATATCTTCATAAGCTGCCACGCACTTTATATTTTTACCCAAGTTCAGTTTATTTTAGTCACATTATTTCTTTTGCACCCAATAAAAAGTAAAAACAGAAACGTTATACAATCCGTTGCTTCTTTTTCACGTCTGTAGAATGCAATATAAATTGAGTTGTTCATGAAATGGTTTTCTTCTTGTGTCTTGTTTCTTTTGTGTTTGTTCTTATTTTCTTCTTCTTTTGCGCAGCCCAAATACGAGTTTCGCGCGGTGTGGATTGCCAGCGTGGAAAATATAGATTGGCCAAGTAAAAAGGGCTTATCGGTTACCGAACAAAAGGCTGAATTTATCCGTATTCTAAACATGCACCAGCGCAATGGAATGAACGCTGTGATTGTTCAGATTCGCCCGGTGGCAGATGCGTTTTACCCGTCGTCTTACGAACCCTGGAGCGAATATCTGACCGGCATACAAGGCGTGCCGCCGGTTCCGTATTACGATCCGTTACAGTTTATGATTGATGAAACGCATAAGCGTGGTATGGAGTTTCATGCATGGTTAAATCCATATCGCGCGGTATTTAATATCTATTCATCTTCGGTCTCATCCAATCATATTACACGGCAACATCCCGATTGGTTTATCACTTATAACAAACAAAAAATCTTCGATCCCGGAAACCCGGCTGTAATTGATTATGTATCTAACATTGTAAAAGATATTGTAACACGATATGATGTGGATGGCATTCATATGGACGATTATTTTTACCCCTATCCCGCAGCAGGCAAAGACTTTCCGGATTATGCGAGTTATAGTTTGTATGGAAAAGGAAAGAACAAAAAAGACTGGCGCAGATCTAATTGCGATAGCATTATTAAACGAGTACACGAAACCATACTTTCTGTAAAGCCGATGATAAAATTTGGTGTCAGCCCGTTTGGCGTTTGGCGCAACCAAAGCGTAGATACAAATGGCAGTAACACCAGAGCCGGCGTTTCGAATTATGATGATTTGTATGCCGATATATTGGAATGGCTGAAACAAGGCTGGATAGATTATGCCGCGCCGCAATTGTATTGGGAAATTGGTCATAAACTATGCGATTTTCAAACGCTGATAAACTGGTGGGGCGAACATAGTTATGGTAAACAAATTTTCGTAGGTCATGCGTTGTATCGCGCCGGCTCATCAACTGCCTGGCGCAACCCGGAAGAGTTGCCGGAAGAATTGCAGCTTACACGCGAAACGCAGAATATTGATGGCAGTATTTATTTCAGCAGCAAAGATTTTTACCGTAACCCAAATGGCTTTAACGATAGTTTGCGCGATCATTATTATAAAACGCCGGCGCTGATTCCGCCAATGAGCTGGATTGATACGGCAGCACCAACGGCACCAATTATTGTTACGGCTAAAGATGATAAAACATCAATCGGAAATATTATTAAAATATCGGGTGAGCAGAAAGATGCGTCTTCTGAAATTGTGAAAACGTTTGTCTTGTACATTTCAAACGATAGTGCAACGTTGGGCAATACGCCGTTCTTTGTTTCCGCTGTTGATTCATCGCAGCACCAGTTTTCTTTCAATATTTATAACCAGCAAATACCAACCGACTGGGCAACCTGTTATGTGGCTGTATCGAGCGTTGACAAAGAGAATAATGAAAGTATATTGAGCAATAAAATAGCTTATACAAGAAAAGAAATGGGTTGGATAAAAAAGGACGAATCAATGAATACAGAGCTGTCAGGAAATCTCGTTCGATAAGCTGTGAATGAATTCTTCACGGCTTATCATTTCGGCACCAAGACTTTCCAAATGTTGTGTATAAACCTGGCAATCTATTAAAACAACGCCTTCGTTTATCAATTGTTGTACATAGCTGATAAAGGCATATTTGCTGGCATTGCTTTCTTTGCTAAACATACTTTCGCCAAAAAATAAATTGCCCATCCGGATGCCATACAAACCGCCGACAAGCTGATTATGTAACCATACTTCTGCGCTGTGCGCATACCCGAGTTTATACAGTTTGGTAAATGCATTTATTACGTCGTTATTTATCCACGAACCGTCCTGTTCTTTGCGCTTCATCATCATACAGCAATTGATTACTTTTTCAAAAGCTGTATTAACGGTAAAATCAAAAGCATGATGATTGAATAACTGCTTCATGCTTTTGCTGATTTTTAATTTATGGGGAAATAAAACAAAGCGCGGATCAGGGCTCCACCACAAGGGGACGTTCCCATCATACCAAGGAAAAATTCCTTTTTTATAAGCCAGCAATAAACGCTCTGTGGAAAGATCGCCGCCAATAGCCAGCAAGCCATCTTCCAGTGCATCGTTTACATCCGGAAACCAAAATTTATCGTTTAAAATATGAAGCGGCACTGCAAATATTATTTGTCAGCCAATGTTTCGATGGTTGCACCAATGCCTCTTTCCGTAATGGCATCGCACATGGGTTTCAGGGTATCAAAATCGCCGTGTTTAACGGCATATTTTCCTTTGGTATGAATGAGCATTGCACATTGCTCTGCCTGATCTTCAGAATGGTCGCAGACATCAATCAATGTTTCAATTACCCATTCAAAAGTATTCACTTCATCATTCCACACAATTAAACCGAACGGATTACCTTCAGACACAAGTAGGTCTGTTTCTTCATCCTGCTGCGGCTTAAATCCAATACCAATCTCATTCATTCATCAAAAATATTACAATAAAAGCGATAATAACAACCGGCAATTATTTTAAAAAAAATTTGGAAGAAAAAGATACACAGCTATATTTGCACTCCCAAACAAAAAGGGAGCATAGCTCAGCTGGTTTAGAGCATCTGCCTTACAAGCAGAGGGTCCGCGGTTCGAACCCGTGTGCTCCCACTTAGTAACGAAGCGATTAGATATAAATCTAATCGCTTTTTTGTTTTTATGTGAGCACAAAGGTGAGTATAACTTCCTTGTTGGTTCAGTGAATTATGTAATTAAAGTTTTAACAGTTATTCGCGCTGTGTTGTCAACAACCTATAGATTTCGCTTAATTAAACCACTGATTTTGTGCATTTATGACCGACAAAATAATTGATTATCAATGCTTATATTGATCAACACCTTACTGAATGTGATCAAGGGTTGCGAAATCATCCAATTGCAGATTTACATCTAAGTTGGAAATTCTTATTGGTTTGATCACATAATACCTTTATTCTTGAGCAGTAAGAAGATTGACTATGAATGGCTTTGTGGTCAAACCATAACGAAATTGATAGGTTGTGGAGCCTGAAACATATACTATAGGTGCAGATTTCTTTTACCGCTCTGCCTCCTTCCTGTTGCTCCTGGTAACAATTTGTGTCTCTGTGAATCGTGTGTTTTTCATTTTTATCAGTTTAAAATTATACTGCTTTCTCTAATTCTAAACTGTCCGTTTTTTAGGGATACTTACAGAAGTTATTAAATAAGGTGTTGTTGTATTTTGTTTGTTGTAAAAAACACTGAAACCAGAATAAAATAGATATCCAAAGCCAATAATTCTTCATAAAACATCGCTTTAATGGTGTTTACTAAAAATGAATTTTTGGAAATTTTACTGCTATTTCAGCGTTATCTGTGATAAGAATAGTAGTCTCCGAATCTGCACCTGATACTTTTAGTTTTCCCATATTAATCTTTTAAAAGGAATACTTCCTTGCTTTGATAAGGAACCAACTCCTTCAACAGTTCCAAAAGGTCATTTTATCTACCAGCAATTAATCTTGTTAGTACCTGACTTGTTTAAAATTTTATAGAAACCATTTCCTTTAAGATTGATGTAGAAGTAAATAACTTTTACTTCACTATGCTTTAATGTTATTGTTTGATAAGGAGTATTATCAGCAATTCTTTCGGTCTCTTTACCAAACACAGTATTGTATTCCAATTGGAAAATGATAAATGCAAATAAGAAGAACATGATTTTTAGAGAAAATCTATACATGGGGTATATATGAAGATTAGTAAATGTATAAGCATCCACAAGTACACAACAATAGAAAGTTCCTATTTATCCTACCATATTTTTCAAAACGGAAAAATTGGCATCACAAATACAATCACACAGGATATCTAACATAAAAAACCAAGGTCAGTTAAAGCAACATCAAGTCAGGGCAAGATCATCTACGAAGGTTCGTTTGCTAAAATTTGATATTAAAGTAAATCTACCTTTTATGAAATGAAAAATTTCTTTTTAATACTTCTTAAAAGTAGAATTAATAATTCTAACCAATCATTGATGAATCTTTTATGATTTGCTAATCAACTCTACTCTTATAAATGTTTTTACTAATTAACCCAAGTTGCTAGTTATAGAATAAGAGAACAGAGCAAGGGATAAGGAATAATTTTGAGTTACCACACTTAAAATTATGTACCGATGCTCTGTGAGGATAAAATTATAGCTCTTTATTGTATTGTGGATGACATTTTAAAAGCAGTTGAACACAAGGAAGATAAAAGAAGGAAAGTAAGTGATAGCGAAGTGATTACAACAGCCCTTGTATCGGCTCTTTACTTTGGTGGTCATCAGGACAACGCAAGACAGTTCATGAAGATAGCAAAGCTGGTTCCCCGTATGTTGGATAAGAGTCGTTTCAACCGGCGTCTGCATGAGGTATCAGAATTGCTGTTCAGCCTGTTCTATCAGATCGGTCATTGTTTGAAGACAGCTGCCGGTGCATCCGAATACATCATTGATTCTTTCCCAGTGGCAGTATGTGACAACATTCGTATCAGCCGTTCAAGACTGCTCAGCGGAAAGCAATGGAGAGGAAAACAGGCAAGCATGAGAAGATACTTTTATGGAGTAAAAGTGCAGGTGCTCTCTACTGCACAAGGCATTCCGGTTGAGTTCTGCTTTGTGCCGGGATGTGAAAGCGATGTACAGGGACTGAAAAAACTTTCCCTGGCAGTGGCAGCAGAAAGTAAAATATATGGCGATGCGGCTTACACCGATTACACCATAGAAGATGATATGAAAGAAACGGATGGGATTGAACTGATGATACAGCGCAGAAGCAATGCAAAGAGAAAAGATGAGCCATGGATGAGCTTTCTGAAAGAACAAATGAGGAAAAGAATCGAAACCACATTCAGTGAGATCAAAGCCTTGTTTCTCAGAACCATTCATGCTGTAACTTTCAAAGGGTTTCTTCTCAAACTTGTCCTTTTTATCCTTGCTTTTACTCTTAATAAAATCCCTTGATTAACTAACAACTTGAATTAATTAATAGTGATACCATATTTTACTATTCTCCAAATGTATCGGCACTTAAAGCTAATCCTACTTGATATTGAGAAAAGAAATTGTAAGTATTTTTAAAGATTGATCTCCGCTCACGTTTGAATTTTTTATTCTTTGTTCTGACAAACCATATCTAAAAAATATAGAAGTCTTATCGTCTTTACTTTTACTTCTACTAAGACGTGCAACAAATCGAATGAAAACACCTCTGTTCCTGATAGCCTTATTCCTCTTCTGCAAAGGATTCTCTCAATCTTCTGAAGAAGCGAAGGTTTTACGTTTGTCAAGCTCTATGTTTACATGGGAAGTGAACGGAAATATGGACTCACTGGCTCATCTTTTCGACGAAAAAATAAGCATTGTAAACAGTTGTGGCGAGATACAAAATAAAGAGCAATACCTGACCTCATTACGAAGTGGTAACTTCAAGCATGACAGTATAAATGTGGAACAAAACACTGTAACAGTAAAAAACAATACTGCTACTATTATTGGCAAAGGCAGGTTTACGATGACACTTAATGGCAATAAGCTTCATCGTCATTTATCTTATATAGAAGTATTTATTAAAGATGAAAAACAATGGAAACTACTGGCACTTTACGCAAGTGCGCTACCAGAATGATTGACAAAACAAGTTTTAATTTATAAATTTTAATATGCAATTATGCAAAAAAAAACATTAGACAAAATTGGACTCGAGCATCAGCCCTTGGCTTCGGCTGTATGGGTTTAAATTTTTCGTATGGGCACGCATTAGATAAAAAAGATACAATCGACTTATTCCGGGCTGCCGTTGAGAAAGGTGTAATCTTGTTCGATACAGCAGAGATGTACGGACCATTCACCAATGAAGAAATTGTGGCAGAGGCATTGGAGCCGTTTAAAGGTGAAGTGGTTACCGGAAAGATTTCGCTCCGTAAGCATAAAAGAATTATGAATAATAATTGATTAAATCAACAACAATGAACAACACCATTTTTCCGAAAGGTGATAAAATCACCAACAATTATTTTACCGGTACCGCATGGCTTCAAATGCTGATAACAAATGAGGTATTCAATTGCCCTATCGGCAATGTCACTTTTGAACCAGGTTGCCGCAATAACTGGCATAGTCATCCGGGCGGACAGATTCTTCTTTGCACATCCGGCCAAGGATATTTTCAGGAAAAAGGTAAGCCCATTCAACTGTTGAAAGCCGGCGATGTCGTGCAAATTCTTCCTGATGTCGTGCATTGGCATGGCGCAACGCCTGATAGCGAATTCAGTCATCTGGCGATTACGACCAATCCGCAAAAAGGTGCGGTAGAATGGATGCAGCCGGTAACAGATGAAGAGTATAACAGCTTTAAAAAATAGTGGAAGAATAAAAGAATATTCATGAAAAATTAAACACAACAAGTATTTTCAACTATAACAGAAGCAGCGCACCGCAATCATGAAGAAATATTGCCAAATCACAAATCAACATTCCAGCAAACCGATCCGAGGTTTATAGCTTTCTTCGACAACATTGCTTTTGATGAAGTGATTGCGCACGACACTTTTGATACAAAAACAAGATTGATTGCCATACTGGCTTCTACTATCGGGAGCAGTTCACTAACCGAATATAAAGTCATGGTGGGTGCTGCAATAAACGCAGGAATAACGCCTGTTAAAAGGTGATGTGCATTATCATTTTGTAATTGACATGACTACAATAAAAGAGAACAATTAATAAACAATTGTATAGAATAAAAGGACTATAATGAAAAAAGTAATTGTTCTTATTGGAGCTGGTTCAATCGGTCAGGCGATTGCAAGAAGAGTCAGCGCTGGTAAGCATGTGTTATTAGCTGATTTGCGCAAGGACAATGCGGATGCAGCTGCGAAAACGCTAAATGATGCCGGGTTTGAGGTAACAACAGCAACTATTGATGTATCCTCACGCGCCGCCGTTAATGCTCTGGTTGCAAAAGCAACATCTCTTGGCGAAGTGGCTGGGGTTATCCATGCAGCGGGTGTTTCTCCTTCCCAGGCTCCGCCGGAAGTGATTCTGCATGTTGACTTGTATGGTACTGCTTTGGTGCTGGAAGCGTTTGGTAATGTCATTGCAGCCGGTGGGTCTTGTGTTGTAATTGCCTCACAATCTGGTCATCGTTTGCCACCTCTGTCAGTAGAACAAAACAAAGCGCTTGCTACAACGCCGGTTGAGGAACTGCTCAAGCTTCCTTTTCTCCAGTTAGACCAGATAAAAGATTCGCTTCATGCTTATCAATTGTCCAAGCGTGGCAACTCTTTACGTGTAATGGCTGAAGCTGTTCGTTGGGGCAAGCGTGGCGCCAGGGTCAATACAATCAGCCCCGGCATCATTATCACACCACTTGCGAATGATGAATTGAAAGGACCCCGTGGTGACGGTTATCGTCGCATGATAGAAGCATCCACTGCAAAACGCGCTGGTACGCCGGATGAAGTGGGAACGGTTGGTGCGCTACTGATGGGTGATGATGGTGCGTTTATTACAGGTAGTGATTTTCTGATGGATGGTGGTGTAACAGCAGCTTACTGGTATGGCGATTCAGCTCCGAAATAAACATTATTGTCTTTCTGTAATCAGGTAATGAAGTAAACAAAATGAAAAATGTAATCTTCATTGGTGCAGGCGGAAGTCTTGCACCTTATGTAATAGAAGAAGTACAAAAGCAGAAAGACGTTCATCTAACCCTTTTTCTGCGAAACAAGAACCGATTGCGCAATAGCCATATAAGCAACACTACAATTGTTGAAGGCGATGTGATGGACTACGCAAAGCTGAAAGAAGTTATCAAAGGTCAACATATCGTGTATGTAAACCTTGCCGGTAATCTGGAAGCGATGACGAAGAACATTGTAAAAGCAATGCAGGAAACGGGCGTAAATCGCATCATTGCCATTAGTTCCATTGGTATTTACAATATGCCGGCAAACCCAGTTTTAATACCTTATCTGAAGCTGGCTGATATAATAGAAAATTCGGGTTTAGATTACACAATCTTGCGCCCAGATTGGTTTACGAATGCTAATGAGGTTGACTACACCATTACTTATAAAGGAAGTCCTGAAATTGGTACAGCAATCTCACGAAAAAGTATTGCAGTATTTGTATCTAAAGTTGTTGAAAATCCTGAGTTGTATAAAAATGAAAATTTAGGAATCAGCAAACCCAATTAGCGCACAATAGATTCTCTCCAACTTCGTATAAATAATCGAAGAGATTGCATTTCCGTTCCTGCCTTTTGGTGATGCTTTTTACATATTATTAAGTCGAGGAATTTTTGATAAAAGCAGTTACGACCATCATATTTAAAGAAAGGGAATTAAACTTTGCAATCCTGCAAAGACATTCTATAAACCTAATTCAGCAACCTATATTCATTAGGCGATTGCCCAACCCATTGTTTAAACAACCGGATAAAATGTTGCGGGTATTTAAATCCAAGCTCATACGCAATTTCACTAACTGATTTGCTTTGGTCAAAGATTCTTTCTTTCGCCACATCAATCACTTTCGCTTGTATATAATCCTGTGCTGTTTTTCCGGTTTCCTTCTTTATTAAGTCGCCAAAGTAGCCTGGTGATAAATTTAATTCACCCGCACAATAAGCAACCGATGGCAAACCAACCGTTTGTGGTTTGTCTGTTATAAAATACTCGTTCATCAGCGTTTCAAACTTTTCCAATATACCTTTATGTACTGTATCACGCGTAATGAATTGCCGGTCGTAGAAACGAATACAATAGTTCAGGAATAATTCAATCGTAGATACAATCAATCGTTTACTATGTTTGTCAATGGCATGTTCCAGCTCGTATTTGATTTTTGAAAAGCAATCCAAAACAATTTTCCTTTCACGTTTTGAAAGATGCAAAGCTTCATTGGATTGGTAACTAAAAAAACTGTACTCCTGCATATGTCGTCCAAGCTCAGTTCCATGCACAAGATCAGGGTGAAACACCAGCGCATAGCCTTTTGGCTGATAAATTTCTCCATTACTATTTACTCCCGCCACTTGTCCGGGTGCAAGGAAAACCAATGTGCCTTCCTGGTAATCATACGTATGACGTCCATAAAGCAAATCACCACACTTTACATCTTTCAGGAAAACGGTATAAAAGCCAAAATACATTTTTGATCCTTGACGCGGACTTGCTTTCGACAAATCCACAACACTCACCAAAGGATGCAAAGTTTCGTTGTTGTTGAATACATTATAATCGTTGATTGTCTCAAACCGTCTCATATCTTCCATATCACTGCTATTTTACCTGATTCAAAAATACCGCTTAATTCATCCTTCTCATACATAGCATTTCCAAATCAGCAATATTGGTAGTAAAAACCGGAATCTGTATACCATCATCACAAAAGAAAGCTGAGACCTTTACACAACTAATTGTATAAAGATTGCACGTTACAAAAAGCAGCGTTCAATCAAAAGCTGTCACTATGAAAAAATTATTAGGGTTTACATTGCTCTTTGCATGTTCTTCACATGCACAACAAACAGTCTCGACCTCTGCACCAAAAGTTCGCACGGCTTCCGGATTTGTGCGTGGAATCACTGAAGGTGATATTTCCATCTTTAAGGGAATTCCGTACGCTGCACCGCCGGTTGGCGCTTATCGATGGCGTCCTCCTCAGCCAGTCAAGGCTTGGCAGGGAGAACGCGACGCAAGCAAGTTCGGTGCAGATTGTGCACAGGCATCTTTTCCTCCTGGTTCTGATTCAATCTCAAAAACTTCGTCTGAAGATTGTCTGTACCTGAATGTGTGGAAACCTGCCGGAACTGCACAGAAAGCAAAGCTGCCGGTTATGGTATGGATACACGGCGGAGCCTTCGTTTTCGGTAGTGGTGCGCAGCCCGATTTCTCTGGAGTTCAGTTCGCCAAACAAGGCGTTATTCTGGTTACATTCAACTACCGGTTGGGACGCCTTGGCTTTTTCGCCTTTCCTGCCCTTAGTCAGGAATATCCGGAAGAACCGAAAGGCAATTATGCTTATATGGATCAGATTGCAGCCCTCAAATGGGTGCAGCAAAATATTTCCGCATTCGGCGGAAATCCTAAAAACGTAACCATTTTTGGCGAGTCTGCGGGTGGTGTTTCGGTACATTCGCTTATAACCATACCAAGCGCGAAAGGTCTTTTTCAGAAAGCAATTAGTGAGTCAGGCGGTGGTAGAGATGGTGTTCTTACCGGGCGACCTATTAGTAAAGATAATATTGACTCGTACTATCCCGTATCGGCGGAAACCATCGGGATAAACTTTGCCCGTAAACACGGAATCAAAGGCACAGATGCAAGCGCGCTGGCAAAGCTCCGTGCCTTGACTGTCGCGCAAATTGTAGATGGCGGACAGGAAACTGACGGACAAGAAGCTGCTCTTATTTATTCAGGTCCGATTCTCGATGGCAAACTGGTTGTAGAAACGGCTCAGAGCGCATACAATACCGGTAAGCAGGCATCGGTTCCACTTATTATTGGTTCAAATAGTGCGGAAGTACCAGCCGGTTTTGTCAATGCCAGGTCTAAAGACACGTTACTAAATCTTTTCGGCAGCATGAAAGCTGAAGCGAGTACGGTCTACGATCCTGATGGTAATATCGAATTCGCTAAAATGCTTTCGATGGTCAATACGGATAAAGTATGGGCAGAACCTGCCAGATCTACTGCCAGAGCATTTGTAGCAAAGGGAGTTCCGGCGTATATCTATCTTTTCTCCTATGTCTCCCCTTCGGCGCAACAATTTATGCGTTATGGCGCAGCGCATGCCTCTGAAATCGGGTATGTATTCAATAACTTAAGAAGCTGGAATGGCGCTGCAATAGCACCTAAAGATTTGGAAGTTGCCAAGATGATGAATACTTATTGGGCAAACTTTGCTAAAACGGGTAATCCTAATGGAAGTGGATTGCCGGAATGGCCCGTTTATGATTCCAAAAAGAATGAGATTTTAGAGTTCCGGCCTGATGGCTCGGCAGTCGGCGAACCCGATCCTAAAAAAGCGAGACTTGATGTAATTGAAAAAGCCGTAACGTCTGGGAATCTGCACTAATTCAGACTATAAAATGTAAGAAGTGATTGAAGTGAAGCATTTGCAAAACGCAAAAACTTATTAGATCTGTTCAGTTGCATCAGCAATATTGGTAGTAAAAACCGGAATCTGTATACTATTTATACAGGCAAATACAAGGAGCTTTGCAATACGAAAGAGATAAATTATGCAAACAGTAAAACTAAATAACGGAGTTGACATGCCCATCTTAGGATTTGGCGTTTTCCAGGTTAAAGATTTGGATGAATGTGAAAGAAGCGTGGTTGATGCCATCGAAACAGGCTATCGTTTGATTGACACAGCGCAATCTTATGAAAACGAAGAAGCGGTTGGTAAAGCTATCAAGAGAAGCGGAGTAAATAGAGAAGAACTGTTTATCACTACCAAACTATGGATACAATCACACGGTTATGAAGGTGCAAAAAAGCGTTTGAAAATTCAATCAAAAAACTTCAATTAGATTACCTGGATTTGTACCTGATTCATCAACCATTCGGCGACGTATATGGCGAATGGAAAGCGATGCAGGAACTATACAAAGAAGGAAAAGTAAGAGCCATCGGTGTCAGCAATTTTCAACCTGACAGGCTGATTGATTTAATCATTCATAACGAAATCGTTCCGGCTGTTAATCAAATTGAAACGCACCCTTTCCATCAGCAGATAGAAACACAAACATTTCTACAGGAAAACAATGTGCAGATAGAATCCTGGGGACCATTTGCTGAAGGCAAAAACAATATTTTTCACAACGAATTGCTTCTTTCAATCGGAAAAAATTACAACAAATCAATTGCTCAGATTGTCATTCGCTGGCTTACGCAAAGAGGCATTGTTGCCATTCCAAAATCAGTGCGAAAAGAAAGAATGGAAGAGAACTTCAACATCTTCGATTTCCAGTTAAGTGCAGATGATATGGAAGCCATTAAAACATTGGACACGAATGCAAGCTTGTTCTTCGATCATCGCGATCCTAAAATGGTAAAATGGCTGGGCGAAAGAAAATTAAATGACTAATTCACAAAAGAAAAATTATGAAAAAGAGAACATTAGGCAAAAGCGGCCTGGAAGTATCAGCTCTGGGTTTAGGTTGTATGGGTTTAAGCTTTGGTTATGGTCCGGCAACCGATAAACAGGAAGGTATTAAGCTGATACGTGCTGCGTACGAGAAAGGAGTTACATTCTTTGATACCGCTGAAGCATACGGTCCTTATACAAACGAAGAGTTGCTTGGTGAAGCATTAGCGCCGTTTCGCAAAGAAGTAATTATTGCTACAAAATTTGGCTTTAAAGATGGCAAGCCGCCAATGGGCGCAGATAGTCGTCCTGAAACGATCAGAGCCGTTGCAGAAGCCGCATTAAAACGTTTACAAACAGATGTGATTGATTTATTTTATCAGCACCGTGTTGACCCGAATGTACCGATTGAAGATGTAGCTGGTGCAGTAAAAGATTTAATTAAGGAAGGGAAAGTAAAGCATTTTGGTATGTCGGAAGCTGGTGTGCAATCTATCCGTAAAGCACATGCTGTACAGCCGGTTACCGCGCTGCAAAGCGAATATTCTCTTTGGTGGCGGGAGCCTGAACAGGACATACTGCCAACGCTTGAAGAACTGGGTATTGGCTTTGTGCCTTTTAGCCCGCTTGGCAAAGGTTTTCTGACCGGAAAAATTGATGAGAACACAACATTTGATAAGACTGATTTCCGAAATACTGTTCCCCGTTTTTCCGAAGAGAACCGGAAGGCAAACAGCGCTTTAATTGATTTGCTTGGCTCTATTGCAAAAGACAAGAATGCAACGTCCGCACAAATAGCATTGGCGTGGCTGCTTGCACAAAAGCCATGGATTGTTCCTATTCCCGGCACAACTAAAATACATCGCCTGGAAGAAAATATCGGCGCAGCAGATATTACGCTTAGCGAAGATGATGTAAGCAACATCAATAATACAATATCAAATATCGAAATCGTTGGTGCCCGCTATAATGAACAGGGGCAGAAAATGGTGAATCGGTAGATAAAAAGGCAGAACTCAATCTATTGAGGTTGAGTTCTGTTGACTACATAATTTTTTAAAACAAAAAAATGAAAGCACTAAGCAAATCATTCTTGGTATTGATGATACTAACTACCGCTTTTCTGAATCATGCAAAAGCGCAAGACTCTACTTTATTCCCAAAAGGACAAATAGGTGCCAACACAGACGATTACACAGGAACCATCTGGCTCAACGAATTAAATCATCCCGACAGCACCTTTACATTCAGCCTGGCACAAGCTGTATATGCGCCCGGCTCAAAGCTGAACTGGCACATTCACCCGGCAGGTCAATACCTGTTGATTACAGAAGGCACAGGTTATTACCAGGAGAAAGGCAAACCAGGACAAGTTGTACATAAAGGTGATATTATAAAATGCCTTCCGGGAGTTGAACATTGGCATGGCGCAGCACCCAACAGCAGCTTTGCCTATATTGGTGTAACACCTACTCAAAAGGGCAAAACGATCTGGCTGAAAAAAGTGACGGATGAGGAATATAAGGCAGTAAAATAAACATCATTACACAAGAAAATTTCTCTTTTATAAAACATAAAAATCAAACCACATGAAAACAAAAATTCTTGGACTGTTCCTAATCATTATAAGTGCACAATTGTCCTACGCACAGCCAAGCGAAACAATCAAAACAGCCACCAATAATACACCTGAACAACAGGAAGTTA
>CBDATZ010000050.1:0-48333 GCA_965199845.1 Ilyomonas sp.
TTCCCCTCAGGTTTAATATACGAAAATCAGGCGAATCTTTTCCGAGTCTAAATCTAGATTTTATCTCGCTAATGTTATTTATACTCGCTTTTATACCTCTATAATCATAACTCATTTTCAAATACTATGAGATCTCTCAAATTTTTACTTACAAGCATCCTTGCAGTATTATTTATTGCAACCGCAAAAGCAGTTCCACCAAAAAAGTGTTCAGCTCGTTTAGCCCGACCCGATAGCATCATCTTAACTACTAGTTTAACTCCAAAACGTTTCAATGTCACTTTGAATGACCTTCCTGAGCCTTTTGCAAGCGATAGTGCTTCAAAGTTCCCTCAAGTGATTCCGATCCCCACAAATGCATCACTTAAGGTTCCTAATGGGTTTTCGGTGAATGTTTTTGAAAGTAACCTCACAACTCCTCGTTGGCTAGCATTGACTCCAAATGGTGAGGTACTGATAACCCAAACCTCCCTGAACCGTATATCTATTCTCATAGACGAAGATGACGATGGGACAGCTAATGTCAACGAAATCTTTGCTGGTTTAAGGAGTGGTCTGAATCGAAGTCTTTGGAATGCTATTTGCTGATGGATATTAATACCTTGCTAATACTAATGAAATCCGTCGTTACCCTTACAAGAATGGTCAGAGAAGTATCAACGGAACTGGAGAGCGCATTGCTAACCTATCTGCTGGTGGAAGCCATTGGACCAGAAACATCATCCTGTCTCCAGAAGGCAAGCAAATCTATGTATCAGTGGGTTCACAAGAAAATATTGGAATTGATCCCCCAACGCGTGCTGCCATCTTGTCCATGAACCTTGATGGCTCAAATCAATCAGTCTTTGCCTCCGGACTTCGTAACCCAGTTGGACTTGCACTTCACCCTGTGACGAAGGAATTATATACCACAGTGAACGAGAGAGATGGGCTAGGTGACGGTCTTGTCCCTGATTACTTCACAAGAGTACGAAAAGGGCAGTTCTTTGGATGGCCATATACTTATCTGTCGCCAAAGAATCTGGATCCTCGTATGTTTGCTAAGAACCAAAAAAGCCGAAACCCAAAACTCGCCGCAAGGACAGTGACACCGGATGTTCTTTTTGAGGCACACTCTGCTCCGCTTGGGCTTCAATTCTCAACTGGTAAGACATTCCCATCATCTTTTAGACAAGGAGCATTTGTGGCATTCCATGGATCGTACAACCGTAATTTAGGAACAGGATACAAAATAGTTTTTGTGCCATTTAATAAGAAGAATCGTCCAGCTGGATAATATGTAGACTTTGTTACTGGGTTCCTCGATGATCCAAGCATCCCAACAACATGGGGTCGTCCTACAGGGCTACAGGTGCTCAAGGATGGAAGTTTAATATTTACTGATGAAGGTAATGGTAGGATTTATAGAGTGCAATATCAATGCTAGTCTGTTATTGTTATATATTATACTACATTATTGAATAGAGAAGATTGACTATATGTATATAGATTTAAGTGATCCTATAAACACATTTACTAAAAATAAAATAATAAAATTTTCATTTCTTACTAGGTTTGAACGTAGTCATAAATTCTTAATGTTATACAGATACGCTAATTAACAGATTTTCTCTCAATATAAACAGATTGAAATTTATCTAGAGATTATCCAACACATGCTTAGAAATTTGTACCTCTGTTTTTTAATATATAACAGGTTTATCTAATTCATTTCAAAGATTGTAAAATTTATTGACATCCTAAGGGCGGATTTGAGTAACTCTTCGATATGTTTCCATCGCTTCATCAACTCTACCTTATTAATATAATGCATTTGCAAGGTTGCAATACGCTTTGAAGTATTTCAAATGTTTATTATTAAGTTCTAAGACTTTTTCGTACGCCTCGGTGGCTTTGGTCTTCCCATTATCTTCATATGCTTGCCACAAAAAGTAAAGATAGAGCTCTGGATGTAGCAAAGAGCGCAGTTGAACTGAATGCAAACCACTCTGAAAGTTATTTTAGACTTGAGTTTCACCACACAGAAGGGCTGATAGATAAGCGTGCAGATTACATGACTCTGTCTTCAAGACCACTTCACATGCTTTCATAGCTGTTGGTAACATATTGCCATCAATCATCTTTGTATTTACATAGAGTGCAAGTTACATGTACATCCACTTGAAGTCACCTTTAAAGTTAGCTTGGTAGACTTCGACAACTTCTTTCACTCTCTACACCTCATATAAATCGACGTCAATCCGAATATGCATGTCTCCGACTACAGACCATAATCTCATGGTTGTCCTAACCGTTTCTTTAGCTTCTTCAGCTTTGCTCTGTCTGAACAAAATCTCTCCCTGCATAAGGTGAGCAATACCACACTTAGGATTAAGATCTAATGCTCTTACAACTGCATCCTGAGCTTCTACCAACCGCGAGCGAGAATACAGAGCATATGCAAGGCTAGTGTATGTTCTGCTACATGATGAGGCCTCAAGTTCAATGGCAGTATTATAGGCCTCGATAGAGTCATCATATCGACTCACCTCACATAAAGCATCCCCGAGATGACTAAGTACAGTAGCATGATTGAGTCCCAGGGAGATGGCGTGATTGTATGCTATGATGGCAGCTTGAGGATAGCATCTGTTGTATAACATGAGCCCTAGCTGTACATAGGCATTCGAATCATGAGAATAAAGCTCTACCGCGCTAGTGAAGGTTTGCTAAAGCGTCTTGTAGAACTTCTCGATCGGAGTGGAAGAGGTTGAGTGTGGTGATGAAGCTGTTGTCTGTGGTTAGGTTTCGATCCATTTTGAGTGTATTAGTTTTTGAGGTTTTGTTTGAGTTTTAATTTGATTTTTATTAAATTTGCTTGCTTGATTTCAGGAATACCTCAAAAAATAGATAAGAGGCTTGGCGCCTAAATGAGATTAGTGATTGAATTTCCGAAGTTATAAATACTGACTAATCATCTGAATATCATCGTCAAGTTATCTATAAATTCCATTCATTTCAAATTTAAATAAGAAATTCGCTTCAGGAATAATACATCTATAGCTCCTCCAGTGTTACTGATCAAGGACTCGAAAGTCTATTACGAGGTCTCAAGTGTCTTCCAGCTCTCCACACGGTGAGCCTTGACTTCAGTTAGTAACAATAATGATAACTGTCACTTCCACTTATTTATTCTCATTCTTAACTGTCCCAAAATTACCAATTAAGGATTAAGAAGTCTATCACAAAGCCTCAAGCATCTTGCAGTTCTCCACAATATTAGTCTTGACTTTGGCAGGCAAATGTTCTTTAGCGGGTAATTTTAATGATAACTACGGCTTGACTTACATTCCGAGCTGTCAACGCATTACTGACGAGGGATTCAAAAATCTGTTATAAGGGTTGCAAAATCTTGTTTACAAACTATACCCGTGAGATCTGGTCCTCTTCAAACCTCTCTTTAATTGAGATCCACAGTGTACCACTCCGTATTGAAAGCCAATTAATCTGATTTAGCATTTCTCTAATATAAAAAACAGTCTTAAGAAAAAGAAATGAATTCAAATGATAGAATATAAATGCCTCTTTCCTATATTATTGTCAGTGCTTCACTAAGAGCCCAAAATTTTGTCGAGGATTGGCGGACATTTTCGGTGAACCGTCCGACAATCTCCTCATCCTGCTCGCGAACCTAAAAATTTTTTACCAAAAATTCTAACTCCGTATCATGTAATTTTATCAGTATATAAAATTACTGTATTGCTCTGAAATTTTCGCTTTTTGGCCGTAAATTCTAGAACTTCGCATCGAAACCTTAAGGATTCAAGCACCTAAAACTTTTATTTTTCAGCTAGTCCGTATCTAATAAATTTTTTTGCTATTTGACCTCGTAAAAGTTTTTTCCTTTCTCCTTATAGTGAAGACATAAAGTAGGACATCCTTGATAAAACTAGACGAGGATAGAGATGACCGGGTTGTTTGTCTAATTAACTTTTCTGGAACATTCTGTCAATTAATTAATCTGTTAAACTGGATTTAGTTCAAGCCTAACGAATGAATTCCCCTGATGAATTAGGTATCTATAAAATTTATTCCTATATAGACGGGTAAGTGACTACTCTAAGTCGTAATCGTCCCGATAAACACTATAGAGCTGATCAACTTACAATCTTTAGCTAATGTTCTCCTATTTGCTTGTTAGTCTTCCACTAGATTAAATTGTTTAAATAGCTAAAAAGTCAGGAATCCTTCTGGACGAGCTGAAATTACTGGTAGTCCGAAAAGTTTGGATACAACCGTACATGGAATTAGCAATTATTAAACACGGCATTAATGCTATTAATTCGTTGACTCCTCTCTGCTCAGGTAAAACCGAAAGATATTTAATTAACATGCCAATATAAAGCTGCTTAGAAATAATTTTACGGTTATATCAGTTTCTCTTCTGGGGCTCCCTTATTGAAAAATTTCAAAGTTGCTTTTAAAGTACTTTTTAAATACAGTATTAGAGCTTTTGATCGCCTTAGAATCTGGTCTGTTAGCGGTTTTATCTAATGGACATACGGCATGCGGTACGGAATACTTTGATGTTTCATAAGCAAACAACCGAATTTGCTGGAACATCTATGTAATTATAATCTAGAATTGTAGATAATCTTATGTTTGATGAGAGTGGAGATTAAGTTTTTACTTATACTTATACTGCTGTGAAAGTTTTGCTTCTAGAACCGTCATTAGATTGAGAGGCCAAAATTATTTGTTCGCATGGAAAATTGATCTAAAATAATACATTTCGGAGAAAATCTCAATCAAACTCCGAAAATCTAGAATTAATTAATGTGCACACAATGATGGTTGCTAGAAACAGATGCAAAAATGGTGCCAATCTCAGCTCTATTGTTGATCTTATACGAGTTCGATTCTATGTTTAACTCTAAATCCATTATTATTTGAGAACATGCGCTAGGTTATTCGCTATCCGAGAATTTAGTTCCACTAAACTCAAGAGCAGAAAGTTAAAAATATTTAATTATAGAGAAGCTCCATTTAAAATAAGAAAAATTACGAAGAAGATTCCGGACAGCTATTTAAAATATACACTATTTCCCCAAAATATACGTTATTTTTGAGCTACTAACGCACGGGAGGTATTTTTACATGTTCTTTTCCTTCTGCACAGCTCTTTGCTGTAAAATTACATTTTTTAAGCTAAATTTAGCATTAAGACAAAAATACAGATTTATGATTTTTCAAATTTTAAAGAAAGTTCCTTTGGTTTTTTAAAAATAGATCTACGGCAGAAATACTAACTTTTCTTTCTCTCAAGTTGATTGAGACTCAGTCACATAATATCCATCAGAATCAATTGATTCCTATAGAAGAATGCTCTTAAGGCTAATGATTTTTTCTTCATAATACAGCCTTAGACAGATTTTTGTTGCCAATCCAAATCAATCTTTCCATCAGAGTTTAAAATACAAAAATCAGGCAAATCTCGTCTAAATCTAGCTTTTACCTCACCAGTGATTATTTATACTCGCTTTTGTATCTCCATAATCATAACTCATTTTCAAATACTATGAGATCTCTCAAATTCTTACTTACAAGCGTCCTTGCAGTATTACTCATTGCAACTGCAAAAGCAGCTCCACCAAAGAAAGTGTTCAGCTCGTCTAGCCCGACCTGATAGCATCATTCCAACTACCAACTTCACCCCAAAACATATCAACATCACCTTGAGTGACCTCCCCAAGCCCTATGCAAGCAAAAGTGCTTCAAAATCCCCTGAAGTGATTCCAATCCCCACAGACCCATCACTCAAGGTTCCTGATGGATTCTCGGTAAATGTCTTTGAAAATAACCTCACAACTCCTCGTTGGCTGGCATTGACTCCAAATGGTGAGGTACTGGTAACCCAAACCTCTCTGAACCGTATATCTATTCTTATAGACGAAGATGACGATGGGACAGCCGATGTCAACGAAATCTTTGCTGGTCCAAAGAATGGTCTAAAGCAAACTTTTGGAATGTTATTTGCGGATGGATATTTTTACGTTGCTAATACTGATGAAATCCGTCGTTACCCTTACAAGAAAGGTCAGAGAAGTATCAACGGAACTGGAGAGCACATTGCTAACATATCTGCTGGTGGAGAGCATTGGACTAGAAACATCATCCTGTCTCCAAATGGCAAACAAATCTATGTATCAGTGGGTTCACGAGAAAATGTTGGAATTGATCCCTCAACGCGTGCATCAATCTGGACCATGAACCTTGACGGCTCAAACCAGTCAGTCTTTGCCTCTGGACTTCGTAATCCTGTTGGACTCGCACTTCACCCTGTAACGAAGGAATTGTATACCACAGTCAACGAGAGAGATGAGCTTGGTGATGGTCTTGTTCCTGACTACTTCACAAGAGTACGTAAAGGACAGTTCTTTGGATGGCCATATACTTACCTCTCCCCAAAGAATCTGGATCCTCGTATGTTGACTAAGAACAAAAAAAGCCTAAACCCAAAACTTGCTGCAAAGACAGTCACACCGGATGTTCTTTTTGAGGCACACTCCGCTGCACTCGGACTTCAGTTCTCAACAGGGAAGACATTCCCATCATCTTTTAGACAAGGAGCGTTTGTGGCATTCCATGGATCTTGGAACCGCAATAAAGGAACAGGCTACAAAATAGTGTATGTGCCATTCAATAAGAGTAATCGTCCAGCTGGATACTATGTGGACTTTGTTACTGGATTCCTCGATGAATCCAAGCATCCCAACGACATGGGGTCGTCCTACAGGACTGCAGATGCTCAAGGATGGAAGTTTAATATTTACTGATGAAGGCAACGGCAGGATTTATAGAGTACAATATCAATGCTAGTCTGTTATTGTTATTGTTATTGTTATTGTTATACTTATACATTATACTATAATGTTGAATAAAGAAGGTTGACTATATGTATTTCAGATTTAAGGATTATAACTCTTATATTGCTTTAAATCAAACGACTGTTATCATCTGTTTTTGTTTCATTTATGCAAGGTTTGATGTTTTAATCGCTCATTATCTTTTTCCATTAGACTGTTGATATTTTTTTATCAATCACTCAATTTTTATATCATTTACTTTAGCTTATATTGTACTTCTGCTATAAAATTTATTCATAAATATAGTTTGTGATTTTTTGTTTAAGACGACATAGTATATTGTTTTGATGGCCAAACTTCAGTTACCGTTTCACTACTTGTAACCAGTAATTTTTAATTTCATTTGAGAGTGATACTTTTTTATCATTTAGAGATATTATTTCGATTACTATAAGAAAATAAAAACAGAATCTATAATTTGCATGACACGTTATTAAGATTGTATGTATAAATGCTGTACTTATCAAAATACACGATCAGCATTTATGTCGCACAAAGTGATTTGCTGATGTGAAATAAATATCCGGTTGCTGATTAAATAGATTGCTTTACTTGTTAATTAAAACTAGCGTATTCAATAATTTTTTATGCTTTACTAACTGCCATATAAATGAGTTTGATATGAATAATTCATCTTAATTTTTGTTTTAAAGCTGGTTACGATGTTTGCAGGATTCAATTCTATGGTGTATATAAACGGTACTGCAACCAACTTTATATTATTCTAAGTTTCGGTGTTTAAAAAAGAATGGCTAACAATGCACCGAACAAGTCTTATGAGTTTATCTTTTCTTTATTATGATTATATGATTATGAACAACCAACTTTTTACTTATCAGAAATGGCTTATGAGAACTACATTCTTACTTCTGTTTAGTTTTATAGGAACTATATGTTTGTATGCACAAAACCGCCAGGTAACGGGTCGGGTAACGGCGGGCAACAGCGATAGTGTTTTAGCTGGAGTTAGTATTCGTGTAAAGGGTACTACCAACGGCACAACAACGAACAATGACGGCACTTTTTCCATTACTGTACCCGGCAATGCCACCTTGGCTTTCAGTGCTGTTGGTTATACAACTCAGGAAGTAGCTGTAAACAATCGTACCTCTTTGGTTGTAGCACTTATTCAGGATGTACAATCCTTACAGCAAGTTGTAGTAATAGGCTATGGCACGCAACGGCGCAGAGACGTAACCGGCTCAATCAGCAGCGTAACATCAGCGCAAATTGAAAAAGTGCCTGTTACCACATTAGATCAATCTATTCAGGGACGATCATCCGGCGTACAGGTTACCAATAACGATGGCGCACCTGGTGGCGGTGTGCAAGTACAAATACGTGGCATAGGTAGTTTCGGAAATAACGATCCGTTGTATGTTGTAGATGGTTATCCCATTACCGGCGGCATCAATACATTAAATACAAACGATATTGCATCTATTGATATTTTAAAAGATGCCTCGGCAACTGCTATTTATGGAAATCGTGCTTCTAACGGTGTTGTAATCATTACTACCAAGCGCGGAAGAGCAGGCAGTGTTCAGGTATCTCTCGATGGTTTAACCTCGATACAATCTATGCCCAAAATGTATGACGTACTGGATGCGCAACAGTTTGGTGCACTGGCTAACAAACAAGCAACTATTGATGGCTACACAGCATTGCCTGAGTGGAGCAATCCTTCTTCATTAACAAATGCCGATTGGCAGAAAGCGGTTTATCAAACCGGCTTAAGACAGCAGTATAATATTGCTTTACGTGGTGGAAGCGATAAGGTACAAACCGCTTTTTCGGCAGGTTATTTCGATCAGAAAGGTATCGTGTTGGGATCTAAATTTACCAGGTACAATTTGAGTCTCAACTTAGACTATACGCCTTTTAAATGGCTGAAATCTTCTACCAGCGTTAAGTACACAAGAGGCAATAGCCAACTGCCTTTTGGAACCGGCGGACAAGGTGCCAGTGCCGGCGTTGGATACTTAACCAAATTGCCGCCAACTGTTACAGGTAACAAATTGACCGACCAAATAAGCGATGGCAATGGAAATTACGGATTTTTTAATCCCAATAATCAAGCGGTAAGAAACTGGGGAAGCGGCCCGGTATACAATATAGAAACGCAGGATCAAAAGAACTTAACCAATTATTTGTTAACTACCACTTCACTGGAAGCTACTATTCTTCCCGGTCTGAAAGTAAAAACCAATTTGGGTGTAAATACAAATGATTACTCCGGTTATTATTTTACGCCTTCTGATACACGTGCACTGGTACAATACGGCGCCGGTACGCAAACAACTAACAATTTCTATTCTCAATCTGCCAACAATACATTTGAGTGGTTGTGGGAAAACACAATCTCTTACGACAAAACATTAGGTGAACACAATATCAGTTTTGTAGGCGGTGTTTCTGCACAGGAAAATACATTCCGGCAGATAGGTGGTCAAGGAAACGGTTTATTTAGTGATCAATTAAGAGATTTAGGTCAACTTCCTGCCTTGACAAATGTTTATGGAAATCAACAAACGACTTCTCTCGCCTCGCAATTTGCAAGATTGAACTATAGCTTTATGGATAAATACCTGATTACAGGTACCGTAAGAAGAGATGGATCTTCCAAATTTGCTCAGGGACATCAGTACGGTATTTTTCCTTCGGGTTCTGTAGCCTGGCGAATTAAACAGGAATCTTTCCTGAAAAATGTAACCGCTATATCAGATTTGAAATTCAGAGCCAGTTATGGAGAGGTTGGTAATCAATTAGGCATTAACCCATTTCAATATTTGGCTCAGTATACTTCTGGTCCGGCAGCTAACAATGCGGGTAATAACGGATATCCGTTTAATAAAGTGTACCAGCCAGGATTGGTACTTTCTGCTTTGCCAAATCCGGATTTGAAATGGGAAACTTCTGATCAGACAGATATTGGATTAGATGCTGCATTCCTAAAAGGCACACTTACCCTTACCGTAGATTATTACAAAAAGAAATCAAGAGATTTCTTATTAAATATACCTGTACCTGGTCAAACAGGCTTTACCACGGCAGCTAGAAATGTTGGTAGTATTAGCAACAGCGGTGTCGAAATTTCGGTAAATTATTCGCATACGGTAGCCAAAGATTTCAGTTATAGTATTGGTGTAAATGCAAGTACAGTTAATAACAAACTGTTGAGCTTAGCGAGCGGAATTGACTATGTGAACAATCTTGCCAGTTTAGGCTTTTCAACAACCGGTAGTAATAACTGGGGAACTTTCAGCCGTTCTTATGTTGGCGGGCCTGTTGGTGCTTTTTATGGCTACAAATCTGCCGGTATTTTCCAGTCTCAAAAAGAAATTGATGAGTTGAATGCGATTGCGCAGACAAAATATGGAACTCCCTATCAACCAACCACAGGACCCACAACAAGTTCGGTACCGGGCGACCGTAAGTTTGTAGATATAAATGACGACGGCAGAATAACAGCAGATGATCAGACGTCTTTAGGCAGTCCCATTCCAAAAGTTTTTGGCGGTGTGAATATTGATCTTTCCTATAAAGGATTCGATTTCAATGCATTTGTTTATGGTGTATTTGGTAACAAAATCTTTAATTACCAGGAAAGAACACTTGAGAGTTTTGGCAGTTCAACCGGTTCTGTGGGAATTGAAAACATCGGTGTAAAATACTACGAAAACGCCTGGACGCCAACCAATCTTTCTCAGCGATATGCGATTCTTGACGCTAATGAGTTCAATGCTAATACACGCCCGTCTGATGTTTATGTTGAGGATGGAAGTTATGTAAGATTAAGAAATGTGCAACTGGGTTATACTTTACCTGCTGGATTATTAAAGAACCTGTCTATTTCTAAAGTCAGAGTTTATTTTAGTGCTCAGAATTTATTTACCATTACAAAATATTCGGGTCTTGATCCTGAAATCGGGTTGCCTTCCGCAACAGATCCAACCACGGGGGCAACTACACGCAGCGTAACTGCGTCTGGTGTGGATGTAGGTACTTATCCGTCTTCTAAATTCTTTACGTTTGGTGTAAATGTGACCTTCTAATACAAGTAATAACAAAGACAGTATGAAAAATATAAAATTAATTTATGTAAGCTTGTTCCTGGCGCTGACTTTTGTTTTAGCGTTGAGCTGTTCTAAAAGCTTTCTGAATAAGCAAGATACTTCCAACATCAGTGAGGATGCGCTTTTCAAAACACCACAGGATGGAATTAGTCTCGTGAATGCTATATACGATGGTTTTCAACATGACAACCAAAGTTTTGTTCTGAAATCGCTTTGGTACAATGCCAACTATACCAGCCAGGATTTCTTTAACTGGGGCGCAGATGTAGCTTATAACACCTACCTGTTTCCAACAGATTTCGGATCGCTTGGCGTTTTTTGGAACTTATCTTATCAAGGTATTGCGCGAGCCAATTCTGCCATACCTATTATTGATAAGATGCATACTGACGGTGTAATTGATGACTCATTAGCCAATTTTCTTACCGGGCAAACTTATTTTTTACGTGGCGTTTATTATTATTACTTAGCCTGTACATTCGGTGGCGTGCCGCTGGAATTAAAAACCGTTACCGATAATGGATTGCACCCAAGAGCAACTCAGGATTCAGTATTTGCTTCTGTAGTATCTGATATGACAATCGCCGCCAATTTATTGCCTTGGCCACAAGACCTTGCTGCAGCAGATTTGGGCAGAGCTACCAAAGGTGCGGCTTTAGGTTATCTTGGCAGTGCACAAATGTGGCTTAAACATTATCCTGAAGCGTTAGCAGCTTTTAATGATTTAATTCCGCATTATACACTAATGACAAGTTACATGGATATCCATGAGTACAATCACCAGAATAACCAGGAATCAATATTCGAACTGCAATTCAGCCTGCCGGGAGGAACCACACCAGACTGGAGTTATAATAACAATGAAGTAACCTGGATGTCTTCTTTTGGTTATCCCTGGGAAGTCTCAAACTTCGGTTATACGTACGCGAATAAACTTCTGTACACATCTTTCGAAAGCGGTGATAAACGCAAACCGGCAACTATTGTTGGACCGGGCGATTCGCTGCAAAGTCCGGGCATTGTTGCCATTGGTGGAATAAAAGCCTATGCACAGGTAATTCAAGGATTTAACGGGCAAATTACAGGCACGCCGGCATCTCATTATACAGGTGAAGATGGCAAGATTATCAATACAGTCGGAAAAGTTTCTGATCCCTGGAAAGGCGACCAGTCGGGTCAGCCACGTTCCGGTTATTATGGAACGAAGTTCTGGCGCGATCCGAATGTATCAGGTAACAATCCCAGCTCCGTAGATGGTAAGACACATATTTTTGGTGATCAGAATGTAATCATGTTACGTTTAGGAGAAATTCTCCTCGATAAAGCAGAAGCACAATCTAAAACCGGTGATGCCGCCGGGGCAGCCAGTACGCTAAAACTGGTTAGAGATCGCGCGTGGGGAGGTACGGGTACAGCTCCTGAATCATCTTTTGGTCCTGATTTTATGAGTATTATGGTAAATGAATACCGCCATGAACTTGGTGGCGAAATGTCTCTTTGGTACGATCTGAGAAGAACAGGATTACAAATTGAATATATCAAAAATACATTTGGAATTACAATACCTCCGGGACATGATTTGTTGCCAATTCCCGCATCAGCTATTGCAACAAATCCAACATTGATACAGAATCCGAATTATTAATCATTACATTACTTTATTTTATAGAAGGCTTTGTAATTGCTACAAAGCCTTCTTCTCTTAATAGATGTTGCAATTTTTTATTTTTAGTCACAGGCTTATCTATAAGATTAAATATGAAATTGTTTAGTGGTTTTTTGATTTTCTTTTTTTTTGTTTGCTTTATTTCCTGCAAAAACAAACACACATTGTTTGAAGAAGTTTCTTCTTTTCATTCCGGTATCACTTTCAATAATCTCATTACTGAAAGCGATTCTGTTAACCCGATTGACATTATCAATATCTACAATGGTGGTGGTGTTGGCATTGGAGATTTTAATAATGATGGTTTGCAGGATATTTACTTTACAGGCAATCTTGTTGCCGGCAAACTATATATAAACCAGGGTAATTTTAAATTTAAAGACGTAACAGAAGAAGCAGGTGTGGAAGGCTTGGGCAGATGGGCTCGAGGTGCCTCGGTTGTAGATATTAACAACGATGGTCTTATGGACATTTATGTTTGTAATACAATCAGTAAAGATTCATTACAAAGACGCAACATACTTTACGTTAATCAAGGATTACAAAACGGTGTTCCTCACTTCAAAAATATGGCTGCCGAATATGGTTTGGATGCTCATGTGCAATCTTCTATGGCAAGCTTTTTTGATTATGATAATGATGGTGATTTAGATATGTATCTAACAGTTAACGAAGCTTCCAATACGAGCAATCCATCCATTTTTTTAAAACGTAATGAAAGAAGTATGGCATCCAGCCGGGGGAGATTATACCGGAATGATATGGATGAACATTTACACCACCCGGTATATCATGATGTTTCTCAGCAGGCAGGAATTGTATTTGAAGGTTATGGTCATGCCGCTACCGTTTGCGATATCAATAACGATGGATGGAAAGACATTTATATTTCTGATGATTTTCTCTCCGATAATATTCTTTACATCAACAATCACGATGGCACTTTTACCAATGAAGTAAAAGATTATTTCAAACACACATCTTATAATGCCATGGGGCAGGATGTGACTGACATTAACAATGATGGCTTACCCGATGTGGTGGAACTGGATATGAACCCGGAAGATAACTATCGAAAAAAAATGATGTTGAATGCTTCCAGTTATCAATCATATCAAAACTTCGATTTTTACGGCTACCAGTATCAATATGTACGAAATACCTTGCAGCTAAATCAGGGACCTCGCGTATTGCAAAACGATACCATAGGAAAACCGGTATTCAGTGAGATCGGATTCATGAGTGGCATTGCGCAAACTGATTGGAGCTGGACGCCTTTGCTGGCTGATTTTGACAACGACAGCTATCGTGATTTGATTGTTACAAATGGCTTTCCCCGTGATTTGACAGACCACGATTTTATGACTTATCGCGAACAGGCAAACGCATTAGCTTCTAAGAAAACAATACTTAGCCAGATACCACAGGTAAAGCTTCATAACTATGCATTTCATAATAAAGGCGATATGACATTCGGCGACGCCACAAATGATTGGGGACTTTCTGTACCCACTTTTTCTAACGGAGCAGCCTGTGCAGATTTTGACAATGATGGCGCTGTAGATATGGTTATTAACAATATAAACGATAAGGCTTTATTATATCGGAATACATCCAGAGATAACAAAGATTCATCAGCTCATTTTTTACAGATTAATTTTAAAGGAAGCCGGCAAAACAGAAACGGTTTAGGCACGATCGTTACTATTTATTACGATCATAATAAACAACAGATGTACGATAATAATCCTTACCGTGGTTATCTGTCTACGTTACAAGCGGGAGCGCATTTTGGGTTAGGCAAAACAACACGTATAGATTCGGTTGTTGTATTATGGAATAACGCCAAAAAACAGGTAATAAAAAATGTGAAAGCAGATCAGTCGCTGACTGTAAATATCAGCAATGTAAACGAAGCTTATTTATTGCAACAGCCTGTGCTGGCTACTAATGCTTTATTTAAAGAAACCACATCTGAAACAGGTATAGATTACAAGAACAGGGAAGGTGATTTTGTAGATTTCAATATACAAAAATTACTCCCGCATAAACTGTCAGAATATTACCCGGCACTGGCCGCAGCCGATATAGATGGCAATGGCTATGACGATATTATTGTCGGCGGTAGTTCATACAATCATGCACAACTTTTTTTACAGCAATCAAACGGAAAATTCATACAGAAAGATATATTGCCTGGCATAAATACCGGCCCTGCCAACTATCAGGACGAAGGGATATTAATATTTGATGCCAATGGCGATAACAAACCCGATGTTTACATAGCCAGCGGTGGTTATAAATATGCACCTGGTAATATCGCTTACCATGATAATTTATACATCAACGATGGCAAAGGAAACTTCACACGCGATTCAACGGCTTTGCCTGTAAATTACACAAGTAAGCTTTGTGTAAGAGCATTTGATTATAACAATGATGGCAAGCTCGATCTGTTTGTATCAGGTCGCGTAGATCCATGGAATTATCCAAAGCCGGTCAGCAGTTTTATCTTTCGTAACGACTCGCAGAATGGTAAAGCAAAATTTACAGATGTAACGAAAGAAGTTGCGCCGGACTTGCAAAACATTGGTTTGGTGTGCGATGCTTTGTTTACCGATTTTGACGATGACAATCAACCCGATTTAATTCTTGCCGGCGAGTGGATGCCGGTTACTTTTTTGAAAAACATAAACGGAAAGTTTAAAAATGTAACACCTGCATCTGGCATCGGTAACCAGCTCGGATGGTGGAATTCAATTGTAGCCGGCGATTTCAGGCACACAGGCAGGACGGATTATATTGTAGCCAATGTAGGACTGAATACATTATACCAGGCAAGTAGCAAATATCCCGTTTATATCACCGCCAAAGATTTTGATAATAATGGCAGCTATGCGGCTATTCCTTCTCTGTATTTGCCGGATGAAAATGGCGTAAAAAAAGAGTTCCCGGCTTTTGGCAGAGATGATATGATTAAGCAGATGATTAGCATGAAAAGAAGGTACACCAATTATAAATCTTTTGCTACTGCAACCATGGACAGTATCATCACGCCGGAGCAGCGCAAAGGCGCTTTACGTCTCAAAGCCAACATGCTGCAATCATGCTATTTGAGGAATGACGGCAAAGGAAAATTTACAATGATACCGTTGCCAAAACAAGCCCAAGTTTCTTCGCTTAACGGTATGATTACAGATGATTTTAACGGCGATGGAAATCTGGATGTATTGCTTAATGGAAATGATTTCGGAACCGAAGTTACCACAGGAAGATATGATGCCTTGAATGGTTTGTTATTAAAAGGCGATGGCAAAGGAAACTTCACTCCGCAATCTATTTTGCAAAGCGGTATTTATATTCCCGGCAATGGCAAAGCATTGGTAAAACTAAAAGGCAGCAACGGTAATTATCTTGTAGCGGCAAGCCAAACGCGGGATAGATTAAAGATGTTTACCTTGAAAAAGAAGCCCGTATTTATTGATGCTAAACCAGATGATATCAGTGCAGTCATTACTTATAAAAATGGAAATGTGCAGAAAGAAGAATTTTATTATGGCAGTTCTTTTTTATCACAATCATCACGCTTTATAATGGTTGAAAATAACATAGCAAGTATTGTAATTAACAATCGCAGAGGAGAAAAAAGAACGATTGATATTAACAGTTTTGCAAAGAAATAAAAATAAATATCCTGCTAAAATCATTATTAAAACCGACCATTTTTATGTTAATAAAGAATTACACATATACCTTGTTGTTAGCGTGTATTGCAACTGTATTTTGTACAAAAGCTTACAGTCAAACCGAGATGGAACCCTGGGGCAATATAACAGGTATTCGGGTGGAAGGTCAGCTGATGGAATTTGAAACGAGCCTTCAGGTGGTGAGTAACGACTGGTCAAAAACAGAAGCCACAGCTTTAGAACGTCAGCATCCTAAATACAATCGAAATGGTAATAAGCAAATTGTTGCTACAAAGATTGACAGCTTTTATTTTACGCAAGTTGTAAACGAAGACATTGCCAAAAGTCTGACTAAAGTGGATATAAAGTTTGAAGCCAAAAAAGCAACTGATTCGGAGCAATTGTTCTTGAATATTAAACTACCGAAAGCTGATTATGCGAACGGAATCATCACAACAATGGTCTCGCAATCAAACGCAGCATCGAAATATAATATTACCTCTGTTAAAAAAGATATACACACAAGTGCTAACAGCCTGCAAATAAAAACGGCACAAAAAAATATTCAAATTGCGTTTATCAAGCCTGCTTCTGTTATCATTAAAAAAGACAGCATCGGCAATGTTCTTATCTATATTCCATTGCAACAAGGCAATATTCAAAATGAACAAACCGGTGAAACAAGGCTGACTATCAAAGCAGGCGGTATTGTTGATAAAAGCCCGGTTACGTTTCGGCTTAATACAAAAGATACAGGCAGAATGTTTACCGGCTTTGGCGGAAATTTCCGGTTACAAAATCCGAAAACCGATCCGCGGGTTATCAATTATTGTTTACAGAATATGCGTGTTGCCTGGGCGCGCGTTGAGATGCCACTTCAGCTTTGGCAACCCCAAAAAGACAGCAATCCCATAGATTCGGCAAAAGCCGGTAACATTCATCCTCATGTAAAAGAAAGCATGGAAATGGCAGCGCGGCTTGGCAAAATGGGAATGCCTGTTATTGTTACAGCCTGGTCGGCGCCGCGCTGGGCAATTACAGGAGATATAAGTCGTGGTCCGCGTCCCAACGGCGTTTGGGGTAATCCGCTTGATACAAGCAATATGCAAGCGATCTATAAATCTATAGCTGATTATCTTATTTACCTCAGAGATACGTATGGTGTGGAAGCTGCTATGTTTTCTTTTAATGAATCTGATCTTGGTATTAACATTCGTCAAACCGGAGAAGAACATGCACAACTAATAAAAGGCTTAGGCGCCTATTTTCAGTCGAGAGGTTTGCATACCAAAATGTTGCTTGGCGATAACTCAGATGCCAACACATACGCTTTCATTTATCCTGCTATGAAAGACGCGGCTACGCATCCTTATATTGGTGCTGTTTCTTTCCATTCCTGGCGGGGCTGGGAAAAAGAAACGCTGCAAAAATGGGCAGATGCGGCTACACAAATGAAGCTTCCGCTGATTGTTGGCGAAGGCAGTATTGATGCAGCTGCATGGAATTATCCAGCCATTTTTCAGGAGCAGACGTATGCTATTAAAGAAATTAATTTGTACACAAGATTAATGGCGATTTGCCAGCCGTTAACCATTCTCCAATGGCAGCTTACGGCTGATTATTCTCCGCTTATCGGCGGTAGTATTTTTGGTAATAACGATTCTTTGCATCCGGGTCAGCGCTTTTGGAATTTGAAGCAATTGGCATCTGTTCCAAAAGACTTGTCTGCTATGCCGATAACAGGAGACAAAGCTGCTATTTCCTGTGCGGCCCAAGGCAATAATAGCAGTCATACTTACGCAATACATCTTGTAAATAATGGTGCCACGCGTAATGCCATTATTGCTGGTTTTCCTGCTTTGGTAAAGACAGTAAAGATGTTAGTAACAAATAAAGATACCAATATGAAAGAAAGCATACTTTCTGTAAATAACGGGCAGGTAAAATTAGAATTAAGCACAGAAAGTTATGTAACACTCATCAGCGAATAAATAGTTAGTTGCACGTGTAAATGCGGTACAAACTCAGCCAAAACAGTGAAGGGAATGTAAGGCTGAACGAAGTGCCAGGGAATAAATATTTCAACAAATTTGCCCAGCCCGATAAAGCCATAAGCCAGGAAGCCAAAGCAACCCGGCAAAGCAAATGTAGCTGCTATGTTGTGCGATGCCTTTACGCTTTTACCCGATGTGCCAAAGCGAGTAGCGAGCCATTCAGCGCCCGTGGTGGCATTGCTTCTGCGCAGCAATTTGCTAAGAAACATCATCATTAAAAGTAGCCGTAAGTATATGTCTTTGTTATTTTAGAATTCTGCAAAAGAAACAACTTGTATTGTTTCATTATGAATTATTATTTGTTTACTAATAAAGCTTTTGCACGGCTGCATCTTTTGCGAATAATGTTTTGGGTAACTGATAAAATTTTACACAATTATCTGCCGGTCGCCGACCAGCAAAAGAATAAAGAAAGTTCTTTCATGTAAAATTGATTATATCAAAAAAACGATGGTTGCTGTTATAAGATGCTTCAGAATTTTATGACAATAAAACAAACGGAAATATACGGCTATCTGTTTTTACAAACCTATGGTGAAATGACTATATTGTGATACTATTTTGCCATTCTATTGGATTGTTTTTGGTAATGAGCAATATATCAGCTTCTCTTATTTCAAAATAGTTAAGAATTGATTTGAGATTTGATAATTATATTTATTGATGTTTAAGTTTGTTATAGCTATACTTTTATAATGATTGCTAAACTGCTCCGGGAAGTGATTCCTTTAACCCAGAATGATTGCTTTACTATATTCTCAAGAGTAAAAGATCATTTTGATTTTCCTCTGCATACACACGAAGAATTTGAACTCAACCTGATTATTCATGCCGGTAAAGCAAAACGAATTATCGGCGATCATATTTCTGAAATAGAAGACCTGGAATTGGTGTTGGTTGGACCCAACCTGCAACATGGATGGTTTACTCACAAGTGTAATTCTAAAACCATTCATGAGATAACCATACAGTTTCACAGAGATTTATTTGATGACAAATTATTACGGCGCAACCAGCTAAGCTTTATAAAAACCATGTTCGACAAATCGCTGCGTGGCATTTTATTTTCGAAAGAAACAATCAAATCTATTATGCCCCGCATAATAGATTTGACAAAAAAACATGGATTCGATTCTGTATTGGAACTAATGTCAATCTTACATGATCTTTCTATATCGAGAAATATAAAAATCTTATCCGATTCATCTTTTACCAATGTCGATACGTTTTCCTACAATAGTCGTCGCATAGAAAAAGTAATGGAATATATAAACCGTCATTTTGATAAAGCTGTTACACTTACGGAAGTTGCCAAAGTAGCTTCGATGAGTGAAACCGCATTTAGTCGGTTTTTTAAAAGCCGAACCGGGAACACTTTTGTTGATACTCTAAATGAAATTCGTTTGGGACATGCTTCCCGTATGCTGATTGAAACAACCAATAATATTACAGAGATTGCTTTTAAATGCGGCTTTAATAATATTTCTAACTTCAACCGTATTTTTAAAAAAAGAAAAAACTGCACACCCAAAGAATTTAGAGAAACTTATTCTGATTCGGGTGTAAGAAGTTTTATTTGATGTTCGGAAACAAATCATTTTACGATTTGGCTAACCTATAAATAGTTACTTCTGCCAAACGTTTAAGTGATAAATTTTTGATGTTGCAGACTTATAACTTATCACATTGTATTGTGTTTTATATTGTCTAAAAACCAAGCCTTCAACTTCTCAAAGAAGAGAGAACATTTACATTATCTCATTTATGTTTTCAAACATTTTATTTGATGCTTTGCTTTTATAAAATATGTTTTCAATCAGAAAAGATCAAACAATATAAATTCAAATAAATAAGATTGGTAACATTCTGTTCTGTTTAAATATAGAATATTACCAATCTCTGAACTTCAGTATTTACCTTATTTCTTGTTTCTACATTCCTGAACAGGTGTTTACAGATGTTCGGCTGATGTAGTGCCGGTATGTAAAAACTTGTGAAGATTAATTGTTGGAAACACGCGCCGCACACGTAATGTTCCGGTATTAAAAACATCGGCTACTTCGCGCCATTCACTTTGCCTGGCAGCGCCGTTCATTTCCATGTCACCCATTACCAAAGCTGTCTTTGCACGCAACAATAATTCGCCAGCTACTTCTGCCAATATCCCATTTCTTTTATCAATACCATCGGTCTTTTTTAGCCAGGAATTTGTTCGGCCTAAAAAAGAGTAAGAATACAATCCCAACAGGCAACGGGCTAAGGGCGTAGCAGGCAGATGATCCCAATTGAGATATTGGTTAAATGTCTCCACTTTTCTTCTGAAGCCGGGGAAGATTTGGTTAGTATCATGTATCAGCATTGCATAGTCGAATGTCCAGCGAAGAGGAGCTTCATACAATGCGCTCCATTCCCAGGCGTTGTGCCTGCTGAATGCATAGGAAACGCCATTTATAGTTCTGTCATCATCTTCATCACAACCATTAACCACCACTTTTATCCGTTCCGGCTCAATGCCTTCTGCAAATAATTCTTCCAAGAGTTTAGGAATCGTTTGTTTGTAAAAGCGAAGACAAGACGCCACTAAGTAAATAATCTGCTTATTTTGTTTAGCCGCTGTATTTGGAATGAGGCATAACTTCTGAGGTTTTTCCGGCTCGTCGCAAAAAAAGCCAATCGGCATACCAGCTAAAGTTTGCTGCCAGGTAGAACTGGGAATCCATGTATTGTGTTTGGTAATGAAAGCAAATGCCTTATCGCTGCTAACGGTTCCATGTTCGTAAGGTATCCAGCTATCTTCGTTAGGATTGCTGTAACCGGTTACCCTGCCACTTGCGTGTAAAGTCATATTGCCCAATGGCACAATCATAAAGCCTTCCCGGGTTTCATAATACCGGCCAAAAAGGTGCGGAACTCCCAATAAAGCTTTCATGTCAATTCCTTCAACCGTTTGCAGTTTTTCATTTCCCTGATGATTCATTATTAGCAATGATTCTTTTTCTATACCGATGTCTATATTCATAGGTTATTTCGTTTGCCAGTATATTAGTATGTTTAAATGAAAATCTTTTCATGCAAATTGAACACCGAAAATTGAGTTTTGATATTTCTTAGGTATAAATTTAAACAAGAAGACATCTCTTTGTCAAAGCAGCTCTCACTAATACTTATAAGATTTTCAGTTACAAAATAATCTGCCCGTATTTTATTTGCTTTATCATATTTTCTGTCGTTGAATGCAAAGTTTTATTTGTATAAAAATCATGTACACGAGTAGCAATAAATAGAAAACCCGAAACAACTAAAGTATTTGATTGATAATATCAAAAGAAAAGAAAGTCGCAGCATTTAATAATACAAAAAGTGGAATGGTTGAAGTCATTGTTCTTGCTTAATGAAGAAGAAATGAAGGTTGTTCTGGTTGTTGGTTGTCGCGACTAAAAAAGTTAATCAATACAATTATAGAAGAAGATGTCAATACAAGATCGTCGTTATGTATCTTACTTTATCTAATAATCTACATACATATTTTCTGTAGAAAAACTATATTGTAAAGTTTAATGAAAGCCTTGACAATGCGGACGATAATTTAAAAATAATGAGCAATTTTATCCAGCTCATTCTGAATTTCCTGTTGCTTGTTTTCGCCGGCTAATAAGAATGAATTCTTTGTGGTATCTAATTTTTCTTTAGTCAAATTAATCTCTTGGGTTAGGCTGTTAATTTCACCTTTTAAAGCGTTTAACCGTTGGGTTAATGCCTGCAATTCTTCTGCTTTCTTTTGTATCAATATTTCTTTCGGATGCACTTCTTTCTTGTATTGCTGCATGTGTGCACTTTGAAACGCATTCATATCAAGACCGATAATATGAATGTATTCCTGACCGGTAGATAACAGCTTATCTTTGGTAAGTCCTGAATTTTTAAAAATATTAAATGCGGTTTTATATTTTAAAGCTTCATCCGTAATATCATCAATATCTATTTTGCTATCAACAAATTCTTTATAATCGGCTCCCTGGAACAACGGGTTCCTGTTGTTAGCGTCATCAATCAATTTCTCAAAGTATTGCTGATGCTCAGGCATCGGTCCGGCTATTGTGCCGGCAGGCGAATAAACCGGCGTTTTATTCGCCGTATTCACAGCATGAGCGCTGTCAGTAATTAACGGGTGATGTGCATCTTCGTCAGCAACCGGTTGTATTGCCTGTGGTACTGGCGCTGCAGCCTTTTTGCTTTCTTTGTCCGGCTCCTTTTTTTTGTCTTCATCAAACGCAATAAAAGGATTTAGCAAATGCTTAATAAGGCTCATAACAACTATTTATTCAGGCTTAATAAAAAGCCAATGGTAAAGTTTGCATCCCAATCGAATACAAAAGTATCTGTGTTCGTAGCGTCGGTAATGGCTTTGTAAATGTTCAACCCGGCAGCCGTTTTTTTATCAGACTCGCTGTAAGAAGCAGGCACTTTTAATACGGTGTATCGTTCTTCTCCTTTGCGGCTTTGTTTCGCCAATGTAAACGGCACGCCACCTAAAATGAAACCCACATTGCGCTTGCCTTCGGGTATTTTACCGGCTCCGTTTTTTACCTGGTTATACACATCATCGTCTGATGTGCCTTTTTCATAATATTTTGCACCGGGCAATTCCAAAGCTTTCAAAGTTCCGTTGTCATCCCATGATATTTTAGTATTACCCGAGCCAATATCAACCAAAAATGAATTATCGGTAAAAGAAGGTGGAACGGTTGCCTTCAGCGCGTATTTGGCTTCCTGTTCGGCTGTTACATTGTTTACTATGTAACCCATCTTTTTTAGTTCGTTACTTATGGTAGTTGTCTTTGGTTCCTTCTGTGCGCCGGACGAAATAACGAAGTGCATATTGTTGCTCGAAACGCCTTTATCAAACATGGCAGAGAGATACTTCTTTAATCCGGCACGAATATCATCTGTTGTGGCAAGTCCTTCATAAGCCAGCGATTCTCCAAAATCTTTAGATACAATCTCCCAACGTTTCTGTGCATCCATATTGATGACAAATGAGTTAAATCCCGTAGCACCTACTTCTACTACGCCACGCAAGGTTCCGTTCACCGGTTTTTCGGGTGTGTAATTGAAGGAACGTGCTTCATTACCGGCGGTTGTATTTGTGGATGGTGAAGCGTTACTTTTAGTGTCAGGAATTGCTGTATCCTTGTTTTGTGGAAGTGTTGAAGTTTGCGTTGTATTGTCGTTGCCAGCGCTTGATAAGCGTGGTTTGATAGCTAAGTAAGCCAGAATTCCAATAATCAGGATAATGATAATAATACCTGCTGGTTTCAATCGCATAGTAGTATGTTTTTGTTTTTAAACAATATAGGTTTCTTTAGTAAAATCAATTTTTAGTCCGCTTTATCATACCGATGCTATTCATTTGTTCGCCATAGTAATAATGACTATCCGTCCGCCTTCTTCGTTGGATAGTAACAGCTTCTTTCCATCGGTTATGTTCACCATCGTTCCAACAGGTATTTCTTTATTCTCTGTCAGGTCTTTTAGTGAAGTGAGTTTTTGGTTTACGAATACCCATTTGCCGTTATGAAAAGTAAAATAACCAACCGGTATTTTTTGTTCTGCTGTCAGCTTTTCATTTCTTATGATACTGCGGTTTACATGCCATTGAAAAAGGTATTGGTTATTGTAAACCATCAACCTGTGATTTTCCGGCTTCCATACCGTTGGTTTAAACTGATAATACAAATCCAATACGGGCAATGCGCCTTTTACAGGCGTTCCGCAAAACGGGCATTCGGGTGAAGTTGTATTATCGAAAACAAACCATTTCTGGTCGCATTGTAAATTGCTGCAAGGCTGCATCAGGTCGGTTGTTTTTAGCAATGCCTGTTCCCAAGCATCTGCGTTCGGTCTTAGATTCGGATTGTGCAAACCGGTTATAAATGCCTGGTTAAAAAGTTCTTTTAAATAAGGACCGGTAAGCGTGTAAGGAAGCTTTACAACATCTCCCCAGGGTAACGACCATTTAGAAACCTGATCAAGTTTGGGACGGTTAGATTTGTCGGTCGGATGTTCAATAAACAAAGCTTTTTCGCCCATAGAAAGCAAGTCGTCTTTTTCTGTATCCAGATCATTTACTTTACCACCTTTTAACGGATGGCGATACAAAAGATACATATATATCATAACTGCCAGCGCATGTAAATCGGTTGTTCGGTTAGCATGTTTCCGGTTTGAATCCCTGATGTTCAAATGCTTGGTGGCCAAGACTTCGGGCGCAATAAAATCAGCCGTTCCAATTACATCCGGTGGATACAAACCAGGTACGACCAATCCATCAATATCAATAATTGTTGCTGAGCGAGTTACGGGATCAATCAATACATTTTTATAAGAAAGATCAGAGTGCGCAAGCCCAGCCGCGTGCAGCCGCTTTACACCTCTCGCAATTTTTACACAAATCTGGAAATAGCTCAGCCAGTTGCCCAACTCGCTATCATCGAGCCGTAGGCTGAAGCCTTTATTCCTGAACTTGGCAGAAGCAAACCACAAACCTTCTTTTTCTTTTCCTTTTATGCCGTCGTTTATGGCATAACCTTTTTTGAAAAAGAAATTCTTATCATAAGCCGGCACAATCAAACCGACTTTGCCACCGGCTTCTACCATATCAGTTGGCCAGCAATACAAAGTTTTGAAATAATCGCCGCCTTCACGGTTAAAGAAACTATCGTAATACTGGGTAACAATTTTCTTTAACCGTTCTTTGGAATTATAGTCTTGCTTATCGCGATAAAAAGCAACGACATACGACTTGTCGGGACCAAAATAAACATCTTTCATACCGCCCCGCATTGGCTCGCCATTGTCTACATACTCATACGTTTTGCCAGTTGTAATCAGCGATGGCGCTGTGCGGATCTGTGTTTTATTATTTAAAAGATTGTTTATGTCGCTCACACAAGTCGTGTTTTATTTGTTATTTACAAGCCAACTGATTTTCGTTTGAATACCACAGCTTAGAATACAATTGCCAAAGTTCTGTCATCATGATTTCCCTGGCTCCAGAAATCCATCCAGGCAGAAAACTGTTGGGCAATATTTTCATTATCCGGTTTTATTTCGACTTTGGTTCCATCTTCGTTTTTACCATCCAGATCTTCTAAAAATGCCTGCCACTTTTTAATGTTTGGCAGGTTGGCTTCAACTACAAATTTGGGATCGTAAATGCCATCAGTCATCATCATCAGGTACGAAAAATCATCCATCAATTTAAAACCAAACCGCGTTGCAAACTTTTGATTCTGGAAAATTTCCGGCATGGTAATGAATCTTGTTCCGCCGCCATATTCGCCCACATCCAGCCAGTTCATCAGCGTTACTTCAGTTATATCTTTATTCAATATGGCAATCGGACAATCTCCCACACCAAATGAAAGAAAGGCATAACCAACTTCGTATTTTTTAAACAAAGTGAAGATTAGCGTACTATTCAAATCTTTTAAAGGAACATTGGCTGTTGCGGCAAAAGCTTCTAAGTTTTTATGTACTGTTAAGGCTGCTTTTCCAAGGTTGTTGTAAACAAAATGATTGAGTTTTTTCTGCGTTTCTTCGCCGGTATTGCTCTTATATTGCTGCAACAATTCATCAAACGCCACCATGCTTTCTATAGAAGATGTTTCTGTGAAATAGTCTATCACACTCTGGCAGGCAATAGCAGAACCTTTCCTTGATAATTTTGCGCTGCCGGCTCCATCTGCCACAACAACAACACTCCACCCGTTTTCCAGTTCTTTATAAGCAAAATCATCTTCCCGAAAAGAGCCGATATTGGCATGTGATCGCCCTCGTTTTGAAGAAACCAGGAGGTATCTGTCAGCTAACGGCGCAAACTCGGTAATGCTGTCTTCTTTCCAATAAGGATCCGCCTTATCGCTGTCAACGTTCTTCCATAGACTTTTCGGGTCAGGATTAATGATAAGCGGAATTATTTTTTCATTAAAAGGCACTGCTTCGGGTTGCCCTTCTATTTTGAATTTAAAAACAATCTTTACATCGCCGCTTTGCGTGGGAATGCCTGTTATCTGCTTTGTCTTATCATCATATCGTAAACCAACTTCTTCCAATCCTTCAAATTGAAAAGCCGTTATGTCTTTCCAGTCGAATTTTGTAAAGTCGAATTTCGTTTCGTAAGATTTTCCCGTCGTACCATTCAAAATGCGAAGAGGCTGCTGAACAATGGCGGCAATTCTGTCTTCCAGTTTCCACTTAGCCATAAGCTGATTCTGATGGTGAATAATTGTATTGATAATTTCTCCGTTCTGCTCATCGAGCAAAAACTGGTTGAACAATCCCGCCCGGTTAGCCGGAATCTGAATGTGATGGCTCTTGAAGAGATTTGTTACCAACTGTTTTGCATCACTCATTCCACTTGATTTACATCCTGCCTGTAACAGACATAAAATTGACTAATCAATATCTTGTCAAATCAATTTAACTGTCCGGAGTTTATTTTCTTATCAGGTAACAATGTTTAGTTCAGAAGGCGGTGGCGGCAATTGGTCAAGTCCAGTTACTTCTTTTCCACCATCTTCTACTTTGGTTGATGTGACACCGATGGAAGCTGTTACCCAGGTAAAGAATTTAGAGATGCTCTGGCTGTCTGCTGTATCGAGACTTACTACATTCTCCGTGATTTGTTTCAGCAAATTAGAATCGGCGCCGCTACCAGCAGCACAAGCCACTGTATAAGCTGTTTTGCGTTTTTTAAATTCTTCCAAACCTGCCTGCCAGTCATCTGTCGGGATGCCATCCGTCATAATAAACACCAGCGGTTTCCAGTCTCCTTTTTGTTCGGCTGTAGTTTTAGCAACTTCGTTATCAATACAAGTCGCCACAAGCTTTAAGGCTTCGCCTAAACTGGTCGTGCCGGTTGCTTTGATATCTGCCATTTGAAAAGAAGCTAAGTCTGTAAGCGGAATGACTTGTTTGGCAACACTATCAAATGTAATAATGCTGATGAACGCAGTTTCTATTGCCTGCGGATTTTGGCGCAATGAACTAATCATTACCTGAACGCCATTTTTTACGGCTTCAATGGGTTCGCCTGTCATTGATCCGGAAGTATCTAATAATAAATAAACGGGTAATCTTCTCATTATTGAGATTGTTTAGTGTTTAAAAGTTAGAATAATCAAGGTACTTATAAAAACCATAATTATCTTCTTGTATTACAGCTATTATCAAGCCAGTGTAATGATATGGCAATCGGGAACTGCGTTTTATAGTCGTGTGATTTATCAATACAAATTGATAACAGTCATTCTTATGATTTCTGTTTTTAATGATTGCAGGTAAATAATGCAAGCCAATGTAATGCAGTATTCTATCACTCATTTATTACTTGCATTTTTAAGTTGCCTGTGTTTTTTAGCTATGAAACCAATGAAAGAAATAAAGTGATTTCGTGCTTGTTTTCAGTTCAGTTGTTTTTGATTGGTATTTGTGAAGCAGAATATTGATGGAATTTATTTATATTGTATTCAGGAACGATATGATTTTCACACAACCAATAATGAATTTAATGAAAGTAAAAAAGCCACTTATAAAAAAGCGGCAAAATATAAAATTTCAATACCTAAGTATCGAATCCAATATAGTAAAATATGATCCAAACAGTCATTACTAAAACGGCTAAAAAACTTTGCCTGTTCTAAAGTTTTGAACGTACAGCAAGTGCTTTGAAAATACAGGTAAGCATCAGCCTAAGTAGTGCTGCAGATAAACCTCTTCCTGTGAAAGTCTTGAAGCCGAAACTCCTTTTGAGTGAAGTTCGGAACTCAATTCACACAGATTGTAAGTAATAAAGGAACTCAAAAAGAAAATAATTAAAATCGGACAAAGCAAAATTACAATGGCAATCACGAGGTAGTTATTCATGGGGGTTAATATTTTAATAGCGATCGTTTTACAATTGATATATAAAGCAAATCATTTTCTACAATATCTACGATTCTTTTTCTCATTTGGATTAATTAATTCCTTTCAGTGGTCTGGTTGCAATTAACCAAAAACAAGTAACAACAACAAAGGCAAATAAAAAGTGGTAATCAGAAAACAGTATCATATTGGATTGCTTTGTACCACAATTGCCTCAAGCTATGTGCCAGCCGAAAAGTAGATTGATATTGAATTGATTAGCTTAATTTAGAAAATCCAAAGCGTTTCAAAATTGGAAAAATAGTTTTCAAATAAGAAAAGAGTAAGATAAAACATCAGTTATGACTAAAACAAAGTCATTGCAATCTTTATAGCAAAAGTTAACTATAAAAATAGCCAGATAGTAAACTGAATATTTAATATCAATACGATCAGAACGGTAGCTTGTAAGCTTTGCGGTGGCCAAATCTTTTAACCCGCTTTGTCATAACAATCCACAAAAAAGCTAATAAAAAAAGAGCAATAAAAGGATAGATAACGGCATGAGCAATCATAATATATGGATTATGTTACTTGGTAAAACCCAATCGCTATGCCAGAATTAAAAGTTTACAGAATGTGGTTGTCAACATCCCGGGCAGCAAATACATACCACATGGCAATGAGAAGGAAAAGGCAAATAAGATAATTCATTTAAAAAGCTGTATGTTGTTATATCTCAAAACCTGTATTTCATCAGACGATTTACGTTGTTTTCTGACTTTATAGTTTTTTAAGAAGAAAAGGGTTGAATCAATTTGGTTCTTAAAAAGTACACATGAAAAGATTTTAGTAAACAGTACATAGTTATAAACAACTTTAAATACTCGTTTCATAACAGAACTTTCGTTTTGATGGATATTGATTTTAAAATGTCTTTATTAAGAACTGCAATATAACTTTCAAGCGCAATGCCATCATGTGAAGTATTGATTTTTAACGCCTTGTAAAAAAGTAAGAAATGAGTCTTGTTTCAATATTGGAAAACAAGAATCTAAAAAGAGAAAATATAAATTATGATAGAAGTTTATTCATTACAGTAGCGGACACTTATAAACTATATCACCAACAAATTACAAGTGATGATATTGATTATAAGAATCGCATCTGTCAGAATTGTTTTGGCTTTAATTTTCTTGCTGCAAGTTCAGCAATTTCATCAATGCGTTTTTGCCTGGTTTCGGAGCTTTTGGCAAGTACAAGCCATTGTAACATTGCTTTTCTTACAGACTTGCTTACACTTAGAAAATATTCCTCTGCACCCCGTTTTGCTTTAAAAGCTTTTGCTAAGTCTTTAGGTATTATCAAGTTTTCGACATCATCTAAAATTGTCCACGAACCATTCTGCTTTGCCATGTCAATGCTGTCTAAACCGGCCTTTGTCATCAATCCTGCATCAATGAGTTTCTCTACTTTGTTTTTGTTGATTTTTGACCAGGTACTTTTGGCTTTCCGCTTACTAAAAAACTGATGCGATTTGTCTTTGTCTATTGATATTTTTTTACTGTCTATCCAACCATAGCAAAGTGCTACCTCAACGGCATCACTCCAACTGATCGAAGGTTTTGTTGAGGCTTTATTATAAAACACAATCCAGACAGATTGCTTTGAAATGTGATTATTTTCTAACCAGTTTCGCCACTCCGAAAGGGTTACCGGATAAAAAATTTCTACTTCTTTTTCTTGCTTGTTATTCATTGCAACTAAAGCCTGATTTTCTGTACACATATTTGAAAATACGATTACAAATTTTAGTATTAAAGGAGGTTAATAAAACAAATAAAAGCTCTTTTTTAGAATCTTTACTTTGCCTCAGTCACTTCAAGTTCAACTAATAGGTTTGCAAAGAAATTTTTTACTTCAAACATATGATAGTAGCCTGTTTGATACCACGCTTAGTAATCCAAGCCTGATAAACATCCACACACCTAATGAAAACTCTGAGACTGAAGTTGTAACCACGTTTAAACGTACAATTTCTTTACATTCGTAAGCCGGCTCATGAATAAATTGTTCCGGATTTTAAAATGTTTAGATTGGCTGTCATTTATAGTGCTACCGCTGACTAAAATATCTACCGAAATTGTTAAACGATTTAATTACATATAAAAAACTTGCCCGGACAGACATCTTATTGTTGACTGAACTTGTGAATATTTATGCAGATGTTTTTGAGACAGAAAACTTTTCAATGCCGGATAGTGCATACTTCCAGACTTTGCTTGACAATGACGCTATCGTTTTCTTTGTTGCACTTTTAGATAATTCGGTAATTGGTGGTTTGACGGCTTACATATTGCCTTCTGTTTATTATCCGTCAAGCCAGGTTTATATTTACGACTTGGCTGTAAAACAAAATATGCAGCGACAAGGAATTGGGAAAGAAATAGTCTCATCGTTAAAAAACTATTGCAAACAAACCGGGCATAAAGAAATTTATGTTCAAGCTGACTTTAACGACCAACATGCAGTGGATTTTTATAGAGCAACCGGTGGACATGCTGAAAAAGTAATCCATTTTTCATATGACCTGACACGAGTGTAATAAAGCAACAAACAGCCGTTTGCGGTTTATTAATATAGCAGCCAACGGATTAACTCTCATATCAGACTTCCCGCTTGCATGAAACGATTCTCGTGCAATCGGGAAGCTTTTACATCAATCCATAAGTAAGTGTTACGTAATAAAATCCGCCCACAGACGGACCGCCTAAGAAGGAATAATAATAGTGATTTAACCCGTTGGCGGAGTTTTTTTGGATGCGGATAAAGCAAAAGATGTTATGCAGTTGTCTAAATGATACATATAGAGAAAACAAAATTCACCACTGCACAATTTTTGCTGCCTATCTTAACTCATGCAATCATCAATAACATCTACAAAAATCATCAGGGTAAAAGGTAATAACCAAAAGGAGGAAACTGATTTTCTGGCAGCAGAAGAGCCGCTCGAAATTCGACTTCTTTTTGGGCCGGCTGAAGACCGGCGGCAGCAAAGCGTATCTGTAACGATGCGTACACCTGGACAGGATTTCGATCTTGCGACTGGCTTTCTTTTTACTGAAGGCATCATTCAAAATACAAATGACATATCTGATATAAAGCACTGTGGCGGGCTTAGCAATAATGTAGTGCGTGTTGAATTAAAACAAAATGTATTGGTGAACATTACAAAGCTGGAAAGAAATTTTTACACCACTTCAAGCTGCGGCGTTTGCGGCAAAGCTTCTATAGATGCTGTTCGCACCGTGTGCCGCCTGGAGAAGCAGGAAATCGGCGATATACACTTTACCGCGGGAGTATTGGTGACACTGCCGGATGTGCTGCGCAAGGCACAATCAGTTTTCGATAATACTGGCGGTTTACATGGTTGTGCTCTTTTCGATAACAGTGGCAAACTCATTTTATCAAGAGAAGACGTCGGGCGTCATAACGCGGTAGACAAACTCATTGGCGCAGCCCTGCAAGTGGGCTTCTTTCCTATTGATAGTTATCTTCTTCTCTTAAGCGGCAGAGCAAGCTTCGAGCTGGTACAAAAAGCATCAATGGCAGGCATTCGAATGGTAGCTGCTGTTGGGGCACCTTCGAGCCTCGCCGTAGAGATGGCAATTGAAGCAGGCATAACGTTGGCAGGTTTTCTGCGCAATGGTGGTTTTAATATTTATTCAGGTCATGAGAGAATTATAATTTCGGCGTATGAAGATTCGCATTAAAGCAAATACGGTGCGCTACCGGTTATCAAAATCGGAAGTAGCGACACTAACAGAAGAAGGGAAGCTGGAAGAAAAAACAGAGTTTACAAACGGTGCCTTGTTATATGCCATCCGGCAAACAGAAAATGATGATCTGTCGGCTGATTTTACCAACAATACCATTACGCTTTACGTGCCGAAAACAGCGCTGAAAAGCTGGGCGGAAACAGACCAGGTAGGGATAGATTGCAACATGCTATTGCCAAATGATAATACACTTTATCTTTTGCTGGAAAAAGATTTTAAATGCAATGATGCCGATGTAAATGAAGACCAGTCGGACTATTTTGAAAATCCACATTTGACTTGTTGATATGGAAGAGAATATAGAAAAGGAACTGCCAAAGGCAGAAAACCCAACAACGCTCGCAAAGTTGAAGCTAACAAAACCGGAAAGCATAGCAGCCGGAATGGAAGCGGTGTTTGGTTCGGGAAAGCATGTGTTAAAAGAAGCAAATGTATTTCGTGGTATGAAGGCTCTCCTAAAGCTAAATCAAAAAGGAGGATTCGACTGTCCGTCCTGCGCTTGGCCCGATCCGGATGATGACCGCTCGCCCATTGCAGAATATTGCGAGAGCGGTGCCAAAGCTGTGGCAGAAGAAATAACAACCAAAAGCCTTCATGCTGATTTTTTTGCCGAGAATTCGGTGTACGATTTATCGTTGCTGGATGATTATCATATTGGTAAAAAAGGACGTATTGCGCAGCCTATGTATTTGCCAGTTGGTGCTACCCATTATCAACCCATTGGCTGGCACGATGCCTTTCAAAAAATTGCGGAGCATTTAACCAAACTGGATGATCCTAACAAAGCCATTTTTTATACTTCAGGCCGCACCAGCAATGAGGCAGCATTTGTGTACCAGTTGTTTGCCCGTGAGTTTGGAACCAATAATCTTCCCGACTGCTCGAATATGTGTCACGAATCTACAAGCGTGGCGTTAAAGAAGCAATTGGGATTGGGTAAAGCTTCTATAAAATTAGACGACCTGTACCACGCAGAGGTTATTATTATCATTGGTCAAAACCCTGGCACCAATGCACCTCGTATGCTTTCTGCTTTGAGAAAGGGAAGGGAAAACGGGGCAAAGATTATTGCTATTAATCCGATGCGGGAAACCGGGCTGATTGGTTTTTCCGACCCGCAGAATTTGAAGAGCGCATTACACATCAACACCAAAATATCGGACATTTATTTAAAGCCCAAAACCAATACCGACCAGGCACTGCTTAAAGCCATGACAAAGATGCTTTGGGAAGAAGAACAAAAAGCGCCGGGTACAGTACTGGACCATCAATTCATTAAAGAACATACAACCGGCTATGATGAACTGATCGCCGACCTTTTACAACAGGATGTAGACGACCTGCTGGCATACTGCGGAATTACACGGCAGGAAATGCAGGAAACAATAGACCTGATAAAGAACAAGCAGAAAATTATCTTTTGCTGGGCAATGGGAATTACACAACATAAAAATGCTGTGAACACCATCTACGATATGGTGAACGTTCTGTTGCTGAAAGGCAGTATTGGTAAGCCTGGTGCAGGTACCTGCCCGGTGCGTGGCCATAGCAATGTGCAGGGCGACCGTACTGTGGGCATTTGGGATAAGCCTGAAAAGGAAATGCTGGATAAAATACAAAAGGTATATGGCTTCAACCCGCCACGCGAGCATGGGTATGATGTGGTAAAAGCGGTAAATGCAATGTATGATGGTAAGGCAAACGTATTCTTTGCTATGGGTGGTAATTTTCTCTCTGCTACACCTGATACCAACTATTCTGCAAAAGCGATGCGGCAATGCAACTTAACGGTGCATGTAAGTACCAAACTGAACCGCAGCCATCTCGTACATGGTAAAGAAGCCCTGATATTGCCTTGTCTCAGTCGTTCAGATAAAGATAGTCCACGATGGCATGGAACACTTTGTTTCCTGCGAAGGAACAACGGGTGTCATCCAATCATCCAAAGGCGTTTTGGAACCCATATCAAAAGATTTACTAAGCGAAGTACAGATTCTTTGTCGCTTAGCTAAAGCAACGCTGGGTGAAAAGAGCAAAGTAGATTGGAATAAGTTTGAAAAGAATTACGACGCTATCCGGGATGATATTCAGCAGGTTGTAAAAGGCTTTGATGACTATAACGTGCGCGTACGCATGAAAGGTGGTTTTTACCTGCCAAACGGTCCACGCCAGCAGAAGTTTGAAACAGAGATTGGAAAGGCTTATTTCTTTGTAACACCTCTGGAAAAAAATACATTAAAAGAAGGTGAGTTAATGATGATGAGCGTTCGCAGTCACGACCAGTTCAATACAACTATATATGGCTTACAAGATCGGTACCGTGGCGTGCATAATGAACGCCGGGTCATCTTTATGAATGCAAAGGATATGGAGCAACAAGGGTTGAAGAAAAATGATGTAGTAGATATTTACAGCCATTACGATGGCGTAGAGCGTGTTGCTCCAAAATTTATTGTTGTTGAATATGATATTGCTGAAAATTGCGTAGCCACTTATTACCCCGAAACCAATGTGCTGATACCGGTAAACCATACAGCAGATGGAAGCAACCAGCCGGTATCAAAATCGGTAGTGGTAACGTTGAGAAAAAATAGTTAGGCAATCAGTAAAAGCGAATCCGAAGTTTTATATTATGAAAGAAGGCTACCATGTTGCAGCCTTCTTTTTTGAGTTATTTTTTATAAAGGAAAAATAATTAATAAAGCGATGTAAATGAATGGTAGCTCGCCGGGTTATCATTTCACTTCTTCCAGGTTCTCCGTCTTGCCATATATATCCCTGCGGAAACTGGCCGAATCTTTATAAGCTGGTTTGCGTGCCCGCTGAATAGCACCTAACGGACGATGAGCCGCCAATCCGTGCCAAGGACTAAAATACATTTTATCGTCAACTACGGCTGACTTTTCTTCACTCCATCCTTCCTGCGGAGCAATTACAATACGCCCAACAGTAAGGTAAGGGCTTTCCTCTTCCGGCCACTCTACCGAAGCATCTTCTACCGGCATTTTTTCTATATTGGTTGATAGCTGAACGCCCAGTTCCCACTCGCCGCCATTAGTGGTAAAAAACTTTTGTAAAAGATGGCGAAGTGCATAATTATCATCGTCCAGTTCAATAGATGTTCCGGTAAGGGCTGTTAGGTTGGGCGATACTGGCGTAAGCGAAAACTTTGCCATATAATCACCATATAAAAAAGCGCCTTGTGAATAATAAGTATCACCCATTGGATGTTTTTCGGGCTGGCCACCTAAACCAGGCATCACGCCGGATTCGGAGCCACCCAGTTTCTCAGAAACTTTACCTACGGTGCGTAACACTTTGGAAACACCTTCTTTAAAACCTTCCAGCTTATTCGTCATGGCATCAAAACGTTTTAAGCCGGATAAAAAATCTTTCAGCTTCTGCGGAAAAACGGTACTGCCGTTGACAAGCACAAAATCCTGTGTAGCCGTTTCATCCGAACCGGGCAGGTGTTCTCCTTCCACACCAGATACTTTACATGAAAAACCACGGGGAGTAGATACGCTATCAGGCAGCACATCACCCGGCGCTGTAGAAATACGAACCACAATGGGATAAGTACCGGGTTTGGCAAATAAACCTTGCGCAAGAAACGGCGGAAGATTGCCTGCTACCTGCAACTCACCCTTTAGTATGGCGTGACTTTTTGCGTGTACGCTCCGTATAGCATGGTCTTCTGAAGCATAGGTTTTCTTTTGAATGTCACGCAGTGTTTCCAAAATTTCTGCTGTAATTTTTGCTTCATCAGGTGAAGGTTGTTCATACAAAGCATCGTATAGCAGTGGTGTAAAATTAGCCGGTAGCTGTTTCATTATTTTATTACATTTTGATTGTAAATTTTCTAAGCAAAAAAAGAACCATTTGATGATGCGTATTTCACGCAACTATTATTCGCTAAGTCAACCAACTGATATAGAGTTGCTTTTTTCTAATCAATCAACGTAGTGGTAATCTGTTTCTGAATCCAGTAAGAATAACAGCAAATTTAATAGCTCGTGGTAAGGTTTCAATGTACGTCGTCTATAATAAATTTAGTTTTGATGATTATATACAGAAGAAAAAATAAAACAAGGAAATCGCATTTTACTGAGTTTATTTTTGCCAACGGCGGTATTAGTCATTTAACTTTTGTAAGAAAAGGATTTACAGCTAAGTGCCTGATTGAATACTCTTAAAAAGGATGTCACAGTTCAACTCATAAACCGTTATTTTCTGAAATAAATAACGATGACAGAATTACTCATTTTTTAATTTAAGAGATTCAAACTGCATTTACAAAAACTAACTGGCATAAGGGATTCTATCAAAGATTTTTTTCGAAAAAAATTTGATTATCAATTGATTGTCTGTAAATAAATGCCAGTTTGCATAATTTATTTTAGAGAGTAAAATAGTAAGTATTAGTCAGGCTTGCGATTTGCCAAATTAATAATTCACATTTTCTCAATACTAAAAACAACTTTAAAATATAGAATGAAAAATATTTGAAAAATGACGATATTTTTTCAAACAAATACATGCTTTGCATTTTTGAAATTTTTATTATCTGTCTATACTAAATCTTTTTTCTAATCAAAAATTTAACTCGTAACTCATGATACTCAAAACCTCTCCGGAATCGCCACCACTAGCTATTGGCATGACCATGCCGGTAAGCCTGCATGTGAACGGCACAGAATATAGTCTGCAGATTGACCCGCGAACATCTTTACTTGATGCCTTTCGCGAACACATCGGTTTAACAGGAACAAAAAAAGGTTGCAACCAGGGTGCTTGCGGTGCTTGTACCGTGTTGGTTGATGGCAAGCGCATTAATAGCTGCCTTACGCTGGCTGCGCAATATTCAGGCAAGAAAATTACCACCATTGAAGGATTGGCAACAGCCGGAAAACTGAGTGCATTACAGGCTGCCTTTATTGAACACGATGGCTTCCAATGTGGCTATTGTACACCGGGGCAAATATGCTCTGCCACAGCTATGATAGAAGAATTTAAACAAGGAATGCCAAGCGCCGTATCGCCTGATATAAACGCAGAAGAATTTGAATTCAGCGATCATGAAATCCAGGAACGTATGAGTGGCAACCTTTGCCGTTGCGGCGCATATGTTGGCATTCGCGAAGCCATCCATGAAGCATTTGAAAACAACGAAACCAAAAAAGAAGATGAAACCGTTTACTTTTATACAGGCAGATAATGCCGATACCGCGGTCGCTGAAATAAGCAGCCACACGGGCGCGAAATTTATCGGCGGCGGTACGAATTTGATTGATTTGATGCGCGAAAATATAGAGCAGCCGGATGTAGTTGTAGATGTAACGCAGCTTCCTCTTACAGATGTTGAAGAACAACCCGATGGCGGCGTGAAAATAGGTGCGCTGGTGCGAAATGCTTCTCTTGCTGCGCATCCATTGATACGGAAAAAATATCCTGTCTTGTCAGCCGCTATATTAAACGGCGCTTCGGCACAACTTCGCAATATGGCGACGACAGGTGGCAACCTGTTGCAACGTACCAGATGTTATTATTTTTATGATGAAACAGCTCGCTGCAATAAGCGCGAACCAGGTGCGGGATGCGATGCGATTGATGGCTTTAACCGTATTCATGCGATTTTAGGAACATCGCCTTCCTGTATTGCAACGCATCCTTCTGATATGTGTGTAGCAATGGCAGCTTTGGATGCCACTATCCAGCTAAAAGGAAAGGATGGCGAACGAAACATCAACATAAATGAATTTTATTGCCTGCCTGGCAATACGCCAAATATAGAAACGATTTTGCAGCCTGATGAGCTGATTACATCCGTTACACTCCCACCCGCTCCTTTCGCGACTCATTCAATGTATCGGAAAGTACGTGACAGAGCCAGTTATGCCTTTGCCATTGTTAGTGTAGCGGCAGCATTGGAAATAGAAAACGGAATCGCAAAAACAGTGAGGCTGGCAATGGGTGGCGTGGCTCCCAAACCGTGGCGTGCTTATGCGTTGGAAAAAGCTTTGGAAGGCAAAGAAGCTACTGCAGAAAACTTCGCAATGGCTGCTGAAGCAGAACTGAAAGACGCTAAAGGATACGAACACAACAGTTTTAAAATCGGGCTGGCAAAACGGACAATCGTAAACGTGTTGCAACAATTAACGGAGAGATAAGTAAAAGCTGTTGAGAGCAGTGAAGCGGCTGTTCATCATTGCGAAATTGCCCTCGGCACGGGCTTAACACAAAGTTGCCTGCAGGTTTGATTACAGCAAAAGCAATGTTGGCAGGCAATTGCGGAATGACGAAAACCATTTCCCGAGAGATAACATCAGTAAACAAAAAACAAGATATTTTATGAGCATCATTTCAAAAATAATGGAAACCGTTGTTCAGCTTGCTCCGGATAAAAAACCAGACCGGCTGATAAACGAAAAAAAATATGTAGGTCAGCCAATATCACGTGTAGATGGTCAGTTGAAGGTAACAGGTGAAGCCACGTTTTCGGCTGAATATCATGTGGAAAACCTTAGTTACGCCGCACTTCATTACAGCAGTATTGCGAAAGGGAAAATAAAAAAATTTAACCTTGACGAAGCCAAAAAAGCGGATGGTGTCATCACCATTGTTACGCACGAAAATGCGCCGAAGCTAAACAAGCCTCTTACATTTAGTCCGGGTGGTCAGGGTAAGGGTTCAGCAGCATCTGACCTTCCCGTTTTTCAGGACGCGAACGTGTATTGGAATGGTCAGCCTATTGCTATTGTAATAGCGGAAACGCAGGAAGCTGCTGAACAGGCAGCTACGCTTATCTCGGTTGAGTATGATATGGAAGAGCCAAGGCTGTCTTTTGAGGCGGAAAAAAAGGAGGCTAAAACGCCGCCGAAAGTATTAACTGAACCGACCGAAATCAAGATTGGAGATGCGGAAGATGAACTGGAAAAAGCTTCAGTAAGCGTTGATAACACTTACATTACCCCGCGTTACAACCATAACGCCATTGAGCCTCATGCTACCATTGCTTTGTTTGGCGAAGATGGAAAACTGGTGGTGTTTGATGCCACACAAAACCTGTATGGTGTCAGCAATACTATTGGAGATATGTTCTCACTGAAGCTGGCTGATGTAAAGACGGTCTCACCATTTGTAGGCGGTGGTTTCGGCGGCAAAGGCTCTATGTGGATGAATACAATGCTTTGTGTACTGGCTGCTAAACAAGCCGGGCGACCGGTGAAGCTGGTACTATCAAGAGCCGGTGTATTTCGTGCTGTTGGCGGTCGCACACCATCTGAACAGCGGGTTGCTATTGGTGCTGATGAAACGGGCAAATTCACCTCCATCATTCATACCGGCATTACCGCTACCACCGAGCACAATAAATTTCCGGAGCAGTTTTCTTTCCCGGTTCGTTATTTATACGGCTCAAAATCATTTTATATTACGCAGCAAATGTGCTTTCTCGATACGGTTGCCAACACCTTCATGAGAGCGCCCGGCGAATCTATCGGGAGTTTCGCGCTGGAGTCTGCGATAGATGAACTGGCTCATAAGCTGAACATAGATCCCATTGAGCTTCGCATCCTGAACGAACCGGCAAAGAACCCGCTTAAGGATATCGAATTTTCATCCCGCCACATCGTGGAAGCCTGGCGAAAAGGTGCTGAAAAATGGGGCTGGCAGTATGGTGAAACCAAATCACGTAAAGACGGCGAATGGCTGATCGGTCAAGGTGTTGCCACAGCGTATTATCCGTATTACCGGTTTCCGGCCGGTGCTAAAATCACGCTTTATTCCGATGGAACGGCAGTAATAAAAGCAGCTGCGCATGAAATGGGAATGGGAACAGTTACGGTGCAGCTTCAACATGCGGCGGACAGGCTGGGATTGCCTATTAATGATATATCATTTCACTATGGAGATTCTTCATTGCCACAATCGTCAATGGCAGGCGGTTCTAATCAAACCGCAAGTGTAGCAGCGGCTGTTATGGCAACTGCTGAAAAACTTTTGAAAGCTTTGTTTAAAGAAGCATCGGACAAGAAAGAATTTCCGTTGCGTGATTTGAAATATGAAGACGTAGAACCCAGAGATGGCGGGCTTTTCAGCAAAACCGACAATACAAAAGGAATTTTGTATTCTGATATTTTTAAACTGATAGACAAAGCCTTTTGGGAAGAAGAAGCTACATCAGATATGCCGCTGGAAATTCAGAAATATTCAATGGGTTCTTATGGTGCTCAATTCTGTGAAGTAAGAGTGAATGAAGTTACGGGTGAAGTTCGTGTATCGCGCTGGCTTGGCTCGTTTGATTCGGGTCGGGTGATCAATCCGAAAACCGCAACCAGCCAGTTTCGCGGTGGCATTATTATGGGCATTGGTATGGCATTAACGGAAGAAACGATGTTTGATGAGCGCAACGGCAGAATTATGAATCCTTCACTTGCCGAGTATCATGTTCCTGTAAATGCTGATGTTCCGTATATTGATATTATCTACAACGATATTCCGGATGAGCATTCTCCGCTGGGTGGTCATGGTATTGGTGAGATTGGCATTACCGGTTGCGCAGCTGCCATTGCGAATGCAATATTTAATGCTACTGGAAAACGTATCCGCAGTTTACCGATTACGATGGATAAGATAGTGAGTTAGCTGCGATGCCTAAGAAACTCTACAATGGAAAAAGAAGCAATCTTTCATACTATAAAAACCTCGGAAGGAATTTCAGAGCGGCAACTTATAGGACTATTCCCAGAGGATCCGACTAGTGTTTTAGATGATCACCTGGAAGCTTTAACAAATTCAGGTCTTATAACATTATTCCAAGGACTTTACTATCCAATTTTCAGGTCTATTGGCATAATACCTAAAGGACAGAATAAAACAGTTGAGTAAATAGAATTGGGAGATATTCCAATAGAAACGATTGAAATTTATTTCACTCCCAAGGAGGATGATCCATTATTTTATGATGGTTATTTAATTGATGAGTCAAAAACTGCTTTATTTGAAAGAATAGACTCTATTAAATTTGACTTTGGCAATTTCGACTACTACTTACTTTGTCAATTTGACAACTCCACTCCTTCATAGCAACGCAGCTAACAAAAGGTTTTGTGCAATTGGGGCACGACGTTGAAGCAATCATCGGTAGTGCATATCCAGACTTTGGTTTCGGCGGACGTAATTCTGCCGGGCAGTAGTTCTAAACTTCGGCTTTTAGTTATAAATTTAGCTTCGGTTCCGGGCGGACAGTTGGTCAATTCCCCAACTGCACAAAGCCTCGAACGTTAAGATGGTTGATTGTTTGCAAATTTTTCAATAGAAAGCAATCAATACCATTTTAAAACAATCTTTACAAAGCAGTTCATGCCTGGTTTGTAAAGATTGTTTTCTGTTTTATAGAATTACCGGTTGTCGAAAGAAAACTGTTTCGGTGTTACCAATCACTTCATCTGTAAAAGAGTAAGGCTTCGATTTTGCGGGATCAATAACAAAGAAAGAAAATCTATGAGAGTTGTAACATTAGAAGAACATATCAGCCTACCACAGTTTGATAACCGCATCAGTAAAGAAGCACGTATGAAGCGCGGTTGGCCTAACCCCGATGGTAACGCTTCACCTATGAACCGCGTAAAGCATCAATTGGAAGAAGTAGGAGAAGCACGCATACAAAGTATGGATGAAGCAGGCATTACTCTGCAGGTATTATCTGTTACGGCGCCGGGCGGAGACATATTAGAAGCCGGTGAAGACATACCATATGCGAAAGATTATAACAATGAAATAAAAAGGCTTGTTGACGCATATCCCGACCGCTTTGCTGCTTTTGCTGTACTTCCTATGAAAGCGCCGGATGAAGCCGCAGATGAACTGGAACGCGCTGTAAAAGAACTCGGTTTTGTTGGTACAATGATTAATGGAACCACCAATGATAAATTCTTAGATGATGCGCAGTTTGCACCCATCTTATCAAAAGCCGAAGAATTAGACGTGCCGGTTTATTTGCATCCCAATCTTCCCATCAAAGCTGTAAATGATGTGTATTATAATAACCTTCCCGGCTCACTTGGCTTTACACTTTCCATTGCCGGCTGGGGCTGGCATTCTGAAACAGCAATACATATTTTACGAATGATATTAGCCGGCACTTTTGATAAGTATCCAAACTTAAAAATGATTATTGGTCACATGGGCGAAATGCTGCCGATGATGATGGAAAGAATTAATAACATTTATAAAGACGCCGGACTGAAGCGAGCCGTGGGTGAAGTGTTGAAAAGTAATGTGTGGATAACCACAAGCGGCTTGTTTACACAACCACCTTTTCAGCTTGCGATGGATACATTCGGTGCAGACAGAATTTTATTTTCTGTTGATTATCCATACAGCCCGAATGCCGCAGGCAGAAAGTTTTTAAATGAAATGAAAGTGTTGCCCGAAGACAAAGAAAAGATAGCACATATCAATGCAGATAAGCTGCTGAAGTTGACACTTTAACCAGCAACAACGGAAGAAAAGAAAAAGTGATTATCGTAAGAAGAATTGATTTATCGGCAACGGGTGAATTGCGAACTTGTTATATGAGGCACTTATATGTAATTTTTGAGAGATAAATCTTGATGGTTCTATAGTCTGTTACTTTAATCCGTTTTGCTGTTATTGTGAAGTGAGGTTTTGAATGCGTGCGGTATAAAATGAGTAGTAATGAAAATGTAGTTAACTAGTTTAGAAACAGCCCAGATGCAATCAAAGGCAGAAGCAACTGCACTTTCGATGCTTATAAACTTATAGAATGAATGATAAGCTTTTAAGATTTTTTTTATAGTTGCATCAACTCCTGCATAGTATCTTTTAATACTCCGGAAGCCTCATCAAACAATACATCTTTTGCTTTTTTAGAAGCTTTATTATCGTTCGACTTTTTAATGGTTGCCCGGATAGGATCAAGGGCTTCAAAAAAAGGAGCTATCTTCTGTTCGTACCGGGCATCTGTTTCCATTGTTTGCAGCAACGCTTCATAATCGTCGAGTATGCTGTACATTTCCTTTACATTGTCTGTCGTGTGCCGCCGAGGAATCCGGCTAAATAACTCTCTTAGTTTTTCTTCAGTTTCATTCATTAGGTCATGTTCAGATGTCGCAAATGTATCTTATGTTTAGAAATTACCAACATCCTGTCACTTGTGGTGATATAATACACTTTGCTGTATAGGGAAACAGGTAGCTGAAAACTTCTTCGTACATGCCATCTAAGCTGAATACAAAGAATCTGTATTGTAGATAATATCTACTTGCAGGAATGCCGCTTCTTTACTGTTAAACTACGATAAGTAAGAAGAACAGTTCAGCGAAAGAAAGTTATTATGTAACTCAGACAATATCTTTTGCTAAGGGTAATTTTGTGATCAGCCATCCCAACACAAAGGAAAAAGTAATGGTGCAAGGTACTGCAATCAACAGTTTTATGGCAGGATCAATTTGCCAGGATAATAAGAATAGGGTAGCTGAAATAACGATAAGCGGATGAAAAATATAGGTCGCAAAAGCAGCGCGCGACATGCCTTGCCATAACGGAGTTGTATAGTTCCAACGATACTTAGCTATACCTGACAGCGCAACGATAATTGATATACCGGTAAGTTGCTCCCAAACAGCAACCACAAACGATTGCCACGTACCATTTCCCATCACCTTGTCGAACTGACCGTTAAGGAACAGTAGCATCAACGGTAATATAATCATTACAAGAACAAGGGCAATCACCAACCATCTTTTTCCCGTTTTATATGGGATGTGATTCATCCACTGGTTGCGAAAAGCAACAATACCTAAGAAGAATAAACTGATATATTGCGGGAAGTGAGCCAACTGAAAGCCCAGCGGATGCAATACCCAGCCAATAGGAAAGAAGATTCTTACCAGGTAACTTATTATGCCAAGCACAGTGGCGAAGAGAAACAGTTGCGTATTGGTAGGGAAGGTGATGAGTTTAGAGAACGGAGTTTTCTTTACTTGCTTCAATAATACATACACAAACGTGAACACCAGTAAAGCGGCAACGAACCAAAGTACGCCAAAATCTATCCAGTCATCATAACCACCCAAATATTGAACAAAGGTTGCTTCCTTATGCAATCCGTATTTATAGATAAGAAAGTTCATAACAGGACCGAGAATAAACGAATAAAATAGTAAAGGAATTCCCAGTCTTTTCAAACGGTCTGCTATAAAGCGGGAAGCTCCTTTTTTAGCGTACGATGGCTCGGTGAAATAAGCCGCCAGTAAAAAGAAGAAACCCATGAAAAAAGATTGGTTCGTAGCTACAAGCATCGACATAATCATCAGTGCCCATTTGTTGGTTGTAGCATCGGTGAAATACCACCCGCCGGGTGCGCCATAGCTGATTAAGGTATGGTGTAGTATCACCAGCACTGTCATCAGCACACGAAGATTGTCTATGTAATCAATTTTTGTTTTGGCTATTCCGCTTTGCATGTCTGTTTGGTATGTAGAACGTATGTTATTTGAGTAAGTTACATCATTCGTCCGAAGTTATGATCATACGATTCTCCGGATCATACAAGCTTATCAATAAACAACTGCTCTGGAGATTGGATAGATGATTCATCTTAGGAGAATATAAGACATAAGGGAAACGCTTAAACCATAAGTGAGAAGATGGATTTTGATGAGACGAAGTTTGGATTATATTGAGTGTGTACAGAACCATGCTGAAGCCATCGGCGTTCATCTTCTTACATCATCATTCCGGTTGTCTGTAGCGGCTTTTCTTATTTCCCTCACAATGCGGATCACGATTGGCGTGGTAACAATGAGAATGAATCCCGGCATAATAAAGGGCAGGTATTGCTTAACGCCGGGAAGAATACCAACTACATAACCCGACAACACCAGCACCGGCGTCCAGAGCACAGAGCCGATAAAAACAAGAAACAAAAACCGGCCGGGCTTCATCCTGACCATGCCTGCTACAATAGGAGCAAATGTGCGGATGACAGGGAACAGCAATCCTATGGTTAATGCAAACTGACCGTACTTTTTGTAAAAAGCTTCTGCCGCCGCCAGGTGCTGCTGCCGGAAGAACCGCGAGTCTTTTCTTTTATACAATACAGGTCCGGTTTTTCTGCCAAACCAATAGCCGGTCATACAGCCTGCCACTGCCGCGGCTACCGTACAAGCGCAGAGGGTGAACACACTATGTTGCAGTTGACCAGAGGCAACCAGTACGCCACCCGTAAACAGGAAGATGCCGCTTGGCAGAAAGAAACAGAAGAACAACCCGGTTTGCGCATATACCGCCAGCATAATAAGGAGTAGCCCGCCATATTGTATCAGCTTTTCAGCATCGAAAGAGGACAACAGTGTTGCCTTGGATTCAATAAGAATGGCGATAAGACTTGTAGCTATCATTTGCCGGTATTTGTGATGAGAAAGCTAAAAGCGATAACAGTAAAAATACAGTGCTCTGCATGAATACCAGAAGGAGATTTTGTAACCGCTGTGAGGCAGGTAATTCCTGTGCCATTTATGTCAGGAATAGGAAGATGAAGTTATAACTCTTAACATACAGCAAGCAAACCTTGGAAAACTTCGTTACGATAGGGCATGAAATTCAAATCTAATAAAGGTTGCAAAATACTTTCCTGCTGAAGCTGCACAATCTGCCTTTTATGTTCTTCCACATGTTCTCATTGCAAGTAAAAAATAGCAATTCTATTGGGTTGTGAATGACGGTTGCCTGTGGATTTTATAAGGGATACTGTGAAGAAAAAGTTTTGGCTGGAGAAAAATTAAATTGAAGGGTTATCTTTCCGAAGTTGATTTACTTCTTCTGCTAGCTGTAATAATCCATCATTAAGCTCATCAAAATTTCCAGCTGGATACTCTATAAATTCAAGATTATAAGAGGCTTTATTTGTCTGCTTAATAATTTCGTTTATATCATTACCCGTTACAAAATAATGGGGATGTGGTGTTGGTGCAGTAATGTTTACGTTTTCAAGAACAAGTTGTATGTCTGGATCATTTAAACTATATCCAATAAATAGAAGTGTGTTAGTTAGAAATAGGGAATCAAGGATTTTATAAAAGTTCGAATAATCTTGTCTAGCTCTAAAATATTGCGACTTAGTCAAAACTATTTTGTTTGCATCATTTGTACATCCATGTGCTTTTATTATTAACCGTACTGGAGATCTTAAGTCAGTGGTTAAATGACCTTCATAATATTTTGCGACATGATACCCCTCAACCGCAGCTCCTGTTGTACAATAGTTATCATAGATAGTATCATAGTTTGTTGTAACAACGATTTTAGGATCGATTTCTAAAACTGCTTCATGAATTTTTGATGCAGCGTATCTGGGTATATCTAATTCCTCTCTTATAAATCTTGAAAATTCGGCTTTAGGTATATCATGATAAATAATCTCAGCAGCTTCTAAATACTTTTCTTTAGTCAAAAAGTCTCTTATGATTCCTTCATTAGACTTATTAGGTAATAAACTTATCAGCCCTTCTAGGAAGAGACTCCAAGTCGGAGGATTTTTGTGTCCATCTGAAGACACGCTGCCTGCAGAAGCTCCTGAACCTAAAAAAATGATACATCGACGTGCTGCTAATTCAGCAATTAAAGATTTAGACCAATTCATCATTATTAATGATTGACAAGTTTCTAAAAAGGTGTTGAATTATATTTTCTATTAAACCCTTATAATCTTTAACCTGTTTTAAACTGTGTTCCAACGAGCCCATCCGTTCCCTTTAATTTAGTTATCGGGCTTGAGTTCGATTGCGCTAAGGGTATTAAACTATATAAGTGAGGGACATCACCCAATTTCAGATCTGATTTTGTTAATCCATTTCTAAAGTATTTGCCTAATGAGCTTTCAATTTCATTAGGGACGTTATTAATTATTTCCTCATACGCTTTTGTGGGTCTTCTTATGCCACTAAAGCTTTTTGTAATATACTGCTGTATAGTGTAGCCAATATATCCATTGATAATTTTTGCACTGCTTGGAATTTCGAATCTTGCAAGACTGCCCGGAGTTCTATTTTCACATATAGAAAGCGAATTATTATAGAGTTCTAACCAACTTCCCAACCACTCAGCAATATTCCTAATACCTAGAATACTAAATATATCAGTTCCCATGGGTGTTAGAAAATAATCGCAACCAATTAATACACTGCGATTAATAGAACCTAGACTCGGACCTAAATCAAAAAAAATTATATCGTATGTTGGCTTTAGTTTGTTAAGCAAAAAAGTATTCCAATTAGTTTTCCGTATTCCACCAATATCACCACCTTTTAATTCGTGCCAAGCGGCACCGAGTCTATCTTCAATAATCGAAAACTTAGGGGAACCTGGTATCAAATCAACATTAAATCGATTAGTTGAGCTTTTTATAGGAATGACATTTTGATTAATATGAGAATCCCCATCTTCAATCGGTTGCAAAATTTGGCTAATAGTTGTTACACTTTCACTAGCTGTTCGACTCCAATATAATTCTGTAGAATACTCCTCCCCCATAATTAGCTGAGTACTGTTACACTGAGGGTCGCAGTCAATAATTAAAACTCTCTTTTGATAATTGTCTGCAATGTAAGAGGCAATATTGCATGTAAGGGTAGTTTTGCCAACTCCTCCTTTGTTGTTAAACATTGCAATCGAGACCATGTGAGATGGTCTAATAAAACCGGACAGTAAAGTTGCTATAAATTAGCAACAGGAATGAAAGAGAACAGCAGCGGTATCAAGCGCCGCAAGTACGATGCTTCGTTTAAGGAAGAGGTGTTACAAATGATCAGCAACGGTCGCCCGGTGAGCGAGGTTGCCCGCAGCTTAGGCATTGGTGAGAACATTATCTACCGGTGGAGAAGCCGCAGTCACAACAGCTGTATATTCCGTAGAAGTTGACCAGGGTATTCCGTGGCAAAATGACCAGTGGTTATGCTGGCAAAAAGTGATCGGGTAATGCTCTGTGTAAGCGGTTATCAAAAATAGTTACTTTCTTCTTTGTTGTTAAACTTTATTCCTTTTCTACCTCCTGCATTGTTTGTTTCTTTTTCCTCAGCGATTCTCCTTTCAGTTCCAGCCGGTGCGCATCATGGATGATCCTGTCAAGAATGGCATCAGCGATGGTTTGTTCTCCGATCACTTCATACCATTTCGA
>CBDATZ010000051.1:0-53295 GCA_965199845.1 Ilyomonas sp.
CCAGATTTTTTCGCTGGCTGATTTCCTCGTTCAGGAGATTGGCAATTACCAGCAAATCATCTGTATCGGTTTGTATATCGTTTAAAATTTCGATTGTTTCTTTCAGTTTTTCAATGGATTGTTTTTTTACGCCAAGCTCATAAGATAGTTTACTATTCACTTCAGAATACTCTTCTTCACTAATCAGGAAGGCTCTTTCGGCAAGCTCGTTATCTCTATCGTGGGCGCAATACGACTCATTAACAGAATGAAGGAATTTTTTCAATTCATTATCCGCTAACAAGTGTTCGGGCAAATATTTTTTTATCTGTTTTTGAAGTAGTTTATGAAAACTCATAGAAAGAAGTTATGGTCATTGTCTGGTTATGTAAATGGCATTTGCTGCCATTATAAAAAGGAGAGATTTCGCCATAAGAATAAAAGCCTGCCATTGATGAAGACTCGCCTAAAATTTCTTTTACGGCTTCTACTTCTTCCTCTATACGCGGCCCTAATATTAATTTGCGTCCTACGCAACTGATAAGCAGGGAAAAGCCAGGCAAGGCGGGTTCTTTACTTGTTGTTTCCTGCGCGGCTGATGAAGCCGCCGTAATTAATTTATCAAAATTAGCTTTCATAAAACGCACGCGCGAACCTTCGGGCACATCACCGGCAAACGTCATACTGTTATTGTCTGCATCAATAGAAAGAATGGTTCGGGTAACAGATTGTTGCGAGCCGGGAAGAATAATAGATAATGGAAATAGTAAGGCAGAACCGGGCAAATGTTCTGCATCATTGCCTAAATATTTTTTATAAAGATCTAATGCGTTTTTAGCATCAAGCTCAAACAAGACATTGTCTTTTGCTTTCGTAATTGTTCTTTCCGGTCCGAAGGTTTCCCAGCCGCCTTGCGAGCCATGTGTAACCGTTATATTGCCGTACCAGCCGATGGCAATGATATTTCCCTGCGTTGGCTGCTCATTTAAACCGATGAGTGTAGAAGAAAAATCGGCTCCGTCGCCTGCCAGTCCGCCGGAGATAGAAACAGCGCCGGAAACCGCATCATTCAAACCTTTTACCAGCTCGCTTCCATTTACCAAACTGCCATCAGAAAGTATCAGTATATAAGCCAGTTTTTCCTTTGGTAATTTATCAACCAGCGCTATAGCTGCTTCATGGCTGTTGTTAAAATCGTAGATAGAAATACCGGCAGTTTTTACTTCCGCTTTATCAAAATAAAATGCAGTAGCTACAATTGAATTATCTGTAACCATATCGTTACAAATTTCACCTGCAGTGCTGCAAATAGCTACCTCTGCTTTAGGAAATTTTTCTTTGATATTTTGATAGAGGTTTGTTTCTGCGCATATTTTTTTTGCGGCAAAACAAAGTACAAACTGAGCTTGATCTGCCGGTAACGAAAGTCCGGAAGATGGCTGCCATTGCTCGTTTGCGTATTGATAAATTGCTGTTTGCATTAAGACACCGGATTCTTTGAATGATAATAAGAAACTGGAAATATTTTATAATGATTGATTTGTTAAACAGATACTCATATCAGCAGACCGCAATCTCCTTTAACTGAATCATTTTATAAATTGTGCTGCGGCCGATGTTTAATTTATCTGCTACCAAAGGCACATTGTTGTTATATTTTTTAAGATAAAAACAAATGATTTCGCAGTTGTGTTCTTTCAATGTTTTATCTATTGGCTGAGCCGTTTTATTTTTCTTCCTGATTGTGTAATTAATATCATCAGCTCTTATCTCTCTGCCATTGCACATTACAGCAGCAAGGTCTATCATAGCTTTCAGTTCTCTTACATTACCCGGATAATGATATTGCATTAATTTTTCTTTTGCGCTATGCGTAATATCAAGACCTGGCATCTTGTTTTCTTTTGTAAACTCATCGGCAAAATGACGCGCAAGAATCAATATATCATTGTCTCTGTCTCGTAATGGCGGCAGCTCGATAGGTAAACCTAATATTCTGAAAAACAGATCTTCTCTAAAGATGCCTTGTTGCACTTCGTTATGCAAATCTTTATGTGTGGCTGTGATGAGCCTGATATCTAATTTTATTTTTTCGTTGCCACCAACACGTGTGATTTCCCTTTCTTGTAAAACACGTAAAATTTTGCTTTGTAGGCTAATGTCCATTTCGGCAATTTCATCTAAAAAAAGAGTACCGCCATTCGCTTCTTCAAACTTGCCTATTTTTCTGCCAACCGCTCCTGTAAAAGCGCCCCGTTCATGTCCCATCAATTCGCTTTCCAGCAGGTCTTTTGGTATAGCTGCCATATTCACTTCAACAAAAGGCTTTTTTTTCCTTTCGCTGTTGTAATGTATTGCCTTGGCAACAAGCTCTTTGCCTGTGCCGGTTTCGCCTGTAATAGAAACATTAATATTAGTCTTGGTGGCTTTTGCCATGATAGCAAATACATCGTTAATAGCCGCACTCTGACCTTTGATTATTGAATTGAAAGAATACTTTACACCCAGTTCGTTACGCAGGTATTCAACCTCTTTTTTCAGCTTGCTGTTTTCTTTTATTTTCTTTACCGCATTCCACAACAATTCCAGCGTGTTATTGTCTTTTACAATATAATCCGAAGCTCCCATTCTAAGCATTTTTACCGCTATCGAAATGTCGTCTTGGCTGCTGATAACAATAACCGGAATCTCTTTATCAAACTCTTTTATTTTCTCTAATAATTTATCGCCTTTATAATCCGGCATCGAAAAGTCGAGCGTAATAAGATCGGGCTTTTTGGTTAATGCCGGTAAGAATTCTTTTGCACTTGAAAAGCGTGTTACCTGGTAATCAGGATTTAAAGAAAGATGATACTCAAGAAGCGATCCGTACCAACTGTCGTCTTCTACAATAAAGACCTGGAATGGCTGCATGATACTGAATTTTGAATAATAAATTGAATTGTGGATATGTAAACAATACGGTAAGATGTTTGGTTTACTGTGGCATTTGCAGTTTACAAATCTTTCCTTTTTTTGTAATTATTTTTTAGTGGTGTAAATATAAGTTTGATTGAGGTATACATACAACAACATTAAAGAAATTTAATATCAAACAAGTCATCATAATAAAATTTTAAACTCGTTTGGTTCAGCAAAAAGATACAAGTAAATGCAGTCTTTTGATGGCGAGACGTCTCTTTCTTTATTGTAAACAAATATCAGAACGGCGTATTTATAAAGAGTAACGGAAGAGGTAACCTGGCAAGACTATCAATCATACATAACAGGACTATTAGGTTCTACTTAAAATATGATTAAACCGTTTTTTTTTATAATACATCAACTTATTTTTGTTTTGTTATCCAATAGTCAATAATCCAATGTTAAATCAAAACAAATGAGCCAGAAAGCGTTAGTTGACACACTTATTTTTATTGTTGAAGATGATCCTTACATGCAGAAAGTTCTCACTTTTTGTTTATCTAAAACTTATAAGACTTCTGCCTTTAATGATGGTATGGCAGCTATGTCTGCCTTGCAAAGCGGTACAATACCCGATCTTATTATTACCGATTTAAACACGCCTTTATTAAACGGTCTTGACTTTATAAAGCAGATGAAAGCAAGCGGCTTCTTTCAATCTATTCCGGTAATTATCGTATCAGGAGATCAATCTACCGACAAGAAAATTGAGTGTTTATCTGCCGGTGCAGACGATTATGTCTTAAAGCCGTTCAATCCAAAAGAACTTGAAATAAGAGTCAATATCGTTTTAAAAAGATCAGGCAATCATTATTCATTAATGCACGCATAATTATGCAAACGACAATATCCACACATCCAAAAATTATCGCTGTAGTTAACAAGGACAACACCTTATTTGAGGCACTTTCTGAATGCAATATTCCGGGTCATGAAATCATGACTTTCAAAAACGGGTTTGACCTCTACGAAAAATGGAAAAATGAGCAGATAGATATATCGCTTGTTATCTCTTGCAGTGAAGTTATGTCTCCTTCAGGCATCTCATTATTCGAAACTTTACAAAACAAAAAGTTTCCTGATGTTCCTTTTATTATTTACGCATCGGGCATCAATGCAAATCTGAAAAATGTAGCTATACGTTCCGGTATTGCAGACATTTTTGCGCATATTCCTGCAACGCTGAACTTAGAAATGAGGCTTTGTTTCCTGATTGAAAACTGGCAGACATTAAAAGAAAAAAAAGAAGAAACTAATTTTACACCTTATCGTACACCGTTTATGAAACGCTTATTCGATGTTGTATTTGCCGGCGGTGCTTTACTCTTTCTGTCACCATTCTTTTTACTCGTTACTATATTACTAAAACTGGAGTCGAAAGGTCCGGTATTTTACTACTCACTTCGTGTCGGAACGGGCTATCGCATCTTCAAGTTTTATAAGTTCAGATCTATGTATGTAAATGCCGATCAGAAATTGAAAGATCTGAAGCATTTAAATCAATATAACAACCAGGAAAGCAGTGCGGAAAAGGCGCAAACCAGCAATGCCATTACGTTGTGCGAACAATGCGCGATGAAGGGAACGCAATGTCAGAGCCTGATTTACGCAGATACCATTCAATGGTGCGAAAATGAATATACAAACCACAAAAAAGCAGAAGCCGGGTCGGCATTTATAAAAATTAAAAACGATCCGCGCATTACAAAGGTTGGCAATTTTATCCGCAACCTGAGCATTGATGAACTGCCGCAATTGTGGAATGTAATTATCGGTGATATGAGCATTGTTGGCAATCGGCCGCTGCCTTTGTATGAAGCCGAAAAACTAACCACAGATGAATACGTATTGCGGTTTTTAGCACCGGCAGGAATGACCGGTTTATGGCAGGTAGAAAAGCGTGGTAAAGGTGAGATGTCGGAAGAAGAGCGCCTGATGCTGGATAATGTGTATGCAAAAAATCATAGCTTTTTAAAAGACATACAACTGATTCTGAAAACGATTCCTGCAGTGTTTCAAAAAGAAAATGTGTAAGAAGATGAAGAAGTATGTATTTGCTCTGCTGATGCTTATATCAGCCGGTGGTTTTGCACAGGTAAAAACAGTAAGTAATGTTGATTCTATCCAGCTTGATGAAAGCAAAGATCTGCAGGAACAGCTGATACCGTTAGACAGTATTATTGTAATCGCCGTAAATAATTCTCCGAGCCTAAAATTTCAGCAAGATGTAACAGATGCAGCGCGTTACCAGGTAGATTTTACAAAAAAAGAATGGACAAATAATATTGTTGGTTTTGCCAACTATGCAACCGGAAATCAAAGTCTTGTAGCTGCAGATAATCAAGCTTCCGGCTCGGTTATCAGCACCAGTCTTACCAACGGTTATCGCGCCGGTGTTCAGGTAAATCTGCCATTGTATTCCTTAATCGGCCGTAAAGCAAGAATTAATATGTTTAAGGCAGATTTGCAATCTACCAAAGACAAAGAAGAAGCGGTTAAGCAAGACCTTGTGCGATATATAATACAAGTGTATTACAATCTGATTTATTCCCGCAACCTGATAACCATTCGCAGCGATGCCAAACAATCTGGCATCAATCAATATCACGTTGCCGAACAGGAATTTAAAGACGGCACCATTGCGGCTTCCGAGCTATCGCGTTTAAAAACAATTGAAGTAAATGCAAGAGCCGATTATGAAGATGCAAAAAGACAGTTTGCTACCAATTACTTTCAGTTTCTGAATCTGGTTGGTGTACCTATCGAAAAATTAATTGAAAAAAGATGAAGCTAACTTATTACATACGGCTGTTGCTGCGCAAAGCTTTATGGGCAATACTTCTGCCACTGCTATGTGCGGCTTCCGTTTACTGGCTTACGCGCGATATGCCTAAAGAATATATTAGTTCTACCACGTTATATACCGGCGTGGCAAGTGGTTATTCAATTACAAACGATGGCGATCAGCGCATAGATTATTTTGCCGTAAATAATGCCTTTGATAACTTGATGGCAACAGCCAAATCGAGAGAAACATTAGAAGAAGTATCTCTTCATTTGCTTGCTGAACATCTGTTGTTAAAGAAGCCCGACTATAAAGTGTTAGGTGCGCAGGGATATGAAAATTTAGAAAAAGTTGCTGGTCGTAAATTGATGCAGGAAGCGCAAAGTTTGCAGGATACACAGAAGGTTTTTAATTACTTAGAATCTATTTATACATCAAAAGCCGATAACCCGATTGCGCGCATATTAGATGATACAAAATCTTTTTACAGCATTGATAATATACGTTCCAACATTGTTGTATCACGCATCAATAGCAGCGATATGATACAAATTGTTTGCACCTGTTCAGACCCGGCTGTATGTATGCGAATACTTGAGTTGCATTCCCAAATATTTATTGATAAATACAAAGGTTTGAAAACCGATCAGACCAATTCTGCTGTTGAGTATTTTGAAGGAAAGTTAAAAGAAGTAAAGACAAGGCTGCAATCTTCGGAAGAAGACATAAAAGTATTCGGACAAAAAAACCAGGTAATTAACTATTACGAACAAACAAAATCCATCGCGTTAGCCAAAGAAGATCTTGATAAGGAAATCTATAAGATGAAGATGGATATGGATGCCAGCCAGGAAGCTTTAAAGCTGGTAGAAAACAAATTAAATTCAAGAGAGAAACAAATTACCAACAGCACAAACCTGATGCGGATGCGTCAGCAATTAAGTTCTGTGGATGCTGATATTGAAGTGGCGAATGTATATGCGAATGAGGCAAAAGTGGCTGAACTTTCAAAACAAAAAATGCTGATTGAAGATTCTATAAAGCATGAAACCAGCAATTACAATACACTCAGTTATAGCCTGGAAACCGTGCCCAGAACGGATTTGATAAACGAATGGGTAACGTATGCTATAAAACTGGATAAAGACAAAGCCAGCTTTACGGCGCTTAACAACCAGAGCGCGAATTACCTGAACGAATACAACCAGTTTGCTCCGTTAGGTTCTACATTAAAAAGTCTTGACAGGCAGGCTGATATTAATGAACAGGAATTTCTTTCTATCCTTCACGGGTTAAACCTCGCAAGGCTTAGGCAAAGCAGCATTTCGCTCAGTTCTAATATTGTTGTGATTGATAATCCTTTTTTTCCATTACAGGCGGAAGCTTCTAAAAGATTAATTCTTGTAATCGCTGCCTTTTTAGTTGGATTTATAGCCGTAGGTTCTGTTGTGATTGGCAAAGATGTATTGGATTCATCAATACGAACACCGGAAAGAGCAAAGAAAATCATCGGGCTTCCTTTGGGTGGCGTTGCGCTGGCGGAAGAAAAAAGTAAAAAAGAAAAAGCTTACCAGCAACCATTATCATTTATTCTTACCGAACAATTGGTTAATACATTACTGCCTTTTGTTGCAAAAGCAATAGATGAAAAAGGACAGGCGCAGGTTTCGTTTATCACTACAAGAACCAATGTATATAAGGCTAATGATATTCAACTGTTACATGAACAGTTAGAAACCTTATACGATGACGCTTTCTGGGTAATTCCGCAAAGCAGCGCCGATGTATTTTCATCTGTTTTACCTAAAGATTCATTTGCGGTTTACAAGCCGGGAACCAGTCAGTTAAATTATAAATGCATCAGTTCGCTTGCCAATAAAGATTTGTCAGAAAACAGGCTTATTATGTATGTTTCGCCGGTCATTTCCCAACATGCGTTACCTGTTTCCATTATAAAATCTTCGGAAGTAAACCTGCTGGCATTTAACGCCGGCGATACCTGGCAACCATCCGATAAGGAGTTTCTGGTTAAAACACGCGACATCAATCGCAGCATTCCTTTTTTTACATGGTTGGTAAATACGTCTGAAGTAAATATTGACAGCGTAGTTGGTGAAATTCCAAAGAAGCGGAGCTGGCTTCGCAAAAAAGTAAAAAAGACAGTTTCTCTTAATTTAAACAGCAACGCGTAATATAAAATAGTATGGCAACATCAACAACACCGGAGCATATCATTTGTCTTGCTTTGCCTGCCTGGGAAGCCGATTATCTGCGCTCTACTGTTGAGTTGATGAAATGTCTTTCTAAAGAGAATCTCGTATTGTATGTTGACTATGCTTATACTATATCAGATTGCATAAAAGCCATTCGGGGTAAAAAGAAAATTGAATGGAAACGAATGTTGGGATTGAAGAGTGGTTTGCGAAAAATAAGTGGTGATCATACTGTCGGTTTGTATCTTCTTACGCTGCCGCCTGTGTTTCCATCTTTTCAGTTTTCGTCTTTTGATTTTTTTACAAAAGCTAATAAGATAAATGCAATCATTACAGGTTATGCGATTAACAAAGCAGCCAAAAAGTTAGGGATGAAAGATATTGTTGCCTTTAACGCATTTCAGCCATATTTAGGTCGCTGGTGGAAAATAAAGAATGAGCAATTCAAGATATTTTATTGTTATGACGATATTACTGAAATGCCCTATTTTAAAGGCTTTGTGGCAGAATCGGAAAAACAATTCATTGCACAATCCGATCTTCTGATTGTTACTTCCGATGTTTTAAAAAGCAGGAAACAAGTAAACAATATACCTGCGGAAATTGTTTATAACGGCGTTCATTTCAATTCATTTTTTCAACACGCAAAACCGATTAATACAATAACAAATAAGCCAAAAACGGTAGGTTATACGGGCAGTATTGATAGTCGCATTGATATTGATTTACTCGAACCGGTAGTAAAACAAATGCCTCATGTAAATTTTAGTTTTGCAGGTAAAATATTCGATAAGGAAATCTTCAATCGCTTGTCGGTGTATAGCAACGTAACGTTTATTCCGCCGGTGCCGACACATGAAGTTCCTGCCTTGATGAGTGATATGCAGTTGGGAATCATTCCTTATAAAATCAATTCATTAACAACAGCGATTTATCCTTTAAAAGTGAATGAATATTTAGCGATGGGTTTGCCGGTTGTGATGACACCATTTGCTTCTATTGGTGAAGCGGATGAAGTGATTTATTGCGCGGCAACTTCCGAAGATTTTGTTCATTGCATTCAGGAAGCTTTAGATCAAAATAACGCTTCGTTACAGCAAAACAGGATAACCATTGCACAAAAAGCCGACTGGGCAACAAGAGCCGATCAATTATTAGAAATTATTAAATCATACAAAGCAAAAAAAGCTGCATTAGCCGCCTGATTTTATTATATAAAAGAGTTCAATATCTTGGTTAAAAAATTATTATATAGCAATACTTCCTGGTCGTTACTGTCTAATGGCGCAACGGCTTTGTTAGGGTTCATTAATCTTGCTTTTATTGCCCGCCGGTTTTCTCAAAATGATGCGGGCAAATGGTTCATGCTGTTAACCATTTATACGTTGCTGGAAATGCTTCGCAGTGGTTGGGTGCAAACGCCGTTTGTTCGCTATTTTGTTGTTGCCAAAAGCGATAGTGAACGTAGCCAATTAACAGCTGCCGCGTGGCAATTGCTGCTGGGATTTACAGTTGTTCTTTCTCTTGTTGTAACGGTTGCGTTTTACTTTATTAATCACGATGCAACAACAGCTTATCCGTTAGCAGCAAAATTGACTGTTGTCTGGTTGTTTGCAGCCTTGCCTTACCAGTTGGTGCAATGGCAGTTGCAGGCGAAAAGTTTGTTTAAAAAACTTGCTGTTATACGTCTTGTGTTTCCGCTTTCTTTTGCGCTTCTTTTATTGTTGCAGAGACAATGGAATTTGAGTATTGAAGTTATTGCTTTGCTTTATGCGATGCTTCAGCTTTTAGCCGGTTTAGTTGGTTCTCTAACAGGTTGGTTACACTTTGGTAACTGGAGAAAAAATGTTAGCACCGAACGTAAAAAATTATCTGGTTTTGGCAAATACAGTATGCTTACCATGGTTACGGCCAGCTTGCTTCGCAGTTCTGATCAATTTATTATTGCATCGTTCTTAGGACCCGCTGCTGTAGCGGTTTATGCGGTTCCGCAAAAGCTGATAGAAGCCATTGAAATACCCGTTCGTTCCTTTGCCTCTGTAGGCGTTCCAAACGCAACTTCATTGTGGCAAAACGAGAAAGTGCAGCAGCTAAGAAAATTCTTTTACAACCAGTGCGGAATGCTAACGATGATGATTATTCCGTTACTTCTTGTGCTCTTACTTTTTCCATCTTACATCGTTAATTTATTAGGCGGAAGTAAATATCACCAGTCAGCATTGGTGTTGCAGATATTTTGTTTATATGCAGTGATGATACCGCTTGACAGGTACTGCGGTTTATTGCTCGATGCCAGCAACAGGCCGCATAAGAATACGGTAAAAGTTGTATTGATGCTGATTGTAAATATTACCGGCGATTTAATAGCTGTTTATAGCGGCGCAGGTATCTATGGAATTGCAGCTTGTTCAACAGTTACATTTTTATTTGGTGTTATCATTGGCTGGATTCAGTTGAAAGATATACTTCTCAACTTCTCTCCGAATTTATTATGGAAAGAAGGCGTATTACATTCTTATCAAACATTAATTAAAGAGCCTAAGACTTCTGCTTTATAATGACAACGGCAAGAGTTATATATCATTCCTGGATAACACAACTGCTCTTAATAACCGCAGTGGCGGTGGCTTTGGGATACGTTATTGCCATTACAGGTTTAGCTGGCGCAGCCGGATTTATTGCGTTGCCGTTTGCGATAACTTATTTGGTATTGCTTTCAAAAAATCCGCGTATTGGTTTATATACGGTGATGCATATTGGTTTTGCTTCCAATGGCATCGCGCGATATTCAACGGCGCCGATTGGTTTATCTATTGATGTTGTATTGTTGCTAACGCTGATTATCACATTCAGCAAGCTTCCGAAAAGAAACTATACGTATTTAAAGAATCCGTTTTTTTACAGCGTTGCCATCTGGGCTGTATTTACCATTTTAGAAATTGCTAATCCCGAATCAAGAAGCGCAGCGGCATGGTTTTATGCAGTAAGAGGTGCTTCTCTTTATATGATTCAACTTGTTATTCTTACGACCTTGTTACTAAATGACCGTAAAGGTTTGATGACCTTTTTAAACATCTGGATTATCTGGTCTGTATTTGCCGCAGTATGGGCGATGAAGCAAACGTATATCGGGTTAAATGGTGCTGAACAAGCCTGGATGGATGCCGGTGCTTACAAAACACACATGCTGTTTGGTAAGCTTCGTGCCTTTTCATTTTACTCTGATGCAGGACAGTTTGGCGCGGCTATGGGGCATATACTTTTGATATGTATTATTCTGGCGTTAGGTCCGTTTTCCCGCAAACAAAAACTGCTATATACAGCCTTGAGTGTTTTGTTCTTTTGGGCAATGGCTATATCAGGAACACGCGGTGCTATGTTTGTGCCGCTGTCCGGCATTATGGTGTATTTACTGTTGAGTAAAAACTTCAAAATTCTTTCTGTTGGTACCGTTGTCGTAGGCGTTCTGTTTTGCATATTGAAGTTTACAATGATTGGTCAGGGCAATTACCAGATACAAAGAATGCGAAGCGCTTTTGATCCGAACGATCCTTCTTTACAGGTAAGACTTCAGAACCAGGCAAAACTGAGAGTTTATTTGGCTTCCCGGCCGTTAGGTGGCGGCGTTGGTTCTGCCGGTTATTGGGGACTTCGCTTTTCTCCTAACACACTTCTTGCGCAAACACCAACCGATAGCTGGTATGTAAAAATCTGGGCAGAAACAGGCATCATCGGGCTTTATCTTCATATTGGTATGCTGCTTACCTGCATAGCCACAGGCACTTTTCTGATTTTTAAAATGAAAAATGATTTGGCGTTGCGACAAATAGCGGCTGCTTTGCTGGCAGGCTTTGTAGGTATAACCGTTGCCAGTTACGGCAACCAGATTATCGGGCAAACGCCCACGAGTGTACAATGCTTTATGAGCCTTGGTTTTATATGGCTGGCTTATCGTTGGGACAGAAGTCTAAAACACAAACCAATTTTAATATCAGGCACCAGTGAATACTAATTCAATATCTCCTCTTGTATCCATTATTACTGTCAACTACAATACGGCGGCAGTAACGTTGCAGTTACTTCAGTCGCTGCAAAACATTACGTATCCGAATGTAGAAGTGATTGTGGTAGATAATGCTTCATCGCAGGATGCGTCTTCTATCAAACAACAATTTCCCGATGTTGTTTTTATTCAGAATAAAAACAACGAAGGTTTTGCAGGCGGCAACAATCGCGGTATTGAAAGAGCAAAAGGCGACATCATTTTTTTGTTGAATAATGATACGGAAGTAGAAGCTTCATTTATAGAACCCGTAGTAAAGTTATTTAGTGATGATTCTTTAATTGGTATTGTTAGTTCAAAGCTGATCTATTATCACTCCGATAAAACCATTCAATATGCAGGCGGAACAGCCATTAATCCGTTTACCGCAAGAGGAAAATTTATCGGCAACGGCGAGTTAGATAACGGTCAATATAACGAAGCTTCACAAACACACCTGGCACATGGCGCAGCGATGGCGATTCATAGAAAAGTGTTTGACAAAATAGGCTTGCTTCCCGAAATGTATTTTCTTTATTACGAAGAGCTTGACTTTAGCGAACATGCACAAAGAGCGGGCTTTACCATTTGGTATCAGCCGCAATCTGTTGTACTGCATAAAGAGTCTATGAGCGTTGGCAAAAGCAGCAGTTTAAAAGTGTATTATCAAAACCGCAACCGGCTTCTTTTTATACGCAGAAACATATTCGGAATCAAAGGTTTTATCAGCCGTTTATTCTTTATCACGGTATCGGCGCCGGCAGGAATTATCAAATACAGTTGCCAGGGAAAATGGAGCTTCGCCGGTAAAATCTGGCAAGGCTTACTTTGGAATCTTAAATATTAATCCAATACAATTCAATAGTATGAACTACCTCAGTCAAATTATTTTTTATGTAACACTTCTTGTGTTTATTATCCTCGCTTTGCAAAGTCTTTACCTGTTTTTATTTGCAGCAGCAGGCAGGTTTATTTTTGCAAAAAAATATGCGCAAACATCTAAGTTAGGACGCTTTGTTATTTACATTCCATCTTATAAAGAAGATGCCGTAATTCTTGATACAGCAAAGAAAGCCGTAACCATTCATTACCCGGTTGATAAAAGACATATTGTTGTAATTGCCGATTCTTTACAACCTGCTACATTAGAAACATTGCGCAGTATGCCAATACAAGTTGTTGAAGTTTCTTTTGATAAAAGCACAAAATCGAAAGCGTTAAATGTGGCTTTGCAGCAAACAGAAAATACATTCGATTATGCGCTGGTACTCGATGCAGATAATGTTTGCGCAGACGACTTTTTATACCGTATAAACGATGTATTGCAAACTGGTTTCCAGGTGGTGCAAGGTCAGCGTGTTGCCAAGAATACAAATACCACATTTGCTGTATTGGATGCCATCAGCGAAGGCATCAACAATCATATACTTCGTAAAGGTCACAGAGCGTTAGGTTTATCGGCGGCTATCATTGGTTCCGGTATGGCATTCGAGTATTCTTTGTTTAAAGAAATCATGCCGCAGGTAACAGCCATTGGTGGCTTTGATAAAGAACTGGAACTTCGGTTGCTGCGCAGAAGAATTGCTTTTGGTTATGCTGAAAAAGCTTTGGTGTACGATGAAAAAGTTACTAAGCAATCAACTTTCGAAAACCAGCGCCGCCGTTGGCTTTCAGCCCAATTTCATTATATGAAACGTTATTTGGGCGATGGCTTTATACAACTGTTTAAAGGCAATGTTGACTTCTTTAATAAAGCGTTTCAAACCATATTATTACCTCGTATTTTGATGTTGGGATTTACTACTATAACAGCTTTGTTATCCTTATTGCCAGGTTCAGCATTGCCACCTGTTTACTGGTTTTCTTTACTGGCGGTAACGTATGCCGCTATCTTAATTTCGGTGCCTACAAAATATGTAAATGGTCAACTGGTAAAAGCCTTGTTATTGTTACCGGTTGCCTTCTTTAGCATGGCAAAACTGTTGTTTAAACTGAAAGGTGCCAATACGACTTTTCTTCATACGCCGCATGGTGATATCAATACACAAAAAGCGTGAGAGTAGCTATTGAAGCACAACGTTTGTTTCGTCCACACAAATATGGAATGGACATCGTTGCGTATGAATTGTTACGCAGGCTGCCAGTATCTCAGGACAGACATGAATATCATGTTCTGGTGAAAGATGATAGCGATAAATGTATCACACATAAAGGCTCGCGAACTGTGCATACGATGCAAACGGCACCTTACGCAATATGGGAACAGGCATTGCTGCCTCAATACTGCAACAAAGTAAAAGCTGATGTATTGCATTGCACTGCCAGCACGGCGCCTTTGCAGTTAAAACAGCCTTTGGTGCTGACTTTGCATGACGTTATTTTTTTAGAGCAATCGTATGATAAGGCAAGCTGGTACCAGCGTCTCGGCAAAACATATCGCAGTACAATCATTCATTCGATTGTTAGAAACGCAGAACGTATTATTACCGTATCGGAATATCAAAAGAATATCATCGCAGAAAAGTTATCGGTTCCGCGTGAGAAAATAAGCGTGATTTATAATGGCGTGGATGACCGCTTTTTTATAAATTATTCTGAAGAAAAAATTTCAGTGGTGCTTCGTAAATATAAACTTTCGCGAGGCTATATTTTTTTCATGGCAAACACAGATCCAAGAAAAAATACAGCCGGTGTTTTACAGGCATATTCGATGTTGATAAAGCAACATCAATCCGCACCCAGACTGGTTATTAAAGGCTTGAACACAGAACAGTTGCGCGAACATTTGGAACATGAAAAGTTAGGACATCTTATCAATCATATTGACTTGATTGGTTATGTTGATTATAATGATTTGCCGCTTATTTACCAGGGCGCTTCTATGCTTTGGTTCCCTTCTTTCAGCGAAGGTTTTGGGCTGCCGATTATAGAAGCGATGGCTGGCGGCGTACCGGTTATTACTTCCAACTTATCGTGTATGCCTGAGATTGCGGGCGATGCGGCTTTGTTTATCAATCCATACCAGCCGCAAACCATTACTGATGCGGCTATAAAAATAATAAGTGATAAAGCGACAGCTTCTTATTTATCGCAAAGAGGAAAAGGAAAAGCTTCTTTTTTTACGTGGGATAATGCAGCCAGACAACTTGTACAAGTATATAACGAAATAGAACAAACTATATAAGCCATGACGATAACACAACGTTTGGATGAAAAAACAATGGTGCTGGCAGGCGAATATTATGGTCGCGCTGCAGCTTCATTTACCGAAAAAATAAAGCTGTATGCCTTGCTATTGCAGGCTACCTGCCAGGGAGCGCTAAGAGTAATGAATGCAAAGCTGCGGTTGCGCCATTGTATTGTTGGTAAAATGGTAACGGTAAGAGGCAACGCAAAAATACAGGCACGAGGTAAAGTTATCATTGGTAATAACTGCAGAATCTGGTCGCACATCGGCACGACACAAATATCTGCCGGACCCAGAGCCACCATTGAAATTGGTAACAATTCATTTATCAATACAGGCACTATTATCTCTGCGAGAACGCATATCAAAATTGGCAACAACGTGCAGATTGCCAACCAGGTTATAATGATGGATAACGACTTTCATGGTGTTGATAAAAGAGATGCTGAGCCAGTTAATGAAGCGATCATCATTGGTGATAATGTATGGCTGGCAACCCGCGTTATGGTGCTGAAAGGTGTAAGCATTGGTGAAGGCGCCGTAGTGGCAGCAGGTGCTGTGGTTACGAAAGATGTTCCGCCTTATACGTTGGTTGGCGGCGTGCCCGCAAAAGTGATTCGATCAATTCAAAAATAAATTATTCAATAACGAATATCCAATATCATGCAATTACTAATTATCATTTTCTGGATTTCCTTTTTTATTGTGTTCTATGCCTTTGTTGGTTATGGCATTGTCATCACATTTTTAGCTAAAATGAAAGGTAAATCTGTTGTGACAGAACCCAAAGAATGGATGCCTGTTACGCTTGTGATTCCCTGTTATAACGAAGCTGATATTTTAACTAAAAAACTGAGAAACTGTTTTGCTTTGGATTATCCGAAAAGCAAGCTGAACATCATGTTCATCACAGATGGCTCTACAGATAACTCAACAGAAATCATTGAAAAATATAAAGATATAACGCTGCTTCATTCGCCGGTGCGCGGTGGTAAAAGCGCGGCTGAAAACAGAGCCATGCAATACGTTACAACACCGGTAGTGATTTTTACAGATGCCAATACAGATTTGAATAAAGAAGCGATAAAAAATATGATTCGTCATTTTTACGATGAGAAAGTAGGTTGCGTATCGGGCGAAAAAAGAGTGATGAGTAGTGAAGAAGATGGCGCCAGCGCAACCGAAGGTTTATATTGGAAATACGAATCGTTTTTAAAGAAACAAGATTCTGACTGGTACACAGCCGTTGGCGCAGCCGGCGAGTTGGTTGCGTTCCGGACATCGTTGTATGAACCGATGCCACACGATACCATTTTAGATGATTTTATACAGTCTATGCAGATTGCTGCCAAAGGTTTTAAGATTGTTTATGAGCCGGAAGCGTATGCTATGGAAGAGGCTTCTGTAAACATTAAAGAAGAGATTAAAAGAAAGATACGCATTTGTGCCGGCGGCTGGCAAAGCATTGCCCGGCTTCAATCGCGCATCGGCTGGAAGAGCGATGCAAAGCTTGCTTTTCAATATTATTCTCATCGTGTATTGCGCTGGACAGTGACTCCGTTTTTAATGATCATTATGTTCATAACATCTGGCTTGCTAAGCATTTCAGGTGATGTATTTCTGCAAAGTATTTTTGGTTTGCAAGCCCTGTTTTACATAAGTGCTTTGGCAGGTTATATAGCCGAAACAAAAAATATAAGATTGAAACTTTTATACGTGCCTTTCTATTTCTGTATGATGAATTGGTGCGTGGTAGCAGGGTTAAAACGTTTTATGAAGAAAGAACAATCAGCAGCGTGGGATAAAGCGGTTCGTAAACCTGTTATTCAAAACTAAAATCATTTTTTTTTACTATCACTGCGAATAGCATTTGTGTGAAGTAATCAAACAAAATCCAAATCAAATAACAATGGCAAATAAGCAACTGATACCAAGCTTAAATGGCTTGCGGGCATTAAGTATTACCATGGTAATCTTCTTTCATTTTCAAAAAAGTAATATGCTTGTTTTGCAAAGCCAGGCGGCAAAACAATTGAGTTCTGTTTTTATAAATGGAGAACTGGGTGTAAATATTTTCTTTATCATCAGCGGTTATCTCATTACTACTTTGCTGATTAAAGAATTGAATAAAACAGGTTCTGTATCGCTGAAAGATTTTTACCTGAAAAGAACGTTCAGAATCTTTCCGGCTTATTATGCTTTGTTATTGGTGTATTTCATTTTGCAATGCTTTCATTATTTCACACTCACTTCTACAGACTGGCTTTCCGTTATTTTATATGGTAAACAATTCGTTCCGTCCAATGTACCGGAAATAGGTCATTTATGGTCGCTTTCTGTGGAAGAAGTTTTTTACCTTGTTTATCCGTTTTTATTTATCCGTTTTCATAAGAATATCAAGATTGTTATTCTGTTATTGATGGCTGCGTTTGTTATTGCCAGGTTTAGCTTTTATTCGTACCCAACGCAGCAATATAAAAACACCATTTTTACAACCGGAGATTCGCTGTTGGTGGGTTGTCTTGTTGCGTTTGAAAATGACAAAATCAAAAATTTTATTTGTAAGCATACATACATATCGTTAGTTGCGTTTCCGTTGCTCCTTATTTCTATCACGGTTCAATTATATATTTCTTCTGTTTTTCTGCATTCATCTAATGCAAGCCTTATGCGTTTTCCGGTATTGCAAAATATATCTTACGCGTTGTTTGGTAATATTGGTTTGATAACAAACATGCTGATTGCTTATATAATTTTGATGTCTGTTAATGTGCGCAACTGGTGGTTTGCTTTCCTGAATACTTCTGTATTGAATTATATTGGTTTATTATCATACAGTATTTATTTGTGGCAACAATTGTTTACTGCCGACAGACCTTATTTGCATACGCTGAATATACCAATGATTCTGCTAATTATTTTTAGTTTGGCTGTTTTATCTTATAACCTGATTGAAAAGCCGTTCTTGAATTTGCGTGAGAAAGTATTGAAGAAAAAACCAACAGAAGAACGGTTGCCATCCGGAGCTTTGGCGCAGTAAAATTAGTATGAGTTAGGAGATATTTTATTCTTCAGAAATTAAGCCCTGTCTTTGATAATTTTATCATTAAAGACAGGGCTTTTTATTGCAATTATATTATTCAATACCAGGTAAAATAAGTTCTCAAAAAGAAGATAAATCATTATCCTTTTATTGTAAAAGCGTTTGTTGCTGTAGCTTAAAATTTTATTAAGTTATGAATTATCGTTTCCTTCAACTGTAACCTTACCTGCTAAACGCCTACTTTTATATTTTAAATAAAGCGTATCTGTTTTGCGCTCCAACATCTCTAAGCTTTTCCAAGCATTGTACACATTTTTTCTATGAAATATTTACTCAGTTTCTTTCTTCTTTTATTTTGTCTACGTGCTGTGTTGGCGCAGGATACAATCCGGTTACCAAGATCTGCCAACAATGCCGTATATGTGGCAGATGCAAGCAAATCAATTCCACCAGGTTCTGTGGTTGAATTGCAAGGCGATTATTTATTTTATAAAGTTTATAACGTGAAAGGAACTGCCGAAAAACCTATTACTTTTATCAATAAAGGACTGGTAAGAATAGGAGGTTTTAAAGCTTATACTTTCCAGGTACAAGGCGAACATTTTATTATTAACGGCAGTGGCGATCCGGCATATAAATATGGATTTTTACTGAATTACGATACTACCGTTGCCGGTGTTTTTGGTTTCAATCCCGAGAATTCAACTGACTTCGAAGTTCATCATATCGAATGTACAAATGCGGCTGAAGGCATCTTTCAAAACCCGCGCACCGGCGGTTTGATGAACAATATATTTTATCATCACATTTATATTCATGATTTAAGAAATCCATACACAAATCCGCCCGGCTGGTCAGAAGGATTTTATTTAGGAAATACCAGCGATACCATTCCTTACACAGCCGCTTACCGGTTTAAAAATTGTCGCATTGAAGATTGTTATATGGAGAACATTCCCGGCGATGGTATACAGGTAGAACAAGGTAGTTTTATAGTGAAAAGAGATACTGTTATTAACTTTGCCACGGCCCAAATACCGCAGCAAAACAATGGTATTCAGGTTGGTCCAAATGGTTCAGCCATTATTGATAGTGTAACCATATATAAAGGTGGTGGCAAAGGCATTATTATTTTAGGTACAGATAGTGTCGTTCTTACCAATAGTACATTCACTAATATTTATCTTGATACCATACCGTTTGAAGATGTTGTGTACATTAACGGGAAAGGATCGGTTCCTTTAAATGTGCGTTTTGAGAATAATATTTTTTCAGGTTGCAGCGGCAGATTCGGAATTAATAATGCAACAAACACTGCCAATACAAGCGGTTCTGTTTTTATCAACAACTATATCAACGGAACATTTTCAATACAACCTTATAAAATTGTTTACGCAAAAGATCAATGGATTTATAGTACGCTTGCTACTGATAACAGATATACAAAAATGCCGTTATTGGCTAAAAGTTATAAAGATTTAAAAATGATTTATAAGCTTTAATTTATGTAAGCAGAAAACGAAAGAACCCCGGCAATATTCAAAAGTGTTGCCGCTTTTTTTTGTAATAGCGGCTGCTTTATTTTGTGACTGATGAATAGATGAACAGCTTAATTCTTTTTTTGATGATAGAAGAATATAAGTTATCTGGCTAATAAATCTTTGCAATAATAAATCCGGCGATTGTGCAAAGATGTTTGTGTTTATCCTGAGATGATTCATTTCTTTCTTTACAAAAACAGCAATCGCAATACCTCGTTTTTAATATTTAAGTTTCAACATTAGATAGCCTTGTATTGATTATTATACAGTTTATTATTACTTGTATTTACTGTGTAATAGGATACATCTATATCTGTTCATTTATTAGCTTTTAACTTCTTTCTTAAAAGACAAATCAATCATAGATATAAAATTATTTCTGTTCGAACAAATGCAACAAAAAGACCGGCAATATGAGCCGGTCTTTTTTTATTGATTGGTTTTTTGGTTTACTTTTTATAAATCATACTACTGTTACGGTAGCCAGATAAATCTTTATACCAGTCCGTATATTTAGTGCCGCCGGATTGTGCCCATAGTAAGAAGTAATTATAAGACTTATTAATAGCACTTCCTTCCGTAGGATAATTAAAGGTTTCTGCAAAGCTTAATGCCCAAGGCCAAGCATACTTGCTTTTGTAATAATAGCTCTGCGAAGGATGCGTATAATCCTGCGCTGTATTAAACAGTTTTGTATTGGCAAGATCGGTTGGCAGATTGCCTGGCAAATGCACTTCGTAACCTCTGCGCAGATTGCTGATAAGGAACGGATTGAATGGTGCCGTACCAAACGTTGTTAATGTAATGGGCGATGTAAAACTCATGTAGATATGAGCAGTATCGCTCGTCATAACAGGTGCTGATGCTTGCGTGTTTATTACAAAACCTTCCGGTTTCTTAACCAATGCCTGGTAATTATCAAATGGAATAATAACCGCATTTTTCTGAGCCGTTTCTGTACCGTTTGCACCTATGTTTACATAGTTTGAAATCAGCTTTTGACCGGTTACCGATTTGACAACACTGGCACTGAAAGGAAACTGTACACCAAAGCCATTCAAGAAGCTGGCGCCGGCTGCTTTTACAGAATAATCGCCATACAATTCAACTACATTTCCTTTACCATTTGTGATGTATTTATAACGATAATTCACAACCAGGTCGTTCATATCATAATCGCCGGTTGAAGGCCATAAATCTTCAAAAGCAATCATGCCCAAAGTGGTAGCAGACGGATAGTAATTGATGAAAGCACGTGCCGGATCTTTTGGAAACTGGTCAAACTTATCGCTGATGCCATCATTATCAGAATCCACCGGTTCATCAATCGGCTGTATATTATCAGTTGAAATGCCGGTTACGGGGTTAGAAGTTCCGTAGAAAACAAGATCATTAAAATCGTTATCAGAAGAACCTTCCCGGTTCAAATCTTCAAAGCCTGCGAGAAAGACATGTTGCTTTTCAGAATAAAGTAAAACCGTATGTTGTTTCGCGCTTGTTTTGGTTTCGGGATTAAAGGCAGGTTCAGAATAAAATTTCTGCGCACCGCTGTTCACTTTGCCTCCGCTCCAGCCAGAGCCAAGTAAAACAAAACCGATAGAAGTGCCTGCTGGAAATCTGCCCAGTTTTACTTTGCTGCCGGTAGCTAAGTTGCCGCCGGAATTAGGCAAAGAAGCGTTCGGAAAAATATAATGGATAGAATCTATATCAGTAGCAGAAGTTGGTGCTTTACTGGTCGGATATGTATAATAACCCAAGGTATTGAGGTTGCCGGCACCTTCGCTTACAAACGTAACCCACACATCAGATGTTTCAACGATATTCAGATTGGTAACATTGCCCGATTGCAGATACGTTGGATGTGCAGTTGGTACAGGTTTGCCTTCGGGAAGAGAAGCATTTATAAATGATAATAATTCAGAACTGATTATGTCTTTCTGCGACTCTAAATATTTAGGAACGCCGTAGCTATCGTAAGTTCCCATGTAAGAGAAAATGATTGTGCCGCCAAGCCGGTCGTTTGAACCAAGTGATTTAATGGTTGGCTGTGCCATCATATTACTTTCAAGAACGTTTACAGAACCATTTTTTCCACCAATGGTAGCTGATGCCGAATTGTTATTGATTAACACTTTTGCATAACGCAGTAAGCCTACATATTGCGGATCAACAGTTAATGTATCAATATATTGCGGGAGGTTGATATTCCCGGTTATAGCTCCGTTCGCATCCGACAAAGCTGTATAAACAGGAGATGTTGTTAACGGATCACCGGAATACAAATTAACCGGAACACCCGCAATGGCTTCATCATTATTGGTTGCCAGTTTAATGTTTAAGGCAACCGTTTTTGTTGTGCTGAAATCGAACGAAACAGGTGCAATACTGCTATCGCCGGTAACCGGTGTTTCATTACCTGTATTGGAATTGTTGTCAACATTTTTAATACAGGAACCCATAAGAAGTGAAGTAGCCAAAAAAAGATAAAAGCAATTAATTTTCATGATATTGATTTGATCCTTTTTTATACGATTTCAGGGCCAAGAATAAAGAGATTGATTTTGAATAACTTAGAAAAAAACAAATAAAATTCCAGTCCATAATATGGACTTTGCTCTACCTGATGGATTGCACAAAATCTATATTCCGATAAAGGAACAGAAACTTATATCGTATTGATTTTAACTGCCGGCGTAAAGCTTAATTTCATTTACAAAAAACAGGAACTTGTAACGTGAAGCGCGGGAGAAAATAGTTAAGACAATTTGCTTTGTTCAGCAGGCTTGTCATGCTTGTTTATATTGTATAACTGGTAGATGCACTGTAATGAATATACTTCGATAAAATGCTGCTATTTTGTTTATGTAATGAAAGCACAATCTATAATTCTGTTGAATAGCGATATATCTTTGGGCTGAGATTTATAAAACGATTCAACTGCAGATTTTATATTGGGAAAGAATTGACTTCTGTAGAAGAGTTCGTTACTATAAAATAATTTTCTGTTTTACGACATCATTTTTTTGGAAATCAGGGATGATTAAATTATCATTTTACATGCATTATTTGTTTTCTGTTTTTCTTTTGTGTTCTTGTTTGTCTCTCTTTTCGCAATCAACAAAATACACCGTAAACAATGCGCATTCGCACAACGATTACGAGCAAAAAATACCTTTTTGGACGGCTTACAACGAAGGCTTTGGTTCGATAGAAGCCGATATTTTTTTGGAGAAAGACAGTTTATACATTGCACATGACACAGAAGAACTAAAAGCACATAAAACGCTGCGTGAATATTATCTCGAGCCATTAGTTAAATTGGTAAAACAGAACAACGGTTATGCTTATCAAGACAGCTCGAAGCCTTTACAAATATTGATTGATTTGAAAACAGATTCAATCAATACGTTAAACGCGCTTATTGTTTTATTAAAGCAATATCCTTCACTCATCAATACAACATCTTTACAATTTGTTATTACGGGCAATCGTCCCGATCAATCTCTGTTTACTTCCTATGCTTCATTTATTTGGTTTGATGGTGAATTATGGAAAGATTATTCAAAAGAATCTTTAACCAGGATTGTAATGTTAAGCGATGATTTGAATAATTATTCTCACTGGAATGGCAAAGGCAAGCCGCCTGCAAAAGAATGGCAAGCGCTTACAAACGCTGTAAAGAAAGCGCACGAATTAGGCAAAAAAGTTCGCTTTTGGGATGCGCCTGATTTTATAAATGCGTGGTACGAGTTTATGCGTCTGGGCGTTGATTATATCAATACAGATAACATTGTTGCCTTAGCAGCCTTCTTGAAAAATTTACCTAAAACAACATATACATCAACAGAAAATACTTACAAAATATATACGCCAACTTACAAAAATGATGGTTCAGAAAAGCCAATCAAAAATATCATTTTATTAATTGGCGATGGAACAAGTATCGCACAATTGTATTCGGGTTATACAGCCAATAAAGGCGCGTTGAATATCTTCAATATAAAGAATATCGGTCTTTCTAAAACCAGTTCTTACGATAATTATATAACCGATTCCGGTCCGGGCTCAACAGCTATTTCTTCGGGGCAAAAAACCAATAACCGTTTTGTTGGCGCCGATCATAACGCTGCGCCTTTACCATTGCTGCCTGCGTTGTTAGCAAAGAAAAAAATCAAAACCGGGTTGGTAACCTGCGGTGATATTGCCGATGCTACGCCGGCCGATTTTTATGCGCATGAAAGTGAGCGTGATAATGCCGCTTTGGTATTGAAAGACTTAGAAACTTCTTCTGTTGATTTACTCATGGGTTCCGGCGATGAAAGCCTGCAAAATGTTGATATTTTAAAGGAATCAGACAAGGCAATTATTCATGATACATTGCTTAATGAGCTGCGAAAAAAATATACCATTGTTCCTTCTCTTGACAGCGTAAAAAAAACAGAAAATAAAAAGTGGGTTGTAATAGATAAGCAAGCTGGTTTGTCAGAATTGAATGGTCGCAAAAACTGGCTTGAAAAAGCTTTTGATAAAACAATAAATGTCTTATTAAAAAATAAAGAAGGGTTCTTTTTAATGACCGAAGGTGCGCAGGTTGATTATGGCGGACACGCTAACGATATTGGTTATGTGGCAACCGAAGTTATGGACTTTGACCAAACGGTTGGGAAGGCTTTGCAGTTCGCAGATTCTAACGGAGAAACACTTGTAATAGTAACAGCCGATCATGAAACAGGCGGCTTAACTTTGCTGGATGGCGATTACAAAAAAGGCTATATCAGCGGTCAGTTTTCTTCGAATGATCATACGGCTTTACCAGTTCCTGTATTCGCTTACGGACCGCAATCATTTCGTTTCAGAGGCGTTTACGAAAACACGGCTTTGTTCTATAAAATATTAGAAGCATACCGCATTCAAACACCATAAATTACTAACGCAACAATCATTATAATAAGAATGAAAAGATTCTGTTTTTCTCTGTTTCTTGTACTTCCATTTATTTCAAATTCTCTTTTTTCACAAGTAGATAAATCAGCCGTCCAAGGCTTGATTGCCAGGATAACCAAAACGCATGCTTCATCTTTTTCTATCGAAGAAATTCCGCAGGAAAATGGCAAAGATGTTTTTGAATTAGAAAGCAAAAATGGCAACATTGTTCTTCGCGGCAGCAATGGTGTAAGCGTAGCTTCTGCTCTTAATTATTATCTCAGAAATTATTGTCATTGCCTCATTACATGGAATGGCGTGAATATGAATTTGCCATCTCAACTGCCTCTTGTTTCTCAAAAGATACACAAGGCAACGCCATACCAATTTCGTTATTATCTCAACTACTGCACATTCAATTATACCATGTCGTGGTGGAACTGGGATCGCTGGCAGCAAGAGATTGACTGGATGGCGTTAAACGGCATCAATATGCCTTTGGCAATAACCGGCGAAGAAGCCATCTGGCGAGATGTATATACACAAATGGGATTTACACAAAATGATTTAGATAAATTTTTTACGGGTCCTACTTATTTTGCCTGGCTTTGGATGGGAAATATAGATGCCTGGGGCGGACCATTGCCGCAACATTGGATTGATACGCACAAAGACTTGCAAAAGAAAATTTTAACTGCCGAAAGAGCTTTGGGCATGAAGCCTGTTTTGCCGGCTTTTACAGGACACGTACCGCCCGCTTTTAAAGACAAATTTCCTTCAGCTAAAGTGAAGAAAACCAATTGGGACGCGGGTTTTGATGATGTTTATATTCTTGATCCGTATGATAGTTTGTTTGAAGCAATTGGCAAAGCATTCTTAGCTGCGCAAACCAAAGAATACGGTACCGATCATTTATATTCTGCCGATACATTTAATGAAAATTTACCGCCGAGTAACGACTCAACTTACCTGAATGACATCAGCAAAAAAGTATTCACTTCTATGGCTGATTACGACCCGAAAGCAGTGTGGGTAATGCAGGGCTGGATGTTTCATTATCAATCTTCTTTCTGGCATCAGACACAGATAAAAGCGTTGTTAAATGCAATACCCGACGACCACATGATTATGCTTGATTTGTACAGCGAAAGTCATCCGTTATGGAAACAGACAGATGCGTATTATGGCAAACCGTGGATATGGAATCAGCTTCACAATTTCGGCGGTAATATTTCTTTATGGGGAAGAATGAGCAACGTAGCCAACGATCCTTCCGAAGCCGTTCACGATAAGCAATCCGGCAAAATGGTTGGCATTGGTTTGGCGCCCGAAGGCATCGAGCAAAACCCGGCTTTATACCAGCTGATGATTGATAATGTATGGCGCGATTCAGCTATCAATTTACAAGAATGGCTACAGCAATATACAGTACAGCGTTATGGCAAAACAGATGAAACAATTAATAAAGCCTGGCAAATATTAGAGAAGACAGTTTATAGCGGCGGCTTATCGGAAGGCGGGCAAGAATCTATTTTAGTTGCGAGACCTACATTAGACAAACAAGGTCATCGTGTTCTTACCAAATTAGATTATGATCCGTTAGAACTGGCAAATGCGTGGACGTTGTTTGTGCAATCAGTAAACACATATCAAAACAGTGATGGTTATACGTATGATTTGGTTGATATAACAAGACAAGTATTAGCCAATTATGCTGCTGTATTGCAGCAAAAATTTGCGAAAGCTTACCAGCAAAAAAACAAAGCAGACTTTCAAAAAAACAGCGCTGCTTTTATTGCTTTGTTAGACGATATGGATCGTTTATTAAACACAAGAAAAGATTTTTTATTAGGCAAATGGATCAGCGAAGCAAGAGCAAATGGTGTTACTTCGGAAGAAAAAAATCTATATGAAAAAGATGCGCGTGACCAGGTAACATTATGGGGCTATAAAGAAAATGAATTGCATGAATATGCCAACAAACAATGGGCTGGTTTGATAAAAGATTTTTACAAACCACGCTGGGAATTATACTTCACGTATCTCAATAAAAGCCTTGCTTCCGGCGATACTTTAAACACAAAACAGTTTGACGAAGAAGTAAAAAATCAGGAATGGAAATGGGTAGAAAGCCGTGCGGTTCCATATTCATCAGAACCAAAAGGCAACAGCATACAGGTTGTAAAAGAACTATATAAAAAATACATGGCAGTCATAAAGCAATTATAAGTTATGCGCATCTTACAGGTAACAATTTTTTTTTCTTGTCTTTTTTTTTCGTCTGTCATTTATGCACAATCAAACGACCACATGTTCCCGGCGGCTGACGTTGCCAAGCCTTATATCAATTTCGATAACAAAGGCTTTATTATAAATGGAAAACGTACATTTTTAGTATCTGCCGGAATGGAATATGCGCGTGTGCCAAGAGCGTTATGGAAAGACCGGCTGCAGCGTTTGAAGATGGCTGGTTTTAATTGTATTGAAATCTATACATTCTGGAATTATCACGAACCGCAGGAAGGTAAATTTAACTTCTCCGGCGATCATGATTTGAATGCTTTCTTGCAACTGGTTCACCAGATGGGAATGTATTGTATTGCTCGTGTTGGTCCTTACTATTGCGCTGAATGGGATTTTGGTGGTTATCCAATCTGGATTCGTTTTAAAGAAGGTTTAAAGGTTCGCGAGCCAAATGCTGTATTTGAAAAATGTGTTGACAACTTCTTCGATACCTTGATGCCGATTATTTGTCGCAATCAAATCAATAATGGCGGCTCCGTTATCCTCATTCAATTAGAAAATGAGCATTCATTAGGTTGGGGCACGGCGATACCGAATTCTTATTTTGAACATTTGCGTTCCTACTCTTTATCTAAAGGAATGCAGGTTCCATATTTCTTTAGCGGCGTACATCATTCATCAGATCCTGCGGGTGAAGATTATAAATTAGATGATGCAAAGCGACCTAATCCGTGGTTCTCAACCGAGTTCTGGAGCGTTTGGTATAATGATTATAACAGCACTGAAAAAGATGCAAAAACCTATGCAAGGCGAACCTGGAAAATTATAGCTGGCGGCGGCGGTGGCTATAACTATTACATGGCGCACGGCGGAAGCAATTTTGGTTATACCAACAATGACGAAGATGCCGCGAGTTACGATTACGGTGCTGCGGTTGGTCAGGCTGGTGATTTACGCCCGGTTTATTTTGCAATGAAAGAAGCGGCTCTTTTCGCCAGGAGCTTTGAAGATATTTTGGCAAATGGTACAGATGCAACTTCACAATATTCTTCGTTGGTAACAGATACTTCTGTTCGTGTAACAGCGCATAAAAGCAATGCGGGTGATATTGTCTTTATTGATAACCGGAAGAATGAACCGAAACAAGTAGCGGTGATGGATAAAACCATTCATCTGGATGGCGGCGAAATCTATCCGTTGGTTCATAATTATCAGCTCACAAAAGCGGTAAAAATTGATTGGTCTTTTACCAGAATTTATTCTTTGTATAAACAGGGAAATACAACCAATATCATTCTTACCGGAGACAAAAATGAAGAAGCTGCTATTGATTTTTTAATCAATCCAAATGCTTCCATCATAACAAAAGAAAAAGTCTTTTCCGTTGCAAATCATATTGTTCATTTTACAACAACAATTCCTCAAACAGAACCAAAAGCCTATTCGTTTACCTGCGGTAACCAAACCATTCGTATTATTTGCCTCACACACAAAATAGCTGATAAAACCTGGTTGTTTAATAAAGAAAATCAAGCTTTTATTGTTAGTGGCGCCGATTATGTTTCTGATATAAACACGAAAGGAAATAGCATATCAGTCACAGCCGAATTGCCATGGCAAAATGATACTTCATCAGCCTGGTTGTTTACGCAAAAAGGATTTACAAAGTTAAATCAAACGCCTTCAAACAAAACTCATCCTGCTTCATTGGCTTTATCTTCCTGGCAATACAAATCGGCAAATCAACCAATAGAAAAAGAGTTTGATGATAGTCATTGGCTGCAGAGTAAAAATCCGGCACAAATGGGCACAGACGGCGATACAACAGCAGATGCATGGTACCGGACAACTATCAATATTCCTGAAGACAATACGTACACGTTACAGGTTGATGGCGGCGGTAGGGCAAAAGCGTATATTGATGGTAAATACATCAACTCGTGGGAGGTTCAAAACGGCGAAGTAACAATGCCTTTTACAAAAGGAACACATACATTTTCTACGTTCGTAGCACACGATGGCAGAGATAAGTTTTTCTCTTACATGGGCGCTGTAGATTCCACTGCCAGCAAGGGTTTGTTTGGCGAAGCCAGATTGATGAAAGGTGATAAAGCCATACAAACGTTGAGCAACTGGAAGTATGTTTTAGCCCGGAATAAAGACGATGTAAATTCGGCAATTCCTGTGGAAACATCACAATGGCAACCTTATACAATCGGGCAGGATGTATTTCATAATAAGCAAGGTTATGCATGGTTTCAAACGCAGTTGCCATTGCATGATTATAAAGGCGGCAAAGCCATATTATTCTTTAAAAGTGTAGATGAAAATGCTACGGTATTTATCAACCATCAACAGGTTGCAAAGCATAAAGGCTGGAATCAAAAATTTTATATTACACTTGACCATTTAGATACAATCAAAGCGCCTGTTTATCTGAATGTCTTTATTGAAAATTATGATAATGAAGGTGGTATTGATCAGCCTGTAACATTGAATTTGATTCCTGATGATGTTGTACATATAACGAACTGGAAAATGAAAGGCGGAACCGGTAATGAATTCTCCCATACATGGAACGCATTGAATGATACATCACAACATAACGGACCTGTTTTTTATCAGTCACATTTTAGGGTTGATTCAAGTGTATTGCAAGGAACAATCTGGCGTATAGTAACAAAAGGATTAGGTCATGGTTCGGTTTGGGTAAACGGCAATAATTTAGGTCGTTATCCCGAAAAAATCCCGGCGCCAGGTATGTATGTACCAGAATGTTGGTTGAAAACTGGAGAGAACACAATTGTTGTTTATGACGAAGACGGCAAAGCACCAACCGAAGTAAAATTGCAAACAGAAATGGCTGCCAGCAGAGACGTAATCAAGCTAACAACGCAAGTCTCAAGTAAAGAGTAAATATCGTTATATCAAAACAAGACTTTATCTTAAAACATCAATAAAGCTTCCTCTTTATTATGCTAAAACATGGGAATAAATATCCTTACATTACTGTTTTTGTTTTATTGGTTTGTCTCCATGTATTTCCACCTGTTTTATTTGCGCAAAGCAAGAATGTTTTGCAATATGTAAATCCGTTTATTGGCACAGCAAAAAGCAATGTTTATACAAGATGGGGCAACGAAGGCGGAACATATCCGGGCGCAGTGGCTCCGTGGGGATATATGCAATTGTCGCCCGAAACCCGCAGCACCGGATACGATTATAAAGACAATTCCATCCGTTTTTTTAGCTGTTCGCAACACCACAGCGGTTTTCCCGGCGGCTCTGCCGGCAGGCTGCATATTATGCCTGTAATCGGTACGTATAAAGATGATTGTAGCCGTCGTTTTTTGCATAAGGATGAAGTTGCAAAACCGGGTTACTATAAGGTATTATTCAGAGATAATAACACGTTGATAGAAGCTACGGCAACAACACATTGCGGACTGTTCCGGCTTACGTTTCCGCCGCATATAATACCTTGCATTTTTATTGATGATTGCGGAGAATTATCTATGCAATCATCTAATATATTACATGGAAGCCGGATGAATACAATCATTCATTTCGATAAGGCGATGGCTGATACACAAAAGGTGGCTGATGGTTACTTGGTCTCTTTTTCTCCGGCTGCATCAGGCAATACAATTCTTTCCATTCAATTAAGCTCTTCTTCTGTCAGTTACGAAAATTCGCAGCAAAATATAGATGCTGAATTATCCGGTAAATCATTTGAAGAAGTGCGCGATAATACACAGCAAGAATGGAAGAAAGAACTGTCTGTTGTAAGTATTAGTGATTCATCAAAAGAAAACAAAACAATTTTTTATACAGCGTTATATCATTCCCTTTTATTGCCGTGGATCATCTCTGATGTGGCTGGCAAATACAAAGGCGCTGATAATCTCATTCATACCACAAAAGGCAAGAATGAACATGGTGGTTTTTCTCCGTGGGATACGTTTCGTTCGCTGCATCCTTTATTGTCTTTGTTGTACCCCGATAAACAAACAGATATGCTTCTTTCAATGTTCGATATATATGAACAAAGCGGCTATCTCCCAATCGAATCTATGACGGGAAATCACAGCATTCCGATATTGGTTGACAGTTATTTGAAAGGCATTCGTCCGATTGATAGTTTGATGTTATACAAAGCCATGAAAAAGAGTATTGTTGACGGTCCATTTTTGCAGCCGGATATGTCGTTATATCAACAAGGTTTTATTCCTTACCCGCATACAGAATCTGTTACCCGAACAGTTGAATATACGTACGATGACTGGGCGCTGGCGCAATATGCAAAAGAAGTTATGTACGATGACAGCATGTATCGAATGCTTTCTAAACGAAGCCGCAGTTACCAAAATTTATTTGCGGAAGATGAGTTAAGCCTGATACCAAAAAAAGACAAAATTCTTTATCACGGAACGGCGAATGCCGGTTATAAAGAAGGCGACCAATGGGTATATACTTTGTTTCTTCCGCACTATCAGCAAAGCCTGATAAACCTGTTTGGCGGCGATGAAAATTTTATTCAAAATTTAGATAAAGAATGGTTAGATAAAAGACTGGTTTTTGATAATGAAACCATGTTTCATGTGCCGTATTTATTCAACAGTACAAAATATTCTTATAAAACGCAACAATGGGTTCATGCAATTATACAACGATTTTCAAATACGCCTGGCGGTTTGCCCGGCAATGATGATTTGGGTTCTACATCAAGCTGGTTTGTATGGAGCGCGTTGGGCTTTTATCCGGTTTGTCCCGGCAATCCGGTGTATGCAATCGGAGCGCCTTTGTTTAGAGAAGTAAATCTTTTCTTACCGGCTCAAAAGCAATTGCACATACAAGCTGATAATATTTCTGTAAACAATTTTTACGTAAAAGATATAAAGCGGAATGGGAAATTATTTACTGATAAATGGCTTTCTCACAACGATGTGATACAAGGCGGAGAACTGCTGTTTACAATGGATAATAAAGCTAACAAAACAGAAAACAAAGGTGTCATAAACGGTGAAACAGACAGCGCTATGAACATTCACATATCAGATGTTTTTGTTCAAAAAAAGGAAGTAAAACAAGATGAACCTTTTTGGATACCATTTACCGTAAACAATAATGGCGCATCGGGTACAGCCGTTATAAAATTATTTGTAAACGATAGTATTTCTTTTTATAAAAATTGCTTTGTAAAATCAAATGAAACAAGAAAGGATTCTATTCTTTGCAAGCTTTATACAATTGGTAATAACAAACTTCAGATAGACAATGTATCCTCTTTTTCAATACAGGTTCGTAAAACAAATACCAATAACAGTCAGCCGCAAATAATGAATGTGCAGGTTTCGCCGCTAACGAAACAAGGAACAAAACTATATTACAACTATGCCGTGAAGAATGTTGGTGGTGAAGCAAAACAGTTTGTTATTTCTGTAAAGCTTGCCAATACAATTTTGCGTTATGATACGGTACAGTTAAAGCCGGGCGATTCTGTTATTATCAATCATAACCTCACAGCAAAAGAAAATGGTTGGTATCAGTTATCAGTTTTCAATCAATCTTCAAAAGGAAAAGTATATCGTAATGTAACAGATGCGATTGTATTGAACATACTGGAAGAAATAACAAATCAAAACGAAGTAAAAGATAAATCAGGTTTCGGTAACAATGGCAACAAATCAATCTTCGGAAACTATATTGAATTGCCTCATAGCGCGAGCCTCGACAGCAACGGCACTGCCTTAACTATGATGGAATGGATATACGATACGGGCACAAATAAACCGTTAACCGAACTGATGGCAAAAGGTGATAATCATGTATTGCAATTGGTTGATGGTAAGAGTCTCACGTTTTTTGCCGGAGGCTGGGGCAGGGGTGATTGTACGGTTTCGTTACCGAATAACTGGCGTAACAACTGGCATCAAATAGCAGGTGTTTGCAACGGAAAAGATTTGCGTGTTTATATTGATGGCGAGTTAAAAGGAATAACGCCGCTTGAAGAAATAATAAACCTGAATGTGGCTGCGAGATGGACAATTGGAAGCAATGAAGAATTTCCGTTAGACAGAACATTTGGAGGTAAAATAAAAGGCGTAAAAATATTTGCCGCGCCACTATCTGCAGAAGATATAAAAAGCATTTATACAAATGAGAAACAGAACTACTAATTAATAAATCGTTTGCTTAAATGATTAAGCAAATATCTTTATCGCACAATTCCATATTATGAATGCGATATTAAAAAAAGCTTTTGTTCTGAGTTTTATTCTTGTCGCGAGCAATCTTTCCATTGCTTATGCGCAAAGCAAAGCTGCCATCTCTGCCGCTGATGAATTAAAATCGTTTTACGATATTTCGTTATTGCCTGCATACCGGTTACAAACAATTTGCGGACAAGTATCTACATATGATACAACAGGTGGCAACAATGATGGCTTCGGTGGCGAATATTCTTTTATACGGCGAAATAAAGACAGCAGCCTTGTTATCTTCGATGCCAAAGGACCAGGTGTTGTGAACCGGATTTGGACACCAACACCTACAGACGATACGCTTGACTTTTACATAGACAACTTGTCAAAGCCAACTCTCTCTATTCGCTACACCGATTTATTTTCCGGTAAAATATATCCGTTTATACAACCACTGTGTGGCAATCAGTTAGGTGGTTATTACTGCTATTATCCTATCCTGTTTCAGAAAAATTGCCGCATTGTTTGCCGTGGCAAAAAGCTACAGTTTCACCAGATCGGATACCGGTTATTCCCGGCAGGTTCAAAAGTCATTCCTTTTGATAAACAGTCTGGTGCCGAAACAATGAGTGTATTGCAAACAATACAAAAGCTGTGGAATAAAAGCAATAAAACAGCGGCTGATTTTTTGGGTGAAAATGATAAATCTTACCGGATAGATACACTGGTTTCTTTACAACCCGGCGAAAGTGCTACCATTGCCAGCATCAGCAACGGCGGGCGGTTTACAGGCATTGAGCTGTCGCCATCTGTAGCATTTGAAGGCTTGGGTAAAAATGTTGACATCCGCCTGTTTTGGGATGATGAAACAACACCCGCGGTTGATTGCCCGATAGCAGATTTTTTTGGTTTTGCCTTTGGCAAATCATCTATGCAAAGTCTTTTGTTGGGCACAGCAAGCGGAAAATTATATTGCTACTTTCCCATGCCATTCAGTAAGAAAGGAAGAATAGAATTGGTATATCGCAAACGCACAGACACTGTTTTATCATCCGTTCAAATCGCAGCAACTATTTCTTATACAGCAATACCTCAAAACCCACAAACCGAAGGGAAGTTTTATGCGCACTGGCAACAAATAAAGCCTGCCGAAGGAGAGCCTTTTGTTTTTGTAAATACAAAAGGTAAAGGTCATTATGTAGGAACTATTCTGCAGGCACAAGGACTGCAAACCGGTATGCCTGTCTTTTTTGAAGGTGATGACTCGACTATTATTGATGGAAATGTGCGGCTACATGGTACAGGCTCTGAAGATCATTTCAATGGCGGCTGGTATGCGCTGAAAGACAGATGGGATGCGGCTTTCAGCCTGCCGCTTCATGGTGCGCTTGATTTTTCTTTATTGTTCAGCCGAACGGGCGCTTACCGTTTTTATCTGAACGATAAACTGTCTTTCGACAAAAGTTTCTATCACACCATCGAGCATGGCGGAGAACACAATGCCGTTCCTGTTTTGTACACCGGGGTAGCTCTTTACTATGGCAATATGCCACCTGACAATCCGCAGATTCCACAGGATAACAACACGCAAGTTTACATTCCCGATACACTGAATATTTTTCCTGAATTTACCAAACTTTCACCCGGTCATAACATGACAATAGAAACGTCGTGGGACAGCACTGCCACCGGTCAGAGTTATAAGATGAGTGTGAATAATGAAACCCTATTTATCTTTTATCCTGATGGCATACCGGCTGGGCGTTACCAGGTGTATGCTGATATCATTAACCAACCCGGAGGTTGCCGGTTTTCGGTTTGGCAACGGCAAACACAATTGAGTAACTGGATAGATACAAAAGCAAATGCCAATGAGTGGATAAAGAATAAGCCGGTTGGAGAAATGACTGTTACCGAAAGCAACGGAACGCTAACTTTGCAGTTTAATACGGATGATGACCATCACCGGTTTTGGCTAAGTAAACTGATGCTGGTAAAGCTGAAATAAAAATAAAGAAGCCTTCATACAGATGTTGTATGAAGGCTTCTTTACTAACAATACAAACTGGCTAATAATTCGGGTTTTGTATTATCACACCTTTACTTTCATCAATTACCGTTTGTGGTATTGGCATGTAATAATCTTTCGGGCGCGTAAACGTTCTGCCTGGTACAACAACGCTGCTGTTATAAGGCGGCAATGGAGAAGCCAATTTGGGTTTGCTAAAGATTGTATCTACATTAATCAAACCCGCTTTATCCCAGCGCAGCAAATCAAAGTAACGTACATTTTCTCCGCCTAATTCTACACGCCGTTCATGAACCAAATCGGTTAGTGTGGCACCGCTTACTGGTAACAAACCGGCTCTTGTACGAATGGCATTGATTTCAGCATCACCGGCACTTGCGCCGCTCGCCCTAATCTTCGCTTCAGCAACTAACAAATACACATCAGCCGTTCTTAAAAGGGGTTGTTTTAAGCTGTTGTTCAAATTGCCATCTGTTTTAAAAGCAGTATATTTTCTAATTGTATAACCCGTTGTGGTTTGGCTTGGCAACAAGCGACCAGTGCTTTGACCCTGCTTTCCCGCAAACATCTGGTAGGCATCTTTATCGGTAATTTCTATTAACGCCAATTGGTTGGGAATACTATCACCAATTGATACCAGCGTAGCTCTTTTTCTTGCCGTATCGGCAGCTTCAAAGGAAGCCGCAAAGTTTTCTGTCGGATGATGAAAACCCCAGCCATTCCAGGCGCGCGGCGTAAAATAAATGTTAGCAGGAGACGCATTGTATAAATCAAGATTCCAAATACCAAATAAAATTTCAGGATCGTTCACCTGCATTTCTACGGTAAAATTATCGGCATACTTCGGTGCTAATGTGTAGTTGGGATCGTTAATTACTTTTTCGCCGTACAGCATGGCTGAATCTAATTTTTCCCATGTCATATACAACTTACAAAGCATTCCCCAGGCAGCGCCTTTATTAACTCTGCCCCTGTCGGCATCGCCATACGTTTCGGGCAACATGTCTGCCGCTTTTTGCAGGTCAGATGCAATCAGCGCACGAACTTCATCACTTGTATTTTTTGGAATATTGTAATTTGCATCCAACACATTTTGCTCCTGCACTAAAGGCACATCACCATAAATATTATTCAACGTCCAATAAGCATAAGCACGTAAAAAATAAGCTTCGCCCATAGAACGTGTGCGGATAGCTTCATCTATAACCGGCACTTTCGGAACATAAATCAGCGCATTGTTGGCACGGGCAATTTGTTCATACGAAAAGTTCCATGTGGTTCTTATTTGATATAACGTAGCGTTGGCGTTAAAGCGTTCTATGGCTTTGTAATCATCATGGTCGCCATCCACGGAAATATCATCGCCCGCATCTTCAAAAATATAGTTGCCATGCCCCGCGCCATCTTCCTGGAACATGATGTTATAAATACCGGCAACGCCAGCCAATACATCGGTCTGGTTACGCCAATAGTTTTGTGTAGTGTAATTACCTGCCGGCTCTGCATCGAGCGGATGTTTAATGCAACCTGCTACCGCAATAGCGAGAAAAAACATCCCTGTGATTATAAATAAACTTTGTCGTTTCATTGAAGTTCGATTTTAAAAATTAAGAGACGCGCCGAATGTAAATGTGCGTGCAGACGGATATTGGGCAATATCTACTCCGCGCTGCCTGTTATTGGTGATGTTACCATTGGCGTCTGGCGTATAACCAAGTTCCGGTGTAAAGCCAGTGTATTTCGTAATGTAAAAAGCATTGTAGCAACTTGCATAAATACGTATTGCCGGAAGTGCTACATCACTTATTTTCAGCTTATTGAAAGTATAACCAATGGCTACATTTTTTAGCGATAAATAACTGCCATCTTCTATCCATAAATCAGACGAGCGATAGTTGTTGTGAAGATTTTGCTTGCTTAAACGAGGCACACTATTACTTGTGCCTTCGCCATGCCAGCGGTTCAATTGATCGGCATACCAGTTAAATACGCCGGTTGCATCCAAACCCGCAACACGATCTGCATTGTAAAGACTTACGCCACTAACACCGGCAAACGAAAAGCCCAAATCGAAACCTTTAAAGCTCGCGCTTCCGTTAATGCCAAACACAACTTTCGGATTTGGATTGCCAAGATATACACGATCCTGATCGTCAATTACACCATCTCCATTCTGATCAACAAAACGAACGTCGCCGGGCTTGATATCCGTTCTGTCATCATTCGCGATGTTCGGATCGGTATCTATATCTTTTTGGTTTTGATATAAGCCGTTTGTTTTAAATCCATAGAAAGAAGAAATCGGCTGTCCTTCATACGTGCGTGATGTTTCAAGCAATTGTCTTCCATATAAAGTTGAATTGATGTACGCATCTTTATTACCAAATAAATAAGTGACTTTATTCTTTATAAATGATGCGTTGGCGCCAATGGAATAGGTAAAGCTACCTGCTGTTCCCTGGTATGTTGCTTCGGCTTCTATACCATGATTGTTCATGGTTCCGATATTCTGGTTAGGAATAAGGGCAATACCATAGGTTTCGGTTATGGCAAACGGAATCAGCATGTCTTTGGTGTTCTTATCAAAATAAGTTACGGTACCTGTAATTTTATTATTTAGTAAGCCAAACTCAAGACTTATGTTAGTCATTTCGGCACGTTCCCAGGTGATGTAGGGATTAGGAAGACTGGTTACAGCAACACCATTTACCGGCGTTGTTCCAAAGTTGTAATTCTGATTTACACCAATGATGGCTAAGTATTGCAGATCGCCTACATTCTGGTTTCCTAACTCGCCCCAGCCGCCGGTTAGTTTCAAGTCGTTAATGAAGCTGATATTGTTCTTAAAGAAATTTTCATCTGAGATGCGCCAGCCAAGCGAGAATGCCGGAAACGTTCCCCATTGATTGCCTTTTGGAAATTTGGAAGAACCATCGGCGCGCACCGTAAACGTAGCTAAGTATTTGCTTTTATAAGAATAATTCAATCTTCCAAAATAAGAAGCCAGACCTGAATTTACACCTCTGGAACCATTGTTATATTGTTGTGCTGAATTGCCATTATTCAGATTTTGCTGCGATGAAGATTCGTCGTCATAACCATTACGGGATGCACCAAAATTACTGTTTTTAAACGTTTGAGCAGAGTAACCGCCGGTGAAATTCACCGTATGAAATTTTGCAAACGTGTTATTGTAAATCAATGTGTATTCTTCTAACCGCGAACTCGCTTCTGCGTGACCTTGTCCATAGCTTGCCAGTGTAATAGCACGTGTTTGGTCTGGTTCGGCAGGTGTAAAAGTTGAACCGTTGTATTCGCCCTGGCTGTAACCAATATTGGCTCTGGCTTTCAACCCTTTTACAATATCAATTTCTGCGTACGCATTCATCAAAAGGTTATTATTTACATTGCTGATAACCGGGTCTGTTACTGTCATTACCGGGTTATTAATATCACCCAATTCATTATCTGCTTTTGATGTGCCCCACGAACCATCATCGTTACGAACCGGAATCGCCGGGTTAAAACGTAATGCACTCCACACGGTGCCTGTTTGCGTAGAACGTGTATCCGGTGCGTTGTTCTGCGTATTTGTGTACAGGAAGTTTTCTCCTACCTTGATAATTTTAAACAGCCTGTGTTCCGAGTTAATGCGTGCGCTGTAGCGTTTAAAATATGAGTTGGGTATCAAACCTTGTTCATCATAATAATTACCCGAAAAACTGAAGTTTGAATTGGCGCTGCCACCACGCAAAGCAACATCTGCATTGTTGGTATGACCTGTTCCCAACAAAGCTCTCTGCCAGTCGGTTCTTTGTGTGGCATAAGAAGGATCGTTCCAAATGCCTGGCACATTAAGACTATCATTGGTATAAGATTCTTTTTTCAACGTTGCCAAATCGGGCGCGGTAAGAAGATCTAAATATTTAATTGCTTTTGAGGTACCTGTATAAAGGTTGATTGATGTTTTTAAAGCCTCTCCAAAATTGCCTTTTTTGGTAGTCACCAGCACCACTCCGTTAGCAGCGCGCGTTCCATAAATCGCAGATGACGAAGCATCTTTTAAAATTTCTATTGATGCAATATCATTTGGATTTACATCATTCAAACTTCCCGCAGGAACACCATCAATTACCACCAGCGGATCAGCCGCATTTATAGTACCTGTGCCCCTGATGCGGATTGTTGGCACCGAACCTGGTGAGCCATCTGCCCGCACAATGCTTACGCCCGCAGCGCGACCCTGCAATGCCTGCGCACCGTTGGAGATAGGAAGGTTTTTAAAATCATCTCCCTTTACACTGCTGATGGTTCCGGTAACATCGCGTTTACGTTGAACGCCATAACCCACTACCACTACATCCGCCAAACCATTTGGTGCAGCTAATAAGGTAACGCTCAAATCAGTTCGGGTGCCGATGGCAACGGATTGTTCCTTGTAGCCGACAAGCGAAAAAGTGAGCTGCGTAGTACCTTTTGGTACCGTAATGCTAAATTTACCATTATCGTCGGTAAGGGTACCTGCAGATTTGCCAGGTATTAAAACGCTTACACTGGGCAACCTGTTCCCGGTAGAATCGGCAACAGTACCTGTAACAACCTGTTGTGCAAATAATGCACTTGTGCATAGCATCAGGCATAGTGTAAGAAACAAAATCTTCTGTCGTTTCATACGATGTTTAATTAGTGATGGTGATAATAAAAATATGCAAAATAGTTCCGGTCAAATTTCAGTACAGTTACTTTTTGATCGTGTTATTCTATAGTTAGTTTCAACAAAATACAGCTATTTCTAATAAGCTTTGTATTACCTTTTTGCGTTTTACAGGAAGTATCAAATTATTCCGATGACTGCACAAATTTTTCTTATTTGATTTTACTTTCCTGCATTTGAAAACGGTATGCTGCTATTTATTCATTAGTTTAATTACCTGAACAGGTTCGTTATTTTTTGCAGCGACAATGAGTGTATTTTTTTCTCCTTTCAGTTCTATTAAATTTCGTACATCGCCCGGTATATACAACCCTGTTTTATCGTAAGTCTGCGGACTAAAATTGCCTTTTCCATCACCCAGCAATATCAAACCAATACCTGCATCCATCGGACCTAACTGCACGCGAAACGGATAAAAATTACCAGCTATAATCATATCTTCTTTCCCGTCTTTATTTATATCAAACGGCACAATACCGTTTACCATACTGATTTGAGCCAATGCCGGCAAAGGCTTTATAATAAGTTTTCCGTTTCCGCTATTGTTGATGTAAACAGAGTTTTGCATAAAGATGTTTACTGTTTTGGCTGACGTTAACTGTTCACTACTGAACAAATCTATAAGTTGCGCATCTGCATAATCCTGGTAACGGCCAAATCGTTTTTGTAAAGCAGGCATTTGCTCAAACATTTCATCACGCGAAAACCATGGATAACTTTTTCCATTGTTATAATAACATAAAATCGGGTCAATAACACCATCGTTATTAAAGTCTGAATAGGTAATACTAAGCGGTTCTTTGGCAGATGCTTTTAATTGTGTATTAGTACCCATATTTCCCACTACAAAATCTTCATTACCGTCCCCATCAAAATCTGATTTAACAATCCTCGTCCACCAACCGTTTGTGTTTTCAAAACCATAGGCTTTTGTTTGATTAATAAGTTGCCCGTGGTTGTTTTGAAAAATGGTGATTGGCATAAACATACCAACAACAATAAGGTCTTGCCAGCCGTCTTTGTTGATGTCTGTCCAAAGCGCATCAGTTACCATTCCGGGGCGCGTTAGCGTTGTATCTTTTTGTGTTTTATCTCTTTCAAACAATAAATGATTCGGCGTGCTTTTATTTTTTAAAATGAAACTTTCCGGTGCTTCAGGAAACAATCCGGGCGATAGTTTGCCACCAACAAATAAATCTAACTTTCCATCTTTGTTTATATCAGCCGCCCGAACGCAACCGCCACTAATTGTCTCTTGCGGCAACGCATTTGTAGCTAATGTGAAGTTGCCCCGTCCATCATTTTCATATAATTTATCCTGGTAGTTTTTACTGTTAAGATAATCATCTGCGCCGCCACTTACCACATACAAATCGGCATCACCATCGCTATCCGCATCAAAGAACAAAGCATCTGCACTGGTACTACTTTTTTCCTGCAGCCAGAGTTGATCGGAAGCTTGTATAAATTTGCCTTCATCTGTTTGAAAATATAATACACCTTCCTGCTCTTTACTGCCACCAATAAACAGGTCTTCAAATCCATCTCCGTTCACATCGGCTTTCGCTAAACAAGGCCCAATTTTAGAAATTTGATACGGCAATAAAGGCGATACTTTAAAGTCAACAAATGAGGAAGCGTGATGCGTAAACTTTATACCAGAAGAAGCTGTAACATCTGTAAATAAAGGCGGTGGTGTATTTGATATGGATGAATTGTCGCCGCTTGCTTCCTCTTCTTTTACTGTTATCAGCTGATTGGTTTTTACATTGTGTAAGATGCTTGCTTTTCCGCTTAACCATTTCACTTCAACCGTTTGTATTATACTGTCTTTTCCCAATCCAATGTGCATTACCGGGTCAACAGATGATTGTAAACCTCGCGTAAGATATTGTTCCTGCATCTGCTTTGTATGCGCTGTTGTTATATAAACTTTGGCGCCAATGCCTTGCGTGTTTTTTCCGCTGCCAACAAGTTTTATACGCAGGTAATGAGAAGTATTGTTTAATGAATTGTTTTGCAGAATAGTTGGCTCATCATTAATACAATTAATTATCAAATCCAGATCGCCGTCATTGTCCAAATCGGCGTAAGCGCTTCCATTGCTAATGGCTTCTTTTGTTAATCCCCATTTGTCGGAAACATTTGAAAATGTAAGGTTGCCGTTGTTATGATAGAAATAGTTTTTTAGTTTGGTAAACGGCATTTCCTGTATCAGCTTCCACATGGCAACTTTATCGCCTTTTTTATCGGTAAAATTATTGCTGTAACCCGATGTGTATTTTACAAAATCAAGATTGGTTATGTCTTTAAAAATGCCGTTTGAAATAAACAAATCTTTCCAGCCATCATTATCAAAATCTGCTAATAGCGGCGACCAGCTCCAGTCGGTAGCAGATATGCCAGCCATTTGCCCGACTTCACTAAAAACCGGCATTCCTGAACTATCATTTCCGTTGTTCATCTGCAACGTGTTGCGCATTTGCTGGTGTCCGAATCCATGCTCTGACCGCATCGTGTATTTATCATAAGAATCGGCGCCTTTTAACAGCTTCTGGCGATGATTGTCTTCGGGCAGCATATCAAGTACCATCACATCAGGTTTGCCATCATTGTTATAATCTGAAATATCAGACCCCATCGCAAATTCAGAAAGATGACCGGCTGCTTTATCTAACACTTCACGAAAAGTTCCGTTATGATTATTCAGGTATAAAAAATCACGCTCATCATAATCATTGGTTACATAAATGTCTGTATAACCGTCGTTGTTGATGTCACTGGTTGCAACGCTTAAACCAAAATTTAAACCACTGCCTTTTATACCGGCAGCTTCGCTTATATCAATGAATTTACCCCCATCGTTCCGATATAAACGGTTACCAAATTTCGGATGCCGCGTTGCCCGTAAAGTATCTGTATTATAAAACGGATTATAGAACATATCGGCATGATTTACCAAGAACATATCCAGGTCGCCATCGTTATCCATATCAAAAAAAGAAGCCGTGGTAGAATATGTTCCCGGCGCATCCAATCCGTATTCTTTTGCTCTCTCCGCAAAAGAAGGAACACCATTTTTTACACCATTATTAATATACAATTCATTACTGCGGGCTGCATCTGTTCCGGGACCACTATAGCATACGTAAATATCAAGCAAACCATCGCCATTTACATCTGCCATTACGGCTCCTGTTTTCCAACGGTTTCTTCCTGCAACACCGGCTTTGTTTGTTATGTCTTCAAACGTAAAATTTCCTTTATTAAGATATAATTTATCAGCTACCATATTTCCTGTAAAAAATATATCTGTAAGACCATCATTATTAATATCACCTGTTGCAACGCCGCCGCCATTGTATAAATATTCATACGTCAGAATGTTGAAATCAACATCTTCCTTAATTGTGTTTTGAAATTGAATGTGGCTGTGCGCAGAAGAAACTGAAGTAAATAAAGTATCTTCTTTTTGCCGGCAACTCCATAACTGTATACTCGCTAATAAAAAGAAAAGCACAGTTAGTTCACGTTTCATACATCTTCCGTTGCTTATTATTAGAAATACATTGGTTGCGCTTCCCAAAATAAGTCTCTAAAAGCAAACAATCATTAGTTCCGGTTACAATAAATAATTGCTTAAACCTTTAAGCCAATCTTCTGTAAATGTAAATAATTAACGGATAAGCTACTTGTATTTTGAAAAATATTTTTAAGAAAATAAAGAAAAAAGTTGTTTGCTTAAACCTTTAAGCTATTTTTGAAACTGTTCTCGTCAGAAAGCGATTTTTGCTGTATTGATTTTCTTTTATTGCTTTTCAAACAAAATACACTGTATAAAATATTATGAGAAAGATCTTCTTGTTTATTGCATTGCTTATTTGCTGTATTTCATTTTCGCAAACGACAGATACTTCGCATCATGTTCCGTTACAAAAGAACTTATCCGCTGATTGGCAGAAAGGTTTATACAGCAATGTAAGAAAGGTATATAAAGGCAACGAACTGCTTACCATTGGTATGCCTTGCGGTGGTATTGCAGCCGGTCAGTTATATGTGCGTGGCGATGGAACGCTGGCAAACTGGTGGATTGCGAATAATGCGTACAATACAGGTTACGGCGTTGATTCGCTGACTCATTTCAATACAGCGTTAGGTCCGTGGACGGTTTGCTACAAGACCTTTCGCCCGGCGAGTTATATTGACCAGGGATTTTCTATAACAACCGAGCAAAACGGAAAGAAGCAAACAGCCTCATTAAATCAAAATGATTTTGACGATATTTCTTTTACCGGTGAATACCCGATTGCTAAGATTGATTATGCTGATAAGAAAAAATCATCGCCGGTAAAAGTAAGCGCAGAAGTATATTCTCCTTTTATCCCGATGAATGCGCGCGAATCGGCTACACCGGCTACCATCTTAAAATATACCATTACAAATACATCATCCAAACCTGTTACAACAACAATTAATGGCTGGCTGCAAAATCTTGTTTGTCTTGAAATAAAAGATGAAATCAATGCCGAAAGTCGTAACCGGATTATCAGGCAAAATGGAATGACTTCTTTGGTAATGGATTTAATTCCCGGCAAACCCATTCCCGCTTCTGAAAAGCCTGTTATTACGATGTATGACGATTTTGAATCAGGATACGGAAAGTGGAAAGTAACCGGCAATGCCTTTGGTTCTGCGCCGGCTACCGGCAGCTTTGGAGGCGACCAGGGCAAGCTGTTAAATATGAGTGGTAACGGTCTGGTTAATTCCTGGTTGCGTGGCGATTCAACGACCGGGAAAATGGTTTCAAAAGACTTTGTAATTAACGACGATTATATCACTTTTAAAATTGGCGGTGGCAATCATCCGGGCGTTACTTGTTTTAATTTGATTGTAGATAATAACGTTGCTCGAACGGCGGTTGGTAAAAACACAGAAGGGCTTGATATTATGTATTGGGACGTTAAAGAACTAAAAGGTAAGACAGCACATTTTGAAATTCTGGATTCTTCGCGCGGCGATTGGGGACACATTAATATAGATGATATTGACTTTAGCAATAAGGCTGTTACCAAAGACAAATATTTTCCATCCATGCATCCTTACTTTGGTAATTTGGCATTGAGCGTTTTATCGCCCAATGCTTTCGGAGATGCTGACTACACAAGCCTTTCAGACAACAATCATAGCGATTCGGTTATAAAAAATATGGGCGATAAAACAGTCGGTTCTATTGGTAGCACAATCACTTTACAGCCTGGTGAAACCAAAAATATTACCTTTCTTCTCACCTGGTATTTTCCGAACCGTCCCTCTTATTATTTTGGTAGCGATGTAAAAGATGTGATTGCTAACGATTGGAATGCGGCACTGCCAACAGACGGCGCTACCATCATCGGCAATATGTATAGCAACTGGTTTAGCAACTCGCTGGATGTAGCTTCGTATTTGCAAAATAATTTGCCTCGTCTTTCTGCTGAAACGCATACTTTTCACGATACCTATTATAACAATACAACACTACCTTACTGGCTTGTGCAACGGTCTTTGATGCCATTATCTATCCTGGCTACAGAAACCTGCCAGTGGTGGGCGAACGATAAATTCTGGGCTTGGGAAGGCGTTGGCTCGTGCGTCGGTACTTGCACGCATGTATGGAATTACGAACAGGCGCTTGCGCATTTTTTTCCTGAGCTGGAAAGAAACATCAGGGAGAAAACTGACTTTGATATTTCGTTTGGAAAAGATGGCGGTATACAGGCGCGTAACGGTTGGGGCGGTATTTTGATTGATGGTCATGCCGGCGCAATATTAAAAGCTTACCGCGAATATTTAAACAGTGATAATGACTTGTTTTTAACGCGTAACTGGGATCATATAAAACGCGCCACCGAATTTATTATTCATGAAGATGGAAATGATGATGGATTGATAGAAAAAACGCAGGCAAATACTTTCGACATTGCTTTCTACGGCGCCAATACATACGTGGGTTCGTTATACTTAGCCTCCTTAAAAGCGACGGCGGCTATGGCTGATATTATGAACGATACTGCCTTTGCAAAACGATGCAGCCGCATAGCGGAAGCAGGAGAATCAAATACTGTAAAAAAGTTGTGGAACGGAGAATATTTTGTGCAAGACGTTAATCTGAAAGAGCATCCGCAATATCAATATGCGAATGGCTGTTTGAGTGACCAAATGTTTGGCCAAACATGGTCTCATCTTGATAACTTAGGATATATTTATCCGAAAGAAGACGTTCAGAAAACCCTGCAATCTATATGGAAATACAACTGGGCACCGGATGTCGCTACACAAAACAAGGTTCATCCGCCGGAAAGAACATACGCCAGTTATGGTGAGCCGGGATTGCTGGTATGTACCTGGCCAAAAAGTGAGCACATGGGTGAGAAAGGTGTGCGCTACCGCGATGAAGTGTGGACAGGAAGTGAGTACCAGGTTGCCACCAATATGATTTATGAAAATATGGTTGATGAAGGTTTGTCTGTAGTAAAAGCAGTGCATGAAAGATATAGTCCTGAAAAACACAATCCTTGGAATGAAGTAGAATGCGGCGATCATTATGCGCGTGCCATGGCATCGTGGGGCGTGATGCTTGCGTTGGAAGATTATTATTATAACGGACCGCAAAAGATTCTGAGCTTTTCTCCAAAAATTCAGAAAGAGAACTTTGAAGGTTTTTTTACATCGGCAAATGCGTGGGGAAATATTGAGCAAAAGCAAACAACTTCTGCGCAAATCAATACAATCAAAGTAAAATATGGCAATCTGAATTTGCAGCAATTACAATTAACGGCAAATAAAAAGCCATCGAAAATTACGGTTGCCGCTAATGGTAGTACGGTTCGCAATTCGTATGTTTTTCAGGATAATCGCGTTGCTATCAGCTTTAATGAAATTAAGCTTTCGCCTGGACAGGATATTATTGTAACACTAATCTATTAACAGGCATATAATCAATAGTTACCGGATAAGTTATTGTAAGTTTCATAGTTTATGATATAATTTTTCCGGTAAATACAGTCCGGCTTTTTAAGACTAAAAGTTGCAAAACGGCTTTTAGTCTTTTGCGTTTGTACCATGAGTCAAAAAAAAATTTGGAAAAAAGGTAACTTTTTTTTGGTTGCTTAAACCTTTAAGCATTATTTTTACCAAAGTTTAGCGTTGCTAACCATGACTCGCTATATAAATGCCACAGACTGTTTTTAATTGCTTACAAATAAAAAAGTATAAAACGAATCGGAATTGTTTTGATTGTAAACGGATTTTTTAATTGTCTGGTTTTATGATTTGATTGCACCTGCTGTTAGACTGGAATTTATTATTTAAGATTGTTTCTGCTGCCGGATATTTTTCAGGTAATCATTGTTGTATTTAATATATCTATTGCTTAGAAGAATAGATATAAATCTTTTACTTAAACGTTTAAGCATCTGTAAGTATATATTTTAAATCAAGTTTCCAAAATTTAAACACATCAACGCTATGAGAAAGTACGTGATGGTACCACAGTCTTATCTATCTATGATTTTTCGGCTGCAAAAGCAGGTTATTACAAAGCGTTTCCTGTTTTTATTATTTATGTTTTTGATTACCTGTCATTCATCGCTTTACGCTCAGCAACAAACCGTTAGCGGGCGGGTTACAGATGAAAAATCTCAGCCTTTGCCAGGCGTAACTGTAAAGGTTAAAACAACAAATACAGCTACCAGCACCGATGGCAATGGTAATTTCAGTATTCAGGCTAACAAGGGACAAACGCTGGAGTTTTCTTACTTGGGTAAAGAAACCCAGGAAGTAGCTGTCGGAACAGAAAGTGCAATTAATATTTCGCTAAAAGAACAAGACGCTTCTAATTTGAATGAAGTAATTGTTACCGGTTACATGACGCAGAAAAAAGCTGATTTAACCGGTGCTGTATCTGTTGTTACAGCAAAAGATTTAAGTAAAAGTCATGGTACAACTAATATTATGCAATCATTGCAAGGTGTTGTCCCTGGTTTGCATATATCAACAGATGGCAGCCCATCGGGTAATGTTAATATACAGGTGAGAGGTCTTACATCATTAAATGGCGGTAATCCGTTAATAGTAATAGATGGTGTGCCAAGCTACATGAATTTGCGTGATATCAATCCTGATAACATAGCATCTATGCAGGTATTAAAAGATGCTTATTCTGCCAGTATCTATGGTACACAAGCTGGTGCTGGTGTTATCTTAATTCAAACTAAAAAAGGCCAGGCAGGGAAACCCAAAATTTCTTACACCGGCTCTGTTGGTTTCTCCGATTGGCAAAATAAACCAACCATGCTTAATACTACGCAATATGGACAAGCCTTGTGGCAAGCCGCTGTAAATGACGGGCAAGATCCCAATTCGGTTACGCAGATATATACCTTCGACTGGCATAAAGATGCAAACGGAATACCTCTTTTAGATAAAATAACGCCTCGACCAACATTAAATAAAGATTCTTCTTTGCCATTAATGCTATCTGGCAATACAAATTGGTTAGACGCCATTACGCAAAAAGGTATTCAGCATAATCATCAGCTTACAATCTCTGGTGGTAATGATAAATCAACTTCGTTGCTGTCGTTAAATTATATGGAAAACCAGGGCACGCAAATAAATACCTATTATAAAAGGTTTTCTGCCCGTGTGAATACAGAATATAAAGTAATTAACGATCATTTTTCGATTGGTGAAAACCTTGAAGCATCACATATATTAATTAATGATCAGAATGTAATGCACGATGCAATGGTTGAGCCGGCCATTATTCCTGTTCGTGCACAAGATGGCAGCTGGGGTGGATCTTCGGTTGCGTTAGGCATGGATGATTATTGGAACCCGGTTAGAGAGCTTACTTTAAATAAAGACAATGGCAATAAATACAATAAGATTTATGGTGATGTACATGCCAACGTTTACTTTCTCAAAAACTTTACATTTCATTCCCAGTTGGGATTGATATATACGGATGGTTATCATAGAAACATCCAGTTTACCTTCCAGGAAGCTGGCGGTAAATTAAATAATATTAGTGCCGTTGATCAGTGGTATTGGAAAGAAGCAACACTTGATCTTACCAATACGCTTGATTATAAATTTAATAAAAGGCAAGCATAATCTTGATGTGCTGGCGGGTATGGAAGCTAACAAATACACGACAGAACAATTTGATGCCAACCGCCAACAGGTGCAATTTCAAAATTATGATTATGCTTATGTTGGTAACGCTACCGGTAATATGACCATGACCAGTGATGCTGATAAATATAGTTTGCTTTCTTATTTCGGTAAATTCAATTACTCGTATAATTCAAAATATTTATTATCCGGTTCTTTACGATATGATGGTTCATCCAAGTTTGGTGCAAACAATCGTTATGCATTATTTCCTGCCGTATCAGGCGGATGGCGTATTTCACAGGAAGATTTCTTAGCTAATAACAAAGTAGTATCAGATTTAAAACTAAGAGCAAGCTGGGGTAAAAATGGAAGTCTCGCTAATATAAATTCTTTGGCTTCTCAAACCTTCTTCGCATCAAGCTATAATGGCACTTCTTACAGTATTGGAGGCAATGAAACCGGTGGCAATTTGCCTTCAGGTTTTTATAAAGTGCAAACCGGTAATGCTGATTTAAGATGGGAAGCTTCTACACAAAACCAATATTGGTCTTGATTTCGGTTTCCTTAACCAGAAAATATCAGGCTCATTAGATTTCTATAGAAAATACACAGATGGCATGTTGATTTTGCCGCCATACTTAGGAACGGTTGGTGAAGGTGCGTATCAATATATAAACGCTGCAAACATGACCAATAAAGGTGTTGAACTTACAATTGGTTATCAAGGCAATGCAGGCAAAGATTTCAGCTACCGGCTTACCGGCAATATTGCTTACAATAAGAACTTTGTAAACAATTTACCTCAATCTGTTCAATATACATACGGCGGTACTTCACAAAAAGGAGATGGCATTGAAGGGCATCCATGGGGTTCTTATTATGGTTTTTATTTCTGATGGCATTTATCAAAATCAAGATCAGGTTGATAAAGGTCCGACTCAGCCAGGTAAAGGCGTGGGAAGAATGCGCTATAAAGATATATCAGGTCCGGATGGTAAACCAGATGGTAAAATTGATTATGATTATGATCGTACCTGGATCGGCGATAATGTTGTAATAGGTAATGCTGGTCTTTCCAGCGTAGTTCCTAAATATGAATATGGTTTTGCAATCAATCTTACTTATAAAAGCTTTGACCTTTCTATGTATTGGCAAGGTGTTGCCGGCATCAAAAGTGTTAGATGGATGGAAGTCTTACAGCGATTTCTGGAATGTTTGGATTCAAAATGGTTTCAAACCATCCAACACGTGTGTTAGATGCATGGACACCAACAAATACAAGTTCAACAATTCCGGCTTTGTCTTTAAATAATTCAAATGATGAACTTCGAACATCAACTTACTTCATTGAACCAGGTCAGTATTTAAAACTTAGAAACATCCAGTTAGGTTATAACCTGCCAAAAACATTCAGCAGCAAATTAGGTATGGATAGGTTTTACATATATGCAATGGCTGAAAATCTTTTCATGTTCAAAAGCAGCAAGTTTACAGGTCCCGATCCTGAAAATCCTGATGGAGCTTCTTATGCAAATCCTTATATAAGACCACAAATATTTAAAGCCGGTGTAGAAGTCGGTTTCTAATTAACTTATAAAAAACAATTCCTGGAATTTTAAATTACAGGTGACGTTAAAGTAAAACAACAGAGATGAAAAAACTATCAAACTATATTATATTATCAATTATTATTTTTTCAATAGCCGGCTGTAAAAAATTCTTAGATGTTACACCACAAAGCGTAGTTACAGAAGGAAATGTTACAACACCTGAAACCATAGACGGGCTTGTAATTTCAGCTTATTCATGGCTACCGCACGAAGGAATCCTCAACCAAAAATTAAGTCCCTGGCTGGCTGATATAAAATCAGACGACTCCTATAAAGGCGGCGGCGGTATCGGCGATCAAATCCCTTGGTATCAATGGGAAATATTCACTCAAAAATAATGCGAGTACAGGTAACAATGATGGAATCTGGTATGCTGAATATGAAGGTATTTCAAGATGCAATTCAGCGTTAAGAGCATTGAATGCATTAGATGAAAGTACATATTCTGATAAAGCGCAAAGAATTGCAGAAATGCGTTTTTTTAAGAGGTTACTTCTTTTTAGACCTGAAAAAATGGTACAAATGGATTCCGTATTTTGATGAGAACGTTACAAACGATTCAATTAAAGTCATTCCTAATCGTCCTGATACGGCAACAAATGATTTGTATTTGTGGCAAAATATACATAACGATTTTGCAGCAGCAGCCAGTGTTTTACCAGTAACGCAAAGTGATATTGGACGCCCGACAAAATATGCAGCTGAAGCAGAAATGCTGGAATGTTTAATGTGGATGGCGTATGAACAAGATGCCAGTAATAAAGTAGTTAATGTGAATACAGCTACTTTAACTCAGGCACTAACAGTAGCAGATGATATTATCAACAGCGGCAAGTATAGCCTTGCGCCTGATTTTGCCTTAAACTTTTTGTTTGATTACGATAACAAATCGCCTGAGTCAATATATGAATGGCAATACTCGCATGATGATGGTACAACAAATGGTAATTTGAATGGAGGTACGCCTTTAAATGCACCTTGGTGGCCGCCGTATTTTAGTTGCTGCGATTTTCATAAAGCCTCTTACGATATGGTAAATGCTTTCCGCGTTGATGCAAACGGTGTTCCCATCTTCGATAACTTTAATGATGCAGAAATAACCGATAAGAAAAACCTACTTCGCAACCAATAGCTGGGACCCGCGTATTGGTCATACTGTTGCTATTCCGGGCTTACCATGGAAATACCAACAAGAGCTTTTGTTTGACAGCAGCGGTGCCAGAGATCCAAACAATTTTGGCTATTTCAATTCATTAAAAGAAAACGTAGAATCAAACTGCCCGGGACTGGTAAATCTTTTCTGGATGTGGAATTCAAAAAATGAAATTGCTATTCGTTACGACCGGGTTTTATTACAAAAGGCCGAAATACTTATCAGGCTGGGAAGGGCTCCTGAAGCGCTGCCCATTATAAACGAGATACGGCAACGTGCAGCCAACAGTACAGACCGGTTAAAGTTTGCTAACGGCTCGCCAACATTACCATACAAAATATCGTTGTATGCCGATGGTGTAAACTGTAACTGGACGCCTGATTTTGCCTGGAAAGCGTTGATGTGGGAAGACCGGCTTGAGTTTGCCATGGAAGGCGTACGATGGTACGATTTAGTAAGATGGGGCATTGCAGAACCGACTCTGAATGCGTATTTCAGTAAAGAATATCCGCGTGGCAGACCATGGATGAAAGACGGTCATTTTACTGCCAGCCGCGATGAATTTATGCCGATTCCGCAGCCGCAGATGAACTATTCTTTTGGTGTGTATAAACAAAATATCGGCTATTAATTTATATTGCTCTTGTATGCTTCTGTAGAAGAAAAGAAGTAAAAATTAAAAAGTAAAAAAGAAGCTTGTTATTGGTTTATTCAATTCTTACTTTTTAATTTTTACTTCTACTTTATATCATTACATCAATACGTTCACAACTGTATTATTTTATTTGGCTGTAAGAGAAACGACTTCTGATTTTTCAATAAATTTATTCATCATTTCCACTCTACTATGAAAAAAAAATTTCTCGTTATCATCGCAAGCTTCCTGGCTGTAACCACATTTGCACAAACAAAATTTAACGGGCTGGATGTTAGTATGGATAACATCTACATGACATCCGATGCCAAATCGCGCTCTATCAGTCCCGAAAATTTTAACGGTGAAAAAGGCAAGGGCGGCATGGCTACAACCGGCACCGGCGCTGGCCCATCAAGAGATTTAGGAAAAGGATGGAAAGTAAGTCCAAGTGTTGCTATTAAAGCGCATACAACATTTACCGTGGCAGAAATTACAGGTTCCGGCGCTGTAAAACACATCTGGATGACACCTGCGGGTAACTGGCGTTATTCTATTCTTCGCTTTTATTGGGACGATGAAACCACACCTTCTGTAGAAGTGCCTGTTGGTGATTTTTTTGGTATGGGTTGGGGGCAATATTCACATCTCAATTCCCTGGCGGTTTGCGTAAACCCGGGCAGTGGGTTCAATTGTTACTGGACAATGCCATTCAGAAAAAAATGTAAAATTACAATGGAAAATATAGACGAGCACGACATGGTTTTGTATTACCAGGTAGATTATACATTAGCTGATGTTCCAAAAGATGCAGCTTATTTTCATGCACAGTTCAGAAGAACAAATCCATTGCCTTACAAGCAGGATTATGT
>CBDATZ010000052.1:0-474514 GCA_965199845.1 Ilyomonas sp.
AATTGAACGAGGCTTTTGCTTCGCAATCTGTTGCTGTTATCCGCGAAGTAAACTTAAACCCGGATATTGTAAATATCAATGGCGGCGCTATTGCGTTAGGTCATCCGTTGGGTTGTACCGGCGCCAAACTTACCATTCAGTTGTTAGGCGATATGAAGCGGTTGCATAAAAAATACGGTATGGTAACAGCTTGTGTTGGCGGCGGTCAGGGCATTGCGGGCGTAATTGAGAATATTGAATAAACTTTATCGTAATAAATTCTTACAAAGAAATAATTATATAATGCAATGTAAGCAAGCCGTGTTTCTTTATGGCAACGTTTTGACTAATTTTATATATTGATAAATCAATCTCCGATGAAACATATTCTTGTTCCTATAGACTTTTCTGAACCGGCTAAACATGCAACGTATTATGCAATTGCTTTGGCTACGCATTTGAATGCGGAAAAAATCATTTTGTACAATGCTTATCAGCAGCCAATGCCGGCCGACCCGATGCTGATAGAACCGACCATGAACGCTATGGAAGTGTATAATGTTGCCGAGCTTGGCGACATCAGTAAAGAACATTTACAACATTTTAAAAACGAGATACAAAGCAAAGTTCCCGCTTCTATTCAGTTGGAAACCATTGGTGAGTTTAACGACATTACCGAAGGCATACGTGAAGTATGTACTTCGCAACAAATAGATTTGGTTGTAACCGGCATAACCGTTGGCGATAAGTTAACCGAAGCTTTGGTAGGCAGTCACGCATTAGACATTGCCAAGCAAGTTACCGTACCGGTTTTAATTGTTCCGCAGGAAGCCGATTATAAGCCCATTCAAAATATTCTTTTTGCGTGCGATTACAAACAAGTGGCAGAAACCACGCCTGTATTGCCTTTGCAACATATTGTAGCCGAAACCGGCGCCAGCCTGCATGTTCTGCATGTAAAAGAATCTGATAAAAAAGACGATGCCATTCTATCAGGCAGCGCAACTATAAAGAACCTGTTACAAGATGCGTCACCACAATTTCACGAAATACAAAACACCGATTTTGCTGCCGCCATCAATAATTTTGTTACACAAAACAATATAGATCTTGTGGTTGCCATTCCAAAAAAGCACGGCTTTTTTCAAGGCTTATTCCGCAAAAGCCATATTAAAACATTAGCGTTTCATACGCATCTTCCGCTGATGCTGATGCACGAAAAATAGTTGATCGTTATGGGTTAATAGTTGACAGAAGACATTATTTACAACGACTATTAACTACCAACTTCTTAACGACCTGTGGCACTATCCTTGCCTTGATTCCGACACAAAAAGAACACTATGAATTATACAAGTTACATTCAATCTGCTGATAAAGCTCTTTGCCATTTATTTCTCCATTGCTGTTATAAAGACGGAGAGTTTACCGAAAAAGAAATAGATAATGTATCAACAAAATTTGCTTCGCTGGGTTTAAACAAGGAACTGAATTTTAAAGATGAATTGGTGGCTTATAAAAGTTATCGTCTCAATATCGGTAACGAAACACAATATATTCAGGATTTGATTGCGCAAATCAATCCAACCAGCGAGCTGGCTTTGTTCTCATATTGTATGGAATTGGGTTTGAGCGATTCATCGCTTGATTTTATAGAAAAAGATTTGATAGATACCATCGGCGACGTATTGAATATTGATGCCAACGACCAGGAAATCATTCAGAAATTGATGATACAACGGCAACTTGTAGCCGATAATAAATTCTTTTAAAATTACTTTCGACAATAAATTAAAATGACAGCAAACAGATTGTTTGCTGTTTTTATTTGGAACAAGTCTTAGTTTGGGGCTGTTATCTTTTGCCTTTCAATTTAGCTTTTGTTCGGGCTATCCGCTACAACTGCAAAGCACTCATTGAGACAATAAAAATCATTATGAAGGAAATAAGTCCGCAGCGCTGGCTGTTTCATCTTGAATCTTGTCTCTTGTATTCTTGTCTCCTTTTCGTTGGCGCTTTACGGGCTTTCCGCTTCTATCCCGCAGCCCATCAGCGGTTGAACATGTATGCAATACAATATTCGTAACATAAAATATATTGTTAGTAAACATAAGCAAGCCACAATTCATATAAAACAAAACTCACTTTGCCATCACCAAAAATGACAACAAAGTGAGTTGATATTATAAATTCGCTATTTACTTATTAAAGCTTTTCGTGAGTTCGTCTTTTGATACCACTTTTACTTTGGTACCGTTTTTCAGATCTTTGTTTACCACATCATAAGGACCAGTAATTACTTGCTCGCCGGCTTTTAAACCTTGCGTAATCTGTATAAAGTTCAAATCCTGGATGTCGGTTTTTACAGTTTGTTGTTTTACAGTGCCATCGGGTTGCAATACAAATACAACTTCATTAACATCATCGCCTGCTGATTCATTCTGATTCTCATCTGTAGCCGGCGTTGTTGCTGAGACTGTCTTTTGCGTTGCATTATTGTTCGAATCGCGTGTGCTTACGGCATTTAAAGGCACACTCAATACGTTGCCGTGCGTGCGGGTTTGTATATCAGCACTTCCGGTCATATTTGGGCGAAACGGAAATGGCTTGTCATGACCAATCAAATCACGATAACTTGAAGGCAACAAACGAATGTGCACTTCGTAATTGGTAACGCTGGTTGTAGAAGAAGAACTTGAAGAAGTAAGGCTCGCCGAAGGATTGGCTATCTTATACACATAACCTCTGAATTTGCGCTGGTTATAAGCATCCACTTCTATGATAGCGCTATCGCCGAGCTTTACTTTGGGTATATCGTTTTCGCTAACATCAACCTGCACTTCAATGCTGTTTAAATCGGCAATACGCATCATTTCGGTACCTACATTAAAGCTGTTACCGGCTACGCGCTCACCTTTTTTTACGGACAATAAACTTATTACTCCATCCATCGGTGCAGTAATGGTTGTTCTGCCTAAATCTTTAGCGGCTGTAGTTAGACTTGCCTGTGCGCTCTGTACCGCTGCCTGGTTGGCTTTGATGCCGCTTAAAGCCGCATTGTAACTGGATTGTGCAGAAAGATACGCCTGCTGCGCGGTTTCAAACTCGGCTTGTGAAATTACTTTTTCGTCGAGCAATTGTTTTTGTCTTTTATAAGCCGATGTAGTTTGATCTACAGTAGCTTTTAAAGAACCCAGTTGCGCCTGCGAATTGCCAACCTGCGCCTGCATCTGCGAAACTTGTGCGGATGCCTGGTCGCGTTGCGAAGTATAAATATCCGCATAAATACGGGCGAGAACCTGCCCTTTTTTTACGGTATCGCCTTCAGCTACATTTAGCTCTACAATTTCACCCGAAATATCAGGACTTACTTTTACTTCTACTTCCGGGTACACTTTGCCGCTGGCATTTACCGTTTCAATAATCGTGCGGTTGGTTACTTTTTCGGCGGTTACTTTGGTACCTTCTTCTTTACCAATGGCGCCGGTAGCTTTTAAAACAACAAGAACAACCACAACAACTAATAAGATACCTATAATCCACTTTAATGATTTGCTCATATAAAAAGATATTTCTTTAGAATAAATAAATAGAAATGCAATTACAATTTCACAGTACCGTACTTGTAATATTCCAGCAGTTTAATACGGAAAATATAATCGTAACGGGCGGCGGCTAAATTAAATCTTGCCGTAGCTAAATTGTTTTGTACTACCAGGTAATCGCTGGTTGACAGCATTCCGATTTCGTATCGTTTACGCGACAATTCGTTTGCATATTCTGCATAAGCAGCCGCTTTCTGGTTAGAATTAAATTTTTGAATCGCGGCTTCTGCGTTGGCGCGTGCTGTATAAATATTTTGTTGCAAAGTCTGGTTGTCTAAAGCTAACTGCAACTTATAATTTTCTACATTCAGCTTAGCTCTTTCCCAATTTGTACGGGCTTGTCTGCCGTTGAAAATAGGAACGTTTAATTGTACACCAACAGCCTGCCCGAACTGTGCATTGCCAACTTGTTTCCAGTAAGGAACATCATGTAAAGTAGTTGTGTAAACAGGCGATTGTGCTACAACAGGATAATCAATTCCGCTAACTTTTGTAGAAGCTATTGTATCTGACCTGAAACCCTGGAAATTATTGTTAACCGTTTTATAAACGTTTGAATATTGCGAGCTTAACGAGGCAAATGCAGTTAGTGTTGGATACATAGCGCCGCGTGCTGCCTTAACGCTGTATTGACCAGAAATAATCCGAAACGAATCTACTTGCTGTAAAGGTTGTGTTGTGCTGGCAATGTTTAAAAGCATAGCCGGATCTAACTCACTCAATGGCGGCAAAGGAATTTTATCTACATCCGGAATGCTAACTTCAAAAGGCTCGCGCGCATCTAAGTTTAATAAAGCAATCAGTTGCAGTTTATTTTGCTGCGTGCTGCTTACGGCAGTAATATATGTACTACTGTCGAGAGCAAGCTGCGATTCAATTTGCGCAGCATTTAACTCAGGCATACTACCAGCTTCCACTTGTTTTCGTGTGATGATGCGTTGCGAATCGCTTAGCGCAATTTGCGCTTTAGCAATGTTGATTTGTTCTGTTGCCAGCAGCAGTTGCAGGTAAGCAGCTACTACATTTAGAGAAATATCATTCTTTACGCGATCTACATCTAATTGGCTCGCTTCTTCATTTGCCCGGGCTGCTTTTACCTGGTTTTTTACATTAAACCAGTTGAACAACGTAACATTGGTTTGCAGACCATAGCTTTGAAAGAACAAATTGTTATTGACAAACTGGTTTGAAGTCGGGTCAATAGTTCTACCAAACTGATAACCTGCCTGTGTATTAAAATTCAGGTTTGGGATGGTGGCTCCCTGCGCCAGCTTAGTTTGTAACGCAGCAAGGCGTGCCTGCACATCGCTTTGCTTTACAGAAATATTATTCTGCACGGCATAATCTACCGCACGGCGCAAATCCCACTTATCATTTTGAGCAGATAAAAGAAAGGGAACAAACAAGCCTGTTAGTATCAGCAACTGCTTCATCATAAAACAAAAATAGAAGGTAGCCAAATGTTACCGCCCGAAAATACACGAACGGAAAAAATACGCTGTAAAAGTATGGGTTTAAGTTAATGTTATTATTAGCGAACACATTGTTTTAAACCTCTTTATTATAATTTCCGTTATTATTTCCTATCTACTTTCGTGCTTCCGCTAATGAAGAAATTATATGTGATAGGAATTTTGCTTTTCATCGTTGCCACAGGCAGTAATTTTATTTATATTGATTCAAAAACCACATCCGGCACGCCGCTTCCTTTTCCTGTACCGCAAGGCTGGCCAAAACCGGTTTACGATTTTTCGAAGAACCCGCTTACAAAAGAAGGGTTTGAACTGGGAAAAAAATTATTTTATGATGGACGGTTAAGTAAAGATGGAAATTTCCCCTGCGCAAGTTGTCATCAGCAGTTTGGCGCCTTTGCTACCTACGATCATCCGTTGAGTCATGGCTACAACAATTCATTTACCATGCGCAATGCGCCGGCGCTTTTTAATCTTGCCTGGCAAAAAGAATTTATGTACGATGGCGGCGTTAATCATTTAGATGTGCAGCCTTTGGTGCCGATGGAATCGCCAAATGAAATGAGTGAAGTGCTGGATTCTATTGTTGCAAAACTGAAGAAAGATAACCAATACAGGCAAATGTTCAAATCGGCTTTTGGAAGTGAACTTATCAATACACAACGTATTACCAAAGCGTTGAGCCAGTTTTTATTAATGATTGTGAGTGCCGATTCGTATTATGATAAAGTAAAGCGCGGCGAAGCGCAGTTTACATTGTCGCAACGTTTGGGTTATGAGATTTTCCAGAAAAAATGCGAAGCTTGTCATACCGAACCTTTGTTTACTGATTTGAGTTATCGCAATGCAGGATTGCCGATAGACAGTACGTTGAACGATTCGGGAAGAATGCGAATCACCCGTTTGGCTTCCGATTCATTAAAGTTTAAAGTGCCGAGCTTGCGTAACGTTATGGTTACCTATCCGTATGGTCATGACGGACGTTTTTTTAGTATCCTGGATGTTATGAATCATTACCGTAACGACGTGGTTGATGGACCAACAACAGACTCGCTGGTAAAAGGCATGAAGCTTTCAAATTTTGAAATCGGTCAAATCACATCGTTTTTATATACGCTTACAGACAGCGCTTTATTGAAAGATTCGCGTTTTGCGCCGCCCGGTTTAAAACGGACTTTAGATGCGCCTTTGCAGGATATTCATTTGAACAGCAAATAATTTTCTTTGTAAAATATCATCAAGTTTTCTGTATTCTAAAATCATCAAAAATATATAGCACCTTTCATTCTGCATAATGATAGCTTTCTGTAAAACAGATTTCTTCATTCTCATTATAATAAAACCTCTCTGCACTTTCACATAAATATGCAGGTTGATTCCTTAGATTTGCGCGTCTCAAAATTTAACTTGTATGTCAGAAGATGTTGAGTTTTTGTTGGATGATACAGAATCATCAATGAAAAAAGCCATAAGTCATTTAGAATCGGAGCTAACAAAAATACGCGCCGGCAAGGCAAGTCCCACATTGCTCGATGGTATTAACGTAGAATATTATGGTGCGCCAACACCAATAAACCAGGTGGCAAATATTACGGTTCTGGATACACGCACCATCAGCATTCAGCCCTGGGAAAAGAAGATGCTGGCTGCCATAGAACGCAGCATCATGGGCGCAAACATTGGCATCACACCACAAAACGATGGCAACCAGATACGCCTTTTTATGCCGCCGCTTACCGAAGAAAGACGCAGAGATTTATTTAAGAAAGCCAGCAACGAAGGCGAACAATCGAAAGTAGCCATCCGCAGCATTCGCAGAGATATTATTGAGCAGGTAAAAAAGCTTCAGAAAGACGGTGATTTGAGTGAAGATGAATCGAGAGATGCCGAGAATAATGTGCAGGAAATTACCGACCGGTATATCATTCTGGTAGATAAACACCTGGCAGCAAAAGAAAAAGAAATGATGGCCATTTAATAGAAACGGATTCTTTACTTTTACTTATATCAAAAAACCACACCTATGGGATTCGTAAAAGAATTTAAAGAATTTGCATTAAAAGGCAATGTTGTAGATTTAGCGGTTGCCGTTATTATTGGCGGCGCTTTTGGCGCCATCGTTACTTCACTGGTAGAAGATATTATTACGCCCGGTATTTTATCTCCTTTGCTAAAAAGAGCCAATCTGCAAAACCTGCAGGATCTCGTTATTCCCGGAACGGCTATTAAATACGGAAGCTTTTTATCGCATGTTCTTTCCTTCATTATCATTGCTTTGTCTTTGTTCCTGATTATTAAAGCCATGAATTCTTTTAAAAAGAAAGAAGCGGTTGCACCAACTGTTGCGCCGCCGCCAACATCAACGGAAGTTTTATTAATGGAAATCAGAGACGAATTAAGAAACAAACCCACGATATAGAACCTATCAATTTTACGCATATTGAATTTTGCATCTTACCAGATAAAATTAGAGCAGTTTGAAGGTCCCTTCGATCTGCTCCTTTTTTTTATAGAGCGCGATGAGCTTGATATTTACGATATTCCCATCACCAATATCATCAAAGATTTTTTAGCTTATATACACGCTCAGGAACAATTGAACATCGAGTTAAGCAGCGAGTTTATCTTGTTTATCTCCAGCCTCATGCGTATTAAAGCCAAAATGCTTTTACCGCGAAAAGAAATAGATGTTTTGGGTAATGAAATAGATCCGCGCAAAGACCTTGTTGATAAGCTTTTAGAATACAAACGTTACAAAGAAGCATCGCTGCAAATGGCTGAACAGGAAGCGCTGCGTATGCTGATGATAAAGCGCGGCAATATACAGGCAGAAATGGCTGCCGTTGGCGAACAGGCATCGGAAGGTACAGAAATACAAACGGTAACCATGTACAAGCTGATGAAGACTTTTGAAAAAGTAATGCAGCGTTTGTACGATAAAAACAACAAACCGGTTCATACAGTTGTTCGCTATAATTATACGATGGAAGAAAGCCGCGCGCAGATTATAAGTGACGTGAAGGAGCAAAAAAAAACCACGTTCCGGTATATTTTTCAGCATTGCGAAAACCGCATTCAGGCTATCTTTTTGTTCTTATCTATTTTAGAATTGGCGCAGCTGAATTATATCAACCTGGTTGTAGAAGACGGCAGAAATAATTTTGAAGTGGAATGGAATGAAGAACGAAGAGAAGTAGAGGAACATAGCATAATAAGTTAGCTTTCTATCATCAGAAAATCCATATCTGTGCTGTTAAATATAAACCTGCAGCACATAAATAAATTTGTAAGAATTACCTTTAGTACAAATAAAACATGACTTGTTTAAGGAGTTGTTTAATTGTTTTCAGAACGTTGAACGGAGCGTCGCAAGAGACGATTAACCGGAGTATCAAAAGCTCGTAACATAAAATAAAACTCACAATAGAAAAGCTATAAAGCAAAGCAGGCTTATCTTACAGCACAAATACGAAACAACAGATGACCGATAAAAAAAAGAAAAAGAAGAAGCAATCGTATCATACCATTCATGATGATAACAGTTTACAAGGTATTCTTGAAATCACCCGGTCAGGAATTGGTTATGTGGTTATTGCAGATGGAAAAGGCGATGTATTGGTACGTCCGCACGACTTTAATACAGCGTTAAACGGCGATGAAGTAACGGTAAAAGTAGTAAAAGAAAATGTGGCAACAGGAAAGAAAGAAGGAAGGATTGTAAAGGTGTTGGAACGCAAGCAAACAGAGTTTATAGGTAAGCTGCAAATGAACAAACACTTTGCTTTTGTGATACCTGACAGCGACAAACCAATGCCCGATATTTATGTGTCTCTTGATAACGTTAACGGCGCGGTTGACAGAGATAAAGTAAGCGTACAACTTATAAAATGGGAACAGGGCAGCCGCAAACCGGAAGGTAAAGTAACAGCCATTTTGCAGGCAGAAGATGAGAATGATATTGCGATGAAAAACCTGCTGGCAGAAGCCGGTTTCCCGCTTTCGTTTCCGGAAGAAGTGATGGAAGAAGCCGCACGTATTCCGGAAACAATAACACAACATGATATTGACTCGAGACGCGATTTCAGAGAAGTTTTTACCATAACGATTGATCCGGCTGATGCAAAAGATTTTGACGATGCTATTTCGCTGCGCTCGTTAAAAGGCGGCTGGTACGAAGTCGGTATTCATATTGCCGACGTAAGTCATTATGTAATGCCAAACACGGCTTTAAATGAGGAAGCTTACAAAAGAGCAACGTCTGTTTATTTGCCCGACAGAGTAAACCCGATGCTGCCGGAACATATTTCGAATGTATTGTGTTCGCTTCGCCCGCACGAAGACAAGCTGACGTTTTCGGCTGTTTTTCAAATGAACAAAAAGGGAAATGTAAAGCAATACTGGCTTGGTAAAACGCTCATTCACAGCAATCATCGTTTTACGTATGAAGAAGTGCAAAGTATTATTGAAACCAAAAAAGGCGAGCATAAGAAAGAAGTTTTGTTGTTAAATGAAATCTCTCAAAACCTGCGCGGACAAAGGTTTTCAAAAGGTGCGATTAATTTTTCATCGCAGGAAGTGCGTTTTAAATTAGACGAAAAAGGAAAACCAATTGGCATTGAAATAAAAGAAAGCAAAGAAGCGCATCAACTGATTGAAGAGTTGATGTTGCTTGCCAACAGAACCGTTGCGGAAAATGTATCAAAAATAAAAATCAACAAACAAGCTGTTCCGTTTCCATATCGCGTGCACGACCAGCCGGATGCCGATAAACTAAAACCGTTTATTGATTTTGCAAAGAAATTCGGACATTCATTCAATACCAGTACGCCGGATAAAATTGCAGCCAGTTTCAACGCTATGTTAGCCGAAGCGCAAGGCAAACCCGAGCAGCATGTATTGGAGCAGTTGGGCATTCGCACCATGGCAAAGGCAGTTTACACAACAGAAAATATTGGTCATTATGGTTTGGGTTTCGAAAACTATTGCCACTTTACTTCGCCCATTCGTCGTTACCCCGATGTTATGGTTCATCGCGTGTTGGAATCGTGCTTACAAAACGAGCCGGTTATAGATAAAAAGATGAACGAAAAATGTAAGCACAGCAGCGAACGCGAACGCGCTGCTATGGAATGCGAACGCGCTGCCAACAAATACAAGCAGGTTGAATATATGCGCGACTATCTGGGCGATGAGTTTGAAGGAATCATCAGCGGCGTTACTTCGTTTGGCTTTTTTGTAGAAACGGTTTTGCAAAAATGTGAAGGCCTGGTAAGCATCAGCAGTTTAAGCGATTTTGATGATTTCAGATTGGTAGAAAGTGATTATTCGCTGGTGGGAAGACGCAGTGGCCGCAGCTTCCGCATGGGCGATAAAGTCTGGATAAAAGTAATTGCTGCCAACTTAGATAAACGCCAGCTTGACTATGAATGGATATTGCAGCCTGGTCATCATAAACAAGCTGCAAAACCAAATCAGCCAAAGAAAGAAAAAGAGAAAAAAATTCAAGCCAGAGAACCGAAACGGCTGATTGAATAACCTTATAAATTATCGGGATAAGCACTTATTTTTTTCGCACGGTGAAAGCCAAATGTATTGGCTGAGGAAATGCTAATTTCATTGACTACTTCTTTTGTTGTATAATCAACTTCTACAATTTTTCCTCCGGTGCCTGTTGCATTTAGAACGTTATATCCCGGGCAAAACAGAATATGGTTTTTTTCGGGAAGAAACTGTACGCTGCTGATAATTGAGGAGTAACCTGCCTGGTCTCTTTCTTTTCCGTAAGACCATATTTGTTGAACCGTTTTATTTGCTTCATCAATCTTGTATTCAACAGCCCTGCTGTATTTTCCCGGTGCTGAGTTGTTAATGGTATTCCCTTCTATTGAATCCAGATTTCTGGAAGTACCATTATCGAACACCATAAGATCACCATTGGGTAAAAAAATGTTTGAATGTTGATAATAACACCATTCAAAATCAGTTACAGACGATTTTCCATCTATAACATCTGCTTCCGAATATGCCTTACCATTGGCATCTACCGGATTCAACAGAAAAGTATTTAAATCTTCACCACGCCTGTTTTGTCCCCAACCGGCATGTGGAGCTAAAATCCATTTTACCTGATTTTGATAATCAAGCTTAATAACTCCCTGTGTGCGTCCGGAAATAATAATGGTATTATCTGTAGAATCGTACATCACCGAATTTACATGTATCCAATCGCCGGCATCATTTACTAATGTTCTTCGGTATTCGTCAAGCGACTCTTTTAAGTCCCATTCTGTTTCTATGCTACCGCTTTGCCTGTTTATTTCGATTATATAATCTTCTACTGTTACATGCCCTTCTGTATTGGTACTACCATCTTTGCTTACTGAGACTAAGAAGTTTCCATTTGGCTTTTCCTGTACGTTATGGTGAAAGGTATATCCTGGCATAGGCCAGGTATTTATAATTTGTCCTAATAAATCAACTTCATAAATTTTGCTGGTTTTTATATTGGCAAAATAAAAATTACCATTTTTCAGACGAGCGATTCCATCATCATAAAACAGATTTGAAAGTTCTGCCAGTGTTGAATAATCCAATACCCAGCGAACATCACCGTAACCATCACACATATAAGGAATGGATGGTCTTCCTTCTATATTTAGTGTACTTAAATTACTTACCAAATAAATTCCGCTTTCAACTTTGCTTTCGTCAAAAGAAGTAGCAGTAATAGTAACAGGTAAGTCTGCAGGCAAAGCTTGCGTAGTAATGGTTACCGAACTCTTTTCTAACGTATCGCCAGCATTATCAACAATACGTATGTCTATCATATTTGCCGTATCTGCATACATACCGATTACAGGTATAGAATGAACAGTTCCGAAATCAGTAAACAGGTGTGTTACATCGCTGAAAGCGCCATGCTTGCCATGCACCCTAATAAATGTTTTTCCTTCTTTTTCTGTAGTAAAAGTAACCTGCGCGGATAGTGGCGTATATCCGTACGGATTCACTTTTACAGAATCCGGAGAAATAGTAAATTCAATTGCGACAGGCGTTGCAGGTATAACAACATCCTGATCGTGTTTTCTACAGTTGGTTAGGGCTATTAGAATAATTAACGACATAACTAATAGCCGGTTCATGCGCTTTGGTTTTGATTAAAATAAAATTAAAATTATATTAAATTTCTATAACTTCTGTTTTGCTGATAAAATCATGCAGTGTTTTATCTAAAAACGACAAACAAATACTATCAATAATAATGAAGCTTAGAATTCGTACGGCACTGCGCACTGTAATTTGAAGGAAAGAAGGTTTATTGCCTTGCCTGTTTACGACTTTAGAAAGTGACATCCATTTGCCGGGCGTTCTTTTCCAGATTGACTCGAAAATGAGATAATATAAAAAGGCAACAAGAGGCAACGTATAATAGAGAGGAAAATAATAAGTTCCATAATAAACGGTATAAAAAGTAACGCCTCTGTTAATAGCAAAAGAGATAATACAAATAAGAAAACTATCAATAAGAAAATTCAATACACGCGTGCCGGTTCCAACAGTTCTCATCAACAAAAAGATTGTGGCAAAGCTAAGCGCAATCAATTTCATCTGTAATCAAAATCGTTAGCTCGTAAATTTTTACCTGATAATTTGATTGCTGTGTACATTGCGGTCATGTTGTTTGTGCAGAAATTAACCATTACACAGTTTCGCAATTACACCTTTCAATCGTTCCATTTTACGGAACCGGTTGTTGGTATTTATGGCGCAAATGGCAGTGGCAAAACCAACCTGCTCGATGTTATTCATTATCTCTGTTTTACCAAAAGTTATTTTGCAAGAACCGATGCCTTGAATGCGCATTATGGTATGCAGGGTTTTCGGCTGGAAGCCACACTGGATAAGCAAAAGAAACCATTTCATATTGTTTGCATTCTTCGGGAAAACAACAGGAAAGAAGTGATTGTTAACGAAGAAATTTATAAGCGATTTTCGGCTCATATTGGCAAATTTCCCTGCGTAATGATAGCGCCGGATGATGTGGAACTGATAACCGGAAGCAGCGAAGAACGACGTAAATTTATTGATACAATTTTATCGCAACTCAATGCAGAATATCTTCAGAATTTAATTGAATACAACAAGATTTTGCAACAGCGAAACAGCCTTTTAAAAGCGGCTGCCGAACACAATCGTCTTGACGAAGCGCTGCTCGATATTATAGATGAACAAATAAGCACAAAAGCAGATGCCATTTATTACTGGCGAAACGAGTTTATGCAGGAATTTATACCAGCCGTGGCGGAAGAGTATAACAATATTGCCGGTAAAGATGATGAAGTGAGCATTCGCTATTACAGTCAGTTGCACAAGCAGAATATGCAAAAATTATTGGTCGAAAACCGTCAGCGCGATTTGTATTTGCAACGCACCGGAGTTGGTATTCATAAAGATGATTTAGAGATTACAATGCACGAACAAGCTTTTAAAAACATTGCTTCGCAAGGGCAACGAAAAAGTCTGTTGTTCGCTTTAAAGCTCGCCGAGTTTAGCATCATTCAAAAGCACAAAGGCTTTGCTCCCATTTTGTTACTGGATGATGTGTTTGAAAAATTAGACGCCGACAGAATGCACAATCTTCTTTACAAAGTTTGTATTCAGCAGCAAGCCCAGGTTTTTATTACCGATACGCATAAAGAAAGGCTGGAAGAAGCGTTTGAAAAACTAAGTGTTACATATCAACTGATTGGATTATAATGCTATAATAAATTATTTATTAATTTTACAAAAGATTTCAACTCTATTTTGTTATGGACACCTATTCAAATTCATCTTTTGCTCTTAGACTGTATGAACTAATCAGAACAAAAACTGATGAAAAACAGCAAAAGAAGCAGTAGAAACTATTGAAGGATTAATAGATATAAAAACGAAACAGTTGCCAACAAAAGAAGATTTAAGCAGAACAAAAGATGACCTCAAAGAGTATCTTAGAAAGACGAAAGAGGATCTTATTAAATGGTTTGTAGGTATGTTTATTACACTCGCACTTATAATTATTGGTCTTTACATCAAAAAATAAATTCAGCTTACACCCGTTTTATCACCCGCAGCTTATGCGTTCGCATTCCGGTATCTCTGTTTACAATTCCGTAGTTATCAATTGTATCAATACGCACTTTTCCGGAAGCATGAATGATTTCTTCACCGCTTAATAAAATTCCAACGTGAATAATTCTGCCTTCTTCATTATCGAAAAAAGCCAGATCGCCGCATTGCGTTTCCTGTAAAAAACCAACCACTTCGCCTTGTGTTGCCTGCTGATATGTATCGCGCAGCAACGGTTTACCAAACAACTTAAAAACCTGTTGCGCAAAGCCGCTGCAATCAATACCAAACGAACTTTTTCCACCCCACAAATAAGGCACGTTCTCATATAATAACGCCACCATTCTAATAACTTCTTCTGTAAAAAAAGAAGCATCGAACAACAGCGTTTCATCTTCTTTATATTCTATTTTATACTTGCCGAAATAAACATTTTCAAATACAGGTGTAGCAACAGGAACAAACATCTGTGTATCGTTAATCAATACAGTTGTGTTTCTTTTAAACGTATAATTTTTCGGCTTCATCACCGCCGCTTCTTCATTCACATCAGCAATCTGGCTCGTTTGCGCCCAGGCAATATAATCATCATACAAACACCTGATTTTTGTAAAATCTTTACCGGCTTCCAGCACTTCGGCAGCTTCCCCAAATAAAAGCTGGCTCACCATTTCGCTGCGGTGAGAAGCTTCGCTGCGCAATGGACTAACGGCAACAATACAAACAACAAACGGCATAATAAAGAAAGTAAAAAATGAAAATTCAAAAGTAAAAAGAACACAACTACAACGTCGCTACAATTTTTACTTTCTGTTAATATGGAAACTTATTTATTACTGCATCTTATGGTTTAAAATCATTTATTTTCACGCGTGAGCCATGGCAATGATGCACATATAACCGACCAGCAGTTGTTAGAGCAATGGTACGAAACCCGCGACAATCGTGTGCTTGGTGCTTTGCTGCAGCGTTATACGTTGCTGCTTTTGGGTGTGTGCATGAAGTATTTAAAGAACGAAGAAGAAGCGCGCGACGCTGTACAGCAAGTCTTTCTGAAAGCGATTTCCGAATTACGGAAATACAAAGTGGAATACCTGAAAAGCTGGCTGTATATGATAGCCCGCAATCATTGTCTTATGAAGCTGCGAGACAATCATATCATTACAAAAGAAGTTGGCGACTGGCTGCATGAACAGGAAGACAGGCTTGATTTTGCAGGTATTGATAAAGAAGCGATGCTTACTTATATGGAAGAAGCTTTGCAGCAATTGAATGCCGAACAAAAAACATGTGTAACTTTATTCTATCTGCAGCACAAATCGTATAACGAAATCAGCGCAGCAACAGGTTTGAGTTTGATGCAAATAAAAAGTTGCATACAAAACGGCAAGCGCAACCTCAAACTGTTAATTAATAAGAAACAGAAGCATCACAATGGCTAATATAAACGACATATTATCCACCAATCATAACGACGAGTTTACCGACGAGCAATTACTCAATTATCTCAGCGGAAAGCTTACCGGCGAAGATTTGCAGCATCTGGAAGAACACATCAAAGACGATGCTTTTATGAAAGATGCGGTGGATGGATTACAGCAGTTTTCGTCCGACGCAAAACTGGATCAATACGTAAAAAATCTAAACAAAAACCTGCAGCAGCAATTAGCCACAAAAAAGCAGCGCAAATGGAAGCGCCGGCTCGAAAATCCGTCCTGGATTACGATGGCAACCATAATTATTTTAGTGCTCTGCGTACTTGCTTATGCAGTTATTATGTTTATACGAAATCACTAAAAACACCTTCGGCGTTTTGAAGTTTTATTTTATGTTACCAGCTTTTGATACTCCGGTTAAACATCGTTGCGTCGTACTCTTGTACGCCTTATTATCAATTAATCTTTTTGTTTGAACCACGAAGACACAGAGAACACAGAGTAGCACAAAGAATAAGCAGCTTATTCTTTCTACTTAATACATACTACTTAATACAATTTACTGATTACCTACTACATCCTCACTGAAAAATACTGCTCGGTAAAATCAGCGTCCATTGATTCGGCTGTTGCCCGGTTGTTTTATAATCCAGCAAACGACTGTACCGAATACCAAAAGTTACAGATTGCTGGTTCCACCATTTTGTATCTACATACAATTCGGCACCGGCCGACTTTAAATCGTACTTATAAAACTCGTCATTAATTGTACCTTGAATGCGGGTATAATCAAAAAATAAATTTGCCCGCAATCTTCTGAAATAAACAATGTTGGCAATACCAAAATCAGGATAGACTAACGGCAAATGATAGTTGATTCCAGCCTTATACATCGTTGGAAAATTAAAGGAAGAATAACCTCTTGCATACGGAAAATTATCACTCAACGTATAATTGAAAAAGTTGCTGGAACTCTGAAAAGTCTGCTTTTCATAAGCACCATCCAGCACAATACTATGAGACGGTAAAATACCCGGCAAATACAGAGAGCCACGCGCCAGAAACTGGTCGGCAGAATTATTACTGGTAAGCCGGCGATACAACACCGAAACACTCTGCGCCCAATGCGGGTAAATATGCTGAAGCGCCTGCTGTTTTTGACCTACATACAAAACCTGTGTTTGTAAATAACCGTTTACAAAATTGTTAGCCACTTGCTTGGAAGCACCGGTAAACTGAGGGTTATCCAAGCCATACGCAGCCTGCATAGTAAGATAACGCATTTCTTTACCGCCGGATAAATTCAAGGGTAGTTGCAAGCCTGCCAGGCCGGTAAATTCGTTGTACGTAAAACGATGTTGCTCACGGTCAAAAATTTCTCTGCCAAACGTTTCAGACACATCTATAAACGGCTGAATAAAAGACACACCATACGTGAGATTATAGCCAACCTGGCTATAGCCTTCGTTCTGGTTATAATTATAATACACCTGGTTTTGAATAGTGCTCAAAATATTTTCTCCGTATAAAGTGAGAGAAAAAATCGGGTTGGAATAATCTGGTTGCAGGCTATGAAAATTAAACGGATGGCTTAGCCTGGAATAAGATTTTGTTGTGTATTGATCAGATGTCGGAACCGTTGCTAACGTTTTATTTGCCACATTTTCAAACGGCTTTTTTACATACAAGCCAACCAATGTATCAGCATCTGTATTTACCGGTTGCCATGGCTGCGTAAACTTTCCCAAACGATAACCGGATGATGTAAATGTAGAAGCCACTACATTGTTATCATTGATAACAGCACCATACAAACCGGTTTGATAAGTAGTTACGCGAAACGCTTGTTTGTTTGATATATGATACGCCCAAATTTCATCATTACCATTATCAGAACAACTATATATCAATGTATCGCCGCGCACAACGGGAAAGCCAAAAATGCGATTGGCAAAAGGCAGCAAAACAGATATTTTCTTAGTTTCCAAACTCCATTGCTGCAGGCTCATTTTACCGTCGGTTCTGCGAACAAAATAATAAATGCTTTTATCGTCGGCTGAGAATTTTGGATATGAATAAACGTCATCTGAATTGTTAGATAACGATGTTATTTTAAAGCCATTTATGTTCATAATATCAACAACAGAATGTTGCTGCGGCGTTACCGAAACAGCAGCGACTAATTTACCGTCATGAGATATATCGGGCGAAAAATAACGGCTTTTATAAGTAATTCTTCGTTCGCGTTTGGTATGTATATCCAGCACTTTTATCACGCTGAATTCGCGGTACGACCAACGCGTACTTGGCTGATAAGCTGCATACACAATTTTGCCGTTGTTGTAAGAAAAATAATTATCGTTGGTAATGCTTTGCAAAGCCAGCTTTTTCTCATTTCCATCAGCATCAATACGATAAAAATGCGGCAATGTTTTATAACTGCTCTTCAATACAATCAGTCCGTTTTCATCATCCCTATATGGATAGCGATAATCAATCACGTTCCTCTTTTTCGTTCCTGTTATCCACGAAACATTATCTTTTTTCTCTGCATTCCATTGCTGTTGGTAAAACGAAAACGCATCATTCACAAATTGCCTGTAAGGCACGCCGGTATTCACTTTCACGCTTCCCTGGAACGGATAAATCAAAGGTTTGAAACGAGCTGCCTCGTCAGTTATTTTCTTCCAGATATCATCGCCGTATTTTTCTTTTCCGTAAGACACCAGCATGTAGCCAAGCGGATAATGATCGGGCACATAATCTTTATACGAACCATTACGAAGCTTTAAATAATTGTAATGCTTATTATCAAAATACAACGATTTATAACCATTGAAAAAATCGGGCAATCTGCCTCTGCCCTGCTGAGACAACAAGGTTTCATTATACACCGCATCGCCTTCGAAAAACCAGTTGGGAATGGCAGCATCGTTTGCCAGCGCCTGGCCATTTTGCCCGAAAATAATATACGCCGCTTTTGCCAATCCTTTCCTGAAATTATTGTATTGTTCTACATGCCGGTATTCATGTATAGAAAGCAAATCGGTTACGCTTTGCGAACCCAATTCAAACGCATTTTGTTGCGGCGTGAGATAATATTCACTCCGAAACGGACCCAACTGTACATAGCCATTAAAATACGTAAGCTCGTTGCGAAGAACAATGTTAATCCGGTGCAAATCATCACCTATTGTCGAACTGTATTTTCGTTGTTGGTAATGCACCAAAGCGGCTACGCGCTGCGCCAGCGAATCTTCACCTTCCGGGTAAATAATACGCGCCGTATCAGTCTTAATTTGTTTCCAGTGTATATTGTTTGGTGTGCCGCTAAAATCCTGCGCAGAAACGTAGAGCGATAGTAAATGTAAAACGGCAAAGCAGAACAGTTTCAGTTGATTCATAAAAAATAAAAGTAAGAAAGCCGGGAGATTTACGGTAAGAAAGTTATTCGTACAAGTTGTATAATACGAGTAAAGAGTAAGATAAGTTTGAGTTACGGGAAAGTTTGTTTTGGTTGATTTAGACTGCAAGTAGAATGTAAAGAAGATTAATATTCAGAAGAATTTACTACTTATTGATTGGCGAAGAAACTATAATAGCGTTAGTTAACAAGAATCTTCTTTATTTTTATTCTTTAGAAGAATATGTATTCACAGTTGATTGAATTGTACTGGCATTTTGCTCATCAGTCGAATATCGAATGAAAGATCAATAGAATTACAAATGTTGAAGTGTGACATGTCAGTCAGCATAACAGAAAAACTTTGTTGTGCGTTCATACTTTTCTTGTCAAAGTCTGCATTAAAAATCTGTATCTAAAATTGCATAAAAGTAATTGTCAATCCAGTTTCCTCTTATTGGCAGAATTTTCCTTTTACATCCTTCTTTTGTCATCCCTACCTTTTCAAGAACTTTTATAGATGCTATATTTCCAATAGCACAACCTGCTTCTACTCTATGGAGTTGTAAGTCTGTAAAACCAAAATGTAGTGTTTGTTTCAAAGCTTCAGTCGTAAAACCTTGCCGCCAATATTCAGGTAAAATTTTATACCAGACTTCTGCTATTTTAAAATTTGCTTTTCCTAAAATCAAAGCGATGAGTCCTACAAAACAATTTGTGTCAAATTGTTTAATACAAAAAATATAAGATGACCTTGGAGTTATTTGTTGTTGATCAAGCCATTCATTTAATAAAATTTCAGTCGTATGAATTGTCGCAGGAATACCTAAGGTATTATACTCATCTGTTTTTGGTAAAGAATGCAAATGATGAATATTTTCTAAGTCAGCAAAAGTCAGTTCTACAAGCTTCAATCGCTTTGTTGTAAGTTCCATTACATTCTTTTAGTATGACGCATAACGTTAGGTATTTGCGATGGCATGGCAATAGCGAACTATCAGCCGGAACAAATAGCTTAATTGAAACACTAGAGTTGAAAATAAATACAAATGTTCAACAGCGTAATGTCGGCTTGAACAAAAGATGATAAGAATTACTGCTGCACAAGTGCCGCTGGTCAAGCCATGCTTTTGCCAATGCACGGTTGCCTGCTGTTTTTATCCATCGTATGTGTCAAGTTTCCAATTCTTGTCGCCACGAATCTTCTTCCATTCCCAATATGTTTCAAAAAAGCTGTCGTGAAGTGTGTCCTGAAATCTAGGTTCATTTTCGTCTGGCTCTTCGTCAATAAGTTTAATTCCTGTCCACTCGTTATACATATGTTTGGGCGAACCTGTGCCGTCAAACAAATTGAGCATATTAAAAATTATTCCTGCACTATTGTCGGCAATAACTTTTCTTAACGCATTTTTTAAATGTTCGTTAGTATTAAGTTTTTGCTTTTCTAAATCTGTCAACCCATTGTTTGGCGGATAGGTCAAGAAGTCAAATTTTTTATCCTCAATAATATTTTTTACAGTCGCCTCTGTATATTCTTCAATGTCTTGGTTTAGGTCAAGGAGTAAGGCTAAAGCATTTTTTTTTGATAGTTCCATTAGTAAAAAATTTGTCAATAGAAGGTTTGTCAACTTGCAGCAATTCCAAAATATATGCAGCTTTAGCCTTGTCGTCTATTTTAGATTTGTCAAATTCATCTATAAATCCGTTTACGTAAAGTCGTTCATTTACCGTCATACCTTCAAGTCTTTCAACTTGTCTAGCAGCCTGTAGAATTTTTTCGTTTGTCATTGCGTGGAGTGTTACTTTAAAATTATATATAACGGCAAAGGGATTGGCGAAGAACTGGAATTTGAAACCCGTCCGCCCAAACTAAAGTTAAATTTATATTCAAATATTGATGTTTCTTTTACCAGCTGAATTTTGTTCCGTCATCCAGTTTTTTGCCAAACCAATATTGGCTGCTGTCTGATAATTATTTTAATTCTACGGAATTTTATTTTCTACTGTCGCCAAGAATAGAGTTGTGATGTAAATTAGTGAAATAAAAATGATTACAGCTTTAATCACAGTCTGGTTAGTTATTAATCTGTTTAATCCTTTCATTGATTTTTCAACTTCATCAATTCTTACTGTATCACCTCTTGCAAAAATGCTTCCTTTTTCTATATAACATTTGTCATCTGAGAACAGTTGCTTTTCACATTCTCTCAAACAAGCAAACCTAAAATCATAATAACTAAACATTCTTTTTGTAGAGATAAGCCATATACAGCATATAACTAATCCTAAAATAGAAAATATGATTGAAATAAGTTTATATTGTCCCATAACTGATAAGATTGCCACACTAAAAGCGATAATGAAAGAATTAACAGCCAGAAGGTTTGAAAATACACTCCAAATTAATTGTCCTTCATAAATAGTTAGCTGTATCAGACTGTTGTATTGTATCTTAATATCATCTATCTGGTTTGTGTCAGTTGTCATGCGAATGAATTTAAATATGGATTAATTGTTAACGATTGTCATTTTGAACTTGCCACCAACTCTCAAATATACAAAAACACTTCACTACATATTTAGTCTATCCAGCCGAAAACAGCTTCATTTGCAAAACAGCAAATCAATATCTCACGCGTATATACTTTCATTTTGGAAATGAATTTGCCAACACATTTGCTGCATGAATACACCACTCATTTTAACGGTACAATTCGATGAAACATCGCAGGCATTTTTCAATGAAAAACGAAAACAATATTTCCCGCCGGAACGGAACTTTTTATCCGCACATCTTACATTGTTCCATCATTTACCGGATGATAAATCCATCATTACAGAAGCAATTAAAACGGTATGTTCACAACAAAAACAAATAGAATTAGCCATAACAGAAGTTGTAAGCATCGGCAAAGGCACGGCTTATAAAATAGAAAGCAAAGCCCTGGTTGCTTTGCATAAACAATTACAAAACAAATGGAATGATTTTCTTACACCACAAGACAGGCAAGGTTTGTGGCCACATGTAACAATACAAAATAAAGTGTCGCCGTTAGAATCAAAACAATTGTTACAACAGGTAAAAACAGAATTCGTTCCTTTTACGGCGTATGCGGCGGGCGTTACTTTGTGGAAATATCTGAACGGACCATGGCAGTTGTATCAGTCGTATTCATTTGCCGGCTAAATGGTTCTTCCGGCTTGTTGTTTTTCAGTTCTTCTTTCACGCGTTTTGCAATCATTTCGCTAAACATTTCGGCGCCTTTGGTATTCATGTGAACGTTGTCGTAAAAGAGAGATTGTTTTACATAATCGGTATCAAACTCATAATCCCACAAGGGAACATGATACTTATCAAAAATCTGTTTTGATATTTTTAAAGATTCTGTGGGCGCATATTTCTGTAAATAAATCGGCGATACAATTATAAAAAGAGGAATGTGCTGGTCGGTAACCGATTTTACAAAATACTCCAGCTTTTCTTTGGCATAATTGTCTATCTCGGCATTCATCAGGATAGTTGGCGGCGTTGCTTCTACTTTGTTTCCTTTCAAAGGCTGGTAACCTTTGATATTATCGTTTCCTTTCTTACTATAATTGCGGATGATAGAAAGAATCATTGAATTGTACGGATATAATTTCGACACTTTCGCTTTCAATAATTCTTTCGGAAACAAGTCTTTTGCCATCGCTTCAAACTGCTTGTTTTTTTCTACATAAGGCAATATCATCCCGGCTAAAATATCGTTGCCATCTTCGCCGCTGCGCCACGATAATTCTTTTGGTGTGATATCGAGAATAATGGCTTTTGGTTTATGATCGGGTTGATGTAAAGCTGAAGAAATAATAGCCGAATGATAGATGATTGTTGACGCATTTCTGCCGCAATTAAAACAACTGAAACCTGTTGCCGATTGAAACACGCGCGGGTCGTACGTATGCAAAGCGCGCGAACTTCCGTAAATCAAAATATCTTCTTTCGGGTCTTCTATAGCATGAGAAAAAGCAGCCGCATCGCCCAGCGGTTCTTTCTCAAAAAAATAAGCCATCGCCGCGCCGCCAACGCGGTCTATTACAAACATAATAGCCAGCAATATCAGCAGCTTATAACCAAATTTGATATATTGATTCTTCATACTGATTTAGAATTGAAAATACACAAACTGCCCGCCGTTAAATACGCCGATGGTAAGTAACAACGTAAGCAAACCTACATACGCACTGTAACGAACCGCAACTTTTTTATGGCTGATAATTTTGATGTTCGGGTAATACTCCTGCACAAACTCAACCACAAACAAAAGCGCAAATACAATAAAGCAATATTGAATGGCTGTTGGCGGCTCGCCTTTATATACATTGCCACTTTTCCAGGTAAATAAAACCCGGTAATAATGACCAACATCTGTCATGTTTTTACAGATAAACATCGGGTTTACCAGACAAAAAACAATAAAGGTGGTAAGCGTACAAACAAAAGTGGCTGCACCGCGAAGCGATCGTACAATCTTGCTGGTAAAAGGTCTTATCAATCGTTCAATTACCTGCACCAGGCCTTGCATAAAACCCCAGAGAACAAAGGTCCAGCTGGCACCGTGCCACAAGCCGCTGACAAGAAATACAAATAAAAGATTGAAGATAGCTCTGCCGTTTCCCTTGCGCGTGCCGCCCATGGGGAAAAACAAATAATCGCGAAACCAGGTGGTTAATGAGATGTGCCAGCGCTGCCACAATTCCTGGAAGCTTCGCGAAAAATAAGGTCGCCTGAAATTGACCATCAAATCAAAACCCATAACGCGGGCTGTGCCTAACGCAATTTCAGAATAACCGGAAAAATCGCAATACACCTGCGCCGCGGCAAAAACCGTGGCTATTGACAACGATATAGCGCTGTGATGTTCGATATTACCAAACACAGCGTTTACATAAATAGCCAATCTGTCGGCAATCACCACTTTTTTTACCAATCCCCAAAGTATCATCCGCAAGCCGCTGACCACGCGATTATAATCAAACTCATGTTTTTCGTAAAACTGGTGAATTACATTTTGCGGACGCTCAATAGGACCTGCCACCAATTGCGGATAAAACATTACATACAAGGCATAAATACCAAAATGCCGTTCGGGCTTCTGGTGCCTGCGATAGACTTCTATCGTATAACTCATTGCCTGGAATGTATGAAACGATAAGCCGATTGGCAGGATTACATTTTTTAATATCGGCAAATCTATAAAACCATCACCCAGCAAATTGAGATGACTGTTTACCCAGTTGTTCCAAACGATAATGCGCGACGACAGCCACAGGTCTTTCATAAACGGCAGATGCGCGTGAAAAGCCATGTTTAGCGAATCAATAATAAAATCGTAGTATTTAAAAAAAGACAGAAAACCAATATTCGCAATCAGGCTGATAACGAGATACAATTTCCGTTTTCGTCCTTCCGATTTGGCAATATAAATACCGGCAAAATAATCAACCACAATGGTGACGAGAAGAATCAACACATACACCGGCAGAAATGCCATGTAAAAATAAAAGCTGCTTATCAACAGGAGCAACCAGCGAAACCGGTGCGGGAGCGCAAAGTATAACGTGGTAACAATGATGAAAAACGCTACAAAATGCAGTGAGTTGAAAAGCATCGGGCAGTGACTTTGGTTACAAGTGCAGCAATATTAAGCAAAAAGAGGGAAACCCTTATTTGCACCGGCACGAAAAGAGAATGGTTGAACTGATTTTAATGCCTGGCAAGTAAAAAAGGATAGCGTTTCCGGCTATCCTTTTCAAACTCATTTAATTTTGCTTTATTGAAAATCTGCGTCTGTAACGCCTTCGTTTACTTTAATATCAGTTAACACAATTGTAAACGCCTGGTTCATGGCACCTGCAGCAACGCTAACACCAAGTGTATAAGGCATCGTAACATCGCCCGCTTTTTTATAATCACTGTATTGATAAGTTGTAGAAACGGTTTGCCCGTTCACAGTTCTTTCGGCTGATTTTTTTACCAATAGCTTGCTTGCCACATCGTAATATTCTGTGTTTGTTTTGCCGGAAGGTGTTGTAATTGCAACTTTATAAGCATTGGATCCGTTTACTGTATCTATGCCTAATACAGATAATTTAAATACAGAACCGGTAAGATAATTTGCCTGCTCTACCAGCAAGGTATGCGCTTTTAAGTCGCTCATTTCTTCATCATTCATATCAATCTTGTTACCCATTTGCTCAGCATAACCTTTGGTGCCGTCAAATACAGTTTTGCCTGCGGTAGTTCCGTTCATAGTTACAACCTGCAGCGTTTTATTTGGCGCCATTTGCTTTTGTGTTACATCGAGCAACATGCCCTGAACAGATAAATTTCCGGTAGCGTTAATACTATTCAGTTTAGTTACGGCATCCATACCGCCGATTGCATTAATATAATCGGTAACAATAGCTTTTGCATCTTTCTTAATTGTATCTGCCGGCGCAAAGTCTGAATAAACAGGATGCGTATTTTTTGCAGACGAGTGCAATACATTTACACAAACAATCAATACAGAAAGCACAAACAGTCGAACATTATTTTTCATAAAAAAAGTTAAGCCACAAATGTATTGTCCGGCAGGCAGGATAGCGAATAAAAATTGTTATTATTCAAAAGTACACCACCAAAATTTTGATTGTGTTTATTGTAACAGCGGTTTTAAACCTTCGCCCAACGATTTTATTTCCTGCAAAGAAGCGGGTGAGTTTTCATCTTTGTCTAACTTAATACTAAGATAACCCGGTTTTTGTTTTATGTAAAACCGGGTGCCGTCGTCGAGTGTTAATTGCGCATCAATATGAGCGTTTATAAACGAAATATGATTTTTATTACCGATTTTTTCATTCATATATGCTTGCACTTTCCGTGTATCCCTTTCGGGATAATCAGCGATTATTTTATAGTCGTGATCAGATTCGCTTACAGTTAAATCGCTTTTGCCACTGCTACTTGTTTGTGAACAGGAAACACAAAAGCTGATGCAGAATAAGCCATACAAAAAAAGGCGCAAACAGTTTTTCATTTTACAATTGATTTAATTCATTTAGTGATAACAGAAAGCTGTATAAATCCGTATTCAATTTACTTAACGCAAACAAATACGAATAACGACAGGAAGTAAAATGATTATAGTTGGTGAGCAAATATCTGTAATGAAAAGATGATTTTCTCTTCATTCATATAAACGGAAACAAACGTGTATGAACGGAGAGAACCTGTTCAGAACAAGGAAAAGTGATGCCTGGCTTTTACAATTTTTATTTTTTGCAGATAACAAAATTGAACAGAAAAGCAACCCGATATTTTAGCAACCGACTGCTTACTTAGCATGATAATACGTAACTGAAGAAAAACCGGCTGCAGTATCTTTCCGACTTAGAACAAGCGATGTGGTATTCACCGTGTCTATAATAAAATATTGGTTAGGTATGAGTTGTTCGTTATAAGGATAAAAATAGACTTTATCCGGTGTATTGTAGATAACCTGGTAAACTGTTGAATCGCGTACTGTTGTATCAACCAGATTCCTGATGATATATAGTTGTGAATTGAAGGTTGTGGTTTGCTCGATGGTATCTTTTGCATAAACCGCCGTATCGTGGCTGGCCGAATCTGTTCGCGAAGAATCGAACACCCAGGTATAAGCCGCAAGCTGCTGAAACAAATGCGCATCGTACACCATATCTTTTTCTTTGTGACAAGCGAATAAAAGAAGAAGGGAAAGAACAAAAGTGAAACGTTTCATTTATACAATGTTTGCGATTACGGCATAAATATATAAACTCTGCGGATGCCGTTATAATTGGTTATTTATAAAATGAAACAATTGCTGTTTTACCTGTAAAACGACTTGGAAAACAATACCAGCAATTACGAAAACATCCTGTCCATTTGTTGTGTAAAAGCATCGAGTATGGAGCGGTCTATCTTCGCAACAGCGTTTGGGTTTTCCTGCCGGTTGCTTACTTTAAAAGAATGATCAAGACCACCTTCAAAGGTTACTTTTTTCTCATCAATCATCACCTGGAAATAACAGGATGAATCATCGTTATAAACAAAGACAGCATCGTAATCTTTTTGCCTTCCGTTAAAGTAAAGGCTAATAAAAATAGGAGATAACATAACACTGATTTTTTGGTACGTAAGTGTCAAGTTTTATCATACACAGGTTTTACAATAAGTAGAAATAATTTTTTTGAATCCGAAGTAAAAATAGAGAGCGATAATAGAAACAGAATGTTAAGGTCGGCTAATCAATGCTTTATGATGTTTGAATGACAGAATTTACCCAATAAAGCCGGTTTGCATTTTATTTTTTTTATTTTTTTATTTGTATAAGGTAACGGATTTCATCAATTTGTTACAATACATGAAGACAGGTTTTGATGACAATAATATCAGGTTATTCTTCCGCCAGCAGCTTTATATCTTTCACTTCTAAAATTTGCTTTGGATAACCTTTTAGCACACTGTTTATCATTGCCAGTCCAACCGCGCGCATAGTGCTTACATTGTTTGGAAACAGGAGTTGTAACAACGGATATAAACGACCAATAATTTTATAGTATGTTTTAATATTTTTTTGTCCGTATATCGGATTCATAAAACCGGGACGAAAATTATATACTTTCCGAAACGGTAATCTCATAAGAGCGTTTTCTGTTTTTCCTTTTACGCGCGCCCACATAATTTTTCCCTTTTCAGAACTATCCGTATGACTGCCCGAAATATGATTGAAAATCATATCAGGATTTATACTTAGTAATACATTCGCAAAGTGCATGGTTGTATCGTAAGTAATATAACTGTATTCCTTCTCACTCAATCCCCGCGAACTAATACCGGCGCAGTAAAAACAGGCATCATAACCAGATAGTTGATCTGTAAATTCATCGAGTTTCAGAAAATCAGGCACAATACATTCCGCCAGTTTCAAATGTTTTACACCGTTGTATGGCTTACGGTTTATCATTAATACCTTCTCAACGTCCGGATGAAATATGCACTCGAACAATACACCTTCTCCCACCAAACCGGTAGCACCGGTAAGAATTACTTTTATACCCATAAGTCTTGATTTATCAATTGTATTTGTAAAAATAAAACTCTTTTTTACAGCTTTGTTAGTAACCTAATGATGTAATATTTTATTAAAAAACAAGTCGCAATCAACCCGCTATTTGTCGCAGTCTTCCATCACAAGCATTACCTAAGTACATAGCTTTGTTTTATAATCAACTTAAAAGTTATGATAAAAGAATTATGGATCAACCTGCCGGTAAAAGATGTAAACAAATCAAGAGATTTCTTTACCCGAATTGGTTTTACAGTAAATGAAAAGTATGGTAACAGCGCTACATCGGCCAGCTTATTAGCTGGCAGCAAAAGCATTGTGATCATGTTGTTTGCAGAACCTTTGTTTACAGGTTTAATTTCCGGCGAATTAGCTGATACAAAAAAGGGTAATGAAGTGCTTTTTTCTATTGATGCGCAGTCAAGGGAAGAAGTAGATGATATGGCAAATAAAGTTACCGCAGCCGGCGGTATTGTATTTGCAAAGCCGGGCGATAAAGATGGCTGGATGTACGGTTGTGGTTTTAGTGATCCTGACGGTCATAAATGGAATGTATTGTATATGGATATGAGCAAAATGCCGAAATAACAAACTCAACATAAACAATCAAAAAAGCAGCTTTCAAAAGCTGCTTTTCACTTACTATAAAACTGATGTTATCCGTTTATAACTTCACCACCGTTCGGATGAATAAACTGACCTGATATATACGAAGCATCGTCTGATGCTAAAAACAGGTAAGCAGGCGCCACTTCAACCGGCTGCCCGGGACGTTTCATCGGTGCTTTTGCACCATGCTCTTCTGTTTTCTTTTCATCAAAAGAAGCTGGAATTAAAGGCGTCCAAATGGGTCCGGGCGCCACACCATTTACACGAATTTTCTTTTCTTCGAGGTTAATTGATAAGCTTCTTGTAAATGCAACAATAGCGCCTTTTGTAGAAGAATAATCTAACAACTCAGGACTGCCGCGATAAGCTGTAATAGAAGATGTATTGATAATGCACGAACCTTCTTTTAAATGCGCCAGTGCGTACTTGCTCAGCCAGAACATCGAAAAGATATTTACCTCGAACGTGTGTACCAGGTTTTTTGTTTCTAATTCTTCCAGACTTTTGGCTGTTACCTGTTGCGAAGCATTGTTTACCAGAATATCTAATTTCCCATATTCTTTTATTGTTTTATCAATAACGCTTTTACAAAAATCTTCTTTACTTATATCGCCGGGCAACAACAAACATTTGCGCTTGTAGGTTTCTTCTACCATATTTTTGGTATCATCCGCGTCCTCCTGTTCTTCGGGTAAATAAACAATGGCAACATCTGCACTTTCTTTTGCAAACAATACAGCAACGGCTTTACCAATGCCACTATCACCACCTGTTATTATAGCTACTTTATCTTTTAGTTTACCACTGCCTTTGTGGTCGGGATTATCTACAATTGGTTTGGGATTCATTTCCTTTTCGCTGCCCGGCAAGCTGCTTTGCTTTTGTGGCGGCACTTTTTTCGGTGCGGCTTTAGGCGAAGCCGTTTGTTCTTTGGTACTTGTACTTTTGCTCATAGGTTCTATTTATAAGCTTAGTTATCAGAAAGAATTATACCGGAGATAGAACATTCATTTGTACAAACACACAATATCATCCCAGGAGATGTAGAATAAATTTCACAAAAAAAGTTTATTACAAAATTGTAATTAATGATTGCATAAGTATCTAAAAGTGAAGTTGTTTTTACAAAAGAAAAGACTTTCCATATCACAAAAATCCAGGCTCCGGCAGGTGTGGCATGATTTTATAAACTATCGTATTAGTATTCCTAACGAAATAAAACTTATTTTATGGCAACAACTGTGGAAGCAACATCAAACGTTGTAAAAGACTTAATCAAATTGAACAACGACCGTTATAATGGTTATTTAAAATCGGTTGAAGATGTAGATGATTCTTCGTTGAAAGATTTATTTACAAGATTGAGTAAACAAAGCAATGATTTTAAAAATGAATTGGTACCATTTGCGTCTATTGAAGATGCTGATGAAACAAACGATACATCATTAGGCAGTAAAGTGCATCGTACCTGGATAGATCTTAAACAAGCTATCACCGGTAAAGACAGACACACAATTTTACAATCTTGCGAGTGGGGCGAAGACCAGATTTTGCACGCTTATAAAGATACTTTGGAAAAAGAAACCTTACCTTCTGATGTAAGAACCGTGATTCAGCGTCAGGAAACACAATTGCAGGAAGCGCATGATATGATTAAGGCGTTGCGCGATAGCAAAATGAATTAGTTCCATTCTCCTAAAGATGGACATATAAGAGGCTTTTCTTTATTGAGAAGCCTTTTTTGTGTCTGTAAATGAAGCCGGTTACCAGGCGAATAAACAAATAAAAAGCACATATTCTTTGCGCTTTTATGGCAAATAAAACAAATGGCACAAAATTTTGTTTACAGAGAAAAACAAATTACTATGAAAAAGACATATTTGTCTGCCCTTGTGATTGCTTCCGCTTTATTTTTTTCATGCGGCACTTCGGGCACAACCGACCAGGATAAAGATTCTGTAAATTCAGGTGATACGACAAGTAGCACAATGATGAGTCCTGATACGACAACAAAAATGGCATCTTCTACTGATACAGTAAGTAAGATGGATAAAGATTTTATGATGGCTGCCGGTGCAGGTGGCAATACAGAAGTATTGGCATCTCAGTTAGCTGTTGAACGTTCGTCTAACGACCGTGTAAAATCGTTTGCCAATATGATGATATCTGACCACACAAAAGCTGGCGGTGAATTGAAAACATTGGCTTCACAAAAAAATGTAATGCTGCCCGATTCTGTAATGACTGATCAGCACAAAGCTTTAGACGATTTGAGAAAAGAATCTTCTAAGAACTTTGATAAGGCTTACATGAAGATGATGAATAAAGACCACAAAGAAACCATTGATAAGTTCCAGATGGCATCAGAAAAATGTGAAAACGGCGATGTAAGAGCTTTTGCTTCTAAAACATTACCTACCTTAAAAATGCACAAAGATTCTGTGGATGCTGTTCAGAAATCTTTATAAACAATTATAAAGTTGAATAAAAAAATCCCGCGAGTGCGGGATTTTTTTATTTGTAAATTATACCTTAATACATATTAATTACACTGATGTAAAGCGAAAAGAAAAGTAATAGTTTGAGAGTGTTTATTTTTCAATTAATATTAAATTAAATTTTTGCAAATTTTAACATAAATACATTTAATTCATATTTTCACGGCCGACTAAACTTAAAATATGAAAAAAATTATTCTCCTTGTTTTTGTGCTTGTAAGTGTACGAATTTCGTTTGCCGCCTTTCCCCCACTCACTTTACCTAGTGCAGATAGTGCTGCCACATCAGCTGCTTTGCCAAAAGATTTTAATGATTTAACAGGTGATCAAAAACGCCAGTTAATGGAACAGTTTACAAAAATGTCTCCATCAGAATTTGAAAAGATGACCGGCAAAAAACTAAGTGGTGTTGAAAAGTTAAGTTTTAAGCTTACACAGCAACGAATGAAACATCAGCTTAAAAGAAGAGCTGAGGGCGAAGGTTTATTTTCCAATTTTAATATTGGTGGTTTTTTACTTGGCTTTCTGCTTGGTATTATAGGTGTGTTATTGGCTTACATTTTTTCTAAAGATTCTGATTTAAGAAAATGGACATGGATTGGCTTTGGTTTCTGGATAGTTATTGTTCTTATTGCAGTTGCTATCTAACGAATAAATTTTTATTTAAAAAAAGCCATTAATTTTTTAATGGCTTTTTTATTTTGAATTTCTATGTGTTTTTTTACAATGTCTTCAACACATCATTCATATTTCTTACAGCATCAGCGCTTTTGTTGAACATAGCAGTTTCCTCTTCATTCAACCCATAATCTATAATTTTTTCCCAGCCGCCGCCGCCAATGACAACCGGAACACCCAAACAAATATCCGATTGTCCATATTCGCCGGTAAGTTCTACACAACAAGGAAATAATTTCTTTTCATCATGAATAACCGAACGCACCAAAGCCGCAACCGCCGCGCCCGGCGCATACCAGGCTGAGGTTCCGATAAGTTTGGTTAAAGTAGCGCCGCCGACCATCGTATCAGCTACAATTTGCTTTTGTTGCTCTTCAGACAATAGTTTAGAAACAGGCAAACTATTCCATGTGGCATATCGTATCAAAGGAATCATCGTGGTATCGCCATGCCCGCCAATTACAATTGCATTCAAATCTTGTGAGGAACAATTTAATGCTTTGCTGAGGTAATATTTAAAACGCGCACTGTCCAGAATCCCACCCATTCCAATCAAACGATTCTTAGGCAAACCGCTGCTTTGTAACGCGAGATAGGTCATGGTATCCATTGGGTTAGAAACCAGGATAATAACAGCATCGGGCGAGTATTCCAGCACATTGTTGATTACACCTTTTACGATGTTGGCGTTGGTGCCAATCAGTTCTTCGCGCGTCATGCCCGGCTTACGTGGAATGCCGGATGTAATCACAACAACTTTACTGTTCGCGGTTTGTTTATAATCGTTTGTACAGCCTGTAACGCGCGTGTCAAACCCAAGCAGGGCAGCGGTTTGAGACATATCCATAGCCTTACCTTCGGCAAAACCTTCTTTAATATCAAGTAAAACTAATTCCTCGCAAAGAGCCGCACGATCAATGTTATCGGCACAAGTAGCGCCAACTGCTCCGGCGCCAATCACTGTAATTTTCATTGTTGGTTTTTATATGATGAAGCAATCTGATTATATTGTTATCTCTTTAGCAATTTGGCAATAGTTTCTGCATTAGTACCACCAACATAAGCTTCTAAAAATTTTCCTTTTTTATCATACACAGCCATAAACGGCGTGGACGGAATTTTATAAAACGGTACGAAAAAATAATTCGGGTCTCTGCCAAAAACAACATTGTTGAAATGGCTCAATCCATAATTATCGGCAAAGTCTTTTATCTGCTGCGGCGTGTGATAACTTATCCAAATCAGCTCTACATTTTTCAGCTTGTCCATATCAGTCACAAATTCTTTTGCCGTCATCTGACAATGCCCGCAATCAGGACTAAAATAGATAATAACAACCGGTTTGTTATCGGGCAACTCATTACTTGTAAACCAGGTGCTGTCGGGCTGTAAAATATTAAAGTAGGGAAGTTTATTTGTCTTCTTATAAGCCGGAATTGTATCGGCATCAGCGCCATCCTGCGCAAAAAGGCTAACCGTTCCCAGCAACATCATCGCCATAAAAACAAACTTCTTCATGTTTCAATTTCTTTTATCAAAGATGTGATGAAATTATGAATAAGAATGCAAATGTTACGTTGTCATTTCTTTATACAAAGCAATGATTTCATCTACCTGTTTATGAAGTGAGAAATTGGTTTCTACAAACCGGCGCGCTTTTGCGCTTTCCTCTTCCCATTTTTGATTGTGCAGGTAATCAACAATAAACATAGCAATTGCCTTTGCATTAAAGGTTTGGTATTTATGACCAAAGCCATCAAAAGACAACTGCCGAATGCCGCCAACATCGCTTACAACAGGCACACAGCCGCAACTCATGGCTTCAAGTAAAGCCAATGGCAAGCCTTCAAAATCGGATGTGAGGAGAAAAATATCAATCTGTTTATACGTGCTGATTGTATCAGTTTGCTGTCCGGGTAATGAGATTAATTTTTCAATTCCATACTCTGCAATTTTCTCACGCAATAAAGAATCGCTTGGTCCGTCACCCACCATCAAAAACGAAATTTTATCAGTCAGCCTGCTGATTTCATAAGCCACTTCAGCCCATTTATCTACCCGTTTTTGCGGACGAAAACGAGCTACCAAACCAACCGTTAATGTATGAATTGAACGATTGATTTTGTCTGTATTATTGAACTTATCAGTATCAATTCCATTGAGAATAGTAACGCCTTTTTGCACTTTAAAAAATCTGCCCCGCTGCGCTTTTTTTATCACTTCACCAACTTCGTGCGATACATAAATTACCGCATCAAAATAGCTGTATGTAAAGCCGCTTAAGTTGTAATTGTACTTCGCATAATGTGTAACTAAGTTATGTTCCGAGTAAATAAATTTTGTTTTTTTACCTGTAAACAATTTAGCTACAATGCCCATCCAGCCTGCCACCGGAAGGTGCATGTGTACAACATCGTATTTGCCTTTGGCAATAGAACGAAGAAAGGAAATGTATTCAAAAAGAAAACGCGGCGTGGTAATTTTATAATGATAGGCTTTGCGAACATTGCCTTCTACCTGCGGCAATAAACCCAGCTTTTTATGATCGAGAATAAACAAGTCGCTTTCTACTTCCTGCTGAAATTTTTTGGAAGCAAATATTTCGCGCAGCAATACTTCGGCACCGCCATAACTAAACACCCGAATAACATGAGCGACTTTTATTTTGTTCATGAGAATGATTTCTTTTTGCCACAAAGGCATTAAGATTTAATAATTGTATCCTTCGACTCTTTGAGACTTCATGGCAAATAACTAGGCTGATACAATTTGTAAAATTCGCTGTTTTGTTTCTTCTGAAAAAGGCGTTTTCGCAGAAGTTCTGTCGTTGCGGTTCGCCACAAAAATATTCTTCAAATACGCTTCTACATGTAGTGATGGTGGCAATTGCATAAACGCCATCAGCTTTGCAATAAAATCCTGAGGATCGGTTACAAAATCTTCGTAATAAGATTCATAAACCGGCAAGCCCAGCTTTTGTATTTCATACGCGGTTGTTTCCATCAGCTTTTTATATTGAAAAGCGGTAATTAAAGCCGGATCGTCTTTTAGTGTTTCAGCTTCGCGTTCTTCTTCGGGAGAATAGGCGCCAACCCACCACAAACGGTTAATGCCTTTAGTTTGCCAGAAGCCAACTTCGAGCCACGAACGCACGGTAGCAATGGGTTCGCGAACAATATTTACAAAGATGGCATCCGGAAAAAGACTGGTTAAATATTCAAGCCGTGCCGGACCTGTAAACTTCATAATTAAACGCTTACGTCCCTGGTATTTTACCTGCTTTGCCAACAGCGAACGAATGTATTTTTTCTCTTCTTCCGTAGCTTTTGTATTGAGTAAAAAACCGCGCGAAAAATCAATGCGCGGGCCGGTTACTTTTTCCCAGAAATTATATCGTTCTATCGGGCTGAAAATGGCGAGATTAAGCAATTGCAGGCTCCGGTTTTGCCGTGTATTTTTACTAACGCCAACAAAGTTCCAGAACTTTACTATGCGCCACCATTTGTTGTCAAACAGCCTGCGCAGATAATTGATTTGTGGCAGCGTCGGGAAGATTTCCTGGTAGTTATTATGCCAAGCTAAATCTTCGTGCTGAAAGAGAATTTCTGAAATGATAGTCGTGCCGGAACGACCGCTGCCAAAAAGGATAATGGGTTTTTCTAATAGATCTTCGTATTTGATATAATCAGCCATAAGCAGTTATACTGCGGCTTTATCAGCCACGATGTGGAGAATGTTTTTCTTTTGTTCTTCAGTAAAATAAGACTTGCGGTCTTCAGTTGGTTTTGTATTGCGGATAGTGATTCGCTCATTCATAAAAGTATCTACCAGCTTCGAAGGTTTCAGGTCTAATTTGTTCATCAAATCATAGATAAAACTTTTCGGATTTTTTACGAAGTCTTCATAATTCACTTCGTAAATCTCAGGTTTCATTTTCTCTATTTCATAAGCTGTTGTTTCGCTTAGTTTTTTATATTGAAAAGCAGTAATTAATTCTGGTGTTGCGGCTAATTTATTTGCGGTGGCAAGTTCTTCCGGCGTGTAAGCGCCCGTCCACCAAAGCTGCGTTTTTCCTTTATCCTGCCAGAAGTTTACTTCGAGCCAGGAACGAACCGTTGCTATCGGCCCGCGTTGCACATTTACAAATACGGCATCGGGAAAAATGCTCATGAGATATTCCATTCTTGACGGACCTGTTGTTTTAAAAGCTAAGCGTTTGCGGTTCTGATATTTCACCATTTTGGTAAACAAACCGCGCATATATTTTCGCTCGTTATCGCTTGCTTTTGTATCCAGCAAAAAGCCGCGCGAGAAATCAATATCAGGACCTGTAATTTTCTCCCAGAAATTGTAACGCTCAATCGGGCGAAAGGCTAACCAGTTAAATACGTTCTTATTATTTTGCGTGTTCATCCCGATTTTTCGCCACCATTTATTATCGAATAAACGGCGGATATAATTGACTTGCGGAACGCGGGGAAACAGCTCCTGGAAGTTGTTGTGCCAGGCTAAATCTTCGTGCTGAAAAAGGATGTCGGAAATAATAGTTGTGCCTGAGCGGCCGGTACCGAAGATGATGATGGGTTTACGGAGTAATTCTTCATATCTCATTTGCTCCTGATTGGTTTGTTGGTAAAAATAGCAAAACTTTTCTTATCCATACAAGGAAGCCACTGCATTGCAAGACATGCTAAAGAAGAAGTAAGAATGCAAGAAACAAGATTCAGAAAATACAGTTGATGCTGATAACTAAGTTCTGGCAAACCTTCGCTGGCTTGCAGCACACGTTCATTCTTATTTGATAATTAATTTTTGCTTAAAAAAAGAATCACACCTTAATCTCTGATTAAAATATAGAAACATAAAACCGGTAAGTTGGTTTCCCCGTTAATTTTGAACAGAGAATACCAATACTAACTTGTTAGTTTATTAACTTAAAAAAACGATTTATGGTCGCTACCCCAAACGTTGAATCAATTTTCAGTATCGTTGATTATGATGAAGCAACGCCGGAAGTGCAGGCAATTTATGCAGATACAATGAAGAGTCTCGGGCTGCCTTTTGTTTTAAACTGGTTTAAATGCCAGGGGCGTAATGCAGGCTTATTAAAGGGCAATTGGATGAAATTGAAATCAACCTTAATTGAAGGCAATGTGCCAAACATCATTAAGCAGTTGATTATTTATCAGGTTTCTTCTGAACGGAATTGTAAATATTGCGCACAGGCGCATCGAATTTTTGCCAACCTGATGGGAAAATCGCTATCTGATAATCCTTCGTTTATGGTAACCGATGATATGGATAGCGAGTTGATTCCGAATAGCTATAAAGTAGCTGTATCGGTAATAACGGAAGCGGCTTTGCAATCGGGAAATATCAATGAAGAGCATATATCGAGATTATACGAAGCCGGATTTTCGGAAGCTGAAATCCAGGAACTCTTTGCGCAGGCTGATCTTGTAAATATGCTGAATACCATAGCTAACGTCTCGGGAATTCAAATGGATACGGAATTGACTGAATTAGAAATGTAAATGCAAACGTGATAACAGAAACAGAAATCCAATATAAAATTTTACAAAACAGCCTGTCGCGTTTTTCTATTCATTTGAACAAAGCTGATAGCTTGGCAGACATAAGTAAATGTTTGTTGCAAAACGCAAAATATTTATATAATTATTCCTTCTGTCGCTTTCATTATTTCCACCAGGAAAAATATGTTTGTTGCAATATAAATCATCGGAGTGCAGATATACAGGTTAGCGCAAAAAACCATTTTTGCAATAAAGAAAATACCGTTTTCAACAGTGCAATTCCGTATTATAAAAAATCAGTTGCCAGCAACATAGAATTGGAGTATGAAAATGTTTGCGAAACATGGATATGGAAGTTTGAATATGGCGAGAATGCAGGAATGCTGGTAACCATTGTTTCGGAAGGTAAAGACCGTTTTTTGAAAGAGCAGATTTCGGCAGTAAAAATTGCAACTGAAATGCTCTATACAAAAATACGCATGATATTGCTGATGGATGATTTAAAGCAACAGCAGGAAGCATTATTGTGTTCTTATAAAAAACTGGAAGAAAGTAACAGCATAATTTCTACCCTGCTTTCAAAACAGGAAGAAACCATAGAAGAACGTACGCAGGCGGTTACCAGGTTAAACGAAAAATTAGTTGCACTTATACAGTTTAACTCGCACAATATACGCGAACCGCTTACACGGGTTATGGGCTTAATGAATCTGCATGAACTAACAACAACTGAAGAATATTTTAACCAATACTGGCCCTTGCTAAAAATATCGGTACGGGACATGGACAGAACTATCAGGCAAATTATATTTAATACAGAAAACATTGATAAGTATGAAAATTTTTTTGATTGACGACGAATACATCAACAACATTATTGGTAGTAAACTCTTAAGTAAAATTGACAATCAACTTGAAGTTGTGAAGTTTACAAATCCCGAGCAGGCATATAACGAATTAAAAATAGAAAGACCTGATTTAATTTTCCTGGATCTGAATATGCCTGTGATGACCGGCTGGCAGTTTTTAGATAAAATGCGCAATGAAGAAACCGCTTACCAGGTAGTAGTATTAACCTCATCTGTTTGCCGGTCGGATAGCGCAAAAGCGCTTGCTTATCCTAATGTAATTGGCTATGCAGAAAAACCATTGGATAAACAAATTATCTCTGAATATATCAAAAGCACAATCAGTCCGATAGTTGCTATCGCAAGCTGATAAAGTGGTTACATTTCTCTTTTGTTTGAATCAGTCAACAAAATATTTCTACTGAAAAACAAACCAAAAAGACGGCTACTTACTGCTTTTATATTCTATCCATTATTACAACCGTTTATAAAATAGCGTCTGAATGATAAAATAAATTTTCTACATTTATTTTACTAAAATCATTTGTTATGCCTGTAAAAATTTCCGAAAGAAAACTATTTGTTTCAGTTATTTGTTTCATCGCAGCAATTCTTCTTCTTATAAATACATCTTTATTTTCAGCGCCGGTTCGCGTTTCCGAAAAAGGAATTTTATTTATACTTATGGCTACCGGTTTACTAACACTAAGTGTTCGCATTTTCAGACGTTCGGTTATTCGGGTTAAATAAAATTATAACAGTCGAAGAAACGCTTATAAGCCGATTTATTATTTCAGCAAACCCTTTATTTCATTAAGTTTCAGCAACGCTTCAACCGGCGTCAGCCTGTTAATATCAAGCTTTTCCAGCAGATCTCTTATCTCGCTAAATGTTTCGCTGTGCGCATCAAAAATAGAAAGTTGCATCCGCGAAGCAGATAATTTTTTCATATTGTTTTCCAAACTATTTACTTTCCATTTTTCAGACTTTTCATCTTTCGGACTTTCTTCATTTTTCTCTTCTAACTGCGCCAAAATTTCATTGGCACGATTAATTAATTCCGGCGGCATACCCGCCATTTTAGCGACATGAATACCAAAACTATGCGTACTTCCGCCGCGCGCCAGTTTGCGTAAAAAGATAATGCGGTTATTAACTTCTTTATTGGTAATGTGATAATTTTTTACACGCGGCAATTTGTTTTCCAGTTCGTTCAACTCGTGGTAATGCGTGGCAAATAAAGTTTTTGGCGCCATCGGCGATTGATGCAGGTATTCGGCAATACTCCACGCTATCGAAATACCATCGTATGTTGATGTGCCGCGTCCAATCTCATCGAGCAATACCAAACTGCGTTCAGAAATATTATTGATGATGCTTGCCGTTTCATTCATTTCAACCATGAATGTACTTTCACCACCACTTAAATTATCGCTGGCGCCAACCCGCGTAAATATCTTATCAGTCAAAGGAATTTTAGCTTCATTTGCCGGAACAAAACTGCCGATATGAGCCATTAACGTTATTAAAGCCGTTTGCCGCAGCAAAGCACTTTTACCACTCATGTTCGGACCTGTGAGAATAATGATTTGCTCACCGGCCGGATCAAGCGTTATATCGTTGGCAACATATGCATCGCCGGCAGCTAAATTGCGCTCAATTACAGGATGACGGCTTTCTTTTAATTCCAATATCAAACCATCATACACGTCCGGTTTTTTATAGTTGAACTGAATGGCATTAAAAGCAAAACAAAGCAGGCAATCCAGCGTTGCCAATACATTTCCATTTATTTGTAACGGCGCAATATAATCCTGCAATTCAAGCAAGAGTTTATTATATAAATCGGCTTCTATAGCTAATATCTTTTCTTCTGCGCCGGTTATACTTTCTTCGTATTCTTTTAGCTCCGGTGTAATATATCGTTCAGCATTGGCAAGCGTTTGTTTTCGTATCCATTCTGCCGGCACTTTGTTTTTATGAGAATTGGTTACTTCGAGATAATACCCAAATACATTGTTGTAACTGATTTTGAGCGATGCAATTCCGGTGGCTTCGGCTTCGCGTTGTTGTATATTGATGAGGTAATCTTTGCCTTTCACGGCAATGTTGCGAAGCCTGTCCAATTCTTCGTTTACACCTTTGCCAATCACGTTTCCTTTTGCTGCAGAAACCGGTGGTTCCGGTGTTATATCATGAATAATTTTCTCAACTATATAACTGCAGTTATTCAGCGCATCGCCAAGACGTTTTAAATATTCATTTGTTGATGATAAACAAAACTGTTTTATCTGCGCCGTATTTTGCAAGCCACGCGCCAGGTGAAGCACTTCGCGGGGATTGATTTTACGTGACGGAATTTTACCAGCAAGCCGTTCAATATCGCCGCATTGTTTGATAAGTAATTGCAATTGTTTCCTGGCATCAACTTCTTTTATAAAATAAGAAACGGCTTCTAAACGCTCGTTGATTTTACGAATATCTTTTAACGGCATTATTACCCAGCGACGCAGCAAGCGCGCGCCCATCGGGCTTACCGTATTGTCTAACACCTTCAGTAAACTATTGCCGTTTTCCGTGGTGCTGAGAATCTCAAGATTGCGAATGGTAAAACGATCCATCCAGAGAAAATCGTCACGCTCAATACGCTGTACAGACGTGATATGCTGCAGGTTTGGATGTTCGGTTTCTTTTAAGTAATGAAGAACAGCGCCGGCAGCCACGATGCCATCTTTCAAGCCTTCGATACCAAAGCCTTTTAGCGAATGTGTTCCAAAATGTTTCAGCAAACTTTCGGCAGCAAACGCTTCTTCAAAAATCCAGCTTTCGAGTGTGTATGTGTACCATTTTACACCAAAGATTTCTTTGAAATGTTTTTGTAAATTTCTCTGAAAAATAACTTCAGCCGGCTTTAAACTTTGCAGCAGTTTATCAGCATATTCAACATCGCCTTCGGCAGCAAAAAATTCGCCGGTAGAAATATCTAAGAACGCAATACCAACCGTTTGATTATTGAAATGAACAGCCGCTAAAAAGTTGTTGCTGTTATGTTCTAACAACTTGTCGTTTGTTGCCGTTCCGGGCGTTACCATTTCGGTAACGCCACGTTTTACAATGCCTTTTGCCAGCTTTGGATCTTCTAACTGATCGCAGATGGCAACGCGATAACCGGCTTTTACCAATTTATGCAAATACGTATCAAGTGCATGATGCGGAAAACCGGCCAATTCGCTGGAAGCAGGCGCGCCATTATTGCGCTTGGTAAGCGTGATGCCGAGCACCTGCGAAGTCTTAATAGCATCTTCGCCAAACGTTTCATAAAAATCACCCACACGAAACAACAAAATTGCATCAGGATACTTTTGCTTAATCGCATTGTGCTGCTGCATTAATGGTGTTTCCGAAACCGCTTTTGCCATAGAAGGCAAATATAGTTGATGGATGATTGTTTTGGGTTTCGGGCTGCAAACTATCAGCTGTCAACTCCTAAACTCTGATGGTACAGATATTGAAGCTGTAATGTATGGCAAATCAATATAAACAAGATGTTGTGAAAGAGCTGGAAACCTGGCAAAAGAAGATGCAGAAAAAGCCTTCACTTGCCAATAAAATGACGGCTGCAATTCAGGAAAAGCTGAATAATATCATACCAAAAAAAGTACAAAATGCAATTACATCTGCGATAAAAGGAATGACAAGAGCGGTGTTGTTTGGTGCGACTTATACGACATCAAAACCGCTTGTAACGGCAACGTTACAAGAGAGAGAAGAAAAGGTAAATAAGAAGATTGATACATATAAAAATACAGGCGCGGTGGAAGGTGGCGTAACCGGCGCAGGCGGCTTTTTTACCAGTTTAGCTGACTTTCCGATTTTGATTGGTATTAAAATAAAAATGCTGTTTGATATAGCTGCTTTATATGGTTTTGATGTGAAAGATTACCGCGAACGTTTGTATATTTTGTATGTTTTTCAATTGGCCTTTTCTTCGGATGAAGAGCGCAGAAAAGCATATCTTCAAATAGAAGACTGGGAAGATAAATCAGATACGTTGCCAACCGATATTCATGATTTTGACTGAGAAACATTTCAGACTGAATACCGCGATTATATTGATATTGCGAAGCTGGCGCAACTGATTCCTTTTATTGGCGCAGCGGTGGGTGCGATTGCAAATTACAGGCTGATTAACAGGCTTGGTATTACTGCCAAACAAGCGTACCGGATGAGAATATTGAAAAAAGAAAACCCTTCTTTATTACCTGCCTGAGAATTGATTTTCCGTATTGCAATTCAGATTGTTTTATTATCAATCAACTTTACATTTTGGTTTACAAAGAAGCTGTTTATTTCATCATAATATTGCTTTTATTATGAAGTATGTTTTCGTGCTTTTTATTTTTTCTTTTTTTGCTACCATAGCTTCTGCGCAAAAAACAGAATTCGTAATTGAAGGACATACTTTCTATAAAAAAGGAATCGTAAGATTGCTTGTTTACACATCACCCAACCAATATTATTCGTTCGATTCTGCTGCCATTGTTGAGGGTACATTTTTTTTGAAGGATACGCTGGATGAACCAAAGCTCTTTTCGCTTCAGATTGAAGACGAAAACAGGCAATTGTTTTTAGGAAATGAACACGTTATTGTAAATCAAAATGACAGCACAACAAAAGAAATAACGGTTACCGGCTCATCGCTTACAAACGATTACGATTCTTACACAACCAGGTGGATAACGCCGCTTGTTATCAAATTGAAGCCAGGAAACCAAAGCGTGATAAACACTGCGCCGGTAAATCAAAAGACGATAGATTCATTACATACAATATCATCTTCGTGGCTGGTGGCGGCGGCTGATTCAACGGCTAATTTTATCAGGCAAAAACCCAATTCTTTTGTGAGTTTGTATTTGCTGAACTATTATGGCGATAGTTACAATTCGATATTATTAAACTCTTTGTATAAACTTCTTGATACAAAACTGAAGCAATATCCATCGGCAGATTTGATTACACAGAAAATAGAATTCGCTTTGCATCAATCTGCAAAATGTCCTGCGTTTTCCGTAGCTGATGCCAACAATCAGCTTATCAGTTTACAATCCTTTCATGAACAATATTTGTTGATTGATTTTTGGGCAAGCTGGTGTTCACCTTGTGTAAAAAGTTTGCCTTATATTGAGAAGATTGCGGCGCAATACAAACATCAAAATCTAAAGGTATTAACAGCATCGCTGGACAATGACAGAGATGCATGGAAAGTAGCATTAGCCAAATATCATCTGACTGAAAATTGCCGGAATGTTTTTCTTGAAAAACAGTTCCGAAACCCAATGGCATTGCAATTTAATCTTTCATTTATTCCGTATAATGTATTGGTAGATTTGCAAGGTAATATCATAGCCAGAAATATAGATGATGAAGAGTTAGTAAACAAACTGCAAACCTTATTTCCTGATGTCAAAAATGAAGTTTTCGATAATATAAAAACCGTATCGAACGAGCCTGAATAAAAGACTCTTTATCAAGAAGAAAAACTAATTGAGAGGTAAGCTGAAATGAAATGTACTGCCTTTGTTTTCTTCGCTGTCTACCCAAATGTTTCCGTTGTGGCGATGCACAATTTCCGCAGATAAATACAAGCCGATACCAAAGCCCGATACAATAGCGTTGTCTTTGGTTTCTACGCGATAAAAACGGTCGAACAAGCGTTCCTTATCATGCGGCGCAATACCTCTGCCTTCATCTTGCACACTAATCTGTACACTATCCTGATTCTTAAAACAATGAATATGAATTTTTGTTCCGCGCTGCGAATACTTTACCGCGTTGCTGATAAAGTTGTTTATTACCTGCCCGATTTTTTCATAATCGGCATAAACAAAAGTTGAATGACAAGCTGTATAAACAAGCACATGATCTTTGATAGTCAGCGACATATCTTCGGTTACTTCTTTTATTAATTCACCAATGGGAAAGCTTGTTTTTTCCAGGTGAATTTTACCGGCTTCGAGACGTGATACATTGAGAAAGTTGTTAATCAGGTTTGTCATCTTATTAATCTGCAGATCCGCTTTAGAAAGAAGATTTTTATCTATAGACACCTTCTGTATATCAGCCGTTAGCTGCAATACCTGCAAATAGGCTTTCATAGAAGTAAGCGGCGTCTTTAATTCATGACTTGCCATAGCTATAAAATCGTTCTTGCGAATGTCATCCAGTTTGCGTTCGGTAATGTCGAGAACCGTTCCTGAAAACTGTTTGTATTTTCCGCCGGTTGCAGGATATACTTTGCCGGTTGCTTTTACCCAGCGTAATTGTTTGTTATGATAACCAATAATAGGAAACTCAAGATCGTAACTTCCATTACGGCTATAGCCTTCCCTGATGGCATCTAAGGTAGTGTTTCTGTAATCTTCCCGAATCTGCGATAAAGCTCCCTGGTATGTCATCTCTTCACCAGGCAGATAACCAAACAGTTCTTTCAAACGTACAGAAGGTGTAAACTTGTTTTGTTCTACCTCATGATACCAGGTTCCTAACGCTGCCGATTCTACTGCCAGCTTAAACATATCCTGTATATGCTCTGCCTGCCGCCTGGTTAGGTATTGTTCTGTAACTTCATTGGTTATCATTAAAACACCAATTACATTGCCATCAGCATTTGCAATCGGTTGATATACAGAATTTACAATAGCATCTCTGAGGTTGCCATCCCTATTATAAAGCTTTACCTTTAAATCGGTATTTGTGCGCGTTTCACCTGTTGCAAATACGTCATCAATCCAACCTAACATCGGCTGGTCAAGCATTTCAGGCCGGGCAATATGCTGAGGCAAACCGATAACTTCCTCACGCGTGCGTCCCCATATTTTTAATATGTTATCATTAACCGCTTCTATCACCTGGTTATGTCCTCGCAGCAAACACATACCTAAAGGCGCCTGTTCAAACAAGCCACGAAAGATACTTTCGCTCTCTGCCAGGCGAGCTTCATTCTGGCGCAGCGATTCTTCAACCCTGTTTTTCTGCTCAATGCTTTTTTCCAGTTCGATACGTGTCGTTACCTGCTCTGTTACATCTATGCCAATTACCATAATACCTGAAGTAATGCCCTCATCGTTGGTAAACGGATGATAAATAAAATCGTAATAGCCCTGTGCCAGTTGATTGTCTTGCTTAAACATAGCCGGCATACTATTGCCATAATAGGTTTGTCCGCTTGTATAAACTTTGTCTAAGATTTTCAGAAATGGCTGACCTTCCAGTTCAGGTATTGACTGCGCTACGGTACTGCCGATAATAGCTTTTGTTTTTCCTAATACACGCAAAATAATATCGTTACCAAACTCTATTTTCAGTTCTCTGCCGGTAAGCAAACCAATGCCAACAGGCGCCTGTTCAAAAGATTCGTGAAGTTGTTTACGCTGCGCCTGTGTAACTTCTAAAGCCAGCTTTTCCTGCTTCGCTAAATTGTAGGTTGTTGTACAATCCTGTGCAATATGTACAATACATTCTACTTCGCCTTCTTCATTCAGAATAGGAGAATTGGTAATTGTCCAATAGCGTGTTTCCCATTTTTTTTTGGTGCTATTAAAAATATCATAACGGTGAACCGGCATTACAGTTTGCTGCCGGCTGGTTACGGCTTCTGTAAGACTTGCTTCCAATGTAAGGACAGTCTGTTGCTCATCATCCATCCATTTTTCAGGAAAGATTTCTAACACGCCTGCGCCTGTTAATTCATCGAGTGTTTTGTGTGTGGCTTCCAGGTAAGCTTTGCTGGCTGTAACAATAGTAAACCTGGGAATGTCTGGTTTTATAACGATAGTAGGCGGCGCTGTATGTAAAAAAGAATCGAACCGGATTCCTGTTGCATTCATAATCAGTTTTGTTTGATAGGTGTATTGGATGTATGAAGTGATAACAAATTGAACGGGTAGTTATGAAAGGATGAATGATGGCTGGGAATAATTTGCCGGCAGCCAAACGGCGCCAGTAAATTATTCTTCCAATTCACATTCACTTTCATTGCTTTTATATTAAAAATAAATAAAAAACGTTGTGCAAACTTAATATGTATTAATAAAAAACACATTATTATATTCTCTTATTAAAGCTAACTTAAATATTGATTTGCATAGACAAAAGTTAAAAAAAGTATCGAATTTAGCTCTTGCAAATCAATAAAAATCCAATATTATGACAAGCGAATTTTTCATTACAAACACGTTCGTTGCCGAAGCAACAGGAAGTGGTTTTATTTCTTATAACGGTACATACAGAATGACTTTACAGCAAAAAAAAGAAGACATAATAACAGAAGATCCTTTTGCCGATGACGACATCAGCATTATAGCATAATATTTTCTCAATTTTTTCTCATGTGTTTATATCGGGATGCGGTTTCTACTGCGTCCTTTTTTGTTTTGTAATGAATGAAGTTTTGCGTTCGTTTTCTCTTTATAACTGTTTCTATTTTATCGGCAAATCGTTTCTGCAAATGCTTGTCTGCAATACAATACAAGTAATACATATCAAATATAATTGTCTACAAAAACAATAGAATGGTAACAATTAATTTTATACAAAAATCATTAGGATGAACCCAACTAAAATGCCGGTGATTGCTATTATCGGCGGCGGATTTTGCGGATTGATGACAGCCATTAACCTGATAGAAAAAGCTGTTGTTCAATTAAAAATCATATTTATAAATGAAGGTTTCCCGGCGGCAAAAGGCGTGGCGTTTAGTGCTCATACATCTGCTTATTTATTAAATGTTCCGGCATCAAACATGAGTTGCTTTGCCGATGATTTGCGGCATTTTTTGCAATGGCTGCAACAAAAGGAAGAGTACAAATCTTTACCGGAAAATCTGCTCGAAAGAATATTTGTACCTCGTAAATTATACGGCGATTATTTATGGCAAACCTGGCAGAAAATAAAGGCAAGTAACGGGTTAATAACAGTAGAAGAAATTACAGCCAAAGCAACTGATATAAAAATAGAAAACAAGACAGCAACTGTATTTTTACAAAACAAAAAAAGCATAGAAGCAGATTATGTTGTGCTGGCAACCGGCAATGAAAAACCGGCTGATGTACGAATTAGCAATTCGTCATTTTATCAATCGCCAAACTATTTTGCCAATCCCTGGAACGCAGATGCAGTAAGGTCTTTCGGCGATAAAGATGTACTGATCATTGGCAATGGTTTAACCATGGTTGATACGGTATTGGGATTTGAAGAACAAGGTTATAAAGGAACCATTTATACCATATCGCCTAATGGATTTTCTTTGTTGCCACACATTAGTAACGGCGTTTTGTATAAAGAAATGCTGACTGAATTAAAGCCGCCTTATCAGCTTTCGCAATTGTTTTCTTTGTTTAAAAAACATACGCATTTGGTAAGCGCAATTGGCTTAACAGCAGAGCCGGTTATTGATTCGATCCGCGTAAAAACACAGGAAATCTGGGCGTCGTTATCAGTAGAAGATAAGAAGCAATTTCTGCGTCATCTGAAATATAAATGGGGAATTGCCAGGCACCGGATACCAGCGCATATTCATAGAAAATTACAGCAAATACGCATTCAGAAAAAGCTGGTTTGCTATAAAGCGTCTCTGCAAAATATGGAAGAAAATGCAAGTGGCATTCTTGTCAATTTCTATAATAAAGAAAGAAAACAAAATGAACAGATACATGTAGCCAGAGTGATTAACTGCACAGGACCGGTTAGTGATATTACACGCTCTGATAACGGGTTAATAAGGAATCTTGTTTCGCACGGACTGATTGCGCCGGACCCGTTACAACTCGGCATCAACGCAACCTTCGATGGTGCCGTAATTGACAGAGAAAATAAAGTTTCTGATATGTTATTTACACTCGGTTCTCACATGAAAGGCATTTTGTGGGAAAGCACAGCCGTGCCGGATTTGCGCGTGCAGGCAGAGCGATTATCTGTTTTGCTGTTACAAAAAATTTATGCTTTGGAAAGCGATGATATGAAAGTTACTTTGTTATCACCACGCGAAAAAATAAAACAGGCTCAGCCTTTGAAAGAAGAAGAACTGATTGAATATTATATTTAAGATTCTCATTTTTGTTTCGCAATTATCTTCGCCTTTATGACAGGGATAGATAGTGTTGTATTGCAGCAGGCAATCATTCATAAAGTTGGAAATCCAACGCGGGGCGAAGAGCTGAAACTTTCTGCCAATAAACTTACGCTGAACGATGAAATAGTACGCGGTTTATTAACCAAATATTTCTTAGGTTCTTTTAACGAAAACGATCAATATCATTTCACGCATATCAGTGATGTAGCCTTAAACGAAGTGTACATTTATGTAACTGAAATTTTTAATAATCCAAAAACATTTGAAGCGCAGAGCGCTTTGCTGGCGCAGTTTCTTTACAGTAAAAGCACACATGCCAAAGTAAAAGAAGGCGAATTGTATGTTGTGCAGTTTAGCCAGGTTCCTTTTGGAACTGAATACATAGATGCGGTTGGAATTTTTAAAAGCGAAAGCCGGGAAACGTTTTTAAAAGTGTTTCCGCACGGGCAAAGCTTAGAAGTTATTGCAGAAGACGGCATCAATATAAATAAGCTTGATAAAGGTTGCTTAGTGTTTAAGCAAAACCGCGAAGAAGGTTATGTGGTCTGCATTGTAGACGCTACAAACAAACAAAATGATGCGCAATATTGGGTAACCGATTTCCTGCAGGTAACGCCTTATGCAGATAGTTATCACAATACAAACACAGCTATGAGCATGTGCAAATTGTTTATAGATAATGAAATGCACGAACAATTTGTGGTAAATAAAAGCGACCAGATTGATATGCTAAACCGCAGTATGGATTACTTTAAAACCAAAGAGCAGTTTAACATGGATGAGTTTGCGCAGGAAGTGATGCATCACCCGGAAGTGGTTGATACGTTTAAGCAATACAAGCAAACGTATGAACAGGCGAAAGGCATTCAGATTGATGATGAATTCGACATTCATTTGTCTGCCGTAAAAAAGCAGGAACGTGTATATAAAAGCATCTTGAAATTAGACAAGAATTTTCACATTTATATTCATGGCAGGAAAGATTTAATAGAGCGCGGTTATGACGAAATGAAAGGCAAAAATTTTTATACTTTGTATTTTGATGAAGAGTCGTAAAAGCTTTAATTCTGAAAGTAATAAAACAAAGTTTCTTTGCAAAAGACAGGATTGTTTCGTCAAACAAATTTTTTTAAGCTTTCTCAATTCAATCTATCTTTCGCACTCATTCACCATCTATGAAAAACAAAAGATTCTTCATCATCCAAATATTAATTTGCGTTTGTTATTCTCTTTCTTTTTTATCGCTTTCCGCGCAAAAAGAAGCTGCCAAATCGTTCTACCAGATTTCTGTTTATCATTATAAAGATTCAATACAAGAAAATACAATTGACGATTACCTGCAGAACGCATGGCTGCCTGCTTTGCATCGCATGAATATAAAAACGGTTGGTGTTTTTAAAGCTTTGAGCAACGATACGGCGACAGACAAAACAATGTATGTATTGATGCCGGTTCAGTCGTTAAATCAAATAGCTGATATTTCTGTCAAGCTCAGTGCTGATGAGGCTTACAACAAAGCCGGCAATCGCTATATCAATGCACCATTCGATACTGTTCCTTACACCCGGATGGAAACGATTTTATTACAAGCGTTTCCCCAAACTTCTATACAGCCGCCTCATTTAAAAGCTGCCAATACAGATCGTGTTTATGAACTTCGCAGTTACGAAGGCGCCACAGAAAAGCTACATGCCAGCAAAGTAAAAATGTTTAATACCGGCGATGAAATCGGCATCTTTAAGCGATTGAATTTCAACTCGGTTTTTTATGCTGAAGTGCTTGCCGGCAGCCACATGCCCAACCTCATGTACATGACAACATTTGAAAATATGGCAGACAGGGAAACACACTGGAAAGCTTTTTTTGATAATGCCGATTTTAAAAAATTAGGCACAATGCCAGAGTATCAGCACAATGTTTCTCGTGCCGATATTATCTTTTTACGTCCGACAGCTTACTCGGATTTGTAAGATTAAAACCATTTCGTAGAATCTTTGTCTTGTAATGAATTTTATTAACAAACAACCACAGCAATCTCTGGACACGTATTTGCGTTAGTAAATGAAAATAAAACAGTATCAGGAAACGCAGTTGCGTTTCTTTTCGTAAACAGATTATGAAGTATATACTAACGATTAGCTGTTTCTGCCTGTTATGGGCGAGTGGCAAAGCGCAGGAAAAAGAAAATGCAATTGTAGGCAAATGGATGTACGAAGAAAAAAACCTGATTGTTGAAGTGTATAAACAGGATGAAGATATCAAAGCTAAAATTGTGTGGTTTCACGATCCCGCCGATACACTGCCTATCGAACAAAGATTAGACACAAAGAATCCTGAAAAAGACTTGCGTACCCGTAAAGTTATTGGTATGGATATTTTGTCTGATCTTGTTTACGATCCCAAAGAAAATAAATTTATAAAAGGAAAAATATACGATTCTTCATCCGGCAAAACCTGGGACGCAAGTGTTTGGCTCAGCGATCAGCAAACCATGCAAGTAAGAGGATATTACATTTTCAAATTTCTTGGCAAGACCATGAAATTTACAAGAATGCAGGAGTGAATTTCAAATTTTTATTGCGGTACACAACTTGCTTTTATTCAAAAAAAGAAGCGATTATGATACGAAAATTAAAGTCTGGCGAATACAGAATTTACTCACGCAAAAAAGACCCGAAAACCAATAAGCGCCGCAATCTCGGAACGTTTCCAACAATAGAAGCAGCAAAAAAACACGAACAGGAAATACAAGCGTTTAAACATCATGGATAAACGGAAAATAAGTTTGCAGCTCGTTGTTGATGTAAAGGATTTTTATGTTACAAGCGTAAGTAACTCCGGTTAAGCATCGTTGCGACGCTCCGTTCAACGTTCTGAAATAAATTGAGCAAATGGAGCAATATCAATATAAAGTTACTCTGCTACCGATGCACTCATAACACTTATCGAAACACTATCAGCGCTGCGAGGCAAATGATAGCGCAGTTTAAATTCTTTGTTATCGTTTGGTTTAATCAAACCGTTCAAAACATCTTCATGCTCTTCAATTATTTTACCGTTAGCATCGTAGCTTAGCAACTTCATTCTCACGTCTTTATAGCTGCATACAGTAGCTGTATTGTTTACGACACCTTTTACCACTGTTCCGCCAAATATGTTTTTCTTATCACTCGAATAAACTCTTAAAAAAGAAAGTGGTTTTTCTTTTTCCTGCTTAGCAAGTTCAACTCTTTGTGCGTTATAATTCTTAGCATCCGTTTCGGCTATTGTGCTGCTGCTGCACGAAAAAAACAGGCAGGCAAATCCGGCAAGCAAAAGTTTGTATGGCATCATCGTTATTATCACCGCAATATAAATTTTATAATAATTTCTAACGCAGTAATAACAAAATTATTTAAAGAAGGTTTATAAAAGGAAAGCTAAAAATCAGGCATCCTGACCAATCCAAACAGCACCGCCAATGCTGCTGCGGCTTGCGCCGGTTACACTTTGTAAAACGGTGTTCTCTTCGCGCCAGCGCAATAAACCAAGCAGCGCCATTATCAATCCTTCTTTGTATTGTACAATATGATTATCGGGAACAATGATTGAAAAGCCTGAAGGTCCTAATGCTTGTTGCAGATTATTTATCAAAAATGTATTGAGTGCGCCGCCGCCGGTTATCATCAATTGTTTATTGTTGATTGTATATTTCTCATGAAGCAATTGAACCGATTTAGAAACCTGTATTGTAATATGTTCAATATAAGTTCGCAACGCATCGCTTGTAGTTATCTGACCATAACTTTCAATAATCGGAAGCACCGTTTGCGTTCCAAAACTATTGTCTAATGATTTTGGAAAAGGCAAGGTATAATAATCAAAATCGTTTAGAGTTTCTAATAAACCATCATGCGCTGTTCCGCTTTCGGCAAGCGCTCCGTTTTCATCAAAAGGTTTGTTTTCCTTTTGGGCAAGAAGATTGAGAATTTTATTTGCCGGGCAAATATCAAACGCAATATATTCATCGCCGGTTTTGCAAGTGATATTGGCAATGCCGCCAATGTTTAATAACAAGTCGTAACCTTTGAATAATAATTTTTCTCCCACCGGAACGATCGGCGCACCCTGACCGCCAAGTGCAACATCCATTGCCCGCAAATCGCTTACAACGTTAATGCCGGTTACAGCCGCAATATCAGCACCAGCGCCAAGTTGCGCCGTAAAGCCATTTTGCGGCGCATGAAAAACCGTATGTCCGTGCGAGGCAATTACCTGCACCTGGTGATATAAGTTATAAGATTGTATAAACTCATTTATTTTTTCCCCGATAAACTTACCATACGCACTATGCAACTGCAGATAATCGTAAGCCGTTAAGCTGGCTGCCTGTTGTAGTTTGCGCTGCCAGTCTTCACTATAGCCGTATGTTTTTGCAGCAATAATTTCATAGCTCCAAATGCCACGGGTTTCTTCAAAAGAAGCGAACACAATATCCAATCCATCCAGCGACGAACCACTCATTACACCAATTGCTCTGTAAACCATTTTTAAAACTTTTTGCTTCGCAAAGGTATCGGCTTTACGCTATCCGCTTTTCGCTTTCAATCATTTCTGTTAAGAATGATTCTTTATAAAAACAAGCTTTTTATTTAAATTATAATACTTAAATCAGTAATCTCAATTCCGGTTACTTTCGCGCATGAAATCTGCTTTACTTAAGCTGAACTTAGCTATCTTTCTCTGGGGCTTTACGGGCGTATTGGGAAGATTAATTACACTGAATGAAGGACTTTTGGTTTGGTGGCGTTTATTAATCACTGTTGCAACTGTGTGGATACTCAGTTTTATTCAAAAAGGCAATCGCAAAATCGTCTGGAAAGATGCGCTTAAAATCGGCAGCATCGGCGGTATATTAGCTTTGCACTGGCTTTGCTTTTACGGCAGTATCAAGTATGCAAATGTATCCATATCGCTTACCTGCTTATCAACCACAGGATTGTTTACAGCGCTGTTAGAACCTCTGTTTTTTAAACGCCGTATTAATGTTTTTGAAGTGCTGCTTGGCTTGATGGCGTTAGGTGGCATTGCGCTCATTTATATTTCCAACCTCAACTTTTCAACAGGCATTTATATTGGCCTGGCGGCTTCGGTTTTTATTGTTATTGTGTCTATTTTAAACAAAAGCGTGGTAGAAGGTTGCGAGCCGCAAACCATGACGCTTTATCAACTTACAGGTGCCTTTATTTTTTTAAGTCTGTTGATGCCTTTGTATAATTATTTGTTTCCAGCGCCATCGCTTTTACCAACGAAAACAGACTGGATCTGGCTGTTGATACTTAGCTGGGTTTGCACCGTATTTACATACGATTTGTATTTAAGTGCGTTACGAAAAGTAAGTGCGTTTACCATGAATCTTACCACTACATTAGAACCGGTTTATGGCATTTTACTCGCGTTTTTTATTTACCACGAAAACAAAGATTTCGGTTACACATTTTACCTGGGTTTATTATTAATTATTGCTGCTGTTTTAATACAACTTTTAAAAACAGTGAAAGAAAACAGGAAGGCAGAAGGAATTATGACTCTCGAATTATGATTAAAAAATCTGCAACCCGAATGTTTTTACTTTTACATTTTTACGTCTCATGAAAGTTCAATACAAAAAAATAGAATTGCCTTTTGAATACCCGTTTACCATCTCCGGCGGACGCACAAAAACGCACCAGCCATCACTTTTGGTTGCTTTATCGTTGGGCAATTTTACCGGCTTTGGCGAAGCGCCTGCCATTGCTTATTACAACATTACCGTTGAGCAAATGATTGAGGATCTGGAGAAGAAAAAAGTAATGATTGAAAAGTTTGCGTTAACGGAAGTAGAACGTTACTGGCATTACCTGCATCATCTCATTCCTAACAACCCGTTTTTAGTTTGTGCGCTCGATATTGCGTGCTGGGATTTAATGGGTAAAATGAAGAAACAGCCTTTGTATAAACTCTGGAATACGGAATGGAAAAATACGCCTGTAACTGATTATACGATTGGTTTGGATTCGATAGAAAAAATGGTTGAAAAGATGCAGGCAAAACCTTCGCCTGTTTATAAAATAAAACTTGGCGAGCCAAACGATATTGAGATTGTAACCGAGCTGCGCAAACATACCAGCGTGCCGTTTCGGGTAGATGCCAATGCCGGCTGGACATTGCAGGAAGCCTTAGATAAAATACCTGCCTTGCACCAGTTACATGTTGAACTGATAGAACAGCCTTTGGCAAAAGAAGCGTGGGACGATATGAAGATTTTGTATAAACAATCTCCGTTGCCTTTATTTGCCGATGAAAGCTGCGTGTTTGAACATGATGTTGAAAAGTGCGCGGCTCATTTTCATGGCATCAATATAAAGCTTACCAAATGCAGCGGCTTAACGCCTGCTTTACGAATGATAAAACACGCCAAAGAACTGAACCTGAAAGTGATGGTGGGAAGCATGAACGAAAGCACCGTTGGCTCGGCTGCGATTGCTCATTTATTACCGCAAATAGATTATGTTGATATGGACGGACCTTTGTTGCTGAAAGAAGACATTGCAACCGGCTTACAATACGATTTTGGAAAAGTAACCATAAGTGATAAACCCGGCTTGGGTGTAAGTTTGCCAAATAAAAATTAGTATATTTGCACTACAGGGTCCTACTGGGACACTGTGCCTGAAGCAGCAAATTTGTTTTTGCTGCTTTCTTATTTATAGAATGTTTTGTATTTACTGTTATATCTAAATTCAATAACTTTTAGATTAGCATGATCTTTAAACCTACCAACAATTACTCTGTGCATAAGACGTAAGCTAATCACGCTGCTTAGATCGATAATAACGTGATCTGCTTGTTTTCTTCCTTCATCAATCGCATGTTTTAAGTTATTTAAACTTTGAGAATTATATGATTTTTCTACCTCCTAAAGTGTTCCATCAATTCTTAAATCTGGGCACTTAAAGCCAATAGCATCATGAAAAATAATATTTCGTAATGGATCATCATCCTGCAATGTCGGCATCATATCAACCTTCATTCCCAGCATTGCTTTTTCTATAGAAATGGCTTCGAGATAATTATAATCAGAAGCCAAAATGTCAACAGCCACATGCCTGCGCACATATCCTTTATCAAACTCAAATAATATTATAAACTGACTGTCGTAAGAAGGTAAGGATTGCATGTAAATTTATTCTGCCGACACTAAGTAATAATTCTTCTTCCCCTTTTGTATCAAAATGTATTGGTGATGTAAAAGCAAGCTGTTGTCTATCATCATTTGTATATTATCAACTTTCTTCCGGTTAATGCTAACACCGCCACTTTGCACCATTTTGCGTGCTTCACCTTTGCTCGGAAAAACAGTTGCTTCAGCAAGAAAAGAAACCACATCAATACCGGTTTCTATCTTGCTTTTATCAAAAGAAAACTTTGTTACACCTTCCATGGCTTCGAGGTCTTCAATGGATAAACTTTCTGCCGGAGCATTTGCATTGGTAAAGAGTTTTTCCGTTGTGGTAATGGCTTCGTTATACGCGGATTCGCCGTGTACAAAAATGGTGAGTTCTTTGGCTAATGTTTTCTGTAACCGGCGCGCAGCTTCATTTTCAGCATGTTGATTGATTACGTTGTCTATATCATCTTTCGATAAAAATGTAAATATCTTAATCCATTTTTTCGCGTCTTCGTCTGCCGCATTTAACCAGAACTGATAGAATACATAAGGCGATGTTTTTTCTGCATCTAACCATATATTTCCCTTCTCTGATTTACCAAATTTTCCGCCATCGCTTTTGGTTAATAAAGGACAAGTAAAAGCAAACGCTTCGCCACCAGCTTTTCGCCTGATTAATTCTGTTCCGGTCGTAATATTTCCCCATTGATCACTGCCGCCCATTTGCAGTTTGCAGTTCTTATTCTGGTACAACCAATAAAAATCATAACCCTGAATTAGCTGGTAAGTAAATTCGGTAAACGAGATGCCACTTTCACCTTCAATACGCTTCCTTACACTGTCTTTTGCCATCATGTAATTGACAGTGATATATTTACCTACTTCTCTTATAAATTGCAGAAAATTGAAGTTTTTAAACCAATCATAATTGTTCACCAATATGGCTGCGTTAGGTTTGTTTCTATCAAAGTCCAAGAACTTTTCCAACTGTTTTCTTACGCCGTTTTGATTACGCTGCAAAGTATCTTCGTCCAATAAATTTCTTTCTTCGCTTTTGCCGCTTGGGTCGCCAATCATACCAGTTGCGCCACCAACCAAAGCATACGGTTTGTGCCCGGCTCTTTGCAAATGAACCAGCAATAAAATAGGAACCAAACTACCAATATGCAAGCTATCTGCCGTTGGGTCGAAACCAATATAACCACTTGTCATTTCTTTGGCTAACTGCTCTTCGGTTCCCGGCATAATGTCTTGTATTAATCCGCGCCAGCGCAGTTCTTCCACGAGATTCATATTGTAAAATTTGCGGCAAATGTAGGGAGAAGGATATTTTGTAGTAAGTATTAGGTAATAAGTGTTAAGTATTAAGTAATAAGTATTAAGTAAGAGATGTGTTTGATTAGACTGATTTATTCTTTGTTCGTATCTTTTTATAAATGCGAATGACGCTCATTAAGATGATGATAAATACAATTAATCCACCTAAACCCCAAACGAGACTGATGGCTTGCTTTACCACAGCCAGCATAACAATAGCAATCAGGAATATCGTTGCCATTTCATTCCAAATGCGTAGTTGCTGAGATGTGTATTTGTAAATGCCTTTTAGTTGTTGTTTGAAAATCTTATGTAGTGAGAAAAAGTAAACATATAACAACAATACAAAACAGAGTTTGATTAATAACCATCTTCCAGCTTCATCGAGCAATACTTTATCCCAACCACCTAAATTCAAAACTGTTGTTCCGAGAATTAAAGTAAGAATAGCTGACGGAAATGTAATGCCATACCAAAGCCGCTTCATCATAATAGCAAACTGTTCATGCAAAATTTTGGCTTCAGCTTCAGGTTTATCGTTGGCTTCGGTATTATAAATAAAAAGCCGCGGCATATAAAACATTCCTGCAAACCAGGTTACCACAAAAATGATATGTAACGCTTTAATGTAATTGTACATGTGGTGAAAAGTCAGAGGTGAGAAGTGAGAGATTGGGCGTCAAATATGAAACGTCAGAGGTGAGAAGTGAAAAGAAAGCTGTTTCTTTTTTACAAAGCATTTTGTTGTTTTATCATGTTGGTAAGCATTGCAAAACATTTATTCAATAACAGTCCTAACATTTCCAGATTTTCAATTTTTATATATTCCAAATCAACAGCTACTTCAAAAGCAGCATCAACTTCTATTAATGATCCACGCGAGATTTCGAAGAAACGCTTTCGTTCTGTTGCAGATTTTCTGCTACATCCTTCTGCCAAATTTAGTGTCGCAGATAAAGCCGCGCGTCTTATCTGCGACACTATATTGAACTTTTCTTCTGCCGGAAGCAATACAGAAATAATAGACTCTTCTTTAACTAAATCACTTACTTCTTTGTATACATCAAGATGTTTATGTTTTAAATCAAGAAGCATCTAACCAAAAAATTTATGATGAAATACGGTTTCTCACCTCTCATTTTTCACATCTGACATTTCACGATTTACTTCTGACTTTTCACTTTTCACCACCAAACTCACCAACGCATTTATCCAAAGCGGATTTATATTTAAACAAGGAATGGCAGTAAAACTTTCACCACCGGCGTTTAAGAAAATATCTCTGCCTTCAATTGCCATTTCTTCCAGCGTTTCCAAACAATCGCTGATGAATGCCGGGCAAACAACCAGCAATTTCTTAATGCCTTCATTTGGCAATTCAGTTAATCGCAAAGCTGTATAAGGCAACAACCATTGATCTCTGCCAAGTCGCGATTGAAAAGTTTGCTCTACTTTTTCCTTTGGCAAATTCAATTGTTTGCTCACTAATTCTGTTGTCATCATGGTTTGATGGCGATAACAAAACGCATGTGCCGGCGCTGCTACGTGGCAGCAATCAGCTACTTTCAAACAATGCTGTTTGGTCGGATCAGTTTTTTTTACATGACGTTCGGGAATGCCATGATAGCTGAACAGAATTTTATCGTACGGTTCATCCGTATATGGTTTGATGCTTTGCGACAGCGCATTGATATATTCTTCGTCATTATAAAACGGCTCGATCACCGAAAGCGAAAACTTGTAAGCTTTTTTATGATGCACTTCTTTCATGTATTCCACCGCCGTTTCATAACTGCTCATGGCATAATGCGGATACAATGGAAACAAGATTACTTCTTCTAAATCAGGAACTTTTTTCAGCAGGTTTTCATACGCAGCTTCCGGTGTCGGATTGCCATAACGCATTGCAATTTCTACCGGCATATCAAAGTTGGGCTGCACGGCAGCTTCCAATTGTTTAGTCAATACAATTAACGGCGAACCTTCTTTTGTCCAGATGCTTTCATAAGCGTGTGCCGATTTAGGCGCACGAAACGGAACAATAATTCCTTTTATTAATAGCAAACGTGCGAGGTACGGAATATCAATCACACGCTCATCCATCAAAAACTCGCGCAGGTATCTGGCTACATCTTTTACCTGGGTAGAATCCGGCGAGCCGAGATTCATCAATATAATGGCTTTCTTTTTTGTGTCTTGCATAGTTCAATATCTCTGTTTACACGAATCGTTGTTTGTCTTTTATAATAAAAAAGAATTTTAATAACCGCGATATATTTGCGCAGCTAAAAAGTATTATAAAAAACGCGGCAAAGATAGCCGAAGCAAAGACACAGCCATAAAGCAAAGCTGTTAAGAAGCGTGTCTAAAAATGATATATCACAATTAATTACCGGAATGAAGCAACGACCAGTACACCAAGCCATTGAGCCTTATTTGGAAGGAAAAGTTTTATTACTTGATAAGCCACTGCACTGGACTTCGTTTGATGTGGTAAAAAAAATTCGTATCCTGACCAAAATATCCAAGATTGGTCATGCCGGAACCTTAGATCCGCTGGCAACCGGCTTGCTTATTATCTGCACCGGGAAATATACCAAAAAGATTAATGAATACATGGGCATGGAAAAAGAATACACCGGCAGCTTTACGCTTGGCGCCACCACGCCAACCTATGATAAGGAAAGTGAGCCGGTAAATTTTACCGACATCTCGCAGCTTTCGTTAGAACAAATTCATGATGCAACGATTCATTTTACAGGCGATATTTTGCAGGTTCCGCCGATTCATTCAGCCATAAAAAAAGAAGGAAAACCTGTTTATCTCGCTGCGCGAAAAGGCATTGATGTGGTGCTGGAACCGCGACCTGTTACGATAAAAGAATTCACTATCACCAAAATAGATTTGCCGGAAGTATATTTTAAAGTGATTTGTACAACCGGAACCTATATCCGCAGTCTGGCAAACGATTTTGGTGCTTCGCTCGGCGTAGGTGGTTATTTAAGCCGTTTGTGCCGCACCCGAATCGGCAATTTTACTGTTGCAGATGCCATGAGCGTAAAAGAATTTACAGAAATGATTGAGAAGATGGTGAAGGAATAGAAGTTATACTGCTGCCATTTTATCTCATAAGCCTTCTTAGTGAGGCTTTGTGTTCTCTGTGCCTTCATGGTTCAAACACAGTTTTCTTTTTACCTTGCGCCCATGTTTACAGGAATTGTAGAAGCAATTGGAAACGTATTGTCTGCAGAAGCAGATGAAACCAATAAAATATTCTGGATCAGCAGCTCCATCAGCAACGAATTAAAGATAGATCAAAGCGTAAGTCACAGCGGCGTTTGTTTAACGGTAGATGAATTGCGCAGCGATGCGCACCGCGTAACGGCTGTTGCCGAAACGCTTTCCAAAACCAATCTTGGTTTGTGGCAGCCAGGCAGCCTTGTAAACATAGAACGTTGTATGCAAATGAATGGCAGAATTGACGGACATATTGTGCAGGGTCATACCGATGCAACGGCAACTTGCACCGAACGAAAAGACCTGCATGGAAGCTGGGAATTTCGTTTTCGGTTTAATGAACAATTTGCCGCACTGATGATTGAGAAAGGTTCTGTTTGTATCAATGGTATTAGTTTAACGGCGTATAACGTTGGCAAAAATGAATTTACCGTTTCTATCATTCCTTACACGTACGATCATACCAATATTAAAGAAATACAAAAAGACAGTCTTGTGAATATTGAGTTTGATATGATTGGCAAATACATTAACCGGCTTCATTCTCTTCAGCAAAACTTGTAGAGAATATAAAGAGTTATGCTCATCTGCATACATCTAATTACATTTGTTTTATGACAATCATTGAAAAGCATATTGATAAGATTGATAAATTATGTTTAGCTCATCACGTCAGTCAATTATATGCATTTGGCTCTGTGCTTAATAATTCGTTCAATGAAAAAAGCGACGTAGATTTTATTGTGAATTTTGAACCAATAATTCCTGAACAATATGCTGATAATTACTACGAATTAAAATTTTCATTAGAAGATGTATTGCAAAAACCCGTTGATTTATTGGAAGAGAAAGCTATCAGAAATCCATATTTTAAACAGGTGGTAAATCATCAGCGACGGCTTATTTATGAACGTTGAAATAAAAACCTGGCTATATGATATGCTAATAGCTATCAATGAAATAGAGAGTTTTTTTATTGATCAACCCAAAGAGTTCACGAGTTATCAAAACGACATACGAACAAAGCGAGCTGTAGAAAGAAACATCGAAATTATTGGAGAAGCAATGAACCGGATTTTAATTAGAGATTCAACAATTGTGTTTTCGGACGCACGGAAAATAGTAAACACCCGCAATAGAATTATTCATGGCTATGATACGGTTTCGGATGAGTTAATTTGGGCAATCGTAATAAAACATCTTCCGATTTTACAAACAGAAATTGTAACCTTATTGAATGCGTAAGACACCTGTTCTATAATGAATTTTCCATCTGTCGCCATTGCGATTCTCAATTGGAATGGTAAACATTTTTTAGAAACGCTGCTGCCCGCGTTGCAACATCTCACTTATCCAAACTATACCGTTTATATTATTGACAATAACAGTTCAGACGATTCAGTTTCTTTTGTCAATGCCTATTTTCCTGGCGTAAAAATGATTGCTCTGGATGATAATTACGGCTTTGCAACCGGCTACAACAAAGGCTTGTGGGGAATTAAAGAAGAATTTTATTTAATGATGAACTCTGATGTGGAAGTGCAATCAAACTTTATTGAGCCGTTGATGGCAATGATGAAAAGCGATAATAAAATCGCAGTCATTCAACCCAAAATACTTTCCTTACAAAACAAGCATTTATTTGAACACGCCGGCGCTGCCGGTGGTATGATAGATATTTTAGGTTACCCGTTTTGTCGCGGTCGCATTTTCGATTTTGTTGAGAAAGACAAACATCAATACAATCAACCGATGCAGATTTTTTGGGCAACGGGAACTTGTTGTTTAATCCGCAAAAAAGCATATTGGCAAATCGGTGGCATGTATGGATTTTATTTTATGCACATGGAAGAAATTGATATGTGCTGGCGCTTAAACAGCATCGGTTATAAAATAATGTATTGCCCCGAATCTACCATTTATCATCTCGGCGGCGGCTCATTATCATATCAATCACCACACAAAACGTATCTTAATTTTCGCAACAATATAATTATGTGCTGGCGCAATTCGCCGTGGTATGTAAATGCCTGGCTGTTGCCTTTGCGCATGATGATGGATTTCGCTGCGGCTTTGCAATATTTACTGCAAAAACAAAAGGAAAATACGGTTGCTGTTTTTAAAGCGTACCGCGATTTTTTTAAATGGATGTTTTCTGCAGAAAAAGACAGTCCGCTAAAGAAAATGTCTCTCCGTAAAGCGCCGGGTGTTTTACAAAAAAGCATTGTCTGGAAATATTATATTGATAAGAAGAAAACATATAGTCAAATCAATACATAGCGTTTTCACAATACATCACACGCTGATATTGTAAACGAATTTTTATGTTACCCGCGCCCGTAACTCCGGTTAATCTTTCGTTGCGTCGCACTCTTGTACGCTTTGTTATCAATTGATCTTTTGACGAAAGTATGTTTCAAACGGTTTTTCTTAAAAACGAAGAACCCCGCTTTCATAACAAAAGCAGGATTCTTCTACCAACTCTAACCGAGTTTATATCGCCAGTCTTGATAATAAGATATGCGAAATATTCATTGACGTATGTATGATGACAGCCGTTTTTATGGCTGATGGTTTTGGCTGTTGCGGAGCCGCCGCAGGCACTGTATCCAGTGGCTGACTTTTTAGAATGCTGTCGTATTTCTGTAGTTCTTTTTGCTGTTCTTCTAACTGCTTTTGTTTCTCGTCTCTTTCGCGCATCAGCTCTTCGCGCTTACGATTAAAATCTTCCACTTTATTGTTATAATCGTCATTGTTGTCGTTCGTATCGTCATCGTCCATTTTACCATCGGTTCTTTTCAAACCATCTTTCGTCATAATATATTCTACGTTATGATCCCAATCGAAATCATCATTTTCATAACGCCCGTTATCGCGGTAGCGCCAGTTGTCATCATCAAAACCAATGTGAACATTACCATCCCAATTTGCTACGCTGCCATCAACCAGAATTTTCTTGCCAACCGGAACGGCTACGGTAACATAAATCTGCTGGTTTCTGAATTTTTGTTCTTCGGTAATCGCAATTCCTTTTGAAAGCAACAAAGTAGAATCTTGCTGATTTATATTGTATTGAATACGGTCGCTTAATTCATTTGCCTGCTGGCGGCTTTCGCCATCGCTCATTTTCAGAAGCTTAACTTCAAAACTGTCTGAAGATGCTTTTGTAATTCTTACATGAAGATTATTTACGTAAGCGGTATCTTCATCTATGTTGGCAAACGGTTCCATGCGCAGCCAGTCGAAGCGGTGATAATACGTTCCCATGCGGGCAGCATGCAATTCTAATTTATCGGTTTTTGCATTAGTCAATACAATGTTTTGTTCGTTGGCATTGCTGCGATATTTGAAATCGTTTACCAGCGAAACAATCAAACCAATTACGCAAGCCAGACCTAACAACCACAAAGACCAGAAAGCCGCTTTTAAAATGGTGCTGTTACCTTTCATCTTTGCCAGGCGACGAATTAAACCTGTAACGATTGCAATTACCGGAACCCAGATAAACAGGAGCGTTCCCCAGGCGAAAACGGTTTGCCAGCCATTATCCAACAAGTATTTTTTCAGGGGTAAAAAACCAAACATGGCTACGCCCAAACCAAACAACGCGCTAACAACGGCAAATAAAACAACACCGACAATAAAGTACACAAAAATCTTTATCAGAAGCGCTATTATATTACCCAAACCTCTGCCACTTTTGCGCGCCGTCTGCGAAACTTCGCTGCTGAATTGCTTGCCTCTGGCGCCAAATTGTTTCCCGGTTTCGGTAGCAAAAGCGGTGGCTTCTTTACTAAATTTATTCACCCGTTCGCCTACACCTTTCATTTCACTGCTGATGTTGTTCTTAATCGAATTCAGGTCAACTTTTTCACCTTTCATTTCTAACCGGTCGCTGGCAGATTTGGCTTCCGGCAATACAATCCATAAAATGATATAAGTAAGAGCAGCAGCCGGGCTAAAAGAAAGAGAAAAGAAGTTTGGATAATGAAACGCGCCCCAATCGCTCCAGCGAAATACAACCGTAAAAAACGGGATTAAAAATATAGCGCGCGGCACCCAAACATTCACACCAAAATAATAAGACAGACCGCGACAAACGCCGCCAATCAGTTTATCTTCCGGATCGCGCAGCAAACGTTTTTTTGCACCGCCAATTACGGTAGAAGCCGTGCTGGGAACAGCTATCCACAAAACAATATATACCAGGAAGCCAAAACCGGCAAAGGCGCAGATAATAAAGAGAATGCGCATCAGCATGGCATCAATACCAAAATAAGCTGCAATGCCACCACACACACCTGCAATGACTTTATCATTTTCGCTGCGATATAAGCGTTCACCTTTGGTATATGTATAATTGCCTTTTGCATTCTGGCTTTCTTCATATACGCGTTCTTTTACTCTTTCTTCATCACCGTCAAAATCTTCCGGTCTGCCAATACTGGCGATAATAGCATTTACATCTTCGTCGGTAATGCAGGTGCCGCCTTTCTTCAGGGTTTCGCCAAAAAGCTCGGCAATACGGCTTTCAATATCATTAATGATTTCTTCTTTGCCTTCTTCGTTTATAAAATAGCGTCGCAGGCTATCTACATATTGTTTTAAAATTTCGTAGGCGGTTTCCTCTATCGGAATTACGCGCCCCTGAAAATTTATGTTGATTACCTTTTTCATGTTACAAATTATTTGATTGGTTATTGTTGGTAGTGTCTGTTGGTAGCGTTAATGTGTGAACAGCATCAGCAAGTTCTTTCCAGGTGCGTTCAAGCTCTTCGTAGAAAGAAAGTCCCTGATCTGTCATCACAAAATACTTTCTTGGTGGTCCGCTGGCGCTTTCAACCCAACGATAGGTGAGATAGCCTGCATTTTTAAGACGGGTGAGCAAAGGGTAAAGTGTTCCTTCTAAAATCTGCAGGTTGGCGGCTTTCATTTTTTCCACGATGTCGCTTGGATAAACCTCGCCCTGCCTGATGATAGATAGTATACAAAACTCCAGCACTCCTTTTCGCATCTGGCTCTGTGTGTTTTGAATGTCCATTTATAAATGTTTTTAAAAATTTGTTTGTTGACTGTCTGTATGAGCAGACATTTTCTTTTGACAACACAAAAATAGGGATTATTTACTACTATGCTACACATAGTACCATCTTTCTTTTAGTAGCTTGCGGTAAAAGGAAACTGATTAAGCACAATCAATTAAAAATCAACTAATTAGAATTTTTGATAAATTTTTCAAAATGATGAGCGGCAATAAAATGTTACAAACGGAGGATTTTAAAAACAGCAAAAAGTCATTTGAAACTTTACTTTCAATAAATCATCATTTCAACAATAAAATAAATCAACCTGAGATTAAGGAAAGTGTACATTTCTAAATAACTAAAACAACTTTTGGGTTGAAATAAAAGCTGTTGAAATGTATTATTGTTGGTATCATTATAAATTCAAAGCACACAATTTCAAGCATTACTTTTGATATGTTTTTCCCTCATAGAATATGACTAAACTGAAGCAGCGAAAAATTATTAATGACCCGGTGTATGGTTTTATCACCATTGATTCGCCGCTTATTTTAGACATTATTGCTCATCCCTGGTATCAACGGCTGCGACGCATTCACCAGATGGCTTTGGCTTCGTTTGTTTATCCGGGCGCAGTTCATACACGTTTTCATCATTCGCTTGGCGCCTATCACCTCATGTGCCAGGCTGTAAGCGAGCTTTGCAATAAAGGTGTAGAGATTACAGAAGAAGAAGGCGAAGCGGCAAAAGCAGCTATTTTATTACACGATATTGGTCATGGTCCGTACTCTCATGCTTTGGAAAATTTGCTGGTTCCCGATGCTAATCATGAAGAAATCGGGCTGCAGATTATGTATCGTATGAATGATGATTTGGGTGGACGACTTTCGTTAGCCATCGAAATCTTCACCAATCTTTACCCGAAATATTTTTTACATAGTTTAATAAGCGGCCAGGTTGATGTTGACCGGATGGATTATTTAACCCGCGATAGTTTTTATACCGGCGTAAGTGAAGGCGTGATTGGTTATGACCGCATTCTTAAAATGCTGGCCGTGCACAAAGGTGAGCTGATGATTGAAGAAAAAGCCATTTACAGTGCAGAAAAATTTTTGATTTCGCGCCGGCAAATGTATTGGCAGGTGTATCTGCACCGGGCTGTATTGGCAACAGAAATGATGCTGGTAAAAATTATGCAGCGGGTAAAAGACATTTATAAAAAGGATGATGAGCAGCTAAAAACAGGATCGCCGATTGATTATTTCTTATCGCTGGATGGAAAATCGCCCAAAAATTTTATTGAAGAATTTTGCCAGGTAGATGATGCGGATGTGATGTTTGCTGTAAAAAGATGGAGTCATCATCCCGACAAAGTATTGTCTGTTTTAAGTAATGGATTACTTAACCGTAAACTTTTAAAATGCACGTTGCAGAATGAACCGGTAGCTGAAGAAATATTATTAAAAACACGAAAAGCCGTTGCAAGATTGCTCCGGATCTCAGAACAGGAAGCCGGTTACCTGGTTTTTACCGGCGAAGCAGAAAACACAACGTACAAGCTGAATGACGAACATATTCATATTTTATTTAAAAACGGCGAGGTAAGAGAGATATCGCAGGTAGATAATCCGCTTATCAATTCAAATTTATCTATACCTGTCAAAAAATTTTACATTTGTCAATTACGTTAACGGTTGTTAGGTTTACAAATATTTATAACTAATCTATGCAATTTAGCGCAGCACAGATAGCCATCATGATTGGCGCAGAAACAGAAGGTGATGCTTCGGTGGCTGTAAGTACGTTTGGTAAGATTGAAGAAGCCAAAGAAGGTCAGCTTACTTTTTTAGCCAATCCCAAATATGAAGAGTTTCTTTATACCACGAAGGCATCTGTTATTATTGTAAATAAAAGCCAGGAATTAAAAGAACCGGTGTCTGCAACGCTTCTTCGCGTAGCCGATGCCTATTCTGCGTTTGCTCTTTTGTTACGCAAATACCAGGAAATTATAACACAGCAGCTTGCCGGTATTCAGCAACCTTCTTATGTATCTTCATCGGCAAAGCTGGGCGAAAATGTATTTATCGGCGCCTTTGCTTATCTCGGCGAGAATGCACAAATTGGTTATAATGTAAAGCTTTTTCCCGGCGTTTATATTGGCAATAATGTAAGCATCAGCGACAATACAATTTTGTATCCCGGCGTAAAAGTGTATAACGATTGTGTAATTGGTAAAAACGTAACCATTCATGCCGGTGCTGTAATTGGCGGTGATGGTTTTGGCTTTGCACCGCAACCCGACGGCACTTATAAAAAAATACCACAGATAGGAAATGTAGTGATTGAAGATTATGTAGAGATTGGCGCAAACGCCGCCGTTGATCGCGCAACCATTGGTTCTACCATTATTCGTAAAGGCGCCAAGCTTGATAACCTGATACAAATTGCGCATAATGTAGAAGTCGGCAGCAACACTGTAATTGCAGCGCAGGCCGGCGTAAGCGGCAGCACTAAAATTGGTAATAATGTAATGGTTGGCGGACAGGCCGGTATTGTTGGGCATTTGCATATTGCCGATGGCACAAAGATTAATGCGCAAAGCGGTGTAAGTAAATCTATTAAAATACCAAATATTGCCGTTACCGGTTCTCCGGCGTTCGATTATACATCGGCTTTACGCAGCCAGGCACTTTCCCGCAACCTGCCCGAAATGGAAAAACGTATTGGAGAACTGGAAAAATTAGTTCAGCAATTATTAGCGGAACGTGTAAGCGTATAACTATTGTTAATTGGTTATTGTTAATGGTTAACTGGTATGTTCCTTTATCATTGCAATTAATAATTAACCATTAACAATTTACAATAACCTCATGGATAGAACATTAATTATATATCTTGTTTTTGGTGTGGCATTGCTGGTAGCGCTGGTTTTCGATTTGGGCGTTATCAGTAAAAAACATCAAACTATTACCATTAAAAAAGCTTTGTTACAAACGGCTTTGTGGGTGGGTTTGTCGCTGGCTTTCTGGGCTTTTATCTGGATAGAAAAAGATACACATGTTGCTACCAAATACATCAGCGCCTATTTGATGGAATGGAGCTTAAGTATAGACAATGTGTTTGTGTTTATTCTTATCTTTTCTTACTTAAAAATAAACGAACACGACATTGGCAGAGCTTTACTAATTGGTGTTTTGTTGGCTATTGTTTTTCGTATTGGTTTTATTGCCGCAGGCATCGAAATCATCAACCGGTTTCACTGGATTTTATATGTATTTGGCGTATTTCTTTTATATACGGGCTTCAAGCTATTTTTTCAAAAACATGATGAAGAATATAAGCCGCAGGATTCCGGCATATTCAAATTTATCAGCCGGATTGTTCGTATCAGCAACGAAAATCCCGAAGGAAAATATACAATCCGCCAAAATGGTAAGCTGTATTTTACTACCTTGTCCATAGTTGTATTTATGCTTGCCGGTACCGATATTTTATTTGCGTTCGACAGCATTCCGACGGTTGTTTCTTTGGTTCGTGAAAAAGCCGATGTGCCGTTTCAGCCCGATGATATAATGGTGATTTATTCCAGTAATATTTTTGCGGTTCTCGGCTTGCGTAGTTTGTTCTTTCTGCTTCGTGGCGCGGCCGATCAGTTTCAATATTTACAACAAGGCATTGCGGTTGTGCTTGTATTTATTGGCATTAAAATGCTAATTGAATCTTACGTTCATATTTCAATTTATGTTTCATTAGGCGTGATTGTTGTTTGCATTGCTGCTTCTATGATTTATTCTAAAATAAAAAGTCCGTCAGCAGCCAGAGCATCTACTTAACTGTTCTTCTTTTAGACGGCATTATTTTTACGCATTTGCGCTATATAAAAAGGTATTGTGTGACGAACCGGAAGATTATGTACCTCGTAAATCCCATATCAGGTACGGTAAAAAAAAGTCCTCTTTTATTTTCAATAAAAACGATTACCGAAAGCAAAGGCATTCCCTACGAAATTGCTGAAACTGATGCAGGCGGTAACTACATATGGGTAAAAGAAAAAATTGCTGAAGAAGGCTTCACAGATGTTGTTATTATTGGTGGAGATGGTACGATAAGACAAGTTATTAATGCGCTGCATGATATTGATAATCTGGCTTTTGGTATTATTCCGTTAGGCAGCGGAAACGGGTTGGCGCGTGCCGCGAATATTTCACCGAAACCTTTACAGGCATTGCAATCTTTTTTTAGCGGCGAAGCCAAATATATAGATGCGTTTACTATCAACAATCATTTTTCCTGTATGCTTAGCGGCATTGGTTTCGATGCTAAAGTAGCGCACGATTTTGCCGAAAAAGCAACGCGTGGTTTATTTACTTACACGCAGCAAAGTCTTATCAATTATTTTAAAGCACATCCTTACCAGTTTGAAATTGTACTTGACGATTTTTCTTTTTTTACCGAAGCGTATTTTATCTCTATTGCCAACAGCAACCAGTTTGGAAACAATGTTACCATTGCGCCACAGGCAAGCTTAACAGATGGTTTATTAGATATTGTAGTGGTTCAGAAAATGAACAAAGCCAGGTTGCCGTTTGCTATATTAAAACAAATTCGCGGCAATAATAAACTGCAACAGATTGTAGAAGATATGTCTAAAAATAATGTATTGTATTTTCAAACACCTTCTCTAACCATACGCAACCTGAAACACGCGCCATTTCATATTGATGGCGACCCGATAGAAACCAGCCCTGAGTTTGAAATAAAAATTATTAAAGATTGTTTTAAACTGGTGCAACCTTAAATCAAAATCAACCCGTTTTATCTTCCGCAGATTTTACGTCGCATATTGCCGAATCGGGCAAAGCCTTACTTTTGCTGCCATTTATCATTTTTACAAATCAGGAAAAACTGGTTTTATTCAGCAAACGGAACAATACATGAACATGCACTTCAATCCGGATAAACAGCATACGCTCGAAAATACGGTAAATGTTAGTGGTAAAGGACTTCATACCGGCATTATGGTAGATATGACGCTTTGCCCTGCCAGCCCGGGATTTGGTATTCAGTTTAAACGAATTGATTTGCCGAATCAGCCCGTTATAAAAGCAGATTGCGATTTGGTTACCGATACCGGGCGGGGAACCACGCTGCAGGTTGGAGATGCAAAAGTGAGTACCGTAGAACACTTACTGGCAGCGCTGGTAGGAATGGGAATTGATAATGTATTGATAGAACTGAATGCGCCCGAAGTACCGATTATGGATGGCAGCAGCCAGCCGTTTGTTGAACTGATTGAAGAAGCCGGTGTTACAGAACAGGACGCTACCAAAATCTGGTATAGTATAGATGAAAATATCAATCATTACGATGAGCAAAAGCGGGTAGAAATGGTATTAATGCCGGCGATGGAATACCAAATTACTACGCTGATTGACTTTAACAGCCCGGTGTTAGGAACCCAATACGCGCAGCTAAAAAGCATGAGCGAATTTAAAACCGAGATTGCACCTTGCCGCACATTTAGTTTTCTGCACGAACTGGAAATGTTGCTGGCAAACGATTTAATAAAAGGCGGCGATATAAACAATGCCATTGTAATTGTTGACAGACCCGTAACGCCCGAAACGATGAGCCGTTTATCAAAAGCGTTTGGTAAAGATAATATTGAAGTAAAAAGTGAAGGCTATCTGAACAACCTGGAACTGCGTTTTCCAAACGAACCGGCACGCCATAAATTATTGGATGTTGTGGGCGATCTGGCTTTGATCGGTTATCCGATTAAAGGCCGCGTTATTGCAAACCGTCCGGGACATAGCACCAATGTGGCATTTGCAAAAAAAATAAAACAGTACATAAAAAAGAATAAACATGTAAAAGATGTACCGGTTTACAATCCGGCGCAGCCGCCGGTTTTCAACTATGAACATATTGAGAAAACATTGCCGCACCGCTACCCGTTTTTATTGGTAGATAAAGTAATTGAACTTACCGATACGCGTATTGTAGGCATCAAACATATCACTATCAACGAATGGTTTTTTCAGGGGCATTTTCCTTCCAATCCTATTATGCCAGGCGTTCTCCAGTTAGAAGCGCTGGCACAAACAGGAGGCATATTAGCCATCAATAATAGTCCCGAAGGAAAGTACGATACTTATTTTGTAAAAATTGACAACTGCAGGTTTAAGCAAATGGTTCGTCCCGGCGATACCATGATTCTGAAAATGGAATTTAATGCGCCTGTGCGCCGCGGACTTTGCGATATGCACGGAACCGTTTATGTTAATGGTAAAGTGGCTACAGAAGCCGATATGGTGGCACAGATTGTTAAAAGACAATCGTAAAATAATCAGCCCTGCTAAGACATTGCAGAGTGATTATTTTACGATGTAAAAATTAAATTAACGAACAGAGATAGAACCCGAACCATTAGAATTAGGGTCACTAAATTGTCCGTTCCAGTTAACCGAACCCGACGCCGGCATTACAAATGTAGCACTAACCGTGGTGTTGTTTGCACTTAAAGAACTGGTTCCATTGCTTAAGGTAACTCCTAAAACCCGGAAGGTTGCTATATGATTTTGCCCCGATCCGCCTGCACCAACAGATACAGTAACAGTAGCTCCCGGAGATGCGGTAATGGTACCGGCGGTAGTGACGCAGTTTGAAATTTCTCTTATAGAGAACCACTTGATTTCAAAACTGATAAATTTTCAAAATGAGTCACTATTGAATAATCTTTTCATTGTATTGATTTTAATATTAAAAAATGTAAAAAACCGAAGTCATTACTTCTGGTTCTATTTTTAAATAATTATATCCACCAACAGGCGGTTTATCATAATAAAAATGCTCAATTACACCGATGCGGAAAGCAGCTCCAAAGCGCTTACCTATTGAGCGTTGAATTCCCCAACCTTGGCCGATTAGAAAGCCAAAAAAGTTCTGATTTTTTATAGGAAAAAGCGTCTGTACTTCGCCCCATAAAAAATTAGCCGAATTGTTTCTTATTTTTTTTTGTTGAATTAATCTTCTTTTGAAATTATAATAGTGTCTAAATTGCACTTCCGTTGTCGGTATAACGATAAGGGGAACATTAAGATCAGAGAATCCGTCTGACTGAAGAGCTATACTAATTCCTGCTAAAAGTTCAAGTGCAGAAGTTTTTCCAATTTTTTGTTCCCAAGCCAATCCGCTTTCAAAGCTGAGTTTGAATTTCAAAAAGCTTTTTAAACCGGCATTTGATGCACTATCTTTTTCATTTTGCGCCTTACCAGGTAAACAGCAGATTATAAATACAACCAGTAAAATAGAACCTGTAATGGGTTTCATTTTTTGTTTTGAGAAAGAAAGTATTAATTCCTGTCTATCCATAGGCATTTGGGTTAAGAGGTTATAATAAGTTTTAAAAAAGGTTAGTTACTAAGGTTTTTTAAAGCGGCTTTTTTGTTTTAAGTGAATAATTAAAGTTCAGGCTTATATTTTACTTTACAACATTTTATTCTAAATAATGTTTAGCAATTGCACAGATTTGTTTAGTTAAATTCTGACTATGAAAGCAGCAAAAATTATTGGCATCAATATTAAAATCATTCGTGAACAAAAGGAGTGGAACAGGAATCGCTTGCCAAACATATTGGCATTACGAAAGGACGGCTTAGCCAGATTGAAAGCGGTGAGTGTGAGGAACTGACCATAAGCAGAATGGAAAAAATTGCTCTTTATCTTGGTGTTAATTTCTTTATGCTTCTAACTGATAATATTCAAAACATACGTTTAAATAACTTTGCAAACCACAACAGTTATAATGAAACTCCCTTTACCATCAGCGTTGAATTAATCACAGATCTGGCAGATGAACTGGTAAAACGAATGTTTAACTCCTGACAAATTATTTCTCTAAAACAGAGAATACTAATATTCCCTCTATTTTTGCACGGCTAATTATTTTTAGCCGCTTTATTTTATATCAATGATTCATCCGCATACATACATTCATCCGAACGCCAAACTTGCCCGCAATGTAAAAATTGATCCTTTTACAGTTATCCACGAAGACGTGGAAATTGGTGAAGGCACATGGATAGGCAGCAACGTAACCATTATGGAAGGTGCGCGTATTGGTAAGAATTGCCGCATTTTCCCGGGAGCCGTTTTAGCCGCTATTCCGCAGGATTTAAAATTTGTTGGCGAAAAAACCATTATTGAAGTTGGTGACAATACAACCATTCGCGAGTTTGTAACCATTCATCGCGGTACAGTTGACAAAGGCAAAACAAAAGTGGGAAATAATTGTTTGATTATGGCATATTGCCATATTGCTCACGATTGTACGATCGGCGATAACTGTATTATGAGTAATAACTCCCAGATGGCGGGTCATGTAACAATGGGCGACTGGAGTATTATTGCCGGTGTATGCGCAATTCAGCAATTTGCACGCATTGGGCAGCATTCTTACATTGCCGGAGGCAGCCACGTAAATAAAGACGTTCCGCCATACATAAAAGCCGTTCGTAACCCGTTAAGTTATGGCGGCGTAAACAGCGTTGGTTTAAAACGCAGAGGCTTCACCATGGAGCAAATCAATCATATTCTCGATCTGTATCGCATCATTTACAACAAAGGCTTAAACATTTCGCAGGCATTGGAATATATTGATGAAGAACTTCCGGCAACCGATGAGCGTGATGAGATTGTAACTTTCATTCGGGAGAGTAACCGCGGCGTTATTAAACGTTATGTAAAAGGTGCCGAAGAAGATGTATAAGCTAAAGTAACAAGAACACAAGAGACAAGAAGCAAGGTTCAGGAATAAGGAAGCAAGTCATCAATCTTGTTTTTTAAACACTTACTTTCATCAGAATAATCAATCGTTCATTTTTGCAAAAAAAGTAATTTTATTTCTATGGATACAGAAATTAAAGAACCTGCGGTTGCTTATAATAAGAAATATTTTACCGAAGAAGAATACCTCAACATGGAGGAAAAGGCTTTGGAAAGACATGAGTATTATCAGGGTGAAATATTTGCCATGTCAGGCTCTAAATTACCGCATAATACAATTGCAGGCACATTATTTATAGAAATAGGGAAACATCTGAAAGGCAAGCCCTGTAAGCCTTTCAACAGCGACCAGAGAATTTATGTTGAGAAGAATGGCTTGTTTACCTATCCTGATATTACTGTGGTTTGCGGCAAACCGGAAACCAGAAATAACGACAATTGGAATCTTTTGAACCCGGTTGTTATCATCGAAATATTATCACCTTCTACAAAAAATTATGATCGCGGCGATAAGTTTAAATTGTATCGTGAAATACCATCTTTTAAAGAGTATATCCTTGTAAATTCTGAAGCAATTGGCATTGAAGTATTTGCCATCAACGAAAAAGGATTCTGGGAACTAAAAGAATATACTAACAGCAACGATTCGTTATTAATAACTTCAATTCAGCTTCTCATTCCAATAAAAGATATTTACGAAGATACCGGCTTGTTAACTCAATAAAACAACTATGGTTTCTTCTTAGCAGGCGGCACCATAAATATTTTGCCCGTAGCTGAATTGGGTATGCTCGTCGTATTCTGGTTCGGCTTCAGCAAATTCATATTATCTGTTTTCATCCGGTAAATGGTATCCTCGCCACTCATTCCTATCTTTTCACCTTCATTTGGTAACAGAGCGGTTGGTGTATTATAAACAAGCAACGGCGTTGGTTGAATCATAATGGTTGAAAGCTTATGTGCATTTCGTAAACTGTCCAGCAATCTTTTTTGCTCCAAGTTATAATGTGGGTTAATGTTAGACTGCGCTTTTGTAATAAAGGCAAGAGAAATAAAAACAACAAACAAAATAAAATATTTCATAGCCGTTATGTTCACAGCTAAGGTAGAAATTTTTTTAAAAAATCGCTTTTATGTTTTCCGACCGAATGAAACAATTTAACCTGGAATTGCATCTTTCTGCCAAACTTCCAGATGGTGTTGATGTTCTGAATCCGTTTCGCGAAGGCAAGCTGGCATTGACTTGCAGCGATACCTTTTACGATAAATATTATAATGATAATAATAAGAGACGGGCAATTTTAGGCATCAATCCCGGCAGGCACGGCGGCGGATTAACCGGCGTTCCCTTTACCGATTTTAAGCGTTTGCAAACCGTTTGTGGTATTAATACAAACGGTGCTTCTTCGCATGAACCATCATCAGAATTTATTTACAGAATGATTGCAGCCATGGGCGGCGCAGATGATTTTTACCAGCATTTTTATATCAACTCTGTTTGTCCGCTTGGCTTTATTACACACAAAGGAAATAACAAGTGGGTGAATTATAATTATTACGACGATAAAGCTTTGTATGCTGCCGTAAAACCGTTTATCGTAAAGAGCATCCAACAACAAATCAAATTGGGATTGCAGACAGAAGAATGTTTTTGTCTGGGCAAAAAGAACTCGGAATATCTAACGGCTTTGAACAACGAACATCATTTCTTTAATACCGTTACCGAACTTCCGCATCCGCGCTTTATCGTACAATACAAAAGAAAGCAGATGGATGAATTTATAGATATGTATGTACAGAAACTAAGTAAAAATTTAAACGATAAATAACCAAACATCATTTCTACTCAACCTATAAATCATCATTCATAACTCATAAATCTTAATGATCAAGCGGACGCTTTTTTATCATACCGCCTTTGGTATCTTTTACGCTGCTCATCACTACAAACGCATTCTGATCAATCCGCATAATTTCTGAGTTTAGTTTGTTCAATTCCAGGCGCGTGGTAACGGAATATAGAATATCAATTTGTTTTGATTCGCCTTTTTTGCCAAAACCTTGCTTGCCGCTGTACACCGTAACACCACGTCCCATTCTATCAATAATCATTCTTTTGATTTCTTCATGATGAGGCGAGATAATAGTAACGCCGGTGTATTCATCAATCCCTTCAATAACAAAATCAAGCGTTTTGGAAGCTGCGAGATACGTAACCATCGAATACAAAGCCGCTTCAACAGACAAATAATAAGCCGCTGCCGAAAAAATAACAACATTGATGATGATGATAACATCGCCAACGGTGGTTCCCATTTTGCGGCTTAGAAAAATAGCCAATACTTCCGTGCCATCTATAACCGCCCCGCCCCTGATACTTAAACCAATGCCTGCGCCGAGAAAGAATCCACCAAAGACAGCCACCAAAAATTTGTCGTGAGTGACTTCGGGAAAATGAGCAAAAGCCAATGTAATTGCCAGACCTGTAATTGCCAATGCTGTTTTTAACGCGAAGATTTTATTGATGACTTTATAACCTAAAAATACAAAAGGAATATTGATAACAACCAGCAGCCAGTATAATGGCACATTTGCAATTTCTGAAATGAGAAGTGAAATGCCGGTTGCGCCGCCATCAATAAAATTGCTCGGCAACAAAAAACTTTCTAAGCCAAACGCAGCCGAACCGATACCCAAAGCAATCAGGAAAACATCTCTGAAAAAATTGCGTATCAGAATTTGTAATTCCAGAAATCCTTTTGCCAGGTCGTAAGAAGAATAATCTTCATCCGGCTCGTTATCGCTTTTCCTGTTTAAGATGGTTTGTACTACAATTTGTTTCCAGAATGTTTTCATATACCGGTTTTAGTACGTTATAAAATATTGGCAATCATTATACGATATGGTTCGAGTTGAATATTACAAAGAAAAGCTGATACGTAATAGGAAAAACAGCAAATAGTTATTTATAGCTTCTTACTAAATTTTGAAAAAACAATTTCTGCATTGCAGTGTCTGGCAGTTTTAGGTTATTTGCAAAAATTCAAAAATGTTATGTTTAATAACAGGACAAAAATTAAAGAGCTTTTAACGGCTGGTGATGTTGGCAAACAAGTGATTGTAATGGGTTGGGTGCGTACGTTTCGTAACAACCAGTTTATTGCTTTGAATGATGGCAGTACCAATCAAAATATACAGGTTGTAGCAGCTTTGGGTTTGCTGAATGATGAAACGCTGAAACGCATTACTACCGGCGCTTCGCTGAAAGTAACCGGCGATTTGGTAGAAAGTGTTGGCAAAGGTCAATCCGTAGAAATTAAAGCGATTTCTATAGATATTTTAGGTGATAGCGATCCTGAAAAATATCCTTTACAACCCAAAAAACACAGCCTTGAATTTTTAAGAGAAATTGCTCACCTGCGTTTTCGTACCAATACATTTGGCGCAGTGTTTCGCGTACGCCATTCGCTGTCGTTTGCCATTCATAAATTCTTTAACGATAAAGGTTTTGTGTATTTGCATACGCCGATCATTACAGCGTCAGATGCCGAAGGTGCGGGCGAAACATTTCGTGTTACCACATTGCCACTAAATGCTGCGCCTGTTGATGAAAACGGTAGTATTGATTTCAAAGAAGATTTCTTTGGCAAAAGCACCAATCTTACTGTTAGCGGTCAGTTGGAAGGCGAGTTGGGTGCGATGGCTTTCAGCGATATTTATACGTTCGGACCTACGTTTCGCGCCGAGAACAGCAACACGACAAGACATCTTGCTGAGTTCTGGATGATAGAACCTGAAATGGCATTTTATGATTTGGAAGACAATATGAATTTAGCTGAAGAATTCATTCAATATCTTATCAATTCTGTATTGCAAAACAATGCCGATGATCTGGCTTTTTTAGATCAGCGTTTGGCAGAAGAAGAAAAGCAGAAACCACAGGCAGAGCGAGCCGAATTAGGCTTGCTGGAGAAGCTTCGCTCTGTGGTTGAAAATAAATTTGAACGTATCACTTACACCGAAGCGATAGATATTTTATTGCAATCTCCGGCCTACAAAAAGAAGAAGTTTAAGTATGATGTAAGCTGGGGTATTGATATGCAAAGCGAGCACGAACGTTACTTAGTAGAAAAGCATTTTAAAAAACCGGTGATTGTTACCAATTATCCGGCAGTTATCAAAGCATTTTACATGCGTCGTAATGATGATGGTAAAACCGTTGCTGCTATGGATATTTTAGCGCCGGGTATTGGCGAAATTGTCGGCGGCAGCCAGCGCGAAGAACGTTATGATATGTTGGTTGAACGTATGGAAGCGATGCACATTCCGATTGCAGAAATGAGCTGGTATTTAGATACACGTCGTTTTGGATCTGTGCCTCATGCCGGCTTTGGTTTGGGCTTTGAGCGTATGGTGCAATTTGTAACCGGTATGACGAACATTCGTGACGTAATTCCATTTGCCCGAACACCCAAGAATTGCGAATTTTAATGCTGGTAAAAAGCAAGGTTTTCATTTTAAATTTTGCCTTTTTAATTATCATCTTATATTTGCAGCCCTTTACGGATGGTGCGGTAGCTCAGTCGGTAGAGCAAAGGACTGAAAATCCTTGTGTCGCCGGTTCGATCCCGGCTCACACCACAATCTAAATCAAGCAGTTACGAAGTCAAACTTGTAGCTGCTTTTTTTATTCGACAAGTATCCGACAAGATTCACAACTACACGGCGCTATATTATTAATTTAGCTAAGTTCTCCAAATAGATCTTTGCCTTTTTATTGATGATCATAATAAATGTAAAATTGTATTTGCAGCAAAGCATTAAATTAGTAGAACAAATACCTCAATACTCTTAAACTCAATGTTATGAAAAGCATTATTGTATTTTGGACAATCTTCTTGATCATTCTTGCTTCGTGTAACGGTAATCAAAAAATCTCTCCGACCACTTCAGAGGATTCAACGATAGTAACTACTGATAAACTTGTGGCAGCTAACCCTAAATTCCCTGGATACTACCCGACTCAATATATACTAAGCGACACATCATACATTCGAGTGGTATGTAATAGAAATATAATGGAAAAAGTCTAGATAACCCAAGTTGCTAGTTAAAGAAAGAGCATCGAATAAAGAATAATTTTGAGTTACCAGACTTAAAATCATTTTACCGATGCTCAGTGAAGATAAAATTATATCAATTTATTGTTTTGTGGATGACTTGCTCAAAGGTCTTGAGAGGCAGGAAGATATCAGAAGAAAAGTAAGCGACAGTGAGATAATAACTACAGCAATAGTATCAGCTCTTTATTTTGGTGGTCATTCAGACAATGGCCGGCACTTTATGAAGATGACAGGCTTATGTCCCTGCCTGTTAGATAAAAGCAGGTTCAACAGAAGGCTGCATTCTTTAAGTGATTTTTTGTTCCAGCTATTTTACCAGGTTGGTCAACATCTTAAAACCATTGCCGGGGCAAGTGATTACGTAATTGATTGTTTTCCTGTAGCTGTTTGTGATAATATTCGCATCAGCCGTTGCAGGTTGTTAAAAGGAGAACAGTGGAGAGGAAAGCATGCCAGCATGCGCCGGTATTTTTATGGAGTGAGAGTTCAGGTATTAACTACCACAAGCGGAATACCTGTTGAATTTGGTTTTGTACCTGGCAGTGAAAGTGATGTGCAGGCTTTAAAAAAATTACCAATGAGTGTGGCACCGGAAAGCAATATTTATGGAGATAGCGGCTATACTGATTATACCATTGAAGATGATGTAATGGAAGCAGAGATGATTAAACTGATGATACAGCGAAAATCTAATAGCCAGCGAAAGGATGAGCCCTGGATACGTTTTTTAAAAGAGCACATGAGAAAAGGCATTGAAACAACTTTTTCAATGATTAAAGGATTGTTTCTTAGAAAATACATGCTGTAGCCTTTAGAGGCTTCCTGTTGAAATTAATAATGTTTGTTGTGGCATTTACATTCAATAAAATTGTTCAATAAATAGCAACTTGAGTTAGATAGTTTATTTTGATGCGGATGAACATTGCATTTTCTGCAACTCAATTCCTACAAATGCTTTTTTCTTTCTATAATGTATAGCAAAAGTTGGCGGTATAATTATATCCTCGTAAAAAAAGCTGCAGGATAATTTAAGACGTTTGAAAACTTGTTAACTAAATCTACGCAATGAGCCGAAAAGTTCTCATAGTTGTAGAAAGTAACTTTAACGTTGACCTATGTGTCGATTTCGCTGATAGTGACCAGTAGATATTTCGGCAATAGGGTCAACGGTTCCGTGGTAAACTGACCAGTGGATTACCTATGGCAAAAACAAAAAAAAGAGAAGTCAAAGAAGGAAAGAGGTAAATATGTAGAACCTTTAAAAGTTAATGGTTCTTTTCTCAATATCATGCAGGCCGCAGCAAAAGACGCTAACAACAAAAGCCTTAAAAATTTCTCTCTAAGACTTGTTTATAATACTTTCAGATTCTCTGCGTGTAAATGGGTATAGTTACCCAGCCAAGGCGGGAGCCAGTGCAGCTACGGGTGTCATGAATACAACCGGCAGTGCGGTAGACCAGTTCTTAAGCGGGGAACAGCCCAACATGACAGGCAATAAGCCGCCACAGGCTTACCTGCATGTGCTCCTGTTCAACGAGCAGTTTGTCTTCGACAATCAAAACAGCTACGTGGAGCAGGTAGCAACGCCGAATGTCGCTAAAACAATTACGAAGACAGTAAGTGTCGGAAAGAATGGCTATGCGTATGTTTACTTTAGCAACGAGAGTGAAAGCCTGGTGTGGTTCGATAACTTTGCACTGACCCACCTGAGAGGACAACTGCTGGAAGAAACGCATTATTATCCTTTCGGGCTTACTATGGCGGGAGTAAGTTCTAAAGCTGCGGGAGGTGTAGATAACAAGTATGAGTACAACGGTAAGGAACTGCAGAATAAAGAGTTTAGTGATAAATCTGGTTTAGAATGGTACGATTACGGAGCAAGAATGCAAGACCCGCAATTGGGAAGATGGATGAGACCCGACCCACTTGCCGATAAGATGCGTAGAAACTCACCTTATAATTATGCTTTTGATAATCCTATTAGATTTATTGATCCTGATGGAATGGCGCCAACGGATTGGTATAAAGACAAGGATGGCGATTATAAATGGTTTAATGGAAGTGGAGCCGTGGCAGGTTATGAATACAGAGGAAGTAGTTTGCAGGTATATTCTTTGGTTCAAAATAGTGCTAATAAGGATGTCGTTGCAAGTTATTCTTTAAACTCTAACGGCTCTGTAACATCTGGAGGTCAAACTTATGGCAATGGAGAAACAGTAACAACAAAGGGTGGCACATCAATAACAACTGGCACCGGAACATCTGAGACAAAGTACTTTGATATTCTTGGGACCGAAGCTACTGGTTCAGTCAGTGTAGGTGCATCCGCTAATTTGCCTATAGGACCAGGATCTGTAGGAGGAGGAGTGGAAACGGACTTAATGTCTCTTGGTCTTAGTCGTGATGATGGAGTTAAAACAACCATTGCAGGAATGGACAACGAAGGGAATACGAATATCGTTAAAGGATATGCAAATGCAAGTTTTATAGTAGGTGCAGGTACAAAAACAGAAGAAATGCGAGATTCAAATGGTAATCTACAATCTACCACAGAAAACACTGCACAAATAGGGATTGGATTTATTAATTTATCAATGAAAAGTAAAACAAATAATGTCACAACGGCAAATACTACAAATGTAGGAATTTCAATTGCCTGGGATTATGGAATGATTCTAAATGTCCATAGTGAAATTTATATTCCATTAATCACAGAAAAGCACACACCAAATAAATAAAATTGTGTTAGATATCATTTTTATAATAGTTACAATATTTTTTGTCTTAGTTGTTATACTCAAATCTATCATTCATATTTTGTTAGATACTAGAAATGGCTATAAAGTTAAATACGGAAGGTCATGGGCATATGAATATTTTTTACCTTATGACAAAACTGTCTCAAAGGATAATGAAAAACTGAAGCGAATTTGCAATTATTTTCAGAAATTATCTATTTGGGCTTTTTTAGTTTTTTTAATTCTTTTTATTTTGCGAATCATCGGCACTCAATAAACTTTTATAAATTATTGTTCAAAATCAATGGCACCATTATACTTTGACAAAGTAACTGTAGATGCTAAATGTATAAGGAATGTGATAAGCCTTTCTGCTTCCTTTGGTGGTTTCATAGATTTAAATCGTTTATAATTTTGATTATACGAAACAATAAGTGTTTTTACTGAAGAGTCGCAACACAATACATTTGGAAAATTTAAAGAGTCAAGATTAGCTTTTTTTAGCAAATCAATAAGTTGAACAAAATCCTCATCTTTTACACTGCCTTTGAAAGCTCCTGATAGTAATGTCTCTGCTAGTCCTTTTGCTTTATATATGGTTCTGATAAGTTGAATCTTTCTATCATTGCGAATGTTAAGAGAAATCTCCGGGCATGTTCCATTGCATGCACTGGAATGAAAAGTAAGTTCGTTAAACTGAAATTCTTTTTTTGAAGAACTATCTTCCTGAGCTATTGAACTAAAGTATATAAAAGCCAAAAGAACAATAAGTAAAAAGTGTCTCATTATCTAAGATTTAATTTATGATTATTTATTGGCGAAAGCATTTTTAGCTTTAGAATTGCGGAGTGCAATATCAATTAAGTTGAGCACAAAGCTTTTATTTTTTTCGGGCAGCTTCCTGGTATCTTTAAGGCGTTTAACTACAGGCAGTGCGGTGGCCAGTTCTTAAGCGGGTGGCAACCCAACAGCACATGCAGGTAAGCCTCCACAGGCTTACCTGCATGTGCTGTTGTGGAACATAGAAGGCAAATTTTGAATGCTATAATTACTCCGAAATTTTATTTTATGAGAGTTTCCTTATGAATGCTGGTGGGAAATAAATACTAGTTTTAGTTATATTAGATGGAATTTCCTCTGTAAAAAATATCTTTGAATTAATCAGTTATGATCTCTTAAGTGATGAATGGTTATTACTCCTATACAGTATCCGAATATTTATCCTAAATCTCATTTAAGTTAACTTCAAATAGGAACACCTAACTGATACAGGATGGCATAGTTTGATGTCGTTAAAATAAGTTGCAGATCAGTAACACGTAGTCACGATTTCAACCCATATGTTTAAGTAAGTTCCACTAAAAATTCTTGATTTATCACTTTAACTAAGCCATACTTTTTGACAAGAATTGTGATACACAAATCATTACAAATTTGATACATAATCAAACACCTATCATACATTTTATAATATTAAACTACTTAATGATACACTAGGAAGATGAGAACACATACTCATAGCGGAAACAGAATTTCTTTATGAGGTCAGTAGTTGATGTCCAGTTTGGTCATTCAACATTTTTGCTGGAAGTTGTTGTAAGCAAATATTTTGTCGACAAAAGGTATCATTAAGAGGATCACAATCCTAAAGAATCTATTCAAAATGAAAAATAGGGATTAATGCAGATCAAACAAAAGGCGCAATATCTTTGAAATAATAACTTCTAAATTTTGCCTATATGATTACAATTCGGGTAACAAATGGACCCACATTTAGCAATGTACCTTACATATCTGGAATGAATGCCCAGCAAGCCATCGAAGCAACTTATAATTCTGCTTCTCCTGGCAGCTTTACTTATGCGCTGCAATACTATGGCAGCGTGCTTGGCTATCTCGTCATTATGATCAATGAAACTTACGAGACATTCAATTCGAGTAATGCACCTTTTTATTTTTGGGAATACTTGATAAACGGCGTAGCGTCTTCAACAGGCATTGACGGCACAATCTTGAATGACAACGATACCATCACATTCAGTTTTCTGGCTTATACGGCAAACATACATGCGGACAGTACGTTGCACGCAAAATACCAAGCAAAATCTAATGTCTGATTGATAAGAGAATATTACCTCAGTCAGTTTATTGCAGTGCAAAAGTTAACGCATCATCCTCCCTTTTCGTTAGTGAAATGGTTTTGATGATTGCTGTGGTAATGTAAAGACATATAGTTTCTGTAGCAGTGAGATAGAACGCCTGTTGATATGGTCTGAGCAAAAGCATGAGATGAGATGCTATTATTGGTCTTTTCTTGACCTGATAACCGTATTGACACGATTCAAATGAGGTAGATTCGATAGATATCTCCAACAAAATTTCTTTTTAGTTTGCACTAATATTAGCTTTATCGGAAGAATCAAGTGATGAAATACATGTTTTTAAACTGGAAATCTGCTTTTGCATGTTTGCTATTGCAACTTGTAATCCATACTTCAACTTATTCCCAAAACATAACTATACCTAAGATTATGATGGATACAACCTCTAATCAACAAAGTGTTTGGAATCTGACACTTACAGAATATATCGAGAAAGCGTCCAAAACCCCAGCCACAATTACCGGGGGATGCGTCTCAATCTGCGAAGGCGTCATCGCAATTTCATTGCTTCGGCTTACTATTGAAGTGACAAGTCATAAAGAGAAGAATGCAAATAAAAAACTTGCTCTAGCTAAGTTCGCGGATACCTTATTAGAAAAACAAAACGTCCTGAAACAATTGGCGGATAGTGATTTGACAATTTTCCATCAATTCTTGGTTGATGGAAAGCTTCCGTCCTATACACAGCAAGAGATCCGATACAAAGCTTCCGTTACTTATGAAGCTTTGCTGCATGCCACGGCTAGCCCGCTGAAGTCCGCCCAGATTATGCTGGATGCGATAGAAATCGAGCTGCAATCTGTTCCTTACATTTCTTCAAATGTGATAAGTGATATTGGAGCAAGCTCACACTTGCTGGGAGCAGCACTTAATGCTGTTTTGCTGCTCGCCAAAGATAATATCAATCAACTTAGGAATGAGGATAAGGCTGACTTTCTGAAAACATATTGGCTTCTTAAAAAAAGAAATGATGTTTGTCTGAATAAAATATTGGCAGCAGTTAACTCACAACAAAAAGCTTAAATTATACTGCATGAAAACCCATCCGATTCTCTATCTCCTTTTTCTAAAGCTCTTTCTAGCCATCTTGCTGGTTGCGCAGATTTTATCTGTTGAGGCACAAAAAATTCTTATCACGAATGTAAGCATTGTCGATGTAGAACAAAAGCAACAGCTGCAGCATAAAACGATCCGTATTGAAAACGGTTTTATCAAGGCTATTTCAGACACGATCTTATCACTTCAAGGCTACGATAGCATCGATGGCAGCCATTTGATCGCTTTGCCGGGGTTTGTTAATACGCATACGCATCTTTGGCAGCACATCTGCAAAGCATGTTATCCCAAAGAATCCTTGCAGCAATGGGTGAGGATATATCGAACCATCCATTATCTGACGGCAGAAGAACTCTATAAGGTCGTGTTAGCTGCCTCGTCCGAAGCATTATTATCGGGCATCACAACCGTTTCGGATTATGCGTCTTTGGGTTTTAATGATTATGGTTTTGAAACCAATTTGCAGTCTATGAAAGATGCTGGTTTAAATGGTGTCGCCGTTTGGAACAACCCATCTATCTTTTTACCTGATAGTATAAAGCTCACCGAAATTCAAAGGCTTCAGGAGAAGTACAAGGACAACTTCACTATCTGGATGGGTTTCGGACCGTTATCTTTTTATTCTTTGCCGCAAGTCTATTCAGGTATTTATCTCTCAAAGAAATTGCATCTGAATAACACAGAACATACAATGGAAAATAATCAGGAACAGAGAGATTTATACGACAACTTATCCAAGTATTACAGCACTTACGAAAATAATCTTCTCCCAGATGACAAAATTTTTCTGGAGCACGCATTGTCCATGACGCGACCTTCCGACAACGATGCTTATCAGCAACTATTGAGAAAGGCTGCCGATATTTTAAAAGCAGACTCGTTGTTGCATTGTGACACTCTTTATAAATCTCTTACCGAGCAAGAAAGATTACAGCTTTCTTCCCTTTCCTCTCCTCGTCTGATTTCTCCGATCTTCATTTTAAATTACCTGGATGCCCTGCAGGATTTCGTTTCTATTCACAGCGTTTGGCTGCAACAACCAGATATCGATATTGTCAAGCAACACAATATTTCTATTTCTCACAATCCCGAATCCAATTTATATTTAAGTTCAGGTATAGCACCTGTAAATGACTACTTGCGTGAGAAAATCAATGTCACTATAGGAACAGATGGTGCGGCGAGCAATGATGGCATTGATTTTTTTAGTGCCATGAAGAGCATGTGGAATGTGTATAAGATCAACTCTTTGAACACCGAGATAACAAAGTCGATTGACCCTTGGGATATCATACAGGCGGCAACAATTAATGGCGCCCGTGCTCTAAAGCTGGATTCTATGACTGGTTCTATCGCTATAGGTAAACAGGCAGACATTATACTCCTATCGTCTGATGAATTAGGAACCGCTCCTATCCGAGATGACAAACTGATTCCATTATTAATTTACAGTGCAAGTACGAGAAATGTTAGGTATGTTCTTTCAAAAGGGGACATGATCGTTGAAAATGGACGCTTGAAAAAATATGACGAGCATGCGCTTGCCTCTGATTTAACCAATATCGCTAATGTTGTTGATCAAAGAATCGACGCTGGAAAAATATGGAGAGATACATACACAATTAGAGACCGCGAGATGCCACTTTACTGGTATAGATATCGGTCAATACGGAAAGCAGACAGTGTTTATCTGATCATTGAAAACAGCACATCCCAATCTCTAAATTTATCAATTATATTTTCTGGTGAAGTATTTGGCGGGGGCACCCCCTTTGTAGTTGATAAAGCAGTGGCAAAAAGATTTCCTGATTTGCCACCGTCAGGTGGATTTCGCCGAGATTTTTTGATAAGACCAAAAGAAAAAATAATTGTGTCAAAAGCTAAACAAAATTTTGTTTTTATTTTAGAAAATAAAAAGAGGTGTATTCTGCAAAAAGCTTCTATCGGTCAATTACTCGTAGTTGCTCAAAATAGGTAATTATGATATTTATCTACACTATCAGTTATTGTAAAGATTAATTAATGAAGCCTTCTGGGATTATCTGTTAAGTCACCAAACGATCTGATATTGTTTTTGGGCAGTGAAGCAGAATGTTCCCATGTCATGCATAATCCTTTATCAAAAGATTGAGTTGCGCAAATATTTTATGTTGTTGTCAGACTTTATAAATCGTATTGCGTGCCGTCACTCAGGGAGTAATAACCGGAAGGTGACAGGATGAGGTGATCAAGCACTGTAATTTCCAGCAATTTACCCCCTTGTGTAATCTTGTCTGTCAGGCTCCGGTCTGCCCCGCTTGGTTTCAGGTTTTGAGAAGGATGGTTGTGTGCCAGGAGAATACTGCTTGCGTTGGCTTTGAGAGCCGCCACGATGACGAGCTTCGGGTTAACAATGACACCCGAGACACCACCGGAGCCCAGTTCACAGATGCCGAGAACAGTGTTGGAACGGTTGAGCAGCAGCATCTTGGCTTCTTCGATAAAACCGATCTTGTTCTGATCCCAGGCGTTTATCAAAACCCGGTAAGCATCTTTGGATTGCGCTATCTGTGGCCGCTTGCACAGATCCGGTTTGTTCTTGTATGACAGTTTGACTTCCGTTACCTGATAAGAACTTTTGTTCATAAGAGATACTCCTCTTCGTTAGGTTTATATTCCTATCACAAAGGCGGCTGATGTCAAGCATGAAACGTCTAAGCTTAATCATCTTATTTTGATAATTGTTGAATAATAAGTAATTGATTGCTAAAGGTCATTTGTCTAAGGATAACCGCTGACATTTTATAAACCCATTTGTTATGAGTCAAAAACAAGGAATCATTGAAGCCGCCGGAGGGCGGCTTCAATGATTCCTGAATGGAATGATCACCAGTTGCCGGAACCAGCTCCTATACACGCACTTAAGGAATTACTTGTAAAAGTTGATCCATTTGCTGCTCCTACATATACACTTCCGGATACAGATCCGCTGCCAACATTATACTTTGTTATTGTTGTGGAAAGAGTAATGCTGCCTGAAGTAAACGTTACAGGTACATCACAGGTAAGAGAATACGTATTACCCGTATTGGTATAATGTGCAGTTGATACGGTAGTTGTAGATGTGCCTGCCGTACCTGTTATTTTGACACCGGCACCATTTCCTACATTATTCCAAACTAAATATCCCCCGGAGGTAATTCGTAAAGTAATCTGGTCACCCGGAAAGCCACCGGAAATAGTGTACTGACCCTGACCGGTACCACTGCAGGATGTTTGAGTAACTGTGTAAGCATGACCACTTCCGTAGAGCTGATGCAAAGCAACCTGGTCATTGGCATTAAAGGGTCTGTTTGTGGGATAACCAATACACGCCAGCATGTAACTATTAGGGTCTTCACCTGTTGGCGTACCGGGTATATTGATGGCACCAATGCTGCCTTGTCCTTCGTCATTTGGATTGTTTGCATCAACTAAACAATTGCTGTAAGATCTATTAAAGTAGTCTGTGTGTCTCAATCCTACTGTATGCCCCATTTCGTGAGACAGTATGGTTGCAAAAAAATTGAGATCAGGATGACCGTTGAAATAAGCCACATTTATACCAATTCTACTCCCCGGATTTCCTGAGGAAGGAAACAGCCCTCTGCCAAAGACGTTAGGACCTGTGTAATTTGGATCATTCGTTGGCAAGGTCTCACCTTGTATCAGAGTAATGTTCGCATTGGTTGTTGTCCGAACGAATCGTAAGCGCAGATCAGTCGCATTGTACCTGGCGATTGCCGCGTCGATAGCATTGTTATAAGTGGCATTATTGGGAAGATTGGATACTACATTAATTGTTCTGGGTAGTCCTGATACAATATTTGTGGTTCTGTATTGCTCTTCTTTTGCAATAATCATGTTTATCGAGTTTGCATTCGAGTTAAGATCTTCATCCCGTAGAAACATGTCTCCTTCAACACGATAGCCACCATCAGCTCGCTCGACAACGCTGGTATCAAATCCCAAGGCAGCAATCCGTAGTAACACCTCGTGTGAAACAGGTGGTGAAACGGCTTGCTCTGTAGATTCTGTATTTTTTTTACAAGAAACAAGGAATAAGGAGGCAGCAAAAAGCCAAAACAGGCTTGCAGCAAGTTTTTTCATATGACAAGATTTTGTTACTAAACCTACAACAGTTATTTGGTTCGTGACAAGGTTCTGAAAAATTTAATGTTGGAAAATTTATCTTAGCTGTCAACTAACTTTTTCAAACATGACATTCGTCGCCTTTTCAATCGAAGCCCGCACGGGATCAAGATTTAGCCTTGCATAGACTTGCGTTGACTGAACGGATTTGTGCCCCAGGCTTTTGCCTATGATTTGCAAGCTGGCACCAGTGAGTGCTTGATAACTGCCAAAGGTTCTGCGTATGTCATGCAAATGAACATCCATGACTGCTGTTGGAAGAGAGAGTTTTTTCCTTCCTGCAATCATTTTTACTCTTTTAAAGAGACTGTCAACTTCTTCATAAGTGATGCAATGTCCGAGCTCATTTTTGTCGATCAAATAAGAAATGTTTGTATCCTCTAGCCAAATATAAAGTGATGCTTTTTGCAGCATCCGTTTCCAGGCCCTTTTGAAATTTATAAAATGCTTTGTGTTGTCCGTCTCGCAAGGAAACACCCATGCGCTGTCTGAGGTTTGCTTTCGTGCTCTTAGAATATCCATTGCCTTGTCAAGCAGTGGCAATGTAAGCGGATCGCCATTTTTTGTATCTGGTATACGCCATTCCTGACGTTCCCAATTGATCTGCTCCCAACGCATCATAAGCGTATTGGTACGTCTTACACCGGTAAGCAGTAAAAGCCAAAAATAAGCACGTGCCGTTTCATTTCTTTCCTCGTTCAAGACTTTTATCAGCCAGGGCATTTCATAGGGTTGGATAAAACGGTCACGGCTTTTCTCCCTGTATTTTTTAATACCAGCGGCAGGATTTGTCCATCCCCATTCAATAGCTTTGTTGTACATGCCTCTGATACGCTCCAGCATCCGGTTAGCCTGATACAACCCGTTTTCCCGGTGTATTTTTTCATGCAGTAGTTGTACTTCCGTCTTCTTGATGGAAGACAGTTTGCGGGTGAACCAGTGAGAAAGAAATTTGTTTACCTCGCGCTCATCATACCGCCATGATTTCTTATGCACTTTGCTGTAACGTTCCATGTAAGCTTCGAAATGATCCTTAAAAGTTATTTCCTTTCTCACTTTGCGCTTTTCATCCTGTGGGTTGATACCCTGGACAATATTGCTGCGATGAATAATGGCTGCTTTGCGGGCATTTTCAATAGTCAGGTCAGGAAAAGCACCGAGAAAAATTCTTTCCGGCTTTCCATTCACCCATTTGTATAAATAGAACGATTTAGAGCCACTGGATCGAACGTCTAAGATAAGCCCCTTAAGTCCTGTATCCTTATAATACTGGCGCTTACCCTTCACCGGTACCGGAAGACAGAGAAGGGCGCTTTTGGTAAAGTTGAAAGTAGTTGAACGCATTCATTGCTCCTAAAAGAAGGGTAATCCGGTGCTAGGCTGGTGCTAGGTTGGAGAGTAAAAACAGTAGAGTTCTAACTATAAGAAATAAACTCAGAAAGTCAACTAAATAATTGAAATCACAGGCAATATTAACGTCAGATAATACCCGATAATCAGCACATAACTTTTACAAAACACGACTCATAACCTGAAGGCCGCAGGTTCAAATCCTGCCCCCGCAACCAATTTATCAAGCACTTAATTGAGTTTTGAAACAAGTCAAAATTGCTGGTGCTATGACGGTGCTAGAAAAAGCATTAATGATCTAAGTCACCTTTAACAAGGCAAAATTGATTTTCAGATTGTAATAATGAAGTTTCGCAATGAAAATAATTAGCTACGCAGCCATTTGATAAGAGATTTTTTATTAGCTAACCGCTTTATTGCTTAACAATTCGCGGAAATAAGGTGGTCAACACTTCCGGAATCTTTAATAGATAGCAAAGTGGATCGTAACAAAAAAGCATAGCTCTATAACTCATTATCTGCTTATATTTGAGTTATAACAAGGAAGTTTATACCTCATGATTTGGAATTGGCAAAAACCGGAATGGCCTACATTTAACTTTGATAAAGATGCTTTAGCTTCATACGAAGCAGCATTCTTACAAAATGCGGGATACTTACAAGGCGTATTGACGCATATGAGTACCGAAGAAAAATCTGGTCTTACGATTGATACCATGTGCGAAGAAGCCTTCAAGACATCCGAAATTGAAGGCGAGCATTTGAACCGGGAAAGCCTGCAGTCATCTATTCGTCGAAACTTCGGTCTCAATGCAGAAAAAAACAAAGTAAGACCGGCTGAGCAAGGCATTGCCGACATGATGACGGATTTGTATAACGGTTTTGCCCAACCGCTTACCGATCAAACGTTGTTTGCCTGGCACAACATGCTAATGCAGGGAAACACACACATCAAAGATGTGGGAAGATACCGGACGCATAAAGATCCTATGCAGGTTGTATCAGGTGCGCTCCACAAGCTTAACGTACATTTTGAAGCGCCACCTTCCGAAACGGTGCCCCATGAAATGAAAAGGTTCATTCAGTGGTTCAATGATACTGCACCGGGAGGTAAAACACCCGTTCCGGCTCTGGCAAGGGCAGGCATTGCTCATTTATACTTTGTCTGCATACATCCGTTTGAAGATGGCAATGGTCGTGTTGGCCGGTCACTTATCATTAAGTCACTTTGCCAAAATTTGAGTCAGCCAACGCTTCTTGCGCTTTCTTATACGATCCAAAAACGTAGAAAGTTCTACTACGAAGCTTTGGAAAAAAATAATAAAGGAAATGAGATTACAACATGGCTTATTTACTTCGCCAAGACGGTAATCGACGCCCAGGTATACACCCAGCAGCTTATTCATTATATCATCGAAAAGGGGAAGTTCTATAGTCAGGTAAAAGAGCACCTCAATGAACGACAGGAGAAGGTGCTTGCGCGTATGTTCAAAGAGGGTCCAGATAGTTTTCCATACGGCATCAATGCAGAAAAGTATATCAGTATTACCGGTACATCCCGCGCAACAGCAACAAGGGATTTGCAGGACCTGGTAGATAAAGGCGTTTTTACCCGCACCGGTGAACGAAAGGCAACTCGTTATCAAATTAATATGCCATCAAAACAAATAAACTGATATAGCTCGGCAGACTCTATTCTATAAGTAAGTGACAGGGGGATTCGAATTTAAATACTTAACTCTTTAAAACAACAATATAAGTTGATTTTTAATTTGACAGACTGCCCCCAATTGTGCCCTGTAAGTTTCCTGAAATTCCGCCTGTGCGTTTAGAGTTAACAAGATGATTGAATAGTTAACTCTAATCGCACAGGCTGAACTTTTGGGAAGCTTGCACTTACACTATAAAGTTGATTAAACTTTGAACTATATAAATAGTTGAGTGAATATTTTGCTAATACTGACCACTGTTTTTAGAGTTCATTGGTAACCAATTCCGCTGCAAACTATTCATCTACTTCCTCAGCACCCGCACCACATCCCGAAAGCTCCCCAGCGCACTTTCCAAATTCTCCACGATCTCCAATGCCAACTCATCCGGGTCAGGCAGATTATCCAAATCCGCCAGCGACTTATCTTTCAGCCACGTAATATCAAGCGAGGTCTTATCCCGCGCCACAATTTCCTCATACGTAAACATCCGCCAACGACCTTCTTTGTTTTCTTCGCTCCACGTCGCCTTACGTTTATAACGGTTTGCGGGGTTATAGCAGGCAATAAAGTCATGCAAATCGTCTAATTGCAGCGGGTTCTTCTTCAGCGTATGGTGAATATTCGTGCGGTAGTCGTACACCCACACCTCTTTCGTCCACGCATCTTTACTGCTTGGCTTGCCGTCGAAAAACAGCACATTCGCCTTCACGCCGTTTGCATAAAAGATGCCTGTTGGCAGGCGCAGTATCGTATGCAGGTCAGTAGTTTCCAGCAGCTTCTTACGCACCGTTTCGCCTGCGCCACCTTCAAACAGCACGTTATCCGGCAGCACCACGGCAGCCCGTCCCGTTGTTGCCAGCATACTTTTAATGTGCTGCACAAAGTTCAGTTGTTTGTTGCTCGTCGTTACCCAGAAGTCCTGTCGGTTATACGTCAGGTCTTCTTTTTCCTGTTCGCCTTCTTCGTTGGTAAAGGTCATGCTACTCTTTTTGCCAAAGGGCGGGTTGGCAAGCACATAATCATACCTCGTATCGCCCGCTGTAATCAGCGAGTCGGCTGCCGATATTAGTACCGCGTCGCTGTCTATATCGCCGATGTTGTGCAGGAACAGGTTCATCAGTGCCAGCCGCCGCGTGCCGGCCACAATCTCATTGCCCGCAAACGTGTTGTATTTCAGAAACTGCTTTTGCTCCCTGTCCAATTCATAGTTTGCCGGGTCGGAGATAAAATCATAAGCTGCCAAAAAGAAACCACCCGTACCGCAAGCCGGGTCGGCTATCGTCTTCATCGGTTCGGGGCGCAGGCTAAAAATTCCATATTTAGGGATTACCCAATTCTACTACCCTTTGACAAAAAAGCCTATAGTAATCAATCACTTTGCTGCTCAACGATTTGCGGAATAAGGTGATCAAGCTTACCGAAATCTCCAATCTTATCAGGTAATTCCTGTTCTTCGCCACATTCATCATAGCCATGTGCTCAAGAACTTCGAAAAAACAAAGGAAGACGTACAAAATATTATTGAGACAGAACTGAGTGCTATTGTAAACGATCCGCTAAAAGCAGATCTGGTAATTAGTAAATAAATCATCATTTATCATTCTCCAATACAGCCCAAACAATTTCAGACTGCAATCAGAATCGAATACTACTAGTGTGAATCTCAGGTCAACAATCGCTAATTAAAGGAAGCTCTGAACGCCAGAGGTGACTGGTTAGTTTTATTCTTAAACAATTTACTGAACGACTGCAGGTGTTCAAAACCCAACCCGTAAGCGATCTCGCTGACAGACAAGTTAGTTGTTGACAACTTCTCTTTAGCTTTTTCAATCAGCTTCTCATGAATATGCTGTTGGGTGTTCTGTCCGGTCAGCACTTTCAGCAGGCTGCTCAGGTACTTTGGCGAAAGGTTCAATGCACCTGCAATATAACTCACGGTAGGCAAGCCGTTACGCCCTATGTGAACACTGTCAAAATAATCAGCCAGTATCTTTTCAAAACGTTCCAACAGTTGGTGATGGGTCTTCTCCCGGGTAATGAACTGGCGATGATAAAACCTGTCGGCATAGTTGAGCAAGGTTTCGATATGCGAGATAACAATGCTCTTGGTAAAGGTATCAATGTTCGCCTGACATTCCTGCTGAACCGTATGCAGAATATGAATCAGGATGGCTTCTTCTTTTCCTGACAGGAACAGGGCTTCATGCACGGAATAATCCCAAAAGTCGTATTGCTTTATAGTTTTTGCCAGTGGCGTATTCCATAGAAAATCGGGATGTAGCAATAGCATCCACCCCGATTGTTTAATGGCTTTTACACCCTTGTCAAGTGACAAGCTTAATACTTGGTTGGGCGCTATAAAAGACATAATTCCATTGTCAAAATCATATTCCTGCTGCCCGTATTTCAACCTCGCATCAGCCGCATTAGAGACCCGTTTCAAGCCGATGGCATAAAAATCATACAGCCAGATCTTCGGCTCTTCTATCAGCAAACGCTCCACAGACTCCACTTTAAGTACATAAATAAGCGGGTGTTCCGGTTGGGGCAATCCCCTGAACTGCAAAAATTCAGAAATGGTTGTAAAACGCTTCATGGGTTATTCTTCTTTTCTTATTTCCAATACAATCTTGCCGCTCGCATGTTTGGTTTCGCTTTCCCTATGTGCCTGGGCTACCTGCGCTAAAGGATACACTTTGCTAACCACCGCTTTCACCTTTCCTTCCTCAATCAGCGCCGTAGTTCCATCCAGCGTTGAGGTATAGGCCGTCACGCTGCCGCCACCAACATGTGTGCCTGTTGCTTGCTTTTTTGCCAGTGCTTCTTTCAGTGCACCGCTAAACGGGCTGTCGAGGTGTGTACACACAAAAATTCCGCCTTCTTTCAATACCGCTACAGACTTCATCCGGGTATCTTCATCACGCACCGGCGAGGCATTGAACACATGGTCAATGCTGTCATATAAATTCTCAAATGATTGATTTTTGTAGTCGAGCACTTCATCTGCGCCCAAACTTTTTACAAACTCAAAATTATAGGGCGATGCGGTACCAATAACGTAAGCACCTTTGGCTTTGGCAAACTGAACGGCTAAGTTACCCACACCGCCAGCAGCACCATGGATCAATACACGTTGCTCCGGCTGTAAGTTGCCTAAATCAACAATGCCATTCCAGGCAATCAGCGCACAGGAAGGCAGGGCGCCGGCTTCATTGAAACTGATGTTGCGGGGCATAGGAGAAAACTGGCTCCACTTTGCTGCGATGTATTCGGCATAACTGCCATCACCCGGAAAATTAGGCACGCCATACACTTTATCACCTTTTCGGAATTTCGTTACCTCGCAGCCTACTTCTTCGACTGTGCCGGCTGCATCCAGCCCCAGCCCCAAAGGTAGTTTCAGGTACGACCGTAACACCTCATTGCCACCCTCGCGAACGATATAATCAGCCGGATTCACACTGCTGGCGTACATTTTTATCAATATCTCGTCGGCTGCCGGAACAGGACGTTCCACTTCATCCAGTTTCATTACGTCCGGTCCGCCGAATTCGTGAACTCTGATTGCTTTCATGGTTGTATTTTTCTTTCGGCAAAGCTCTGTGCTAATACGGCATCTTATTTAGCCGAAATACGCTTTGCTTTAGTTAAAAGGCAGGAATTTGTTATCGGTAAGTGGTTATAAGAGTTGAGATGCACGCAGAGATTAAGATTTGAAATGCCCATTCATAAAATAACAACGAATTGTTCAATAGAGCTTTCAAAGTCAGAATCTGCACGTGGGAAGCAAAGTGCCAATTCTATCCAGGTATACATATTCCATCTTTTCATCTAAACGCTCCGGAAGAAACACCAACCACCTGAGTGAACAGGCGTATGAAGTATTTCGCATCTTCAAAACCTAAAGCATCAGCGATTTCTTTCACCGAGGTCAGAAGGATATAACAGACGTTGCGCTTCGCTCATCAGTTCTTGTTGGAATGTAGCAGGTTACTGTAAATCCGGTAACAGATCTTATGGTATCATTCAGGTGACTTATCGTTATATTCATTTGATCTGCATAATCCGAGAGTTTTCCGTCAGTTTAAAATTCTGACGCAGCATTTGCTAAAATGTCTTAATAATGTCAACACTGCGTGCGGACTGCCTGCTCAACTTACCTTGTTCCGCCATCAGGTAAATTGAGGCGACCTGGTAAATAAACCCAGTCAACATTGAATCGATGATCGGTTCGCAGAACAGTTGATTGTCGTTAGCATAAATTGTATACAGGTGATTGAACAATGGGAAATTTTAGTAGGATTGATCGCCTTATTCCGTTAATGGTTGAGCAGCAAAATGATTAAATGACAGAGGGGTTTTGTCAAGCAGCAGCGGAATTGAGTGATTTGTGTATATGGAATTTCCAATTCAGCGATATATGGAAAGTGAAGTAAGATAAGCAATACACCTTACGCAGCATACTGCCAAAGCGGTTACTATTCTCTTGATTCTGTTTACTACTTATATTAAAATGCTTAGTAGTGATTCAGTTTGAAATTTTTAAAGAAAATCATTATCGTAATTGATTGATTCCATGTCAATAATTTTTGGCTTATAACCTTTATATTTTCAAAATGAGTCCTTACTAAATGCTTTGCTTCAACTGATATGTATAAAAAAAGCCCCTCTTTTCCAAGAGGGGCTTTTTTTATGTTTATACTCTCAGTCCGATGTTATCATATCAAATTTTCAGCTTAAGTGAATAAAAGTTTTTCTTTTCTGTGTCCTTCCTGAAAAGGAAGGACTTTTTTATATACATAATCAATATTATAACTTTACAATACAACCGGTTTCATTGCTGGTTGTGAATTGGAAAAAATACGCCCTGTCTTTTTGGACGGGGCTTTTTTTAAGCGTTACTTAATTATAAATACATTTCATTATTTATAGGTTTACATTGCAAAAAGGTTTTTACATTATTCGGTCCTTGCTTTCCAGTGAGAACGTTTTTTATTCATAAAAACCAGCACAGCATATCAACTCTTATCCGGTAAGTAAATTTCAAATCTTAGTTGTGTTCTGAAACAGATCTCGAATGGTTTCTTATTTTTCTCTCTAATATTTCACAGGCAAACACTGACAATATAAGTAGGATTATAAAACAGATTACGAACAATGTGAACCGTTTCATTGATTGTGGCTATTTGGTTTATACTGAGTGTGTACAACGCCTTATATACCATGGCAATTGTTTTTTAATTGATGAACGGTTACTGTTTTACCGGCAACTATATAATCTTATTGTTGATGTTTTCATTGTTTATCAGGTAAATGTATTGAAAATGCTCTTGTCTTATTTTGTATGTTTCGGATCAAAATCTATCAATTCTGTCATTGCTTGACTACAGAGCCATTCATAATCAATTCTCTTACTGCTTAATAAGTATCAAAATCAAGTGATCAAACCATTCGGAACTTCCAATCAGAGACGTCCGGAAGTGGAACAGATGACACGAAAACAAGACTTCTTTTACCAATACTTCAAATGTTTTATGCAAACAACACACTTACTTAACGACGATGAAATCTTTTAACCGGCCTGGTCATCACGATCCACATAATGGCTAACAAAAACATCCCTGCGAACGGAAATAGAAAAGAATGAGCAATCATAATTATTGGATTAAAAGTATTTAAAAAGACAAATTGAATAGTAAGCCTTTTGTTAAGATTAAAACTTTTCTGCATCCCTGATATTGACTATGTACCACAGAAGAATCAGAATTACCAGACACAGAAGGTAATTCATCAATTAAAATAAATATTGTTATGTGTTAGGATTGGTATCCTGGCAGGCACATTGGATGTACGCAAAACTTTGCGCTGATAGTTTTTAAAAGGGAGAAGGATTGAACGCCGTTGATTTTTAAAGATTACACATGAAAAAAGGGAAATGAATTTTGTACAAGCAGTAGTTACATGGATAATTCGTTTCACAACAGTGATTTTGTATTGGTGATATTGATTTTAAAATGCCGTCATAAATAACTGCTCCCTGTTTTTCAAGTGAAGTGCCAACATGTGTGTGATTCATTTTGAACAAGTTATGAAGATTGGAATAGCTCATAGTGTTTCCATGCGGGAAATCAAGAATTAAAAAGAGAAAAGATCATATTTATGAATTAACAAGTAACGTCAGTGCGGCAACAAGAAGCTTAGAAAATAAAAAGCCACCTATAGAAATAGGCGGCGCATTTCGTAAAATTTCAATACCTAAGTATTGAAACAAATATAGATAAATTATTATACAAACAGGAAGTGACCAGGTAAACCGCTTTGTCTATTGTAAGGGTTTGAGCTTAATAATACTTGAAATTACGTATACCTCAGCCCATGTAATGCTGTAGGTAAGCCTCTTCTTTTGAAAGTCTGTAGGTCGCGGCTCTTCCTGAACGAAGTTCTGAAATAAATTCTAGCACATTGTAAGTAAGAAAGGAACTCAAAAAGAACAGCATCAGAATGGGACAAATTAAAATTACCATGGATAGAACCGTAAAATTATTCATGCAGGCAGTATTTTAGATGCAAACGTTTACAAATTGAATATGGATTCTTTCTGACCGAAACATGTCAAGGCATATGCCGGGAGAATAAACATTGATTTTTAATTGCTTAGCCTGATATGGGTATAATTATGTGTGCCAAAGTTGGAAAAAGAGTATTAAAATAAGAATTTAAAGTAATCAAAGGTAAATAATGAGGCAATAATGGTAATTCCACCTCCAGACATCATCCGATTCTGCTACTCTTTGACAAAAAAGTCTCTGTTAATCAATTATTTTACTGCTCAACGATTAACGAAATTAAGGTGATTAAACTTACCGAAATTTTCACACTATATGTAAAACAACTGAGTTTTCCACAAAATTTAGACTACTAATGATTTTAGTATTTACTTTGCTAATAAATTTAGCTATGCTAAGTAGCAAAAACCAACTATTACAACAGCTTGAAAAGGCTATACTTCCCTTGCAAGGTATCAAGGCATTATATACTGATAATGACATCGATTTAGGTATGCCATCAATCGAGGAGGCTTTTCCAAATGCTACTTTTCCGATTGGTTGTACACATGAATTCCTTTGTTCATCAAAACAAAACATGGCAGCAACAAGCTGCTTTGTAGCAGGGATACTAGGAAAACTAATGGCATTAGGAGGCGTTTGTTTATACATCAGCACGTCACGCAACCTGTTTCCAGCCTCGTTAAAACGATATGGTGTTGAACCCCACCAAATCATTTTTGTCGACTTAAAAAGGGAAATAGATGTCTTATATGGATAATTTTGTAATTTTTGATCACACCTTCCGCAAGGTGTTGATCAATATAAACGTTGACGATCAATTATTTTACTAGTCACATCTGTACGAAATCAGTGGTTTAATTTAGTGAAATATACAAACAGAACTGCCAGATGAGCCGATGATAGATGCCGGTGTTTTCAATGACCAGAAGAGAGTGTTCATCAAAGCTTACCTGCTGTTCAATAAGCCAGGCGTGGAAGGCTTTGATGCCGGCTGTGGTGTTGGCAAAGCGCCGGGTGAGGACGTTCTCCTTCTGATGGTTGATGACTTTCATCAGTGACAGGTCGAAGTAGGGTTTAGAGACGTCAATACCCATGAAGTGCTTTGTGATTGGTTTCATACCTTAGATTTTTATTTGTGATGACTTAACCGGTTTACTTCCCAAAGTCTGAGTCCTTGATAATGGGTATAAAAGCCCTAATTGCTATATAGACAATGAAGGAAGTAAAAAGCAGCAGCGGATTTGATCAGCCGATAGGTCGTGAGCCTTGACACCTGCTTTAATGAGCCGCTGCTGCCCGGTTAGGTTATCTCTGCAAAGTAAAAGGCTGGTGAAAAGAAAAATACAGTATCTAAGTATCGCCCTTTTAGTAAAAACAAACCTAAAGGACACTTGCCAGTCAGCAATAGTAATTTTATGAAGAGATATATCTTTATCCAGGCTGACACCACTCTGTAGTCCGCTACGCACAGCAGCAAGCAGTGAGCCGTTGGCGGTAATTTTTCGTGACAGCTTAAACTTCAAAGATTACATTTTATTTACCTTGTTCTTTGACAAAATTTGATTTGGAAATTTAATTTTAAGGTGATTACTTTGTAATCACAAAATATACAAATGGAGTTATCAATAATCAATATCGGAAATTCAAAAGGTATCAGACTTTCCAAAACTATTCTTGAAAAATATAACATTAATGACAAGATTGAACTTGTGCTTGAAAAAGGTTATATAATTCTAAAGCCGAAACCGGAACCAAGAAAAAATTGGGAAAAGGCTTTTAAGAAAATGCATGAGAACGGTGATGATAAATTATTAATTGACGATGTATTTGAAGATGAAAGTTTTGAAGAATGAAACAGGTAAATCAATATGACATTGTGCTGGTTAATCTTGACCCAACAGTTGGAAGTGAAATGAAAAAAACAAGACCTTGTGTAGTCGTGTCACCAAATGAAATGAATAAATATTTGCAAACCGTTGTAGTAGCACCACTGACAAGCAGTTCAAAGCCTTATCCAACAAGAATTGAAATCAATCACAAATTAACAAAAGGTTGGATTGCGCTTGACCAAATAAGAACTATAGATAGAACAAGAATTATAAAAGTTTTTGAACCATTAACAAACAAAGATATTCAAAGCGTAAAAAGTATTATCAAAGAAACTTTTGTTGACTAAAAAAAACTACCGCCAACATGAACTGTGTAAATAACCAAATAAATTAAGCGATATTTTTTGAGTAGTTGTTATCAAATACGGTTTGGTTGTTTACGACAGCAAAGACCTGTTTGAGAAGTTTATTGCAGACAGCTATGAGTGCCGGCTTTTTGTTTTTTCCCTTTGCCACCATCCGCTCATAGAGTTGTTTACAGGCTATGTTACTTTTAACAGCACTCAGCGAGCACATGTATAAGATATTACGCAGGGTTTTACCGCCCTGCTTGCAAATTCTGCTTCGCCCGCGGATGCTCGTGCCGCTTGTGAACTCCCGGGGGCTCAGTGGATGATTCCGCAATCCTCAATCACACATTCCGCAACGAATAGTCAATATAAGTATTGGCAATCAATTATTTTGCTGGTCACTTCTGCGCGAAATCAAGGGTTTAATCTCGCGAAATCTACACACCGACCTTCGCTTTCAGCCACAACCGGTCTTCCTCAATAAATGAAATAACAGCCACCGGGACATGGAAGGTTTGGGCAGCCAGCCGGATTAGATCATCATATTCATTTTCACTTTCTGTATCTAAAATCTGGTAACTTAACAGTTCCTATATTCGTTCCTGCTCGTAAGGAGCCATAGGATATTGGTTCATAAACATTAATATCTTAGAGACATCAAAGCTATCAGGCTTTCGAATCGCTTTGTATTACAACAATTTATTTAATCTCCTTTTAAGTAAGGGCTTACATTTTATGTGTTGGAGAAAAGTTAGGATGGTGATAGGCTTGGAAATTCCGTATACATAGATAACCCAATTCCGCTGCTACTTGATAAAAAGCCTCTGTTAACCAATCATTTTACGGCTCAATAACAAACAAAATAATGTGATCAAGCCTAACGAAATTTCCACTTCTACTCATTGAAGCATGTTTTTTTAACGTTAGAATATGCATCGGCTGAGGAATAAAAAACATATATCAATGAGCAGATATGAACCTTCAAATAAGCCCGATCTCTCTATTTTATCCTTGTCTGATATTGGGGAGGACATCAGTTTTCAACCGGCCAATAGTAGTTTTCCCATCGTTTTACAAGCGCGCCGGTTTGCTGGTGTGCCTGTGTTGTGATAATAGACAATTGCAATTGACAGGCGGGCGAAGCTCATTGTAACCTTTAACAGATTTCGATGATTTAAATGTCCTAATTACCATAGATAACTGATGCATGCTTTCATGCCGCAAGGCTGTTTAATGATGCTTCAACAAAGTGACTATTTTGCTGATGTAACATGTAATTTCCTATTCAATATAATATATTTACATTATTATCTTCGCTAAAACGTTTTTGCTATTTGAAAAAGAAAACCTTGTCTATTGTAGACATAAGTAAACAATTAAACATTTCTAAATCAACTATCTCGTTTATTCTAAACGGAAAGTCGAAGGAAAAGAGAATCAGCGATCAGACAACGCAAAAGGTATTGAAATTTGTAGAGGAAGTCGGGTATAAGCCTAACCTGTTAGCGAAAAGCTTCCGAACCGGTAAAACCAATATCATCGGGCTTATGGTGGAAGATATCTCCAATTCTTTTTTTGCCAATCTGGCTAAGCTGATAGAAGAAAATGCCTATAAAAATGGTTATAAAATATTCTACTGCAGCACCGAAAATGATCCGGTAAAAGCAAGAGAATTAATGCAGATGTTTAAAGACCGTCATGTTGATGGTTACATCATCACACCCACCGAAAATATTAAGGACGAAATAGATGAACTAACCAACAGTGGTGCACCCGTAATCATGTTTGACCGGTTTTTTAAAGATGGAGCCAATGATTATGTGATCCTCGATAACTTTCAAAGCACTTATAACGCGGTGAAACATCTTAAGGAGGAGGGATACAAGGAGATTGGCTTTGTAACCATCCAATCCCTTCAATCTCAGATGCAGGAGCGGCTGCACGGATACGAAACAGCAGCCAACGATTATGGACTGCCTCAACATGTTAAAGAAATCAGTTATCAAATGGATGACAGCAATATCACAGCGCATATCATGGACTTTATAAGCAGAAAAAAAAAGCTGGATGCTATTATTTTGGCTACTAATTATCTTGGCATCAACGGCTTACAGGCTATTAAAAAAATGGGGCTTTCCATCCCGTCAGAAATAGCTGTTATTGCTTTTGACGACAATGTTATTTTCGAATTGCATACGCCTTCCATTACTTCTATTGCCCAACCTATTGAAGCAATGGCTATGCAACTCATCAACATATTGCTGGACAAGCTTATTTCTAAAAGTCTCATCAATCGCAAAATAGTATTGCCCGGAAAATTAATTGTACGGGATTCTTCAAGAAAAAAATACAAACTGTAATCCAAACTAAAGCTAAATCGTTTTTTCTAAAAATATAAATGTTTAATATTTATTAATCGGGTTATAATGTCTTTAAACCAGATATTACGTTGTCCTTTCCGAATATGATAAAGAATTGAATGGAGAGAATTTTCCCAAAAATAAATCTGCCTTTTTTTTACCAGTATGTATATTCGCAGATAATTTCTAGTAACTATCTTAATTTCATTTGTTTATTAGCCATTTTATATATCAAACACTCCCTTTTTTTAAGATAAACCATCGCCTGTATTAAATAAAATTTTAAAAAATTGTAAAAAAAATTTGCTAAATCGTTTTTCCTAAATACTTTTAACTTTTTAGAAAAGGACTGGTTTGCTAATTATTCGGATTACTGTAAAGAACTGGATGATTGTTATGGATTGGACTTGCAATGATGAAAATATTCGATTGTAAAATCTCTTTCCGTTGGTTAACGGCCGGATTAAAATTAATATACAGGTATTATCAATTCGTATGTTAACTGCATTTGCAACTGGTGTTGAATATTTTTTAGACAGACCAGAAGTAAGAAAATAGTTGCAGCTAATGATTTCATCAGTCTCTATTGCTTGGGAAAACAGGCTCCCCTGCCGTTTCCAATTATTCTTTTATAAATACTAAATTAACGCACTTGAAAACGAGAAATTTACTTCTGCCTGTCTGCAGACTTTCTGGTTGCTTACTCATTGCTCTTTTTTTGATCTCGCAGTCCAGTAATGCACAGGTGAGTCCGGTAAATCCCGACCCGCAGACACCTGCCGCAAAGCAGCAGTTAAAAATTACCGGAACCATTAGAAATGCACTGGGAAATGCGATGCAGGATGCTACGGTTATTAACCTGGTAACCAAGAAGAGCATACTAACGAATGCCAAAGGATTTTATGAGATCATGGCCACGCAAGGCGATTCACTGGCATTTACTTATGTAGGTTACAATAGGCAAACCTATGTTGTCAATGATCGTATTGTGTTTGATGTAGCCTTGGATGCGGTAGCTGGAACGCTGGATGATGTAGTAGTGGTGGGCTATGGCAAACAAAGAAAGATAAGCCAGATAGGCGCGCAAGCCACTGTTAATGTAGAAGAATTAAAGCAGCCGATTGCCAATGTAAGTGCAGGCTTAGCAGGGCGATTAGCAGGTCTGGTAGCTGTACAGCGTACCGGCGAACCGGGACATGATGATGCCGACATCTGGATACGCGGTATTGCCACACTCAACAATTCAAGTCCGTTAATTCTGGTAGACGGAGTTGAACGTTCAATGAGCAATCTGAATTATGATGACATTGCTTCGTTCAGTATTTTGAAAGATGCCTCAGCGACGGCAGTGTATGGTGTGCGTGGTGCTAACGGCGTTGTACTTATTACCACGAAAAGAGGTAAGCCAGGCAAGCCGGAATTCGTTGCTGATTATTTGCAGTCGGTTACCACTTTTACGAGACTACCGAAGCTGGCAGATGGCATTACGTATATGAATATGGCCAACGAAGCATTGACAACGAGGGGCGATGCACCTAAGTATTCGGATGAATACATTGCCAATACGAAAACTGGTGCCGACCCTTATTTATATCCTAATGTAGACTGGATGAAAACCGTATTCAAAGACTACGGGCAAAATCGCAAAGCTACGCTGAACGTCAACGGTGGTGCACCTTCTGCATTTTATTATGTATCGCTCGGCTATTATGATGAAGACGGCTTTATTAAGTCTGATCCGGCACAGCCGTATCACAGCGGTGTAGGTTTCTCGCGATTTAATTTTACCAGCAATCTTACCGTAAAAGCCACCGGTACAACAACCATTGAACTGGGCATCCAGGGATATTATAGCAATGGTCATTATCCCGGAATTAATGCTGGAAATCAACCAGGCGATGATCCTGCTAATGCTAATAAAGTCAATTCCATTTTTGGCTCCGTAATGGATATGCCACCTGTCGAATTGCCGGTTACTTATCCCGGCGACACATCATCAGGAAGAAACCCGAACGGCGGTTTCCGCAATCCCTACGATGCAGCTACCCGTTCCGGCTATGCCAACCAGTATGAAACGCAGTTATATACAAACATTCGTGTGCGGCAGCAACTGAATATGCTGGTAAAAGGTTTGTCGTTCACCAGTATGTATGCTTTTGATAATTACAGTTACCTGGGTATTAGTCATGCAAAGAGACAAAATGATTATATCGCTACAGGCCGCAATCCCGATGGCAGCCTCAATCTTCTGCTTACATACACGGGGAATAGTTCGCTGGGCTATGATAGGTTTAATGGCGGTAACCGGCGTATATATACCGAGTCTGCGCTAAACTACGATACGGCTTTTGGTGACCATCGTGTAAGTGGTTTGCTGCTTTATAATCAAAGTGAGTTTGTAGATGCTTTTGCAGGAGATTTTACAAGCTCCATACCTTTCCGCACCAGAGGTTTGGCGGGTAGAATTACCTATTCGTATAACGACCGGTATTTTGCCGAAGCTAATTTCGGGTATAATGGTTCTGAAAACTTTGCCCCGAAAAAACGCTATGGCTTTTTCCCGTCGTTTGGTTTAGGCTGGGTTGTCTCCAACGAAAAATTCTTTGATCCGCTTAAGAATGCTATTAGCTTCCTGAAATTCCGTTTCTCATCGGGCGATGTAGGCAATAGTAGTATAGGCAGCTATCGCTTTGCTTATCTTGACCAGGTAAATACCGGCGCCAATGGATATTCATTTGGTCCCAGCGGAAACGGCATCGGTGGCTACCAGATAAGCAGCTATGCAGTTGATCTTACCTGGGAAACTTCTCACAAAACAAACGTAGGTATGGAAATGACGCTGCTGAAAGCGACAACTATCAACGTGGATTTGTTTAAAGAACACCGTACCGGCATCTTCCTTCAACGTGGTACCGTTCCTGAATTTGTGGGTCTTACTTCTTCACCTTATGGTAATCTCGGTATTGTAAATAATGCGGGCATTGACATTTCGCTTCAGCAAAACAACGTGGTGCTTACACGCAATGTAAAACTTGGCTTACGTGGCAGTTTTACCTATGCCCGTAATAAATTAATTCAAAACGATCAGCCTTTACAAAAATACCCCTGGCAAAATGCCTCCGGGCAGGCTACACTGGCGCAATTCGGTTATGTAGCAGAAGGCTTATTTACAGATAGTGCCGACATTTTGAAATCGCCCCAGCAAACTTTTGGCGAGGTTCGCCCCGGCGATATTAAATACAAAGATTTGAACGGCGATGGTATTATTGATACTTATGACCGGAAAGTAATTGGCAATGGCGATGTTCCCTTTCTGTTATATGGCTTTGGGTTCGATTTAACCATAAAAAACTTCAGCATCGGGGCGTTCTTCCAAGGTGAGGGAAAAGCAACAAGAATGTTAAGCGGGAACAGCATCCAGCCGTTTTCGGGTGATGGCGGTGAAGGAAATGCTTATGCAATTATCACTGACCGCTGGACACCTGAAAAACCAAATCAAAACGCCTTCTATCCAAGGCTTGGCTTTGGCGGACCCAAAAATAATAACAACAACCAGCAAAGCACCTGGTGGCTGAAAGACGTAAGTTTCTTAAAGCTGCGTACAGTGCAGATTACTTACGATTTCAACAAGAATACATTTTCAAAATTAGGTCTTAAAGGTGTACAGCTCTACCTACTGGGGCAAAACCTGCTTACATTCAGCAAATTCAAGCTTTGGGATCCTGAACTAAATACTTCAAATGGTGTGCGCTATCCGCAGGTGGCAGTGTATTCGGTAGGTATTCATTTCAATTTTTAATAAGATTAAGCATTACAATATGAAACAATTCATTTCTTTCCTGTTCATCACCGGACTGTTATTTACGGCAGCTTCTTGTAGCAAAAACTATCTCGACCAGGTGCCGCAGGACAGAACTACCATCGAACAGGTATTTGCCCATAAAAACACGGTAGATAATTACCTCGCAAACGTGTATTCATACATTAGGGACGAAGCATCGCAACGTTATATTGATGCTGATAATAATCCTCAAAATAATCATACTGGTGGTCCCTGGACAGGTGGAACTGATGAAGCCGAGTATGACTGGAGTTTTGTGTATAGCAATTACATGAACATAGGCGCCTGGGGACCAACAGACGGTACCGTGAATAATTTTTGGAGAAACTATTATACCGGTATCCGGTCAGCTACCTATTTCATGGCGCATGTAGGCGAATGCAAGGAAATTACTAATCAGCCAAATGGAGCACAATTGCTTGCCCGGTATATTGGCGAAGCCCGTGCTCTGCGCGCTTTCTTTTATTATAACCTCCTTAAAATATATGGCCCGGTTACTATTATTGGTGATGAAGCCATAGCACCCGATGCACCGCTGAACAATGTGCAGCTTGCCCGTGCTCCTTACGATTCATGTGTAGCTTATATTGCCAGTGAGTTCGATAAAGCTGCCGCCGATATATCTGATGATTTGTATAGCACCGGCTCCACAAACGGTGGCGATAACGGAAGAATGATGAGATCGGTAGTGATGGCCTATAAAGAAGATATGCTGCTTGCGGCAGCAAGCCCGCTCTTCAACGGTAATCCTGATTATGCTTCATTAAAAAACCCTGATGGCACACAGTTAATTCCCTGCAGGCAGACCCTTCCAAATGGGCTACTGCGACTGCGGCTGCCAAAGCCTTTATTGATGCATTCGTGCCGGGCAGGTTCGACTTATATCGCGTTACGGACGGAGCAGGTAATCCTGACCCTTATGCTTCTTGCCGCGACGTGATGTATACCGATTGGAATAAAGAATGGGTTTTCGCTAAAAGAAATGCTGATCCAGGAACACGCCAGTATGAAGGTACACCTTATCATTCCGGCTCTGACGGTGCTATTCGTGGTAGTGGAGGATTGGGTGTAACACAGCAGATGGTGGATGCGTTTTTTATGAGCAATGGCATGTCTATTACCGACTTTGGCTCAGGCTATGTTGAAAACGGCTTTTCCACCACCGATGGCAAATATACAACAGCCGGAACGTACAATATGTGGGTGAACCGCGAACCTCGTTTCTATGTTGATGTAACTTATAACGGGCGCATTTGGTTAAATACGACAACCAGTTCCGGTATTGTTAAAACGGAAACCTATTATAATGGCAACTCCGGCAAGCGCGTAGGTGGTAATGACTATTCTCCCACCGGTTATATCATCCGCAAGAATATTACACAGAGCTATGATAATAATAACCGTGCATGGGTGCTGATGAGATTAGCTAAAATATATCTCGATTATGCCGAAGCTTTGAATGAATCTAATCCCGGCAATGCTGATATCGCTAAATATGTAAACCTAATCAGGGAAAGAGCCGGTATTCCTGATTTGCCTGCAGGGCTTTCGCAAGACCAGATGCGTACAGCCATAAGGAAAGAAAGAAGAGTAGAACTGGCGTTTGAAAATGCCCGTTATTTTGATACCCGTCGTTGGAAAATTGCGGAACAAACAGATGGCGGTCCTTTCTATGGCATGAACATCAATGCCGGTAGCAGTGTTGACGATCCGGCTTTTTATCAAAGAACTGTGTTTGAAAACCGGGTTTTTCAAAAGAAACATTATTTGTGGCCCATTCCACAGCAGGAGATAAATGTTGATAAGAATCTGGTTCAAAATACAGGCTGGTAAAACTTGTAGTAAAAGAACCCAATCAATCCGAAACTCTTTTGCTTATTCATTAACATGCGATATAAATAAACAGCAAATGAAACTATCTGATAAGCTTTTTTACTTTTTCACAGTTTTTGCACTGATAGGCGTGTTGATTGCCTCATGCAATAAGCCTGATGATATTACTTACACGAACGAAGGCAATATTTATATGCCTTCGGCAGCACGTACCAGCGACTTTTCCTTACTGCTTACTGATACAGCGCAAACCCTTCCGTTTAGCGTCGCTTATGGCGGGTTGAATTATCCAAGCCAGGATATAACGATTGGGTTTCAAATAGATTCTTCTTTAGTCAGCAGTTACAATACGGCTAATGGCACCCATTATGTAATGATGCCTGCGTCAAGCTTTGAATTGCCTTCTCTTTCAACCGTAATAAAAGCAGGACAAACCAGCTCCGATGTTTTGCCGGTAAAAGTGATTACTAACAATCTGGACAAAACACTGAAATACATAATTCCGGTTTCGATAGCGAGCGTTTCTTCAGGTCATATTGACAGCGTTTTAAACACCACTTATTTCAAGATAGATACCATTCAGCGACTGGAAAAAGATATTACATCGCAGGCAACACTTACAGTAAGCAGAGAAAACGGCGGCGGTTCCGGCGCCGGCGAAGGTTCCCCCAAGCTTGTTGATGGCGATTATAACACCAAGTTTTTAACTGACGGTTTCCCGCAGGATTTTTGGGTTCAGCTTACCTTTCCGTCAACTACCATCATCGGCGCCTACACCATTACCTCTGGCAACGACGCGCCGGAAAGAGATATGAAAGACTGGAACCTGGCTGGTTCTAACGATGGAACTACCTGGACGATCCTGGACACGCGGACAGACGAAACATTCCCTGACCGCAATTTTACTAAACGATACGAGTTTACCAATACCACCGCTTACAAGCAATATCGTATCAATGTACTTTCCAACAATGGCAGCAACTTAATACAGATCAGCGAGTGGCGGCTGATTTTGTATCCTTAATCGTCTATTCTGTAAAATGGCATAAATTTTTTGATAAAAGGGGTTGAATTTGTATGACATCAATTCAACCCTTTTACGTTGACCATAAACCACGGGCAGCTGTTATCCAGAAAACACAAAAACAAAACAAAAATATAAGCTACTATGAAACTATATCTGGCAGCAATTGCAAGCTTTCTTTCGTTATGTGCTGCAGCGCAGGAGGTAGATAGCATCACTCCTCCGGTTGAATGGATCAATCCTTTGATGGGTACTGACTCCAAGTTCAGTTTATCCAATGGCAATACGTATCCTGCCATTGCGTTGCCTTGGGGAATGAATACCTGGGTTGCGCAAACTGGCAGGATGGGCGATGGCTGGATTTACACATATGCGGCGGATAAGATCTACGGCTTTAAACAAACCCATCAGCCGTCGCCGTGGATGAATGATTATGGCCAGTTTTCCATCATGCCGCTTACCAACCATGTTAAGAAAACGGAAGATGACAGGGCAAGCTGGTTTTCGCACAAAGCCGAGATATCGAAGTCTTATTATTACAGCGTTTATTTAGCCGATTATAATGTAACGGCAGAGATTACACCAACGGAACGTTCTGCCCAGTTTCGCTTTACGTTCCCTGAGAGTGATAGTTCTTTTATCCTGATTGATGCATTGGACAAAGGCTCTTATATAAAAATCCTTCCCGACCAGAAAAAGATAATCGGCTATTCAACCAAGTATGCGCGCGGACCGTTGCCCAACTTCAAAAATTACTTTGTAATTTATGTAGATAAGCCGTTTACCGTAACGCAAACTTACCGCGATATGCTCGCAACTGATTCACTTGAGATGAAGGCTGAACATGCGCTTGCGGTCATTGGATTTAAAACAACGGACAATGAGAAAGTCCACCTGCGGGTAGCTTCTTCCTTCATCAGCTTCGAGCAGGCTGAATTAAATTTAAAAGTTGAGCAGGGCAATGACAGCTTTGATGTTACAGAGCAAAAAGCCAAAGAGGTTTGGAACAAAACATTAAACCACATCACCATTTCGGGCGGCACGGTTGACCAGACCCGCACTTTCTATTCCTGCCTGTACCGCATGCTGTTTTTTTCCAAACAAATTATACGAAACAAATGCGCAGGGAAAGATTGTGCACTGGAGTCCATATACAGGTAAAACAGAGTCGGGTTATATGTTTGCGGGCACCGGTTTCTGGGATACATTCCGGGCACTGTATCCTTTCCTGAATCTTGCGTATCCGTCCATCGATAAAGAGATGCAGGAAGGATTGATTAACGATTATAAAGAAGGCGGCTGGCTGCCGGAATGGAGCAGTCCCGGCTATGCCGATATTATGCTTGGCAACAATTCTGCCTCCGTGGTAGCCGATGCCTATTTAAAAGGCATTCGGGGCTACGACATTAATACGCTGTATGATGCCTTGCTGCACGATGCTAATAACGAAGGTCCTAATGCTACGGGTCGCAGAGGCGTTGACTATTACAACAGGGTGGGGTATGTGCCTCATGATGTAAAAATAGGCGAAGGCGTAGCCCGCACGCTGGAGTATGCTTACGATGACTTTTCGATTTACCAGTTAGGAAAGGCTTTGCACAAGCCGGCTGCCGAAATTGACGTATATAAAAAGCGCAGCCGGAATTATAAAAATGTATTCGATTCCTCAACCGGGTTCATGCGCGGAAGAAATCAGGACAAGAGTTTTGAAACACCTTTTAGTCCATATAAGTGGGGCGGCTCATTTATCGAAGGCAATAGCTGGCATTACACCTGGTCGGTTTTTCACGATATCCAAGGCTTGATAAATTTAATGGGCGGCAATAAACAATTTGTTGCCAAGTTGGATTCTGTGTTTACCGCGCCGCCGGTGTTTGGTGATAAAGAATACAATGGTGGTGTGATACACGAAATGCGCGAGATGCAGGTGATGAACATGGGTCAGTATGCACATGGCAACCAGCCGATACAGCACATGACTTATCTATACGATTTTGCCGGAGAACCATGGAAGACGCAATATCATGTGCGTGAAGTGATGGATAAATTATATAAGCCAACGCCGGATGGATATTGCGGCGATGAAGACAATGGGCAAACATCAGCCTGGTATGTATTTTCGGCGATGGGATTTTATCCCGTTTGCCCAACCAGCGGGCAATATGTGCTGGGTACGCCGCTTTTTAAAAACATGACCATCAACTTAGAAAACGGTAAGAAAATAATACTAAACGCACCAAACAACAGTGAAGCCAACAGGTACATCAACAGCATGAATTACAATGGAAAAGTGTATAACAATAACTGGTTGTCTCACGATACTTTGCTGCAAGGTGCAGTTATCAATTTTGATATGGCGACGCACCCGAATCAGCAACGCGGTACAGAGCCATCCAGCTTTCCGTACTCTTTGTCGAACGAAGAATAAACAGAGCCGGATTACCTGGTTTCGCTTTTACAAAGACTGACTATCTTACTCAAAACAAGCACGATTGATAACTGCATTTTTGAAGACACAACAATCATTATCATGATAAAAACAGGCTTGCCTTTGTTAGCCATCGCTTTGAGTATTGACACTCCAAAGGCGCAGGACTGGGCGAATATACATATATACGAAGGAGACAGTACCAGGGTGCAACCGCCTGCTTCAGGAGAGAAGCGGGTTGTGTTTATGGGCAATTCCATTACCGATTTCTGGATTACCAACGATTCTTCTTTCTTTTCCGGCAAACCTTATTTCGACCGTGGCATCAGCGGACAAACGACCGGGCAAATGCTGTTGCGTTTCCGCGAGGATGTCATCAATCTGCAGCCAAAAGTGGTTGTGATACTCACCAGCATCAATGACATTGCTAAAAACAATGTTCCATCAAAATTGAAAGATGTGTTTGGCAGTATCGTTTCGATGGCGGAACTGGCGGAAGCGAATCACATTAAAGTTGTTTTTCCTCTGTGTTGCCCGCCTCGGCTTTTCCGTGGCGACCGGCTATTAACCCGGCACCAAAAGTAAAGGCCCTTATTGAGATGCTGAAGGCATATGCCGATAAGAACCACATCATTTACCTTGATTATTTTACCGTTATGACAAATCCGGATAACGGGTTGCCGGCTACTTTATCAAAAGATGGCGTGCATCCAACTCTGGAAGGTTATAAAGTGATGGAACCGCTGGCAGAGAAAGCGATTGGGGAAGCATTGAAGAAAAGAAAATAGAGGTAGTTAATTGGTGCCGGTACGAGTCAATAAACAGAGTATCGCAGCGATAAAGATTGGGAATATCTATTTAGCAGAATGCTTTATAGCCTTTCTTTTAAAAGCAACATCAAGATTTTTTAACTATCTCTGTAAGGATAATTGAAAACTTTACAGCGTGTGCATTAAACCAAATCAGTAATTATATGAAACATAAATTCTTTCTTTTCTTATGCCTTTTGATTTTCGTAGCGATGTCAGGATTTTCTCAGACCATACAATTATCAGAATTAATTACAAAAGCATCATGCAAAGATTTTACCTGTTACAACGATTTTATTACGAGAAAGGGATTTAGCTTTAACAAGAACAACACAGACACCGGCGGTATCACCTATATTTATTTTTCCGACTCTGAATTTGCCACGACTTCTAACCCGGCTATCATTATCCGCGACTTAAGCGTTTTAAAAATAGACTCTGCCGGAGTACCTACAGTGCTATTTGGTACCGGTGAAAAATCGCATTATCAGTCTTTTTATGATCAGTTAGCGAAGCTGGGTTTTACACAAATAAAAACAACCAGTAAAAATGATAAAGCGAATACTGTTGAAACGCTATATCAATCTGAAAAGTACCCAAAAACAGAAGTTGTATTCAGCATACAGGCAGGAAGTTCTGACGATTCCACATTTACTTTCTACTCATTCGCTGTAAAAAAAACGCAACCCGGAGACGTACCTTTTGCCAGCCATTGTTTACTGCAATATGAGAAAACAACCAGCAGCAATTCTATTCAGCTTGTAACAGAACATATACAAAACGAAAGTCATTGCAACTACAAGATTTGCACGCGTTTTAAATGCTTTTAGAACAATAATATGAAGAACAAAATTTATATCGGTGTATTGGCTGTGTTGCTCTTATGCTTATCAGCTTGCAACAATCGCGCGCTGCCCTACACGTTTTTAATTCCGGCAGATTATAAAGGAATATTGCGGGTAGTTTGTAATGAAGAAGGCGGCATAAAACCAAGTATAAAAAACGGAAGGCAAATATTGGAGTTTCAAAAAAACGGTATCGTCATTTTGAAAACAGAATCTTTTAATGGCGGAATAACAGAGAAGAATGCCAAGCTAAGCAATGATAATAACGAAACAAAATCTTTTCTTGCTGAAATGAAAAGCGAATATTATTTGGTGGATGGCAAAGGCAAAAAGACAATGATCACTCAAATTCTAAACGCCGGCGACAAGCTAAACAATACACCTTCTATCTTGCCTGGTGAAACAACCCTATCTGGCTACACATACTATAACTCACAAGTGGAAGTGAAAGGTATCGTTTATCAGGATTTTTATCTGTATAATCCTGACAAAACCGGAACAAAAGAAGCGATGTCTTCACAACAAATAAACATCCTAACAAAGGCTTTGGTAAAAGCTTGCAGAACGAGCCATTAAAGAGGCAGGGAACATACATTTTTATAATAACAGCAAATGAATAATATACTTAAAAGATACAATCCGAAAATAGCAGTTTTCATTTTTGTAACTTTACTTCTGCTGGCAACAAAATATGCAGAGGCACAGGATAGCGACTGGAACCACATCGGTATGGAAGATATAGTCAGTAAAGACAGTTTTACACGAAAAGACTACACGCTCATCTTCATCAATAAGCAGCAAGGTTTTGACAGTGCAGTAAAACAACAATTGATAGAAACTTTTTTTAACGTGTATCCGAAAGAAGCAAAACTTTACAACAAGAACACGCTGAAAAAAGTAATTTTTGTAGTTGACCCGGCATACAAAGGCGTGGCAGCAACGGATAACGGTCTTGTTCGCTTTAACCCCGAATGGTTTGTTAAACACCCGAAAGACATTGATGTGGTTACGCATGAAGTGATGCACATTGTGCAATCGTATCATAGCGACAATACGCCGGGCTGGCTGACAGAAGGCATCGCCGATTATGTGCGCGCTACGCTGGGCGTAGATAATGGTGGCGCGGGCTGGACGCTGCCTGCCTATTTACCCAAACAGAATTATACCGATGCGTACCGGGTAACCGCCAGGTTCTTAATCTGGGCAGAAAAAAAGCATGATAAAAAACTGGTGAAACAGCTGGATGCTGCCATGCGCACTGGAACCTATCAGCCGGATTTATGGAAACAGCGCACCGGAAAAACCGTGGATAAGCTGTGGAAAGAATACGCTGATAACCCGGTAATCTGATTTTTAAAAGATAAGAATTTCGCTCACCGATGACACAGGCAGATATAAAACAAGCTTTGAAAATACCTGTGTCCATCTGTGCAATCGGTGAGAGATTACAGGCACAATCAATACATCATCCATGAAAGTGTTACGATTTAAAAAAGGCAATCCGATGAAGAAAGCAGGCTACCTGCTTTTCCTGCTGCAATGCGTAGTGTTTGCTGTTTTCGCCCAGCACAAAACCCCGGTTGACTATGTAAATACATTGCAAGGCACCAACTCCGATTTTCATCTTACAAGGGGTAATACCTATCCTACAACAGCTTTGCCGTTTGGTATGCATACATGGACGCCGCAAACCGGCAAGAACGGTGATGGATGGAAATATCAATATGCAAAGAACACCATCCGCGGCTTTCAACAAGCTCACCAGTGCAGCTCGTGGACAACCGATTATTGCGTGTATTCATTCATGCCCGTAACAGGCAAATTGGTGGTGAATGAAGATGAACGCGCTGCCTCTTTTAACCATGCGAATGAGATTGCAAAACCCAATTATTATAAAGTAAAATTAGATAACGGCATCGTAACCGAAATAGCGCCTACCGAGCGCGGCGCTCATCTTCGCTTTCGCTTTCCAAAAAGCGGCGCCAGTTACCTAATATTGGATGGATATACTGGCTTCAGCGGCATAAAAATTTACCCGGAAGAAAGAAAAGTTACCGGCTATGTAAGCAAAAATAAATTCAATAAAAGTAACCTAATTAAAAGCTATTTTGAAGTTTATTTTGATAAACCCTTTGTTAGTTATGGCACCTGGGAGAACCGAAAGAATACAATACAGGAAAATCAAAAAGAGGGTGATGGCGAAGGCATTGGCGCTTACATCCGGTTTAAAGACGGAGAAACAGTTCAGGCAAAAGCGGCTTCTTCCTACATTAGTAGCGAACAGGCAGGCATCAACCTGAACAGAGAATTGGGCAGCTTTAAAAACCTGGAAGACACCAAAACCGCTGCAGCCAAAATATGGAACCGGCATTTGGGAAGAATTGCGGTAGAAGGCGGAACCGAAGAAGAAAAAGCCACTTTCTATTCCTGTTTTTTCAGAGCCAGTTTGTTTTCCCGCCAGTTTTATGAGTATGATAAAGTTGGTAATCCTTATTATTTCAGTCCCTATGATGGCAAGGTTCACAAAGGATATATGTTCACCGATACCGGTTTCTGGGATACATTCCGGGCGCAGTTTCCGCTGAGTGCATTGCTTCATCCTACCATGGAAGGTCATTACATGCAGGCTCTACTGGATGCGCAGCAACAATGCGGCTGGCTGCCTTCCTGGTCGTTTCCCGGCGAAGGCGGCAGTATGCTTGGTAATCATGCCATATCGTTATTGGCCGATGCGTGGGCAAAAGGCATCAGAAACCTTTAACCCTGACAGCGCGCTAAAAGCATACCTGCACGAAGCCACCGGCAAAGGTCCGTGGGGACCATCAAACGGTCGGGAAGGCTGGAAAGAATATTACGAACTGGGCTACGTGCCTTATCCGCAGTATCGAGAAGCAACCGCCAAAACGCTGGAATATGCGTATGACGATTGGTGCGGTTATCAACTGGCGGGAATGATCGGCAATGATTTTTATAAAAACATATTCTCCCGCCAGATGTATAACTATAAAAATGTGTTTGATTCTTCCACCAGCTTTATGCGTGGACGCAGCGCATCGGGCGAATGGACGAAAAATTTTGATCCTACAGAATGGGGCGGACCGTTTACCGAAGGTAATGCCTGGCACTGGGAATGGTCGGTGTTTCACGACATACAGGGATTGATAACGCTGGTAGGTGGGAACGAAAAATTTAATGCAAAATTAGATTCTGTTTTCTCCGAACCCAACACTGTGAAGGTAGGAACGTATGGCAACATGATTCATGAAATGACCGAAATGGTAATGGCAAATATGGGTCAGTATGCACACGGCAACCAACCCATTCAGCACATGATTTATTTATACAACTACAGCGGCGAACCGTGGAAAGCCAAAGCCATGTGAGAACCATAATGGATAAATTGTACAACGCAACTGAGAATGGTTATCCCGGTGATGAAGACCAGGACAAACCTCATCATGGTATGTGCTAAGTGCATTGGGCATATACAGCGTATGCCCCGGAACAGACCAGTATGTTATCGGCAGCCCGGTATTTAAAAAAGCAACCATAACACTTGAAAACGGAAAGAGGTTTACCATCGAGGCAGAGAACGACAGCAAGGAAAATGTGTACATCCAATCGGCTACGCTGAACGGCAAAACCTACAATCACAACTGGATCACCTACAGCGATATTGCGAATGGCGGAACGTTGCAATTTACAATGGGCAGCAGCCCGGTGGTAACAAGAGGACTGGCAGAAGAAGACAAGCCATTTTCATTATCGCCTAAGGCTCATCAGCCATCAGCAGTTAATTAAGATGCTGCGCCAGATACACCTGCACCTGATTCCGATATGGGTTATAAGTAAACAAGAAAAATTATATAGAGACCGGAAGGGCTTTTCAGAAGAAAATTAAACAGTATGTCTTTCATCTTAGGTGTTGATATTGGAGGTTCGCATATTGCTGCCGCTTGGGTAGATATTAACGGCAGAGCCGTTGTATCAGATACGCGCAAAAGGAAATTAATTAATGCGAACGGCAGCGCAGAAGAACTCGTACAGAACTGGTATGAAGTTATCCAGGATGCCTGTAATACAATGCCAGGTTCCTTGCTAAAAATAGGTATAGCTATGCCCGGACCTTTCAACTATGAAGAGGGTATTTGTTTAATTAAAGATCAGGATAAATTCAAAGCGCTTTATCAGGTAAATATTAAAGAAGTGTTAGCCAAACGTCTGAACATCGACGCAGATTGCATCTGGTTTATGAATGACGCAGCTTGTTTTTTACAAGGTGAAGTTTTTTGCGGAGTGGCTGGCAATTCGGATTGTGTGCTGGGTCTCACGTTAGGCACAGGTCTTGGCTCGGCTTTATATGATAACGGCGTAGCGATGGATGCAGAGTTGTGGCAGTCTGACTTTAAAAACGGCATAGCTGAAGATTTTTTGTCTACACGCTGGTTTATCAATCGCTATAAGGAACTTAGCGGCAAACAGGTTTCTGGTGTGAAGGAATTATTGAACGAAAAGAATCTGCCTTTTATCCAACAGATGTTTTCTGAATTCAGCGAGAACCTGGCAATGTTCCTTATTCCGCAAATACAAAAATACAATTGTAAAGTTGTTGTGGGCGGAAATATATCCAAAGCCAGCCATTATTTTTTGCCGGAACTACAAAGAAGATTAGCTGCGAATGAGGTAAACACCACGGTTACAAAAGCCTCGTTAGACGAAGATGCTTTATTGATTGGCGCAGCCAGCGCTAATAGATAAGTTAAGGATTACTATGTTGTGTTTTCCTGTTTATGAGCCTCAAACCAAGCCTTTCTATCGAAACAGGATTTGCAGAGTCTGGTTTCACGCAAGAGCATACTAAGAGGCTGTTTAAATTTTAGTTAGAAGAAAGAAGCAAGGGAATAGGTTTGCTTTGGAAAAGAATGAAACAAATTCAGTTAGATAAATTATCCTTTTCTGCTCTCTAATTTCCAATGAGATGAAGTTAAGCAAGACTTTGAAATAAAGAAGAGAAAAGCGTAAACCATCTTTGCAGGTTACATTCGGTGCTGTTATTTAGCTACTATGGACGGGTCACCAGTGGCGGATGCTGCCGGAAGAATTCTATGGAAAGGAGTTGATTCGTTACTACTACGATAAATGGATGGCATACGGGGTATTGGAAAGCTTGTTGGATATACGGGTCATTAAAGTGAGTAAACAACAGCGTAGAACAAGGGATCCATTTGTGGTCGTCGTTGAAATGCAAAGCGTTAAGCACAGTTTAATTTAGCTCATTCTTTAATTTGGTAATTTCCGTTTCTTTACTCTCATCATAAAAGTGTGCATCCTTTATTGCTCCATTTAATTCAGCTATAAGAATGTCCATATGCGGCGAAGCAAAAGACAAGGAATCATATATTATCAATACGGAAAGAATGAGTATGACTTTTATTAGTTAACTATTAAAGGCAATGAGTCTTTCCAACCTTTTCAAGTTGTTTTACACGACAGCTACAATATGAAGCCATGCTTTACAAAAGCATTGATAAGGTAAATGAACGAAATTAGGTTGTGTCATTAAATGTATGATGTTTTATTATTTCTGTGCCAGATAGCTAATTTTGATAAGAGAATACTGATAGAGCCGTTTTTTCGAGAAGCAGACAGTTCGTCTGACGAGCCTTCTGATTCTGGTTCTAAACCATGTATTGATTCCTTCGATAGCTTTTGTAAACCGTTTTCCGACAATATGTATTTCTGCTGGCAGCACAACCTTACATGCCTCCCGGTTATCTGTCCGAAAGAAATCAATGGGTATGTGTTTCATCTTAAACCATAGGTTATAAACCGTTTTCCCATTTCTTTTTCCCATCTTAAAAGCCAGTATCTCTGCATCTCTCGCCGAATAAGCATACAGCAGCCACACTTTCTTTTTCTTTCTGCCTACGTATGACCATTGCTCATCTATCTGCACGGCATCATGATGTAATTGTTGTGGCTCAATATCAACAGGAAACGCATTTCTGATAATCATTCGAAGCACCGTTTCTTTGCTTATACCCAATTTAGCGGCGCAACCCCTCACGCCGCTACCACGCAAAAGCATCCGCTGTATCATTCGCCGATTGCGATGGTCGCAGGCTATATAGGTGTACTCAAACTGAAACTGTTTGTTACAACTCCTGCACAGCAAATTCTGTTTCCCATTGTGCTTCTTTCCGTTCTTTACTACCTTTACACTCCGGCAGTAAGGACAGTTTACTTCTTTGTCTAATCTCACTAATTGACAAAGCTATGCTTCCTCTCTGCCTCTCTGTTTATCTTAACTTACTATCATACATTTAATGACACAACCTTACTGTTGTTATTGTTGTTATTGTTATGCTGTTTACCGCATTTCGATATTTTTTTGATGCAAAAAGAGGAATGACATCTTTTTTTCTTACTATTGATTATCAAGGAACGGTTGCATCAAAATCGCTTAATTTTAAAAAACGGTATGAACCCTTTGTTACATTAGATGATTCCAATAACTATATCATTGAGAACTTGGAAATGTATTGTTTCATAAAACCTGATGATATTATTATAAAAACACACTACAGCCTATCTCCTTCTTAGGAGCAATGATACTATCGTTTTTTATCTTCAAGTTGATAGTAAGAATTTGATAGACAGCATGAAATAATTTACGATTTATTATTTGCATTCCATAAAAGTCTTTTTTAAAGTCGGAATTATTTTCAATCCAAAGATTACTAAAAAGAGAAAAGCAAGTTGTTATTACCGGTTTTAGATGATGTGCAAATTGCTTCCGGCACTAACTTTACCCACCATAATAAAAATGATGAAAACGATTGTTTCAATAGCGATAGCAACACTTCTTTTCCTGCAGAGCAATGCACAAACACTTACTACAACCAAAGAGCAGCGTTACCCTGTGATTCCAGGCGACTTGCCCGATCCATCTATCCTGCATGTAGGAAATACATACTATGCAGCCGGCACTTCATCAGATTGGTCGCCGGAATACCCGCTCTTTACATCAGCCGATTTACTGCAATGGAAGCGGCAAGGCTACGTGTTTCCAAAAACACCTTCCTGGGCAGCCTCATCCTATTGGGCACCGGAGTTGTTTTATCGTAAGGGTGTTTACTATGTGTATTACTGCGCACGCCGCACAGCAGATGGCATTGTCTGCATTGGAGTTGCTACTTCCAAAGACCCGCTGAAAGGCTTTACCGACCATGGAGTGTTACTGCAATGGGGCAAGGAAGCGATAGATCCATTTGTAATAGAAGATAGCGGCAAACTATACATGAGCTTTAAAGCATACGGTCTTGATAACCGCCCGATAGAACTGCTCAGTGTGCCGCTGAGTGATGAAGGGTTGAAGGTAACAGGCGAAGCTGTATCGCTGCTGCGCGATGATGAACGCAAAGGCATGGAAGGGCAATGCATAGTAAAGCGAAAGAATGGCTATTACCTGTTTTATTCATACGGCTCATGCTGCGGGCGCGAATGCAGCTATGAAGTAGGAGTGGCAAAAGCACTTTTTTTAAAAGGACCATATACCAAGTATGAAAATAACCCGATAATAACAGAATCAGGTGCCTGGAAATGCACAGGACATGGTACTATAACAAAAACGAAGGAAGGAAAGTATATGTATCTGTATCATGCTTACAACAAGAAGGATAATGTATATACCGGCAGGCAGGCAATGCTGGGCGAGGTGAAATGGAATAAGGAAACAGGATGGCCAAGTGTGAATCCTATAGATGGCTTGAAACCGGGAGATTTTCATGACGATTTCACCGGTAACAATTTGAAAGCAGACTGGATGTGGGATGGTCGCCACACGAAACCAGAGGTTACAATAGAAAAAGGGGCGTTGCACCTGAACGGCACCGCAGTAAAGGATAATGAAACCGGAACTGCATTAACGGTGCGCCCCTATTCAGGCACTTATGAAATGATGGTAAAGGTGGTGCGTTCTGCAAATGCAGCGCTGACAGGACTAACGGTATATGGTGACGCCAATGCAAGTGTGGGCATTGGTATGCAGAAAGGAAACATACTGGTATGGGAAGTAAAAGATGGAAAAAGAAAAGTGATACAAGAGGTAGCTACATCCGGTCAACCGTTATATCTGACAATAACGGCAACTGACGGCTATAAGCTCCGGTTTTATTGGGGCGAATCTCCGACTGCAAAAAAAGAAATAAGAACAGGTGGAGAATATTATAACGGCTCTTATTTACCTCAATGGGACAGAAGTCCACGACCGGGTATGATGGTAAAGGATGGCGAAGGAATAATGGACGATTTCAGCATCGCTTATCAATAAAAGAAGTTTTAAATAATGGGTGCAAACAAATGAGAGCAGTTACACTTTGCATGACGAATCTGCTTACATATTTTATAATCGTCAGGACTTACTATGATAGTGTAGGTTTTTTGAGGTATTTACAATAAAAATGATTTGTGATGTAAAGCGGCTGATGTTTGGTCAACCGCTTTGTTATTTTCACCGGTCAGACTATTCCTGCCAGGTTGCACTTCTAAGAGCCTGAGTCCGCTTCATCTGACAGTTTGAAGTTAGGCTTTTGCCCGAAAAGACTGCTTACCTCCTTCACCTCAGTGGAAGTTACGTATTCCGAGATCACCCAATTCCGCTGCCACTTGGCAAAAAGCCCTTATTAATCAATCATTTTACTGCTCAACATTAACGAAATAAGGTGATCAAGCCTATCGAAATTTCCAGTTCCGGCTTCCTTCGGGTTGTTTTATTCATCGTGTAGGTAGGTCCGGCAGATTATGGTTGACTGGGCTCGCTTTGTAGAGGGCTTTTGATCGCACTCAATTAATAAACCAACAAACAGGTCTTGCAAATTTGCAAATACACATTTAAAAGTATTTCCCTGCAAACCAACACACAAAAGCCTTACACAGCCAAATGCTTTTGCCAATGTAAGCTACAGCGCAATAAGCCTGCACAGCAGCCATATATTACCTAAGCACGAAACGGGACAACAAGTAAAGTTCTTAACTCTAAAAGCCACTTTAGTTTTTATAAAAGCCACCCTCCCTTTACTTTTATCTTTATAATTTCGTTTATTTAGCTTGTTGATGCTTTTGTAAAAAACTGCTTCATATTGATAGTTGTCATGTAAAAACAACTTGAAAAAGTTGGAAAGTCTTGTTGCCTTTAACAGTTAACTAATGAAAGTTATACTTATTCTTTGCGTATTGTTAGTATATGATTCTGTGGCTTTTGCTTCGCCGTATACAGACAGCCTTACGGCTGCATTAAACCGGACGATAAAAGACGCGCATATGTATGATGAGAGTAAAGTAAAGGAAATTACTAAATTAAAGAACGATCTAAACAATGGTTCACTTAACGATTTAGACAAACAGTACCAAATTAATCTTCAGTTATACAACGAGCACAAATACTACAATTATGATTCGGCATTAGTTTATGCAAATGAACTGCAGCGGTTAGCTTATTATAAAAGCAATCCAGCTTTAATTACGGATGCGAAGCTGAAAGCGATCTTTATTATGTTGTCGAGTGGAATGTTTAAAGAAACGTTTGATTCTTTGTACGTTATATCTGTTATGAATCGTGCTGATTCAGTGAAAGCAGAATATTATTCGTTAATGGGGCGCGCTTATTATAATCTTGCCGATTTTAACGGCGATCCATTATATAATGTCAAGGCCAATCTTTACTTAGACTCCGCATTACATTTATATTCTGTCAATTCTTTTGAGTTTAGCTATTACTCAGCTCTCAGATTTCTTAAAAAGAGGAATATTGACAGTGCTTTTTTTTATTTGAATCATTTAATTGCACATAAAGATTTGTCGTATCATCAGGTTGCGTTAGCAACATCAACGATAGGTGGCATTTATATAAGTCAAGGGTACGAAGACAAAGCAATACCTTATTTGGTCCGCGCATCTATCGCAGACATAAAATCATCAACCAAAGAAACATTAGCCTTATTAACGCTAGCGGGAATTATTTATAAAAAGGGAAATTTAGATGAAGCCCTGTTATATATTGAGAAAGCCAATGCGGATGCTGAATTTTATAATGCCAGGCTGCGGAAGGTTCAGGTGGGTGCTGTTTTGCCTATCATAGTGGATAATTTTGTAATTTTTGATTACACCTTCCGCAAGGTGTTGAGCAATATAAACGTTGACAATCATTTATTTCACTAGTCACATCTGTACGAAATCAGTGGTTTAATTTAACGAAATCTACACTCCCTGCTGAATTGACACCGTACTATCAACCTGATCTTTTGTAAATGAAGGCAATCAGAAGAAAACAGCTAAGAAGTTAACTAAGCAAATCATTAGGGCAATAGTTGTTCTCAGGGTAGTTTAGGTTGATATAACTAATTGTTTCTACTATAATAATAATTCTGATTTGAAAGGTATAAATTGTCAGGATAAATGCGGCTAAGTTGTAAGCTTAACCGAATTCTTTGTGTAACAAACTTCTCTGAATTGGTTTTGAGATTATATTGAGCAAAGAAGGTTAAAGCACATTAATCTCAACTCTTGTATTCATCATCCGCCCTGTTTCGGTATCATTTGATGCAATCGGTTTCACATCGCCCATGCCCGTTGCGGTAAGCGAAGCCTCTTTTACACCCAATAGCATTAGCTGTTGCTTAACAGCCGCTGCCCGCTTGCCCGTGAGTGCCAGCGTATAAGCTGCATTGCCCACCGGGGCGTTGTAACAATCGAGGGATAGTTTCCAGTCGGGATGTGCCTGGTAAACACCTGCGATACTCAGGATTTCATCTTTCGATTCTGACAGCAAAGTGTCGCTGTCGGGTGCGAAGGACAGGTGAACGATGGCTTTTTTATCTTTTTCCAAGCTGGCTAAAATTTCGTTCGTTTTATTGGTGTTTAGCGACAGCAAGGGTGTCGATTTCTCCACCACCAGCAACGTATAAAACTTAGAACCAAGACTGTACGGCTGTAGTTGCACCCATACCTCTTTTTCGGGCGTCCTGATCACGTATTCCACCACGCCGTAAAAAGAACTTGGCGCTACCGCTGCTTTACTGGCACTGCCTAACTCTACCGCGTCGGCTCCTGCAAAAGCTTTCAGTGCTTCATCCGGCATTTTACCGGTGAAGACTTTAACGCCACCGAGAGTAGAAATGACTTTATCAAACTCCTGTATACAGCCAAACTCAGACACGATGGGCTGGTCGGAATGGTTGATATTTAAGTTCTGTGACGATACTTTGCCATCTACCGTAAAAAACGTTTTGCCGTCGTAGAAATAAGCGCGGTTGCTTTCGTGGGTGATTGAATCGGTTGCCGTAAAGTTGGGCAGTGTTTTAAAGTATGGGAAGGTGCCGAGATCCGCTTTTGAAACAGGAACATTCGCAATGTCGAAACCGGGCTTGCCTGTTGGGGCAGGCTTTTTTGGCTGGGCAAAGGCTATCGCACTGCACAGGAAAAAGGAAATGGTAAACAGACAAGTAAGCTTCAGCATACGACGATAGTTGTTTCAACTGTGATAAACCGGGTGCAAAGTAAGGGTTCTTATCGTTGCCGGACGCGTATTCCTTATTAGCGGCTGGGGCATATTAAGATAAGAAGAAATTACTAAGAGGGATTTTGCTGGTAATTACTTTAGAAAGGGCTGTGTAAATGCAATTTAGGTGAAGTAAGAACAGACAGAGTTTGTCTTTTGTTGAGCATCCTGAGAGCCGTATGCAGCAGGACAGATTACCAAAGGATGGAGAACGATAGTAAGATGAAGGCTTACTTGCAACTTCAGCAGTAGCTTTGTTAGCAGTAATCATATACGGTGAGTCAAGGAGGGAAAACGTAAAAGCATATTCCGAGCGCTTGTTAAAAGCCGGAAATATAAAAGGAGTTACAGGCTTTGAAATAGGCACGACTAATTTGCCGACGAAGCTACGCCCTTTGAACAGGTCACTACTTCAGGAAACAGTTTCTTGCCTGGCTTTTCCAATGAGAGAATTAAACTCCGCATCGTAAAACCGGTGAGAGTGCAGGTAGTTTTCAAACCAATCGAAATAGAAAGCCCGAACAATATGATAGCGTTCTGCATTGTTTGCTGCAGAGGACATCGAACCCGCTCTCTTTCGGTACAATACATCAGCGGTTTGGGAAATAAATGTTGTTTCGTTCAGATACAGTTTGCTCAGAAAAGCCTGGTCTTCATACAACTCATAGATTCCGGAAAAAGCTGACTCAAAGCCGCCGATTTTATAGAATGCTTCTGTGGTGAGTATTATTCCTGAAGGTGCAGGAGAAGCAGCATCATAAAACGGATACAGCAGTTTGTTTAAAGTTCCGGGCGCATAGACTTTGTTGGCGGGTGCACCAATTGGTTGCAGGTAATCTTCTGCATTTTTATCCTGCCAGGAAGACCAGGCAATAAAAGCATTGAAGATAGCTTTTACTGAAGGATATTTCTCAAAGATAGCCAATTGGTTTGTCAGCTTTTCAGGCATCCATACATCATCAGCATCCAGGAAAGCAAGGTATTTTCCTCTGGCTAATCTGACTGCTTCATTTCTTGAAACTGACACACCTTTATTCGTATGTCCCGGGTGCTCTGTATATATGATATTGCCTGGATATTGACAACAATACTTGCGGGCAACCGCGCTGTGCTCTGCAGATGAACCATCATCAATCACAATGAGTTCCCAATTGGGATATGTTTGATTTCTTACGCTATCCAGCGCTTCTGTAAGCCACTGGCTGCCATTCAAAAAAGGTACAATAACAGATACCAGATCTGACGAAGTAACAGGTATTTCCATTCTATTTTCTTTGCTGCAATTAAATTTACTTACCGGTTGCAAACCGCGTTATTTTATCCTTTATCAAATCAGTTTTCAGCTTGTGCAATAAACTAAAGAACGAGAATTTGCTTTCTACATGTTTCCAAAAGTGTAGAATATTTTGTGATGTTTGCTGGTTCAAATGAGATAAATATGATCTTTTCTTTCCTGTCCTTTTTGAAAACAGTTCATATACTATACATTTTTTGCGTGCCTTCTTATTTACACATCCGGCATTTGCTTCTGGCAAAAAATATAAATTATTTAGCGCCATGAAAAAGTCTTAAGAAAACTTACCTCTGATAAGTATTATTTTAACCGGAATTTCCAAGTATAATGTGGAAATCCCGGAAGCCTTGATCACCTTACTCCGCTACTGGCTGAGCAGTAAAACGATTGATTAACAGAGAATTTGTTGTCCAAGGGCAGCGGAATTAGATGATATATATACGGAATTTTCAGCGATGGTGGTAAACATTGTTTTAGCTGGGTTTATTCTTTTAATGTGAGCAATCAGTTTTACATTCATTTTAGGTGTCTTTGCCAAGAACTCTTCAAAAGAATGATACCTGCGTATGCCTGGATTGCCAGGTTGCATATTCTAAAACTTCTTTTCTATTATCCTTTCGGTTGTCAATATCCATCATCAAAAAAGAATTCTCAGTTTTAGCATACCATGTGTACCTCTTGGATTGCTTTGTGTAACCATAGTAGGGTTAACAAATGATGAAAATACCGTGGACAAAAGCAGGTATTTCTGCGATGAAACCACAAATACAAAGTAATTTTATGGCAAACGAACAGTTGAAACAGCTTATTAAAAATGGCTTGGCAGCTATGAAAACGGGTAGCGAAATGGCAGCCAAAGCTACTGATGAAATCAACAATGCGGCAACAGACCCGAAATTGAAAGAATCTCTTAAAAAGGGCAATGAAACCTCTAAGAAATGGTCGGAGCGTATAGCGAAGGGATTGATGGAAGCCGGCAGCACCGAAACAAGGGAAAATCCTATTATTGAAGGGATTGACAAAGTGAACAGCGAAATCCTCAGCAGTGCTCCTGACGCGTATTCGCGCGATCTGGGCATCATTGCCGGCGGTCAGCTCGCCATCCATTACTGGATAGGTGCCTTTGGTACCATGGCAAGCTATACAGAAGAGGCAGGGCTTAGCGAAACGCAAAAAGCCATGAAACTGTGTGTGGAAGAAGCCAAACAAGCAGATGAAGAGCAAACAAAGATTGCAAAAGAGATGATGCAGAGGGCATAGCACTTTCTTAGCTCACTTACAGTTAAAAAGAACCGGGTTTATAACCCGGTTCTTTTTATTTATGCTCCTCTTTCTACTTCCTCATTACCGACTGTTTGATAAACGTTTTTCCGCCCGTCAAGCAATAGAAGAGAGAATACAAGACAGGTGAGCGGCCAAGGAGTAGTTGAAAGCTATTTCCAAAGTTGAGGCGTATGGATAGTCGCTTTGTTATTAATAAATTACGATGAGTGAGAGTTTAAAATAAAGTTGCAGACTTTCTCATTGTGGTGAAGTCGCATTGTTCGCCGGGCTTCTGATCCGGATACTTCGTTAAGTTGGAAAGAAAATTTTTACAGGTCTTAGAATTTGGAGATTTTACATTGCTATCTTACTATGGAAAAGAAACTTCAAGTATTCATAAGCTTTACTTATTAGAAAGAAGCGAAGCAATGCAGTCCTGTTAGAACTATATTGTATATCTTTTGGGTATGGAACTCTTTCCTGCTGCTGATCAGCGGACGTTAATTAAACGTCTTATAGACAATTGTGATTATTACATTTTAGTTGTATGCGGACGATATGGTTCAATTGATCAATCGGAAGGTATTGGTGCTACTCAAATGCAACATGAATGCCGTCCCCTCACAAAACCGGTTAGATGTAAAATAGAGAAACGGGTAACGATTCATACATTTAAAAGCTTGAAAGTTACTCATGAAAAAGACGAAATTTATTGAACAGCAAATCGTGTTTGCTTTATGTCATGCAGATAGCGGTATCAAGGTGGAAGAAGTATGCCACAAGACGGGGCATTAGCGAAGCTATGTTTTACAAGGGGGAGAAAAAGTTTGCTGGTTTAAGTTTGTAAAATTCCTTTATGATATCTTTTTGCAATTTTTATGAACTCTTGTCTTATAACTTTCCAATATTTCCCTTTAAAACATACGGGTTATAGCCTGTCATCAGCTATTGAGAAATTATTTAAACCATTTAATACGTCACCTATTGAATGATAGGAGTATTCCTGATGATAGAGTTGTAATGGTTGGAAATTTCGGTGGGTTCGGTCACCGTATTCTAAGATTCGTTGAGCAGCAAAATAACTGATTAACGATAAGTGAGATATAGTGATCAGGCTTATCGATATTTTTATCTTGTTATGCTGCAATCCAATACAAGACTGCTTTATAGGGCTTCGAGTGGTTGCTGTCTGTTTAACCTGAGCTTTTTAAAAAAGCTGGGTGTTAATCCTGTTACCTGTTTGAACTGACTTGAAAGATGAGCGCCGCTGCTGTAATTTAATTTACAAGCAATTTTTGTAATATTGTACTCATTATAAAATAAAAGCTCTTTTACTTTTTCAATTTTATTCAGAATAATAAATTGTTCAATGGTGGTACCTCTTATTTCGGAAAAAATATTGGCAAGATATGTATAGCTATGATTGAGTTTAGAGCTGATGTGAACAGAGTATTTTATGTTGGGAAACTCCTCAGCATAATGTACCATCTCAATGATGACTGCCTTTATTTTTTCAACTAAGATAGCTTTTTGATTTTCTATTAATATAAGTCCCGACTGAAGCAAACAGTATCTTAACTGCTCCTTTTTTCTTGAAGAAATACTTTCTTCCAATATAATTTCACCTAACTCTACTGTGATAAATGCAATGTCGAGCTCAGCTAATATCAGCTTCACAAGTAGTTTACACCTGTTACTTACCATGTTCTTTATATACAGTTTTGGTTTCTCTGCCAAAAGATTATCTGGCTCCGATGCCTTCTCTTTTATAATGTAGTCAACTTTTTCTTTTTGAGTTTTTTTCAATTTCTTTCGTGATTTATTAAGAGAAGGAAAAGATTTATTTACAGATCAGTTTTATTATTACGTTCATACTATCTCTGCCTTATAATAAAAACAGAAGATGCATTTACACAGCTGGATCTGATAATAGAAGGATAGTATATACGGTACAACTTTTTTATACCAAAGCCTTATGGTGTTTTCCTATCTGACATACAACTTGAGTTTTATAACTACCTGATTGTCGCCTTCTCAGACAGCCGGTATTTTATAACAGTTCAACTTTGGTTACTACAATCTTAAAAATACGATTCTATATAATATTATATGTTGCAATGAATAACTTGTAAGCTAAAATTTGTCCAAAACACGTGCCATATCAAACTTACTTTGTTAGGTTAATAATTTATTAATAATGAATTAGTTAGTGAATATTTTCTGCCCGGATTATGAAAGACATAACGATTTATACAAGTTTTTCCCAAAGGCTCTTTATCCGACACAGACAATATTATGATAGTGTGAATTATATAAATTTTCGAAATTATTCTATAACAAATTCTTTGCTTGCGGTATCAACTTTGTTTTATTAACCATGCACTTCCTAATTTACTAAATAATTATTTACTCATGAGAGAAACTGGAGAGAAGGAGATAAATAGTAACAACACGCTTGTCATTCCGGTACTGGAAGAACGGGCTGTGATTGGAAAAGAGGTAACAGAAACAGGTACGATACGAATAGAAAAACAGGTTGCTGAAAGAGAGGAAACGGTAAGTATCTCTTTATCTCACGATGAACATACCATTGAACATGTTTCACAGAATATTTATGTAGATACGATTCCCGTAATTCGGCAGGAAGGCGATACAATGATTATCCCGGTGTTGCAAGAAGTAATGGTAAAACGCATGTTGCTGGTTGAGGAAATCAGGATTACAAAACATACAATACAAACCAAAGAGCCCCAGCAGGTAACCTTGCGCAAAGAGAGCGTAACTGTTGAGCGTACACAATAATAATTGGTTCAAAACATTTTTTCATTCATCTAAAAACTCCCAAAAGGGTATTTATTATGACACAAACAGTAGTAGGTTTATTCGACCAGCCGGCAGACGCACAGAAAGCCGTACAACAGTTGCTAAGTAAAGGTTTTACAAAGGAAAACGTTGACATTTCAACAGGTCCGGGTACAGCTACCGGCTCCACAAATTTTGACTCGGATAATAACGAACACGAAAGCGGTGTAAAAAGTTTCTTTAAGAATTTGTTTGGCAACGATGACGACAACGCAGAAAGATATAGCACAGTTGCATCGCATAGCAATTCCATTGTTACGATATACGCCCAATCGGCAGATGAAGCAGAAAAAGCAGCCGATATTCTGGACGACAACGGCGCGGTAAACGTAGATGAAAAGGCGGGTGAATACGGCTATACAGCTAAAACCGCTACCGGCAATGATACGATGGACACAACCGGCAATAGCGGACAATCCATCAAAATTATTGAAGAGAATCTTTCCGTAGGTAAAAAAACGGTAGAAACCGGCGGTGCCCGGCTGAAGAGCCGTATTGTAGAGCTTCCGGTGGAAGAGCAGGTACGCCTTCGTGAGGAGCACGTAAAAGTAAACCGAACTGCTGTAAACCGTCCGGCTACGGAAGCTGATTTTGCTGCTTTCAAAGAGGGCACCGTCGAGATGATAGAAACGGCTGAAGTGCCTGTTGTTGCTAAAGAAGCACGCGTGGTAGAAGAGGTAAGCCTGGGCAAGGAAGTAAGCCAGCGTGACGAGACCATCCGCGATACCGTGCGCAAAACGGAAGTGGACGTTGAAGAACTGGATACAAACAGCGGTTCCGTTACATCAGCAAACAGCAACAGCAAAAACAATTAATTCCCGACGGACATTAACATGACAAAGGTGGCAGCTCTGTATAGGCAGCTGCCTTTTTTAAGCACGATATTAATCATGTATGGTATTCGGATAAAACTTATCCGCACAATAACTATGAAAAGCATTCCTGTTAATCCTGTCTCAATTGCATTCATCCTGCTTTTTTTTATGGTGTCAATATTTTCTTGTAATACGAATGAGGTAACGAACGATACAGTTGCCTCAGACAGTTCTGCTAACTCCGTAATAAGAAAAGAGACAGCTATGCCGAATGAGCCTCTGAAGGTTGCAGTTGCGGCTACTGATTCAGTTACTCCCAATGCGAAAAGCTCAACCAAAGATTCGATTGGTTCCAAAATCAGTATTCATCACGGTGAGGTTAAAGTGGTTGATACGGCAAAAGGGGAAAACTGATTAAACTCTATAATAAACAGAAAGGAACAGTATAATAGTAAGGACATGCATATCTATTATTTGGCAAAATGCACTATTCATAACAATTCTGGTACTATAAATGTAAAATGATCAACCGTTGCTGATAAACAACATTGCTAACATTGTAAACATAAAATTTATTTCACTATGGCAGATTTACACGTGCAGCCTAAGAAACAATCTTCGTGGCTTCCCTGGCTCATCGGAGCTGTTATTCTTCTCGCTTTATTGGTTTTTTTATTGCGCAGTTGCAATAAAACAGATGCTGTTAGCACTAATACTGATTCAACAGCTACCGGTGGATCGGTGGCTACTACTACACCCGCCGGCACTACCACACCTGACTGGTCTGATGTGGACAGGAATGCTCCGGCAGCCAATTACGATGAAATTACAAACAAAGACATCAGCGTAAGAGGTAATGATAACTATGGCATTTATAGTTTAGGCGAAAACATTCTGTTTGAAACTGATAAAAGCATTATCCGTACAGATGCAGAAAAAAATCTGCAGCAGCTTGCCGCTTCTATCAAGAAACGTTTTGCCGGCGGCGACTTACGCGTGTATGGCTATACCGATTCAGTTGGCTCGGCAGGCTACAATAAAGAACTGGCGCAGCAACGTGCTGAAGCCGTGAAAAGCTGGCTGGCTACGAATGCCGGAATCGATGCAGGTAAAATTTCCATCAACGCCATTGGCGAAGGCGCACCTGTTGCTACCAACACGACCGAAGCAGGGAGACAGCAAAACCGCCGCGTGGAAGTGGTAGCACGAAAAGCAAAATAAAATAACGCATTTTATTACTCATCCGAAGCTTTATCGCTTCAAACAAAACAGTATAATCATGGCAACAACAGACAATAGCGGCAAGCGCCTGCAAAGACTCAAGCACAGCAATTACGAGATCGCAGATGGTGAACCTGATATCCGTGGCTGGGATGTAAAAGACGCAGCCGGTAAAACCATTGGGGAAGTGGACGAACTGATATTTGATGTGCAATCGCTTAAAGTTCGCTACATGGTGGTCGACCTGGATCATAATGACCTCCATCTTGACAAGCGCGATGTACTGATTCCCATCGGTCTTGGCGAACTGCACAAGAGCGATGATGATGTCATATTGCCAGGTGTAACAGCAAAACAATTGGCTGTATTACCCACCTACCAGGATGACAATATTACGTCAGGCGATGAAACGGCTATCCGCAATACGTTTGCCGGCATCGGTGCTACGGGATTAGGTGCGGCCGCACTAACGGCTGGCAGCGAGCCCGATTTCTATGCGCATGAGCATTTTGATGAAGGCAACTTGTCTAAAAACCGCAGAGCGGATACAGGAACAGAAGAGACTACCGCTATTCCTATCATTGAAGAGGAACTGCAGGTAGGAAAGAAAACGGTGCAAACAGGTGGCGCTTACATTAAATCAAGGATTGTAGAAAAGCCGGTAGAAGAAACCGTTAACCTGCAGGAAGAACGTGTGTTTGTGGAAAGAACACCGGTTAACCGCCCGGTAGGTTCAACAGACTTCGATTCCTTCAAAGAAGGAACCATCGAACTGAAAGAATATGCCGAAGTGCCTGTTATTTCCAAAGAAGCCCGCGTGGTGGAAGAAATAACAGTAGGAAAAGAAGTGAGCGAACGGGATGAAACCATTCATGATACGGTGAGAAAAACTGAAGTGGACATTGAAAGCTTGGAAGAACCTAAGCATACAACTTCAGCTACCGGTTCGTCGGGCGATTTAGAGTGATTGTTTCGTGTTTGTGTAATTTGAATAACAGAGAAGGGAAGCCAAATGGCTTCCCTTCTCTGTTATCGGTTGGTGGGGACATCAACCGTGGAAGTTCTGAATGATTTGATCACATGTGAGGTGTGTCGATTTTGCCGGACAGAGAAGTTGCTTAGGTTTTGTAAAAATAGTAGTTTTTTTCAAAGTCATTGGGGCATTGATAACCGAGAGATGAGTGCCTTCGTTTTGTGTTGTAATACATCTCTATGTACTCAAAGATTTCTGTGTGGGCATCCTGCAGATCGTCGAAAGCACCATCCTGCAACAGTTCTGTTTTGAAACGGCTGAAGCAGGACTCCATAAAGGCATTATCGTAGGGGTTATCTGACCGGCTCATGCTCTGCAACATCTGCCCCGATGCAATCAGTTCCCGGAACCCGTTGCCTGCATACTGACCGCCGCGATCAGTATGAACCATCAATCCTTTTGCATCGCTGCGGCGGCTCATCAGTGCTTTTTTGAAAGCTGTTACCACCAGCGCTTCTTTCATGTGACTGTCTAACTGCCAGCCGGTAATTCTGCGGGAATACAAATCCATCCAGACTGCCAGGTAAAGAAAGCCGCCACCTGCCAGCGGGATATAAGTGATGTCTCCCACCCAGACTTCACCGGGCTTTTGCGGCGCCTCTCTTTCCAAAAGCAGGTTGGGGCTAATGGGGTAAGGATGACGGCTGTCAGTTGTACGGGGCACAAAGCTGCGGGGCTGGATCGCTTTCAAGCCGTGCTCTGTCAGCACTTTACGAACTTTGTACCGGCTTGTCTTTACCTCTGCTGCTTTCAGTTCCGCCACTATCCTGCGCGCACCATAGCGCCTGCGGTGCTCCTGAAAAATATCAACAATATGCTCTTCCATTTCTTTTTTCTTTTGGTCAGCAAGGCGGCTTCTTTTCTGCTGCTTCCAGTCGTAGTAAGCGCTGCGGCTTACCTGAAGCACCCGGCATAGCATCTGTGCCTTGTATTGCCCCGCTTGTGTCTCAATAAACCGGTAGCGCTCCCTCAGGTCTGACGGCTGAAAATGAGCAAGGCTTTTTTTAAAATATCACGCTCCTGCTCCAACTCTTTGATCCGTTTGAGTAAGGAAAGTTGATCTTCACCCGCAGCAGGGCTGTTCTCCTTACCAACTGTATTTGGCTGTCCCTGGCTGCTGTTGTGACTGCGGCTTCTCCACCGGTAGATAATGTTCTCACCAATGCCTAAGCTGCGGGCAACCTCGCTCACCGGGCGACCGTTGCTGATCATTTGTAACACCTCTTCCTTAAACGAAGCATCGTACTTGCGGCGCTTGATACCGCTGCTGTTCTCTTTCATTCCTGTTGCTAATTTATAGCAACTTTACTGTCCGGTTTTATTAGACCATCTCAGTAGCGATTAATCTACAGGGCACCTACGACACTATAAGTACAACCGTGACTGTGCAAAAAGAACATGAGGCTGATGTGATAGATGCCGGTGGGGCTTCCATCACAAAATGATAAGAGGTACCGCTCAGTTTCAGAAGCTGTGCAAAGCCTTTTGGCTGTTGGGAATTTGGCTGTGCTGCAGTCCTTTGCCTTCTGTCTGGTAGCATACATCGAGCGTGTCGCACGACACATCGATACCGCAATAGAGAATGTTTTTATTTTTACAATAAGGGAAAAATGGAAGAACAATCTTACTACGCTGTCTACTATCCTAACGCGAGCTCTGAAGGCTCAATGAACTGTCCGGCATTAAGTAAGAGGAAGGCAGGGATAAGCATGTTGGAGAAGCTTATAAGCTTACGAGTATTGACTATCTTATTCTACCTTCTGTTCTTTCAAATTTCTATGACAAGTTACTGGTAAATCCTGCTTTTGTAAACATAGGAAAAGTATTGCTAAAATACAGGCTGACGGAATGTGTCTTCCAGCTTTTGTTTTTCAATTTGGCAACAGTTCCATCTCGACATTAGAAATTTCGATAAGTGCAAATCGTCAACTTTTAAATATAAATTTGCCTTCAGTTGCCAAGCTGACGGATTCTATTTTCAGTACTTCGACAACACTTTTCCGTTAGGTGCAATGCAACACGTTGAGCTAATGTTACTGTTACCAATTGATATAGACGAAACGCGCAACTTCAAGTTTAGAGACAATTCTGAATGCATTCCCATTTTAGAGGTGTATCCAGACTATTATAAAAAGGTTGGTTACCACAAGCCTTGGATTGGCTATTTCGCCACTATTGATGGACAGGAAATAATTGGAGCTGGCGGTTATAAAGGAAAGCCGAAGGATGGTAAAGTTGAGATAGCGTATGGGACATTTAAAAGGCACGAAGGTCAGGGAGTAGGTACTGAAATTTGCAGGCAACTGGTTTTGTTATCCTTAAAAACAAACCCAGTTATAAGAATAACTGCAAGAACATTTCAGGATAGTTATTCATCCATAGGAATACTTAAAAAAAATGGATTTGAATGTCTGGGGATTATATACGATGAGGAAGACGGAAACGTTTTAGAATGGGAATTCAAACAGCACAGTATCTAACAAGAGTATTCTATGTAAAGCGGTGGGATGGTGTTAATGGTATGTTTAGTAAAGTTATAGCATAAATATATTTAGTACACTTCCTCTTTGGATGATTGATTGTTCTGTGGTCGAAGAGCACTTCAACAGTTGCTGTTCAATCATTTGAAGAGGAAGTGAAATGTCTTTAGTTATTCAGCTCCGCATCCTATTTGTAGTCCTGCCTTCTTTGATATAAAGAAAGCTGCTACCTGCATCTATCTTAATTTAATAAAGAACAGCTGCGAACTTGCCGTTTGCAGTCAATTCACACCGCTGCTACTCTTGTTTTGCAGTCTGTTCTCATGTTATGCTTAATATAATGAGCTTGAATACAATTATAAAATTAATTCAATAAGCCTTTTTGATAAGGCACACCTGTAACGACTACCGATCTGATGCGGCTCAACAGTTTGTGAGCTACTTTATTGATGGATTTGTTTGGTTCTTTAGCTGCATGCTTGCGATAGTAAGTCTGCAATGCTATATCGCTTCTCACTGCAACCCATGAAGATTCTGCCAGCAAACTTCTCAGGTAACGATTGCTTCTCTTTGTCAGTCCCAAACACGTCTCCCTTTCACTGCTTTGATGGATACCCGGCACAAGCCCCACGAGCGATGCCAGTTCATCCAATCTTGAGAACCTTCTGAGATCGCCTAACTCAGCCAGTATAGCTGTGGCTGTAATGCCACCAATGCCCGGTACGCTCTTCAGCAAATAATAGTCTTTCTTATAATGCTTTCTTGTATAAGCTCTCAGTGCAGTAGAGATGTCCAGCTTCTGGTACCACAAAAAATGTAGTTGTTTGAGACGACTATGCAAGGCGAGCGATGCAGTTGAGAACTTCCACTCAAGATTATGCAGCCAGTCTTTCATTTGATGACTCCAGTTTGGATTATCATATTCCTCCGGCACTTTGATGCCATAGTAAAGCAACTGACCCTTGATATGATTTTTAATCGTTCTCAGTTGTCGGACGAGATGGTTTCTTCTTCGAAGCAAACTTCTTAGTCCTTCTCTTTCTTCCCTATGCCGATAGAGCGAAGATTATTGTGTTGCAGTTGCTGGCAGAGGTTACGGCAGTCAATCTTATCTGTTTTCTGCCAGCCTTGTTTACTTGTGCGAGGCACATCAGCCGGGTTAACAACAAGTACCTTCCAGCCCGGTTGCTGCAGCTTTCTTGCTATCCAATAGCCACAGCATCCGGCTTCATAGCAACAGGTAACTTCATGATCGGAAAAGTGTTTGCTGACATAATCAATCAGACAGTCAGCATCAGAGGGCATGGTGATAGTCTTGTGATCAAAGAGATCTGTTTTGAAGTGGCAGGTCCAGCTTTTTTTGTGGACGTCCATACCAATAAATAAATTTGGAATGGCGGTAGTTTGCGTATTCATAGCTCATGAATTTAAGTCACTCTCAAAGTACCGCTTTTACATAGATGCTTACCAATAGTTACTGTCATAGAAACCAAATAAATTATAGCCTTTTTTGTAGTTTTACATCAAGCGAAAGAAGGCACCGGCTCTTTATTTCTGGAGGCTTCTTTTTCGAGCCTGATTTCAAAGGACTCATTGTTTTTCCATAAAGAATAAATGAGTGCTAATAATTTTCTTTACACGGCTACATAACTGGAGATTCCATATTAGGAGATCACCCAATTCCGCTGGCGTTTGATAAACAGACCACTGATAATCAAGTATTTTATTGCTCAAAGATTGGCGGAACAAGATGATCAAGGCTTCCTAAATTTCCACTAATATGGCTATATCGTGATGTAGAGAAGTTGGAAAACTTGGTTTAAAAATCGATTTCAATTTTACTATTTTTTATTATATATTATTGAAACAGGAGTGCCAAATATACTTGCTGCTAACGGCCCCACTTCTGAAGGCATGAATTAGCATTGTTCTTTACAGATTATTCGTTTTTATTGCTTCTGACAAACACTATTAGACCAGTAAGAAAAACTTCAATTCCAACTCCACAAGAAGGCTTACTGTATAAATTGCCTTTATATCCTCAATGCCTTTTATTTTATGATGTTTCCAATGCCGGTAAATGCAAATACCAGTGTTGCAATCAGCATCGGTTTAATTAACTTTTGTTCATTTTTAGTTTAGGGTTTACCATGCCTGATTCGTACAGGCTTACGTTTCCGACTTAAGTTTATAAACCTAAGTCTCGCTTGCCGCCAACGTTACAGGTTTACGTTCGGCGCACGAACTTGTTCGTCACAATTGGTACAAAGCCAAATGAAAATGTTTTGTTGAAGATCAACGTAAATGTTGAACTGCCTAATGTCAAGCTTGGACAAATGCTCTTGTTAGCGCTGTTTTTTCTACCCGAGTTTCTTTGCCATCTTTAGAGTGTGCTTCAATGATTTTGTACTTGTCCAATCGTTGTGGCCTGTAATGATATATTTCGGCTTCTTGCATTTCTCCTGAACATTTTTTATAGTTGCCGCGTATTCTTTTATGTTGGCATCTGATAAATTACCGAGACTATTATCTTCAACACTTTTAATTAAACATCCGCCATAAAGTATCTTTTCTTTTTCGAACCAAATAACAATATTGTCTGGAGCGTGACCTTGCCCGGGGAAATAGGTTTGAAATGAGTATTGCCCGACAGTAAAAACAGTATCGTTGTTAATCAAAAACGCAGCTCTTTTCATGCCTTTTTCCCGGCTAAGTTCATCAGTTTGCGTAGTAGTATAAGTTTTGATGCCTTGTTGCTTATAGTATTCAAGTCCGCCAGTTCTGTCTTCGTGAAAATGTGTAGCGAGGCACATAATCACATTATTGTTATGTTTTATCCTTATACTATCTAACAAAGGTTGAAATTGTGTTGTGTCCCATGGAGAATCAAACATAATGACGCCCTTATTAGTCAAAAGATACATTCCGTTTGCTGGTATCCGCTTTCCTTTATAATAATTATAAGTTGTATAGACATAAAAATTACCAGTTAAATGAGAAATTTTTAAATTACTATATAAAGGTTTCTGTGATTGCGTATCATTGCCTTTATATATAATGATTGCACAGCTCATACAGTGTTTGCTACAAGGTGGATATAAATCCGTGCAGCAACTAACAGTATCTGCCTGTGCTTCATAAATAGGGTTGAGTTTTGGCCGGTCAACATGCTTCTTATCAAAGTAGCAATAATTATTATTGATCGTTTGCCAAAAAAACTCAAAATCATCGTGGTACTTTTTAGTGAAGGTTTGAGCGTTATCATTCCACCATAAAACACAGCATAATAACGGTAATAATTTTTTCATGACTTAAAACTTGATTGCCTGAAATGATAGATACTATAAAAGATTGTAATTGAATCAAACAACATACAATCAATAAGTACACTATCAACCTTTTAAAATGATTGCGATAATGTGATTCAATATTTCCTGATACTTTACAAAAGAATTTAAAATCGGTTTTAAATTCTTTGTTGATAAATTTTCGTTCAATAATTTCATTTTCCATTTCATACCTCAACATTTCTCAGTATTTGTTTTTACTTGTTTATACCTACATCATAACTTTTTGAAATACATGATGGGTTTTATTGTTGTTTGATTTATAAGAATGAATATTATTTCTCTCCGCAAATCACAAGTGAACTGGAATCAATTAAAACATTCCCATCAGGATATTTTTCATTTATTCTTTGATACACTTCCTGTTTTATTTTTTCTTTTGTTGTTTCGTCTGCATTATTCATTGCTGCTACAACAGGAGCCGCTAATTCATTCATCAATGTCCAGTAAACATCTGTTGCTTTACACTGCAGTTTTGCCTCAACTTCTGTAACAGAAATATTTTTTAAACCTGACTGTGCAAACATATTTGAAATCAATCCATCTTTTGCACAGCGAAACATACCCGGAGAATCAGGTGCAGGTGCAGGCAAGTTGAGATGTTTTATAATCGGCGACATGATACCGGTCACCCAAAAGTTCTTTTCAGGAACATTCCATACTGATGTAGCAATCCTGCCGCCGGGCTTTAGCACACGAACCATTTCTTTGGCAGCCAAAGTCATATCAGGAAAAAACATAAAACCAAGGCGGCAACTTACAGCATCAAACGTGTGGTTTTCAAACGGTAAGTCACATGCATCGCAAACTATGGTTTCTATATTATTTATTCCTTTTTTAATTGCATTTTCTTTTGCAATATCCAGCATCTTTTCAGACAAATCGGTGATTATAACTTTACCTTTCTTTATTTGCCCGGCAATAGTTAATGCGGGTTCACCGGTTCCTGCAGCAATATCCAATACAATATCCGTATCGTTCAGGTTAAGTAAGCCGATGAGTTTATTTCCCATCGGCTTTAAAAAATCCATAAACAATGTGTCCCACTTTTTCCATCCCGGAGAAAACTTGTTCCATGATGCTTTTTGTTGCTCACGTATTTGTTCAAGTTGTTGTTCCATGTTATTATAGTTTATATAAGATTGAATAATTACTTTGCTATAAGCATTTGCTTTGAATCAATCATTTTTCCATCAACATATAATGTGTATTGATAAGTGCCGGATGAAAGATTAGCAGCATCAACATTTATAGAACCTTTGTTTTCTGAAAGATTAATTTGTTTCAACACTACGCCGGTTTTGCTTGTAACAACAATTTTAGCTATTGAAAAAGAAGACGGTAACGTATAAGTAATGTTGGTAGAATTATTAACGGGGTTAGGTGTGTTTTGAGATAATGTTGCAGAAGAAAGATGCACCGCTGTAGAAAGCGAAGGCACTTTAATCATATTCTCCAGCCTTGCAAGCCTTGCTTCCAAATCATTGTTTTGCTTTTGCAGTGAATCATTTTGTTTTGATAATTCCTGTACAGCTTTTACAAGCGGAACTACAAATTCTGCGTACCGCAATCCGTATACATCTTTATCATTTTTTGCAGCATCAACGCCACTAAAATTATAGCTTACACTTTTAGCTGCTTTCTCTACATCCTGTGCAACAAAACCGGTATAAACAATTTTTTCTTTTTCCTGTCTTGCAGCCTGTTCAATATTATTATATGCAATAATTTTTCCGGTTGAATCTTTTCTTACAGACTGAATTATTTTATCTGCAGCATTCAAATCAAGGTTATAAGTTATTGGCTGAAGTTTATTAATGAATGAAAGCCCCGGCACATTTTGTTTAATATTTTGCTTTACTCTTCCATCAGAAATATTGCTCCAGTTGGCGTATGCACGGTAACTGTTAGTAGCAGGATTGCCTATTGTAACCTGGTTTGATGCGGTGGCGAGTGCTGCTTGCCCAATAACTACTACATTGTAATAACCGGCTCCGTTAACATCAGTATTGGCGCCAATAAAAACATTATTAAAGCCATTGTCGTAGCTATCCCCGGCTGCAAAGCCAATGGCTGTGTTATAATAAGCCCCCGTAGTCTGTGCCAGGGCGCTTTGACCAACTCCGGTGTTGTAGCTTCCGGTATTATGATAAAGTGCGTTAGTACCTGCTGCCGTATTGCTGATACCCGTTGTATTATACGTTATAGCATTAGCACCCAATGCAGTATTATAGCTGCCCGTTGTATTTAATACTAAAGCGGATATTCCATACGCTGAGTTAGATTCTCCGCCAGTATTTGCCCTCAATGCGGAGTATCCGCTCGCTGTGTTATAATAACCGGTATTTGAAAAAAGGGCGCCCTGACCCAGTGCCGTATTTTCCCAGCCAATCTGGTTATTGTATAGAGTCTCATCGCCTACAGCAGTATTGGAAGAACCATTGGTATTGTTATATAACGCATAAGCACCCGCAGCCAGGTTGTGACCTCCTAAATTGTTTAAAGAAAATGCTTTGTAACCGAAAGCCGAGTTTTCTAAGCCCGCGTTGTTCTTTGCCGCCTGGAAACCAAAAGATGTATTTGCTTTTGAATCTGAGTAATCTATGTATCCTGACCATTGCTTGTTTACTTTAAATACAAGCGCTTTCGCATCTTTGGTACCTATAAAATCGGTGCCCGGCGATGTACCGCTGTTGCCGGTTAATGACCAATTTTGAGCTTGGAGATGCAGGTAAAAGAAAAAAATCGGAAGGCTTAATAGTAGCTTTTTCATACAATTTAATTTTTGTTTACATAATAATTTGAGGGCGCAAAAGTGAAGTGATGCAAAAGCTTAATCAACCCTTATTTTGTGGGTGTATGATTGCAGTTAAGACGAGAAGTATAGTAAACTTAAAATAATGTGCCTTCAAATTGCAAATGCGTTCCTGTTGGGTGATTAGGATTTATATTGAAGATGCCTTTAATTTCCTGAACGCGGTTTTTCATACCTGATAAACCATGCGCAAATAATTTGTTTTCATCAGCATTGATACCAATGCCATTATCTATAATTTCAAAACGGTATTTTTTTTCCTGAACCACAAAACGTATTGAAACTTCAGAAGCTTTACTATGTTTAATTACATTGTTCAGCGACTCTTTTAATACAAGAAAAAGATTACGTTTCAATTCAGGGCTAACCTTTATTTTTTTATCAATGTCGGGAAATTCAATCGTGCATTTTATAGAAGTGTTTTCACAAAAACCAGCAATGTAATTTCTCATAAAACCAAGCATCGCATTCAGTTCATCATACTGCGGATTGATTGCCCAAATAAGGCTGCGCAAACTGTTAATCATTTCTGTTGTTTGCTCATTAATCTTATCGAATGTTTCGTTTACAGAAGAAGCATTATTTTTTTCCAGTTGTTGTTTTGCATGTTGTGATAGAATGCCGATTTTAGAAATGGAAGCGCCCATATCATCATGCATATCTCTTGATATTTTATTGCGCGCTTGCTGCAAATGATTTGCCTGTTCAAGTTGTGCAATTTCACGTTCTGCTTTTTGTTTTAGTTGAATTCTTTTATAAACAGCAAATACAGCAACGAGCATCAACATAAAAAGTGTTATCAAACCAAAATTTAAAAGATGTTGTTTTGAAATTTCTGCATGTGCAATCTTTTCATTGGCATTTAGTACAATAATCTTTTTATCTTTTTCTGCAGCTTCATATTTATCATTCAGTTCTGCCAAATCTTTTTGTACACTTTTTTCATTTATTGAATCCTGGATAACCTGCAAACGCTTCATTGTTTCAAACGCTGCTTTGTAGTTGCCCACGGCTTCATAATATTTTATCTCCTGTTCTTTTAAAGTTACTGTGCACGTAGGTAAGTTTGAAGGAGCCACTAACGTATCTGCCTTTTTTAAAAATTTCCATTCTTCATTGTATTTTTTTTCTTCGTGAAGAATATCGCAGAGCTGAAGCAACACTTCAAAATTTGTAAAGGTTAACTTTGATAAATTTTCAAGCGATAGCGCTTCTCTTATCACATCATCAGCCTTATTCAACTGATGCAAATGCTGAAGGTTTTGTGCATACTTCTGCAGGCTCAAAATGTAATCATCTTTAACAGCATATTTTTTCATATCTGCAATGCTGCCCACGTAATATTGATTAGCCGTTTTTTCATCACCTAAATTGGCGTATGCAAAACCAATATCAAAACTGTGTACAGCATAATCACTGTACATACCATACTTAAATTCTATAGAAGCCGTTTGCTGTAAATATTTTATTTGCTGCTGGTATAAATTCTGGTTAGACAATAAAAAATTGTATCCCCAATAAACATCCCTTTTTACAAGTTCATCATTTAATTTACCTGCCATTTGCAGCGCTTTTGTTATGTATTTTACAGCGCTGTCATATTTTTCTTTTTCTGCGTATGAATGCGAAAGGAAAGTAAATATGTTGCATAGCAATTGTTTTCCTTCATTGTTTGTTTGATAGTGTTCAATTACCGATTCAGCTTTTTTAAAATGCGCAAGAGCAGAGTCTATATGCAAGCCCAACATAAAATAATAACCATAACTATAGTTTAATTTGGCAAGTTGTTTTTGCCGGTCATATTTGGATGGCAGCAATGGAAGTAATTTCCGGGCATTCAAAAGTTGAGGTAATGCATCTTTGAAATTAAATGCTGAAGTATAACTTTTGCTTTTTACTAAATAAGCAGTAAACAACCCATAAACGTAATGAGCCCGCTGAGAAATTTGCATTTCTGCATCAGTAACTGAATCAACTGTTTTATAATTTCTTACTCTTATAAAATACCGCGCCTCTTCATTTAGTATATCTGCTTTTGATGAATCATTTGTTTGTTGTTGATAAAGATGTTGTAATGAATCTATTCTATGCTGAATGATTTGCGCTGTTGCCGAAAATGAAAACAATAAAAAGATGCAAACTTTGATAAGTATGGTATTCCGTTTTTTCATTAAATGCATTCAATCTTTGAATCTCAAATTTATTAAGGGCAAAGTGATACACTAACCGTTATTTTATAGGGTTTGATGAAGAATTGAAATGTTGTATTAAAACTTTTTAAACGCTTTATTGAGCGCTTCTGTTCTGCTATGAACTTGCAGTTTCTCGTAAATCTTGCGCACATATCCCTGCACCGTTGTAATGCTGATAGAGAACTGGTCAGCGATTTCTTTATAACGATAACCTTTATCTAATTTTTGTAATACTTCCCACTCGCGTTTTGTAAGGCTGTCTGTTTCGTTTGTATCTTGTTTTTCTTTTTGAAAAGATTGCAATACACGCCTTGCAATTGTTGAAGACATTGGCGAGCCGCCTGCATAAATATTTCTTACAGCCTGCTGAATTTGTTCAACCGGTTCAATCTTTAGTAAATAGCCGGTTGCACCAGCACATAACGAATCAAAAATTGAATCATCATCACCTAATACTGTACACATGAGAAATTGAACATGTGGTTTGCGATGCTTCCATTTAAAAATACTTTGAATACCATTTTTGCCCGGCAACTGAATATCCATTATTACTACATCAACACTTAAATCCATAAATGCTTCACCAAAAGATTCGGCGTCTTCAAAAACAGCAATTGTTTCCACATCATCAGTAGCATTCACAGCATCTATTAAATGTTGCCTGAATAATTCTTCATCTTCTACAATTGCTATCCGGATCATTACTAAACTTTATGTATTCAAACTAATAAAAAAACTTTTGCTGATAAAGAACTTAAAAGCTCGGGTATCAAGGAAGTTATAAGCGAAAAATTGAGCGGCGAATAGCAATTCATTTAAGCATGTAGAAACATAGCACACAACTTTTTTCTAAAGCATTTTGATATTTCATTTTTAGATTTCTTCATCTGCGTTAGGCACATCTTCTACATTATAATAAATTTTTAAGCCTCGTTCTTTTGCAATTCTTACATCTTCATCGGCACCTTTCGAAGCTCCTTGAATCCGAAGAACAGCATCGCATTTTTCTAGAAGGCGATGTGCAACCGGATATTGTACTTCTTCCCATTCTTTATCACCAGGCTTCACTGAACCTGCCAGTTTAATTAATGGTAAAGCCACCCATTCACCAATCATAGGAATATGTCCTTTTCTGAATAAAGGCAAAGCAACAGATTCAAGATTTTGTAAGTTTTGATGCATTAATTTCGGGTCATCATTGGTGCCGCTTCTGTAAGGCCCTGCAATAAGTATCAACATAATTTCTTATTTATTATTACAAAGGAAGGAAGCTATGCTGTAAAAAAACTTAAGGTAGATTAAGCCGCCTTTTTATCTTTTATTTTTATTGAATGTGCTTAAAAATTCAGGTGTTATACCTAAATAAGAAGCAATCTGTTTCTTTGTAACCACTTTGGCTACATGCGGATATTTACTTATAAAATTATTATATCGTTGTTCGGCAGGTAAAGACAAATTTTCAATTGTTCTTAGTTGCTCTCTTGTATAAGCATTTTGCATAAGTATCCTAAAAAACTTTTCAAATTTTGGTATAGTAACAAAAAGATTTTCCAGGTGTTCTTTGCTTAATTGAAAAACGCAACTATCTTCAATTGCTTCAATAAACATCATTGCCGGCTTACTATTTAAAAAGCAATACATATCTGTTACCCACCAATCAGTCAATGCAAACATTATGGTTGCTTCTTTACTTTCATTGTTAATGCAAAAAGCCCGTAAAGCACCTGAATGAACATAGCTGATGTATTTGCAGGCATATCCTTCTTTTTGAATCAACTCTTTTTTTCTTACTTCTTTAAAAATAATAAGTGAAGTAAAATAGTTTGCCTCTTCTTCAGTAAGATAAATATGCTTTGCGATGTTCTTTAGAATTAAATCATGTGTCATGTGTCAAAAAGTATATAACATCAAAATACTTTTCCGTTAGCAGCGTGCCGAATGAATCGCTACTTACGGCTCCGGTTTTCCATGGCAGTGGTCTTACCTATTCCGTCAGTCGGATACTAAATTAAAGATATATAGTTTCTTAATTAACTGCGTTGGTGTTTTGCACATAACAACAGGCATATTTAGTTTATAATTTGGAAATTCCATAGACAGAGATCACATCATTCCGCTGCCCTTTGACAAGATAGCCTCTGTTGATCAATCATTTTACTGCCCAATGATTAGTGGAATAGGGTGATCAAGCCTTCCGAAATTTCCAAGTATACAATTGACACGCACCGAAAAAATATTCTTCATAAACTATCGTTGAAATCCACTGCTGAACTGATTAAGTTTGCGACGGAGAATAAGTTATAATTTTTGCTCTGAAGTTTCCTTAATCGATAATGTATATATCTTCTACCGGCTGGTGGAACGTCACAAGTGTTCGGAAGATATTTTTATATAGAATTAAATACAATAAACCAACGATCGTGATGCTTCTCCTGTTCTTCAAAATCTTCCAAAGGGCATTTCTGAATTAGGATAAAGCCGGTTTCCAACCGGCTCTTATAAACTTTCCCCGTAACAAATCAAACTCAACCCCGCTACTTTTCATAATCTGCTGCTTTATAATTTTTCCTCTGTCTTTTTTGGTCATTAATAACACACGGTGTTGTCATCTTACATATGCAAAAAGAAACAGCCTGTTACATTAATCTTGTAACAGGCTGTTTAGATAACTCTTTATCGCTTATTTACCACAGCAGGGGCTTCCCGGATAACAACGGGAATTTCCCTTGGCGCAACAGTCAGCTTTTTTTGCTGAGCTGTTATTTGCACTTACGGCTGCACTTGCCTGGAGGTTTCGCTTGACTGAAATATTCATTCCGCACAACAATGATCAGTAAAGTAGTTGGTTGTCAATGCTTGTGCTGATGAATAGTTCGCGAAATCGATGGTCAAGAACATGAAAATTATGCACCTTACTCTCGGAAACCGGATGTAAGTACCTGAGGATTTATTATGGAATGGATGAGAGTAGTGAAGTTCATGCCATTTTAGTAGGGGCTGATGAACAAAATGCAGATTTATTACCCACCTCTAATGAAGAAACCGGTTTGGAAGAGGCTACAGGATCTGACATTTTGGAAGATGGCTACCGTTGTCCCCGCAATGGTCCACCTCCATCTAAACTCAACAGTTGATGGCAGGATATATCGTAGACATTTTTTTAAATCATTCTCTCGCCTTACCAGCGATTATAGGAGCCGTAAGATTTAAAACGATGATTAAATCTTGCGGCCCTTTCCTTCTTTTTTTATGGCTTGGCTTACTTAACGAGACGCTAAGCCTGATACTTATCTACACAGTAGGAAATAACCTGGCAAATTCAAATATTTACGTGTTGCTTGAATTCCTGATCCTGTTGTACCAATTTTATCTTTGGAATGGTGAGAACAGTAAGAAGTTACTGCTATTTATCAGCCTGGGTATTTTAGTTTGGACAGCGGTAAGCCCTGCGATGTTGATGCTGGTGTAAAACTGATTTTTTACAAGATTGCGCCAGGCAGTTTTGAAATAGTTTCTAAGCATAACTGAAGCTTTAACCTATTTTATTTATCAAGTAGCATAACAAGAAAATTCTTTTTCTTATTCTGTCCGTAAACTTTTCACAGGATTTGCAGTGGCTGTTTTGACAGACTGAAATGCGATTGTTACCAGTGTAATGAAAACCGAAATGATACCTGCTGACACGAATATCCACCAGGGAAGTGTCGTTTGATAAGCAAATCCCTGAAGCCAGCTATTCATTGCATACCACGCAACCGGAGCAGCGATCAAAAATGCAATTAGAACAAGCTTTACAAATTCCTGAGAAAATAAAGCAACCAGCTGGCTGACGGAAGCTCCCAATACTTTCCTGACACTGATTTCTTTGACACGCTGTTCGGCAGAGAACATGGCAAGCCCCAATAAACCAAGACAGGAAATGCCAATGGCCAGCGTTGCAAACAAGGCAGATAATTTTGAAATCACAATTTCATTGCTATATAATTTTTGGTATTCTTCTTCCACAAACTGGTACGCAAACGCATAATTCGGATTCACACTTTTGTACAATTTCTCAAGGCTTGTTAGGGCTTGCTTTGTTTCGCCCGGCTTCGTGCGCACCAGGATGACACCAAAGTATTCTCCTTCCTTTACATCAATTACCAGAGGTTTTATTTTTTCGCGGGCAGATTGTGTGTTATAATCTTTCACCACCCCAATAATGTGTCCTTTCTTTTGCCAGGCAGAAATCCATTTTCCAAGCGGATTCTTCATTCCCATTTCTTTTACAGCCTCCTCATTTACCACAAATGCATCCGACGAATCATTGGCTATGTCTTGTGAAAAGCCCCTGCCCTGCACTACCTGCAGGTTCATCAATTTTAAAAAATCGAACCCAACGGAAGCCGGTAAAAAAGGAACATGTTCGTTTGCCTTCTTCCCTTCCCAATTAATGGCATCGTCCGCTTTCCAGCTGGCGTCATCAACTGCAAAACTCATGTTGTGAGGCGCTTCTGAGCTGCGGTCAACGGCGGCGATACCCGGCATTTGCAAGGCTTCATTTTTAAAGAGCTGGTAGTTGTTTTTAGTACCCAGTTCACCTTCAATACGGATGTATAAAAGATTATCGCGGTTAAAACCTAAATGAGAGCCCTGTATAAAATTGATTTGACGCGTAATAACGATGGTTGAAATGATAAGCGCAATGGAAAGCACAAACTGAAAAACCGTTAATCCTCTGCGTAGCAGGAGCGATCCTTGTGTGAACTGGAGTTTGCCCTTCAAAACCCGGATGGGATTGAGGGTAGAAAGATATAATGCCGGATAACTGCCGGCAAGCATGCCTGTCATTAACACAACGCCAATCAAAAACGTCCAGAAAGAAATTTGTGTGACAGGAACAGTAATGTTTTTACCTGTAAAAGAATTGAATGCCGGAAGCAAAAGATACAATAACCCTATAGAAAGAACCATTGACAGAAAAGCAAAAAACATCGACTCACTTAAAAATTGCGTAATCAGGTAATTTCGTGATGACCCTACCACTTTCCGGATTCCCACTTCTTTTGCACGTTTCACCGACTTCGCTGTTGCCAGGTTCATAAAATTGATGCAGGCAATTAGCAAAATAAACAAAGCAATCAGGCTGAAAATCTGCACATACTGAATCCTGCCTTCAACCGGTTTGCCATTAATAAAAATATGGTGGAGATATTGATCACCTAACCGTTGCAGACCGATCGTTTGTGTTACATTCTTGTCTTTATTGATTCTGGGCTGGAGATAAGCATTGATGGCTGCTTCAACCTTTTTGGAATCTGCCTTTTCGCCGAGCTGCACGTAAGCAAGGAGTGTATTGCTCGACCATTCAAGGAGCTTTTTCTGTGCCTCCATGTTGAACAGGAAATCGAAATGCAGAGAGCTTTGCTGGGGCAGGTTCTCAAAAACCCCGGTAACGATAAAAGGCAACCGGTTCTCATACTGAAGTGTTTTTCCCATAGCCTTCGCAGGGCTGCCAAAAAACATGTTTGCCATCTTACGGGATATGGCAATGCCATTCATTTGAGATAAGGCACTGTTTACATTGCCCTGTATAAGCGGGTAACTAAACATCTTAAAAAAGTCCTTACCTGCGCGTGATCCATCAAGTTTTAAAATCTTATCGCCCGCCTGGAAGGATTCCGGATGCCCCCAGGGCAATTCGTAACCCGTTGCATAGAAGGTAACGTCTTTAACCTGGGGGATAACCTGCGGAAGGTTTTCAAAAGGAAGCTGGATTGTGCCTTCCGAAACGTCAAGCGGGGTTGCGAAAGATCCATCTGTTTTGCCGTTTGCTCTTGTAGTTGTGTAAGCCACGTACAGACTGTTTCTGTTGGCGTGAAAGTTATCAATGCTTTTTTCGTCCTGTATCCACAGGTAAATAAGAATACAGCAGGTTAAGCCAAGCGAAAGACTCGCCACATTAATGATGGCAGCTGCTTTATTGCGTGCCATATTCCGCCAGGCAATTTTGAGGTAACTTTTCAGCATAACTGAAGTTTTGTATTGTTTTACTTATAAAAAAATAGAAGAAAGATTCTTTTTCTTACTCTGTATGTAAGCTCTTCACCGGATTAGCGATGGCCGCCCTGATAGCCGTATAGCCTACCGTTAGCCAGGCAATGCATAAGGAAGTAGCTATGGTGAGAACAAAAAAACCGACACCAACATTAACGCGATAAGTGTATTGCTGCAACCATTGATTCATAACATACCACGCAACCGGCGAAGCAATAATGAAGGCAAGTGTAATGAGTAACGTAAACTCTTTAGAAAGCATCACCACAATATCACGCACAGGTGCGCCCAAGACTTTGCGGATACTGATCTCTTTACGGCGCTGAACCGCCATAAATGCGATCAATCCATACAACCCTAGACAGGATATGAAGATGGCGATGCCGGAGAACACTTTGTAGAGCTGCGACAACTGGTTTTCCTGTTTGTAATAGTCAGCCACGGACTGGTCGAGAAAACTGTATTCAAACATGTAATCAGGATAGTATTGATTCCATGTTTTTTCAAGAGAAGCAATGACACTCTTTACCTGCTTCATATTGACTTTGATGCTGGTTAATCCATACGAATTTTTGTTGGTGGTAAATACAACAGCACCAATCGGATCGCGCAGGGAATTGGTATGAAAATCCTTTACCACGCCCACTATCGGGAGTTGCTTTCCCCATACCGTAATGAGCTTTCCGATAGCATCAGCAGGAAGACGGATGCCCATGTTTTTTACGACCGTTTCGTTTACCATAAACTCGCGCAAAGTATCGGATGGGAAGTAAACTCTGCCTGCCACTAACGGCAACTGGTACAGGGAAAAGTAGCCAGTATCAGCAGGCTTCATAGAAATAATCATAGAAGAGTTAGGACTACCGTTTTTCTCCGTCTGCAAATCGGCAAACCAGCCGCCATCCGTCGTGGGTGTGAAGGTGCTGAAACTGATCTTCTGAACGCCGGGTATCTTACTGATTTCATTTCGGAAGAAATCCATTTTGGTATGGCTCAGGCTATCGCCGGGAAAACCTGTGTTAATGACTGCTTCTTTATTAAAACCCAAATCGGCATTGCGGAAATAATCCATCTGCGAAGCCACAACCAAGGTGCCGATGATGAGTGCTTGTGCAATTACAAACTGGAGCACAACCAATGCCCTGCGAAGAGAAATGCCTTTGCTGCCGGAAATAGTGATGCTCTTTAAAACAGTAACGGGTTTGAAGCCTGACAGCACCAGCGCCGGGTAGAAGCCTGAAAGAAACGTAACTAGGACGAGTGCGCCAAGAATAAAAGTAACAGTACCCGCATTGAGCAAAGCTGATGCGGGCAATTGAATATAGAGAAGCGAATTAACAAACGGGATGCAGAATATAACAACGATGAGAGCAAGAAGCAAAGCAATAAATGTTGTGATGCCTGTCTCGCCCAGAAATTGTAAAATGAGCTGTGAGCGGCGTCCGCCAAGCACTTTACGCACACCCACTTCGCGGGCGCGGTTGATAGACTGCGCAGTGGTAAGATTGACAAAATTGACACAGGCAATAACCAACAAAAACAGGCCAATCAACCGTAGGGCGAAGATTAAATCGTGACTGAATGTGCGACCCGTAAAATTGCCAAACCGGCTATCGAAGTGCATTTCGCTTAATGGTTGAACCGACAGGCTGTAACCGGGATTAACTGGTGTGATATGCTTCTTTGTAAAAGCAGCTAAAGAAGCTGTAAACTGAGCCAGCGAAGCCTTATCATGTAACTGAATGAAACAATAGTTTGCGTCATCTATGCGGTTCCAATCAGCGGGATCTAAGTCCTTGGTTAAATTGCGGTAAGACAGCACCAGCCCTAACGAGAAATCGGTATTCGATGGCGGATTGTTGAGTATGCCTGTGATCTTAATATTTGTATTAAAAAGGCTTATTGTTTTCCCAACGACACCTTTCCAGCTACCGAAATAACGGGTGGCTTCTTCTTTTGTAAGCAAGGCAGCATCAGGGTCATTCAGTGCCGTTTTTATGTTTCCTTCAGCTAATCCAAAATTGAATATCCGGAAGAAGTCAGGTTCTGCCAAAGCAATGTTGTGCGCCTTCAGTTTTTTTAGCACCGTGCCATCCGGCGCCACAATATTTACCTGCGCAGTGCCATATCCGTAAATAGCAGCGGTATTCTTTAGCTGCGGAAGTTCGGTGTGTAATGTTTGTGTAACCGGGAAGGGAACACCTGACCTGTATTCGGGATTTACAGGGTCTTTACCAATACGCACGACGCGATAGATATTCTCTTTGTTTGCATGAAAGTTATCAAAACTTTCCTCATACTCTACCACCAGAAAGATGAGCAGGAACGCAGCAAAGCCGACCACCAATCCAGCGATGTTGACAAGCGAATGTGTTTTGTTTCGCAGGATGTTTCTAAATGCGGTTTTAAAATAATTCTTTATCATAAAAATATGTTTTGATTTTGTTTTACCCTGTCTTATTTCTCATTCCGTTCTCAAACTCTTTACAGGATTTACTACGGCTGCTTTAATAGATTGAAAGCTAACCGTTGCAATTGTTATCAGTAATACCATGGCTGCACTGATAACAAACACACCTGCACTAATGCTGATGCGATACTCATACTTCTGCAACCAGTTGTGCAGAAAATAATAAGCAATGGGTGATGCGACTACACAACTGATGAAGACAAGTACAACAAAGTCTTTTGTAAGCAACAGCCACACCTGCGATACCGTTGCACCCAGCACTTTGCGGATTCCGATTTCTTTGCTTCTTTGTTCTGCCATGTAGGCGGCAAGCCCGAACAAACCGAGACAGGATATAAAAATGGCTAAGGCGGCAAACAAACCCGAGAGCTTACCAATCAGCGTTTCCAGTTCAAACTTCTGCGCATAGCTTTCATCGGCAAAATGATAGAGGAAGGGAACAGAAGGATTGTACTTGTCGAATATCGCTGCCAGCTTTGCAAGAGCCACCTGTGTATTGACCGCAGGTGATAAACGATAGCTGATTGTATTCGCCCAGCCTGGCGTATATACAAATATGGAGGGTTCGGCAGGAGCGAATGGAGAGGTCATCAACGCATCTTTTACCACACCAATCACTCTCACCTGCTGCGTTCCGTTTTGCCAGGTGATTATTTGGTTTAGTGGTTGTTTGAAACGCATCCTTTTAACGGCAGCTTCATTCAGAATTACGTTCAGAGAATCGGTGCTGGCGCTGCTTGTAAAATTTCTTCCGTCTTTCATTTTCATGCCAACCGTTTTAAAATAATCGGCATCGGAAACACCAATGGTTGACAGCCCTAATATTTCGTCAGGCAATTTGCCAGACCAGTTGCTTACACTGTTTACAGTGTAAATAGCCGTAACCGGGCTCGAAGATTTTGTAACGCCGGTCACCATACCGCTTTGCAGCAAATCATTTTTTAATGCCGTATAATTTGCGGACAGGTCGCTGCTTACATCCGTCATCAATAAACGGTTGGCATCATAGCCTGCCGGGCGGTCTTTGGCATACTGAACCTGCTGATAAATGATAACCGTACTTATAATCAAAGCGATGGAACAACTGAATTGCAGCACCACTAGTACTTTTCTTGGCAGCGTCGCTGCCCTGCCGGTTTGCACCACGCCTTTCAAAACTTTTACCGGCTGAAATGAAGACAGATAGAAGGCAGGCCGGCTGCCAGCCAGCAAACCTGTACCAAATACATAGCTTAGCATGATGCACCAGAATATCCCACTGGAATAAGGGATGCTGATTGAAATATTGGTTAACGTATTGAAAGAAGGCAATGCAAGCTGCACAAGCAATAAGGAAAGGGCAAAAGCAACCAGCGTGATAAGGAGCGATTCAATCAAAAACTGAAAAATTAAATCCATGCGAATAGAACCTACCGCTTTCCTGATGCCTACTTCTCTGGCTCTTTTTTCTGAACGTGCCGTAGATAAGTTCATAAAATTGATGCAGGCAATCAGCAATACCAGTAAGCCAATAATGCTAAACGTTTCTACGTAGTTTACAAAGCCGCCTGCTGCCACCCCGTCTTTATAATCGGCATACAGATGCCAGTCTTTCAAAGGCTGCATAAAAACTTCTGCCTTTACCGCATTGTAATCTGTTGGGTTATATTTTTTCATGATGGCTTTCAGGCGGGGTTCTACCTGTGCGTATGATACATTAGGTTGCAAGGCAACGAATGTTTGAAAGGAACTGTTGCCCCAGTTAGTCGCGGCTTGTTTTACCCAATCATTACTCAGTGTATAAAAAATAAAGGGCATGATGTAATTGAACTGAAAAGTGGAGTTGCCGGGCAGGTCCTGCAATACACCCGTCACTTTTAAATCATGGATGTTATCAATGCGAACTGTTTTGTTTATGGGGTCATCAGTACCAAATAACGATTTAGCGGTGGCTTGCGTAAGCACGATTGAGTAAGGGTCTTTCAAAACAGTATTTGCGTTTCCCTCCAGCAAAGGATATTGAAAGATGTTCAAAAAATCATTCCCTGCCATGGCACCTTCGGTGTAAATTTTTTTCTCTCCGGCTACCAGTCCATGAGGTCCCATCCAGTCTGCCTGCGCCACATATTTTACCCCGGGTATATCGTTTTTAATAGCGGCTGCTAAAGGATAAGCAGTAGCCTGGCCAACTTGTGTTTCACCGTTTACAGTGAACTTGACTCTTGCTTTATAAACATTCTGGTAACCAGCAAGGAACCGGTCATAAGAAATTTGATAATGCACCCACAAGCCAATCAGTAAAGCAACTGCCATTCCTGTTGCAAGACCAAACACAGTAAGAGCACTGTAAGCTTTATTTTTTGTTACGTTTCGCCATGCGGTTTTAAAATAGTTTTTAAACATAAAACAAGTTTGAGTGACGGATAGGACAGACAAAATACACGTTATGCAACTGCTTTTCCAACGGCTATGCCATTGCTGAAAGCCTTTCCCCTTCTGCATTTCAGGATGAACAGTGGATGAAAGTGTACGGTAACGGACAGTAGTTGTTCGGTTGTGATGTGGTGAACACAGTGGAGGTTTGGGAAGCCTTGGATACATTAGCACAAAACGAGACAAAAAAGAGATCGGGAAAGCAAAGGCGATGGCAATCATTGTTCATGGTGATGGTACAGACATGACAAACAAAAAAGCACTAAAGGGAAGAGCGAAAAGAATAGGCATTTCAGAAGTCATGTTATCAAATCTTATAATCATTGCACAGAAAAAAACCAACCGCTTTGCCCGTATTACTACCTATATCATTTTCTCTCCTGCGTGCTGTTTCGCCGGCGAGTTTTCCAGTAACATAGCTGCTATAATTGCGGTCACCTGTTTTAGGAGTGCCGTAAGATGAATAACCATTATATCCCATCTCTTCTTCCTTGATCATACCCCATATAGATAGCTTTTAAAAATTAATTTTTTAACAACTGGTATCGTCCTGTAATGAAATGAACTTTTCTAAATAGCTGTTTAATCGATGATATTAGAAAGAGACTAAGCAAATAGTAGTTGAAAACTACACTAGAAGAACAGCGTAGGTGCAACCTACACTGAACGATAAACTTCGCTGAGTTGGAATGGTGTTAAATAGCTTCCGTCCTTTAGGTTTGTTTTGCCGGAAAGAGTATGATTAGATACTGTATTTTTCTTTTCGTCAGCACATTACTTTGCAGACAACCTAACCGGGCAGCAGCGGCTCATTTTGCTTTCGTCAAGGCTTACGACCTATCGGCTGATCAAATCCGCTACTGCCTTTTACTTCTTTTCGTGTCTATATAGCAATTAGGGTTGTTATACCCATTATTAAGGACTCAGACTTCGGGAAGTAAACCGGTCGGGCTTTACAAATAAAAAACCAAGTTATGAAACAGATTACAAAGTGCTACCTCGGCATTGACGTCTCCAAACCTTACTTCGACTTGTCACTGATGAAAGTCATCAACCATCAGAAGCAGGACATCCTCACCCAGCGTTTTGCCAACACAGCCGCAGGCATCAAAGCCTTCCACGGGTGGCTCAAAGAACAAGGCGTAACCTTTGATGAACAGTCGCTGCTGGTCATTGAAAACACGGGCATCTATCACCGGCTCATCTGGCAGTTCTGCTCAGCGCACAACCTGCCTCTGCATATCGGTAATGCCGCTCATATCAAGTGGAGCTTTGGCATTGCCAGGGGTAAGAATGATGTTGTGGACAGCCTGCGCCTGTGCCACTATGCCTATAAGCATGGCGAAGAGCTGAAAGCCACGCCTGCACTAAATCCTGTGCTGCTGACGCTCAAAGACCTGATGACGGCCAGAACCAAACTGGTTATCCAAATTAATGCGATTAAGACATGGCTTAAAGAACTGAAGGGGGTGAATGATACAGACACGCAGAAACTGGTGGAGAAAGCACACAAGGATGCCCTGACGGGACTGAAGAAGTCTATTGTCTTGCTGGAAAAAGAAATCAAACAAAGAATAGAAAAAGAGGAGCCGCTAAAAGTAAATTATGATCTGCTTCTCACGGTGCCCGGCATTGGTCACCTGACGGCGGTGTACCTGATTTGCTGCACTAATAACTTCATCTGTCAGATCACGGGCAAGCAGCTTGCCTGCTATGCCGGCGTAGTGCCGTTTGAACATACCAGCGGCACAAGTGTCAGGGGTAGAAAAAAAGTGCACCCGATGGCAAACAAAATACTTAAGAAGAGCCTGCACCTGTGCGCCCTGTCAGCTATTAAATACTACCCGGAGTTCAAAGATTATTATGACCGTAAAAAGAAAGAAGGTAAGCACAGTATGTCTGTTCTCAATGCTATCAAAAACAAAATTGTGCTCAGGGCAGTAGCCGTCGTCAGTCATCAGAAACCATACGTTGATTACACAAAAACAGCAGCCTGAAAATAATTACTAAAAAACTTTTTTATTCCATAGCAATCAGCCGCTATGGGAGCAAGCATTTGTCAGGCACAATTTTATTGTTGGTTATTTATAAGTTCCCATACTTTGTCGTTATAGTCTGCCTTCGTAATTCCTGTTAGTTTTTCAAGGGTAGCATAATAATTTTCATTTCCCTTTTGATAAGGTCCAACATTTAAAAGCTCCCATACACCGGCGAATCCCTTTTCCTTTTCTATTTTTTGAACCAATAAAGCGTTTACAATGTAGTCAGCAGAATTCCTAAATCCGTTTGTTTTAAAGTAAACAGGTGATTCTTTTACAACAGTCCAACTGGTATTTTTATTTTCTGCAACCTGTTCTTTAAAGGCTTTAAAAATTTCTTTCCATGGCAATCCCCAACTACCACCATATAAATAAGCACAACCTTCGTCTACAGGATGGTTCACTTTACTTCTTTCAATTACCAGACTTAACCTGTCGTGAAACAAATCATGTGGATCGAATTTGTCAAAGCTTGCATTATTGTCACCCAACACAATTACTTTTCTGTTTCCTGATGACGAATTAAAACCGCCGGTTGGTTGCCCGTTGTAAGCAGACTTATATTCTATACCCATCAGGTTTTCCGATTCACGAAGATTATCACAGCAGTAGTACTCCGTTATCTTATCTCTTACCTTCAGTTTCGCATCAAATGAAGAAGCCAGTTTCGTAAACTCTTTTGTTTTTGTTTTATTGATTGTACTTTGATAGTGAAATATGTTGTTCCCTGTTTTTTCAACCTTCCAGTATTTTGTATTTTCTATTAAAGGTGAAGAGAACAAAAACAATGAATTTACTCTATGTGCTATTAATTCAAAACTAGCTCCTAAGAATGCTGATTCTGTATGAATGCCAATATAAGACAGCTGTACCAAATAATTACTGTCTGATAGGAGGACAACGTTCGTTAAGTATGGTTTATAGAAAAAACTATCTTTAAATTGGTCACTGTTCTCTATACCACTCATTTCATCCAATAGAATATATGTTTCAATCTTTTCAGTACCCAAAACAAACTTGTTTTCTTCATCAGGCTTTTGCGCTGACTTTAAAAAGCTATCGAGAGAATTAATTAGTGAGAAACGGTCATTGCTGTCTTTTAGCAAAATAATATCGGGATTTATATGCAAACTACTTGTCTGTCCATTTGTTGTTATGGCTATAAAAAGTGTAAGAATTTGAACCAGTTTCATTGGTCACTTATTTATTTATAATGTCGATTCTACAATTGCGCCTAACGGCTCGCTACTTGCTGTCCATAGCGGACATAGCAAACCGTCAGCCTGGATAAAGATATACGTTTCATGGGATTTTTACTGCTGAATGAGAGATGTTAGCTGCTATGGCAACAAGCATTTCCTACGTTTACAAATCATTAGTTTTAAAAATAGATTAGAAAGAACAAAGGGCGGAATAAGACCGTCAAGCATTTTTGGCGCAAGAGCCTCTCTAACATGATCGTCACTGCCCCTTTCTTACTTCTGTGCCGGACAGTTCATTGAGCCTGTAGAGCTCGTGTTAGGATAGTAGACAGCGTAGTAAGATTTGTTCTTCCATTTTTCCTTACTCATAAAATTAAAAACATTCTGCCATGAATGAACAAACTTCTTTTTATTGCGGTATTGATATCTCCTGCGACTCACTCGATGTCTGTTATCAGACAACGGAAGGCCTGCTTCAATACAGCAAAATGTCAAACAATCCAAAAGGCTTTGCACAGTTGCTGAAGCTAACCGGACCGGACTATCATTTTGTAATGGAAGCCACAGGTGTCTATCACATCGGCCTCATGTTCTTCCTGCATAGTCACGCCTGCATCTACAGTATTGTCAATGCCTTACAGATCAAGCGTTATATCCAGATGCATTTAGAACGTAACAAGAGTGAGCGCAAGGATGCAAAGCGCATCTGTGAATACGGTACCCGAAAACCAGCACCCTCTCAAATGCCCAAGGCGGGCTTTACTTTGAATGCAAGACGCTCAACAATGCTATCAAAAAGATAACCACTGAAATCACAGCTTTTACTAACCAAATCCACAGTTTGGAAAAGCTGCCTACAGGCAGTAAGACTGTGATTAAAACCTACAAAAGAGTCATCATAGAATTAAAAAAAGAACAGATGCTGTTGGAAAAGGAACTTGACAAAAAGTTGTTGGAATGGAAACCTCAACTTGTGGAAAGAGTGCAGAGTGTGATGGCAATCGGCAAGCGGGCAACTGCAGAACTAATTGTATTTACGCAAGGCTTCAAGGACATGACAAACTACCGCCAGCTTATCAGTTATGCAGGTTTAAGTCCAAGAGAATTTAGCAGTGGCACAAGCATTAGGGGCAGGAGTAAAATTTGCAAACAGGGTGGCAAAACGCTGCGCAATATCCTGTACACGTGCTCCATGAGCGCCATCAAAAGTAATGTTGCCTGCAAACAGTTATACGAGCGGTTAGTAGCAAAAGGAAAGAACAAAAAGCTGGCACTGATCGCTGTTTGTAATAAACTTCTTAAACAAGTATTTGCTGTTGTTTATAAGCAAACTTTGTTCGATAACAATTACTCAAAAAATATTGCCTGATTTATTTGGTTTTTTACACAGTTCATGTTAGCTGATTGGAGATTCCGTGTGGCTTGACTACTGAATTGCATGGATGACTAACTATTATAACATTGATCGTTAGATCGTTTGTTGATCTCTTTTTTGCAGAATGCCGGGATTGCCGACCATAGAACTTCCCTTGTAAGCAGAGCCGAATGTTCTTACAAAAAGAACAATCTTATTTTGCGCCTTTAATGACAGTGTATGAAGTGTTGCCTACCATACAGAATAATCTTTCTTAGTCTTGTTCTTTTTATCCTTTCCTGTAACAACAGCAATGGCAAAGAGTTCACTGGAATACGCGATACAACCGCTACGCCTGTTCAGCCAGATTTGTTTACCAGGTATGCACACAATCCTGTCTTCGATATTGGTAGTAATGTACCCTCTTGGCGCAGCATTCATGCGGCCAATGTAAGTATTCTTACGCCCTCAGAATTGGGCGATACCACATGGCGATTGTTCATGCGCGGCTCTGGTAATACGGATGGTTATCATGATAACATCGGTACGTTTGAGCAACCCGCAACTCATTTTTCTCCCTACGGGGAATGGAAAGAAATTGCGACTAACCCTAACCTGCCGCATGGAACAACAGGCAGCTACGATGAGCAGAATGTACTGGATGCCGCTGCCGTAACGGGAACCAACAAAGAAGTGTTTCTTTATTACATGAGCCGTGATGCTAATAACAGATCTGGCTTATGTGTGGCAGGTTCAAACGACAAAGGAAAAACGTTTGTAAAATATACAGGCAATCCCTTAAAGCGCGACGTCGGTCCAAATGATGCGGTATTCGTTAATGGTAAGTATTATTTGTTTTATGGTGATGCCAGATGGAATGGCAATAGCTTTGATGAACCGTTACAAATATGGCTTTCTGTATCTTCTTCAGCCTTCAATCTTGCTTCTTTCCCTCAGTATGCACTGCGTGTGGGCAAATATGGTAGCTGGGATAGTTACTCGGTAAACGGTGCCAAAATATTCAAGGTAAGTGGCGATGAACGCTGGTTTATGCTATACCAGTGCAGTAGCCGAAACTTTGATTATCCCGAGCGGTTTCACTGTGCCTATTCGAGTGATTTGATAAACTGGACGAAAGTTGCAGGTACACGCCCTTTAATGACGCGTGGCGCACCTGGTACTTTCGACCAGGGCGCTATCTGGACGGGTTCGGTAATAGAAGATAAAGGCAGCTTGTATATCTATTATGAAGGATGGGGTTCTTTCAATATTGACACTGGCAGAAGAGACGAAGCTTATTATGCTGGCGGTAATTCGCGGGTGGGTATCGCCAGTTGCACGGTCGCCGACTTCTTAGAGTGGGTTAAACAATAGATTTTTCTTTTTCAAATTGTTTCTGCTAAATTACTATGACGAAAGCCTATTCAAACATAAAAGAAGAGTGTTTATAAGCAGCTGTTTTTCTTCATCGCTACCTGCCTGGATGAAAGTTTAGCAATCAGGAATCACGCTATTCACTAAGCACCAGGCATTGGTCGGAAAGATACTTTATAATCAATCTTCTTATCGGTCAACCTATAAGGGAATTTAGTAATCAAGCCGAACGATATTTCTCTTGCAACAAAATTGAATAGGTGAAAGAAAGGCTGATACCAGCTTTACTTTCATTTGTTGGTTCTGCAATAAAGATAGTATCAAGATGTTTATCGTTTACTGATTTTATTTAGAGATATCTGCCTCTGGCTATTGCTTTTAAAAATAAGTGTATCTGGGTCTCTCAGTTTTGCATGTTTAGTTACTCTGCCCTGAACTCGCTCGCGCCACATCGCAAAAGAAGAACGCTTCATTTCAGCGCGCATCAGTTCAATTACGTCAGGTTCACTAAGACCAAACTGCACTGCTATGGCTTCAAAAGGTGTTCTGTCTTCCCATGCCATCTCAATTACCCGGTCTGTATCTGTTTTGGATAACTCCTTTCTTTTCATATTTATGTCTATCTTATTATGAAGAACCCTTATGCAGCTATCATACATCCTTTACATAAAGAGCATTAAGGTATCAATATAGAATCATCATAAAACCGTATTTAATATTTAGATTGACATCATCCTGTACAAGCATACCGTTTAAAATCGGTAAAATCTTAATTTAGACTGTAGATTCTATACTGTTTGACTACTGAATCGCATGGATTGATAACTAAGGAAACAATCGATTATTAGATTGTTTGTTTATTCCTCATTTACAGAATGCCGAAATTTCAGACCATGAATTAAGCCGTTCACTCAAAACGCATATCGGATAGAACAATACGGCAGTTCAGATTTAATCAGCTCCACCAGGCTGTTTACCAGTCCTCTCTTATAGCCCGACTTATACCGCACGTTCCTGCCCCCGTTCTCACTGTACTTCACTTCCTGCAGCTCCGGCTTCCATAGCACTTCTTCCGCTTTCGGGTGCCATCCCATATTGATATTGTGCAATTCTTCATTGTGTGTCAGGAAGATGACTTCTGCCACCAGCTTTTCCTTTGTCTTCTCGTTCAGTTTATCATTCAGCTCTGTAAACAAGAGCTTCCAATCTTCCAGCCAGCCCTCATACACCACCACCGGTGAAAAGTTTACATTCACTTCATAACCGGCATCCCTAAAATCATTCATGACATCAATGCGGTCACTGATAGGCGAAGTACGCACATCTATCAGCTTCGACATCTGGTGAGGCATCAGGCTAAAACGGATTCTTACTTTCCCTTGCGGGTCATAGGAGAGCAGGTCACGATTCACGAATTTGGTTGCCCACGTTACCTTTGCAGTCGGTGTTGTTTTGAAGAAATCAACCAGGTCTTTTACATTATCGCAGATGGCTGCGTCCGCACTGCAATCGCCGCCTTCGCCTATTTCATATACCCAGCTGGTGGCGTCTACCTCGTCAGGAAACATTTTGATGCCTTGCTTTGCAATATGCCGCTGCAGGTAGCCTATCGCCTGTTCAATATTTACATACAAAGTAATCGGGTTGGCATATCCTTTACGCCGTGGCACATAACAATAGGAACAAGACATCGTACAACCGTTCGATTCAAAAGGTGCAATAAAGTTGGCACTACGTGTATTAGGGCGGCAGGAAAGCGACTTTTTGATTCCCAACACCAGCGTGTGGCGCTTTATCCTGATCCAGTCATCCACCGACCCTGCAAAGCCGTGCAGTTCCGGTATCTTCCAGTGCGAGGGTACCTCAATCAACCGGGCAGCCGGATATTTCTGTAAAATCTCCTGTCCACGCTTATAGTTCTTTACATCCGGTTCCAGGTAAATAGTTTGAATATTGAGTAAGTCGGCTATTGTTTTATTGTGCAGCATGTGAAGTTGTGGAGATGTCAAATGATTTGCCACGTTTGAATAGTGGAGTGAAGATTTCGGAAGGCTTAATCACCTTATTCCGCTAATCATTGAGCAGTAAAATGAATAACTAGCAGAGGCTTTCTTGTCAGAGGGAAGCGGAATTGGGTAATCTCTATATATGGAATTTCCACTCAAACACCTTTCCGACCAAACTGTCCGGAAAAGTATTCGCATAAAAGTGAGCGGCATCTGCTGCATCGTTCTTATACCATAAACAAATCGTGTTCTTTTGCATAGCTGTTTTTTTGTGTAATCAATCGTTGTGTGCCATTTATAAACAGGGTATAGTAATCCCACAAATCCTGTAGCAATGCACCCTTTATATATAAAAGTTCAGGGTAAGCCAATTCACAAACTTTGTGTAAGTTGTAGTAGTATTGCTTGTCTGCTTTGAATTAAACTAAGTTGAAGATTTCAGAAACCATATTATCGTTAGCTGCAAAACGTGGCAAAGACAAAACGATTTGTCCATCAGAGGTAGCACGTCAGCTACATCCTGATGACTGGCGTATGTATATGAACGAAATACGTAAAACAGCTTTTGAATTAAGGGATGCCGGTAAAGTTCTTATCATGCAAAAAGGACGTGAGGTTGCAGCAAGTGAAGTTGTCGGTCCAATCAGGATACAAATAAGATAATCGATTGTTTGGAGACAGGCATTGGTAATTATAGTAAGGTCCGGTTGTGTCACTTACTTGTACTGGTATCACTTTGTTAAGCTTCAGTTTAGCTTCGCCGTTGTCAGTATTTTGTAATGCTGAAACGAGATACTCTAATAATACGGACAGTGGAGTTGCTTACATCAGCGACAGAAATGAAAGAAAAAAGTACAGGCGTAAAGCGCCGCAAGTATGATGGTTCATTTAAAGAAGAAGTCTTGAGGATGGTTGCTGCCGGTCGTCCGGCGAGTGAAGTAGCCCGGAGTCCAAGTATGGAGAAAACCTGATTTATAAATGGAAAAGCCGCAAAATCTACACTGAAGATTACTACTGCTGCTCACCTGCGTTCCGTTACGCTGAAACTGAACAAAATTACTATTGCTAATGCTGCGCTGCGTCTGCCTCGCTTGCAATAATACATTTGTTGGTGGCAGTTTTATTTCCTTTCGCAATTCTTCATTTATATTTTCTCTTGTTATTCCAACCGTTTGCAAAGTGTCGAAAACATCTTTGTTGCTTCTAAAAGTTTCAAACAATCTTTCTTTACCGTAGAGCCTTAATATTCGTTCACAAACTATTGCAGCAATTAAGTAAGGAATTGGAGTTTCATGTTCATATAATAATACTTCGTTACGAGGATCATCTACGTGTTCCTCAAAATTGAAATCTGGTTGTTCGTTAAGAAACTTTAATAGTTTACTTTTCTGCCATTGATAATCATACTTTCCACTTCCTCCAATATAGGTGGCAAAACCTTCATTGAAAAAAGGGTTGATTGAAGGAATTAGTTTTTTCAAATAAATATGTGTTACCTCGTGCATGTAGTATTCTGACTTGTTAGCAGAAATAACAATGTTCTTATCTCTGCTCCAGCCGCCTGAAGTATCACTGTACATATTTGGATGATAGTCAAAACCTAAAATTTCAAACAATTCTTTTGGTGAAGTACATGAATAAAATGTTATTGGGATTCGTTTTGTATTCAGAAATTTACAAAGGATGTTCTCAGCTTTGTTCTGTTTTATTACATCAGTGTGGTTGATTGTCCTGTCCGGAGAGATATTGTACAAGATGTTGTTCTCTTTATACTTTTTCCAATCTTTTGTAATATAATCCATGTAAGCGCTAAAGACAATATTGTCATCTTGCTTTGTCGCTACAATATTATAAATCGCTTTTATTAAATTAGCTTTTGTTTCTTCATTGTGTCCGACAAATGCAACTTTTGCAATTTTTCTATCTGCCCTGTCCGTTTCCACTATTTCCATTAAAGAAGGTTGGTAGTAATGCTTTCCTAACTTGCCTGCATCCATGCCTTCCAGGTCGCCGTATGGATCCGTATACTTTTCAAAATCAGACTTTGACCAGTATTTGTTTTCTGTGTACGAACTGTCTTTAGAATTTAAAAAGAGTGTAAGGGTAGCAATAATTTTTTGGTTCAAACTATCCTGTTGATTAACTAAAGGAGAAATTGATAAATGAATTGTGTCATACGGAGCAGTCTGTGCATAAGAAACCATCGATGTGAAAAAGAAAATTATCAAGCAAATGCGTTTCATGTCAAAAGGTTTTTGTCAAAATTACTACCAACGGATTAGTATTGCCGAAGGCGGGCCATTCTTAATACTATCGCTCGGTAGAATTGCAGATGTTGAATTATTCCGGTCAGTCCAATAGATATTGTTAAGCCCCGCTTTTGGCAATACCGTGTTGGCGGTTCGTGCTTTTGGTCCTGCGGCTTTTCAGGTCTGCCAGGCGCTCTTTGTCGGCTTTGATAAATTCACTAATAGCTTGCTTTTGTTTATCTGTCAGCGGTTTTCCATTGATTACAAAGTCAACACCGTCTGGTTCTTTTATATATCCCATAATCATCTGTTTTTAAAGTATTTGTCTACTATACTGTTTGCAGCTAAGGTATTTATAATCATCAGTTGTCCACCAAACGTTGTTGCATTCAGTGTCTTTTGGTAATGTTCAATTAGGCGTGTCTTTGCTGTGGATGAAACGTAACCGTCAAAGCCATGTTGAAAAGAAATTTTGCAAGCATGAGCTACAAGATTTCCTGCAACGCCTTCATACAGTTTGTTTCTCCCCAAATGGAAGGTGCGTTTTCAAGCAAATTTATGTACACATGGTCTGTGTTAATTGTAAAACTGATTGCGCCTTGAACGATATTCGGATTATTTACAATAGTCAACTTGTACACTTCTCTGGTATTATCATCCAATTCCTTTTTCCAGTTGAAGTTCCAACCATTCTTTTTTGTAATCTGTTTTAGGTCAGCTTTGGTCAATCGTAAAACTTCAGTCTGGAAACTGTCGCCTGAAACGGTATTACGGATTGAGTTTGTCAGGAAGTCAACCTCAAAATCAAGTTCTGTTTCTTTTCGTTTTTTCACCTTACGAATTTACAATTTTTCTGATTGTCTGGCAAGTTGATATGGCAATTGCAGGAGATCGCATAGAATACATATTGCATCTTTGAGCAGATATAACAACTGTTGCTTTTTTTCGTTTATCGGACAATGTCAAAAATGATTTATTACCCTATAATTGCATCCGGTTTATTGCTTACTGCTATGGTTGCTAAAGGACAAGATACGCATTTTGCAGGAGTGCAGGACATGAATATCTGGTACAACCCCGCTTTGAAAACTAACATGACGGCACTGGTATGTATTAACCTGCACAGTGTTAAGTATCCGAATATTATCTCCTATACAAGTAAAGCGATTACGTTTGAATTACCACTCGTTGGCAAAGAAAAAACAGACTACAATAACATTCCTTTTGTCAACCTCGCAGCCGGAATCAATACAGACAATTCAAGTGACGGGTTCCTGAAAGCATCAACGGCAATGCTATCCCTATCGTATGCGTTGCCATTGAACGAAAACAATACTTACTTAGCAATAGGATGTCAGGGTAATTACTCGTTTAACCGGGTTGGCGCCGATGTCGTTTACCAATTTCCTCCTCATTTTGATAAGTATGGTGCCTTGAATGAGGCTTTAACAACAGACCCTTATGCGTCAGGATATAACTATGGATATTTTACAGCAGGCGTTGGAACTGCTCTCTTTCATAGCGGAGAACAAAGACAATGGTATGTTGGTGGTTCTGTGCGCCATTTTAATCATCCCTATACCGAATGGACTTATTCAGCCCGTCTGCCCTCAAATTATAGCATTGAAGCTGGTTATGAATCTGCTATTAACGATGTAGGTTATATCGGTGGCTATGCAAACTTCACCTGGCAGGCTGGCATGAATGAGCAATTCATTGGAATTCGCTACACCCATCATCTTAATGATAGTACAAACAATGCACTTTTCCTAGGCACTTGCTACCGCCCTGGTAATGCCTTCGTACCAGATGCTGGTGTTAAAATCGGAGCAAATCGCATTACGTTCTATTATGAGATTAACATACCTCAAAACTATCACCGTAGAGCATTTGAATTTTCCTACCAGCTGAATCTGTAAAATTGCTTTGTCATATACATCCTCGTTTTGTCTCAGGCGGTATATAGTCGCCATTTGTTTTATACTTATAAAGTCTATACATGACTCACCATTCGGGAGACAGTTACCTGGTTCAAAATAATTTCCAATAACAGAAATGAAATATCATTTGTACAGGTCTTTAAACGACCCGGGGTACAGGTAATTTTTGCGATACAAAGAACCTCAGCAGTATTTTACTGTTGAGAAAGCCAAAACTTAACTTAGTAAAACTGCCTGTAAAAAAATGCTTACTGCCATAGCAGCTGACGTCTCTCATTCAGCAGAAGGAATTCTATGAAATGGTATATCTTTAACAAGGCTGACACGGCGCTAATGTTCGCTATAGACAGCAACCAGGGAACCGTTGGGCGCAACTCCAAAAATTAAATTATGAAAGGCTTACTACTTGAATCAATTATTAGTCCTGACTGGTTGAAGTATGGTTTCATCGGACTTGTTGCAATTGTTAATTTCCTTTTTTACTTTATAATTAAACCCTTAATAAAAAATGAACCTAATAAGAAATTTTGGACAATTACATTTCTTATTGCTTCTTTAGTTTTATTAATTTTTGGTGGTATCTCATCCTACTTTAGTGACAAAATGAAATTTGATAACAAAAGAAATGTGGATTCCGTTGAGGTTTCTAATATGGACCTGCAAAAAAAATTAGCGATTTATACGGATAGATCACCAGAAGGCGATTCTTTAAAGCTGAGAATGGAAGCCAACAAAGTAAAATATGATTCGCTTTCTGATATTAACAAACAACTTGAACAAAATGTTTCTATTCAACAAGATATTATTTCTGATTTAGTAATGAACACCATTATTCAATCACTGGAAACGGATTTAGTAGCAACATCTGGTAAGTCACAAATCAAAAACAAAATTGAAGACGTAGATTTTAAAAGGATGAGAAGGGCTGTTTTCTTAAATTTTTTATCTTTTAATGCTGACCCAAACATACTGCGACGTACCCTCATCACTTATCGAAAGCAAAATGCAGAACCCAGCTTAAATGATATTAACAGGATAATTTCCGATTTGCCAAATCTGATGAGAGTAAGATTGAAATGGCTTAAACAAGAAGCAATACCGGCGTTGGAGGCAGATATTAAATTTTTGGAAGAAAGTCCTATAACCCAAAGAAGCGCATTCGCATCCGTAAAACTTCCTCCTGAAGCCATTATTTTAGAAGTTTCCGAAGACAATGGAGGCAATAAAGAAACCGTAGAAGATTTAACAGCTTTAAAAAAAGAAAGAGATTTATTAATAAAAACACTGTCTTCCTTGTAGGACAGAACAGCCACTAACCAGAGTATTGCCAAATAGTAGGATTAGCTATGAATTTTAAAATCATCCATGAGAATATTATTTGCCTTTCTGTTAATGCTGTCATTTGGAAGAGCTATATCTCAACAATTACCTACTAAAGATGGACAAGTATTTTATGAAGAAATCGATTCTGTTAAAGGCTCCATAGATGAACTGTACAGTTAATTGAAGCCGAACTAATTCATTTTATCTACGTGCAACTCGCCGATGTGTAACCCTTTCCTGATTATCGGATTGCCCGCATAATGCAGTTTCGCTTCACCAAAAGCAGTAATCTGAATCTTATCCGAAACATTCATTGTAAAATCGGCTTCTCCATACGCTGTTATCTTACCGCTTTTGCCATCCATAGAAAGGCTGTTTATATTTCCTTCTCCATACGCCGTATAGGTTTGGGAGGTAGCAGAACCCGACAGAAACCTTACTTTGCATTCCCCATATGTAACGACTGCCAGATCGTCCACCTTTATCTCATTCAACGTTACATCAGATTCTCCATAAACTCTCAGGGCAAAATGATCGCCTGTGATAGCGCTCTTACACAACTGCTTTTCGTCACCCCTTATCGAAAGTTCACGTAATGTTTTGTAATGGATGGTTGCCGTTACCACTGTTCCCTGGTAAACAGAATGTTTTTCTTTATATCCATTTTGGTAATCCTTTTCATTCTTTTCAATATCTTTTGCCCCTTCTAAATATACACGAAGCGTTTTATTTTCGACTTCAATATGAATCTTGCTTTTATCAATTGTAATGCTCTCTATGCTTACACTTTCATCGCTGCCTTCTACAAACGTTACCTGTATGTGCGGGCTCACAATAATCTTGTCAAAAGGCTTCACAGCCGTTACCGTTTGCGCAAACGAACCGGCAAAAACGAGCAAAGCAATACTAAACATGACGTACCTGATAGTCTGTGTCATCTGGTTTTGTTTATATGATTGAACGCATAACTAATTATCTTGTTACACATTCATAAATCCTTATTCTATTTGGCAACGTCTCATTCTAAATCTGCCACATCCTTCATCGCACAATTGCATCAAACATCTTACATTTAACATCGTACATCAAAAGGACCCTACTCCGTCCTTAAGCTTTTCACCGGGGTAGCTATGGCTGCTTTGACAGAATGAAAGCCAATGGTAGCAAGTGCTGTCAGTATAACCAGCAAACCTGCCGCCACAAACAACCATGGGCTAATGGAGATACGGTATGCAAAGCCCTGCAGCCAGTTATGCATGATATAGTATGCTACCGGTGAAGCAATAATAATGGATATGAATACCAGCTTGATAAAGTCTTTTGATAGTAAGGTAATGATATTGACTACAGAAGCGCCCAGCACTTTCCTAACGCCGATTTCTTTTGTGCGTTGCACCGTAGCGAAGAGTGATAAGCCAAGCAAGCCGAGGCAGGCAATGCAAATGGCAAAGCCGGAAAACAGGCTGAATATTTTTTCAAACAACAGGTCGTCGCTGTATTGCCGATTAAACTTCTCATCCAGAAAGTAATAATCGAAAACGTTGTTGGGAAAAAAGGCTGCATACTTTGCCTTAATGGCTGCCAGGGTAGCTGACAGGTATTTTGTATCGGCTTTAATGCAAATGGGGTTGTCGGTACCGTAGCTGGGCACCAGTATAGTAGGCTCAATGGGGTAGCGCAACGATTTCTGGTGAAAATCATTTACCACGCCAATGATGTCCCAGGCTTTATCGCCGGCGCCGAACTGTATCGTTTTCCCGATGGCACCGGCAGGCGATGAAAAGCCGAGCAGTTTCACCGCCGATTCATTCAGAATAAAACTGTGCAGCTTATTGCCGTCAGGGTTGTAATCGGTATTAGTAAAGTTTCTGCCCGCCACAATCTTTGCATTGAATACCTTAACAAAATCGGCATCCACACTCACATTGCGCATCGTAACGTTATCGCCCCTCTTATCCGTGCGGTGCACATCAAAAGCTCTTGATAGTTCGTCGTCGGCCGTTTTGCCAATTGCCGAGGCTCCATAAACATGCGGTAACTGTGCCAGCTCGTTTTTAAAACTGTTTTCTTTATCAATAAATGAAGAATCCCAACTGGTAAGCAATGGCGGCTTTACAATCAGTATCTGTGATAAGTTGATGCCCAGGTTTTGTTGATTGACATACCTGATTTGCTTATACACCACCAATGAGCTGATAATCAAAATGATGGTAACGGTAAACTGCCCCACCACCAATACTTTCCGGAGCCAAATCCCTTTGGTGGATGCCGTAAATTTTCCTTTCAGAACAGATACCGGTTTAAAGGCAGACAATACAAACGCGGGATAAAAGCCCGACCCTGCCATGCCGGAGAGCATAAACAACAGGAGCAGCAGCAGAAGCGAATACCCGTTAAGCCCGTTGCCAACAAACAAATAAGACAGAGACAGAGGCTGCTCAACAAGGCTGTTAAACTTGTCCTGCACCAGGAACACGATAACCAGGGCGATAACCAACGCTAACAGGTTCAGGATCAGCGATTCGGTTAAGAATTGCCGTATCAGCTGTACTCTGGTAGCGCCGGTTACTTTACGGATACCCACTTCCTTCGCGCGCTCGAGTGATTTTGCGGTGGAGAGATTCACATAATTGATCCATGCAATCACGATAATCATCACAGCTACAATAAGCAAACCCCAAACTGCAGTAGCATTACCGGTTCTGCCGATTTCATATTCATAATCCGAATACAAATGTGCTTTGAGCAAGGGTTGCAGGAAAAATTTTTCGTCGCTGCCGCTTACTTTATTGCCCCTGAAATATTTCTGGCTAAAAGCGCCCAGTTTTGCCTGTACTGCTTTGTAATCGGTTCCATGTTTCAGCTGGATATAATGCCAGAAATCAGAATCGGTAAAATCATAATCAGCTTGACTCCATTTCTCCGCACCACCACGGTACAGAGAATTGTAAGACACGAGGAAATCAAAACTAAGGTGAGAGTTCTGGGGCACATCAGCACAGATGGCCGTTATTTTATAGGGCGTTGGGTTCCTGGCAATCAGGATGGTTTTGCCGATAAGAGATTGATAATTGCCACCCTTAACGCCAAAGATTTTATCAGCCAGACTTGCCGAGAGAATGGCAGAGTTGGGTTCCTTCAGTCCGCTGATTTTATCGCCTGCAAGCATTGGGTAGGAAAACATGGAGAGAAACGAATTGTCAACCGCCAGCGCGTTTAGGTCGTCTTCTTTTTTATCGCCATGTGCAATGATTTGTTGCCCGAAAGGTTCTACCCGCGTTGCATTGACCACTTCGGGATAATCGGTCAGCAGGGCTTTGCTGATGCCTGAATACGTGATGGTACCATGCTGCACTAGTTTTCCATCCTGGTAACGGTCATTGGTAATGCGGTAGAGGTCGTTGGCATTCTCGTTAAACCTGTCGAAACTGAACTGGAAACTTACATACTGTAGTATCAGCAGGCACGCTGCCATGCCTAAAGATAGCCCGGCTATATTGATAAAAGCATGTACTTTATTCCTGACAAGATTGCGCCACGCTGATTTTATATAGTTGCTGAACATCGGTATTTTTTTTTGTCGGCAAAAAGAAAAGAATCACACAGTCTTTTTTCAACGCGTGTACCAATGTTGAAAACCGCTGCCAGCTTGTTTTTTGGATTATCTTATCAAAAAAGGTGTTCGATAATGAACACCTTTTGTACGGTTGTGTGGTAATACAGCAAGCTTGCTATTTTTATGAGGCGTTTGTTTCGAAGATGTAATGAAAAGGCGAAGGGCTGTATGTCAGTTGTAAACAAGGTGTGCATTTGTCATGGACTATCATACCAACATGTCATAAATGTCGATACAACGAAGTAAAAGTTTATCAGCTTCTCTATACTGAGTAATCGCTTGTTACAGCCTCTACTCCGCCCTCAAATTCTTTGATGGCTTTGTCACCGCTGCTTTTGCCGAGTAAAATCCCGCTGTAGCTGCCGCCGTTGCCAGTATAATAAACGCCGACACCACGAACGGCACCAACGACAAACCCGTGTTATACGAAAATATCTGCAACCAGTTATTCATAAAATACCAGGCAACCGGAAAGGCAATCGCAGCCGCTATCACAGCTAACAACAAATAGTTCTTCGTTGTCAGCACCACCACTTGCCCAATGCTCGCGCCAAGCACCCGCCGGATGCTGATTTCTTTCTGCCGCTGCTGCGTGGTAAACGCCGTCAGCCCCAGCAGGCCAAGCGAAGTGATTAGGATGGTAAGCAAAGAAAACGCCGCGAATATCTTTCCCCGTTTCTGATCTGCAGTATACTGCGAGTTGTAATCCGCGTCCAAAAATTTATACTCAAAGGGCAGTTGCGGAAAGTACTTCTTCCAAACCGTTTCTACTTTAGCCAGTGTCGGCGCTATCTCGCCACCCGCCGCCAGCTTCAATTGTATTACGTTACTGTTGGGCGAGTAAAAGAACAGGAGCGGCTCTATGGGATTGTATAAGCTTTTCTGGTTAAAGTCCTTCACCACGCCCACCACTTCAAGATAAAAGGACGATGTATCGCCCGGATACGTCACCCGTTTGCCAATCGGCTCCTTCCATCCAAAATGCTTCACCATGGCTTCGTTCACCAGTATGCTGCGCAGAGTATCGCCTGGCGAGTTAAAGTTGCGCCCTTTGGCAATCCCGATGTCCAGCGCCGGCAGGTAATGCTCATCGATACCATAGCAGTTAATACCTTTGTCGGTATAGCCACTATCCGTCTGCACATGAAAGAGGTTCAGGTTGATGTTGGCTTGGCCCGGGTATGCATTTGCCGTACCCACTTCCTTAATGCCCGGCAGCATACGCACTTCGTTGCTCAACGCCATAATCTTACCCCGTTCGTCTTCGCCGGTATTGATGGTTACAGTCATCACGCGGTCTTTATCAAAGCCAAGGTCTTTATGCGCCAGATACGATAGCTGTGCATACACCACCCATGTGCAGATAAGCATGATCATCGAGATGGAAAACTGCACCACCACCAGCGTGCGCCGCAGGTTGATGTTCCCCGAAGCTTTCGACAGCGTGCCTTTCAAGATGCTGATCGGCTGAAAGGACGACAGGTAAAAAGCCGGGTAGCTGCCACCCACCAAACCGGTAAAGAGCCCAATGCCCAGCAGCAGCGCCAGGTTAAACGGCTGGAACAAGGTGCCCACCGTAAACGACTTCCCCGAAATAGAATTGAACGAATGCAACAGGCACAGCAAAAGAATAACGCTCACCAGTACCGCAATAAATGAAGTGAGTACCGACTCTGTAAGAAACTGTGCCACCAGTTGTTTCTTGGCAGATCCCATCACCTTGCGCATACCAATCTCCTTCGCACGGCGGGCACTCCTTGCGGTGGTGAGGTTCATATAGTTGATGCATGCAATCAGCAGCATAAAAAAAGCCACGGTGGCGAATATCCAGATGTACGACATGCTGCCCAGTTCTTCCGGCTCGTTCTGCAGTTTTGAATGCAGGTGAATATCCGTAATCGGCTGCACTCCGTAATGAATCTTCACACTGTACTGCGCAAATATGGGCGCCATGTATTTATCGTACAGGGGCAGCAACTTCTTCTCAAAAGCAGTCACGTTGCTGCCCGGCTTTAGCAGTACATAGGTAAAGTTGTTGAAGCTGCCCCAGTTGTCCTGCCCGTTCCCATTTCCCTTCAGGATGGTTGATAGCGAGATCAGCATATCAAATACCAGGTGCGAGTTCTTGGGCACGTCTTTTATTACGCCTGTTACTTTATACACATCATACACCGTCCGCAGCGTTTTGCCCACGGCAGGCTTGCCTTTCCCAAAGTATTTATCCGCCACCGTTTGCGATATCACAATGCTGTTCGGTTCGATTAACGCGGTCTTCTGATCGCCCTGCACAAACGGGTAGGTAAATATCTTGAACACATTGCTATCGGCATAAAACACTTTGGTTTCGTAAAAGCTGTTCTCGCCGTTCTTAAACAGGGTGCGTTCCTTACCAAGAAAGCGCGCCGATTCTTCCACTTCCGGGTAGTCGCGCTTCAGCGTAGCCGCCAGCGGCATCTGCGTAATTGCCCAGTCCGTAGCCTTGTCCTTTTCCTGTATGTACGAGGCGATGCGGTAAATGCGGTCCCTCTTCTCGTGGTAGCGATCATAGCCCAGTTCGTCGGCGATGTAAAAGATGAGAAACAGGGCGAAGGCAATACCAATGGAAAGCCCGATTATATTCAGCAGGCTGTAGCCTTTGTCTTTCCAAAAGGCGCGCAAGGCAATGCGGAGCAGGTTTTTGATCATAGCTGGTATAGTTTAACTGTTAGTTTACTGAATGGTGAAAGACATCCTTCTGTTACGTACAAATCCTCCCTTTGTTACAGCTTGGTGTATTGGGCAATCCTTCCCTGTTCACACAAAGCATCTTTTTGCTTCAACGGGTGTGCCACCGGGTGAAACGCTTTGCGGGCGTGGGCTCGTGAAAAAGTGAATATAAGAAAGTGTTCGTAAATGAACAGTTATTGTGCGGATTTGGGTGGATAAAAGTGCAAATTCCGGTGAATGTGTGGAAATTTCATTTTAGGTGACCATCGATTCTGTTACTAATGGATCAATAAGACGATTGATTCTTAAATAGTTTTCTGGCCTATGTTTTAGGAAACGGTCGATTACTAAGAGCGAAACTTCCAGTGTAATGACTGCTGTCTATTTACTACAGTTAAAACAGCCGGTCAGCAAAAATATGATTTACGATGCTTCCCATTTGGTAAGGGCATTGTGTGTTAGTGCTCATAACGAGATATTGTTTACTAAATGTAGGCCAATTAAATGAGTGCATTTGATGAAGAACGACATCACTTTGTAACTGGCTTTTGAAACATTTTTCTACAAGCAGATTACCAAAAATGTTTTATACAATATCTATGTGCCCGGAAGGATTTATGGTGAATGTTTAATTGAAATATGGAAAAATATATGCCGAACATTGTTTCAGTTTTATCAGCAACTGGTAGGGTAAAATAAATGCCATCATTCCTTCATCAAAGTCGCAATAGTGCTGCCCGTTTTTCAATTTTCCATCAGAGACTTTCTGAATAGATTATGCAATAAAAGTTCAGCGTAAACTGTTGCAGCTCCAACGTGTCATCGTACTTGATATTTTTGTGATAATACATGCTTACTATCAAGTGCTTTGATCTGGGCAAATCCAACAACCGGTACTACTCTGACACAAAATTATGCTGTATGGTTTGATGACGGTTTTCAGGCAACATTAAAGTTGATGAAAAAGAAGACATTGCTTTCTTTTATTACAATGTCTTTATACCAGTAACAAAGCAATACTTCACATCACTGTTCAGCATACATTCATAAATACAAAGATATTTTTCAGGCAATGGTGCAACCGATCAGTCATTATCTGCTCTATTTAACTAAAAAATCAAGATACTTTCATTTTCTTTCGAATGTTTAATTTTTTCTTTCATAATATTACGCATGAAATAACTATTAAGAAATTGAACAGTAATTTATGAAGAAAAGAGCGCAGCTACTTATCTATCTTTTGTTTCCGTTTTTAAATCTCTTAGCTCAAAAGGCTTCATTGACGTTCGAATCAATAAAAACTTACCCTTTCTCTGATCCTAATCCAATACCAGTTTTAGGAATCAATAAAAAAGTTGCCCCGTTTTATCCATACTTCACCTACGATGGTTACACCAATAACAGTGTTAAAAAAGATTGGAAAGTTGTAAAGTTGGAAAACAGCCTGGTAATAGTTTACATCTTACCCGGCGTAGGCGGAAAAGTAATGGGTGCAGTAGAAAAAGCTACAGGCAACGAGTTTGTGTACCTGAATCACGTAATGAAGTTTCGTGCTATTGGCATTCGTGGTCCATGGACTAGCGGTGGCATAGAACACAATTTTGGACTTGATTTGGGGCACGCGCCCTGGGCAGCCGCTGATGTTGACTATGTAATTGTTACAAATCCTGATAGTAGTGTAAGTTGTATTGTTGGCGGTCTCGACCTTGCTTCACGGTCTGAATGGCGCGTAAATATCAGATTGCCCAAAGACAAAGCTTATTTTGAAACCGAGAGTTTTTGGTACAACCCTTCACCGTTGCATCATGCTTATTTATCGTGGGAAAATGCGGCTTTTAAAGCTACCAACGACCTTCAGTTTTATTTTCCGGGCAATTATCATATTGGGCATGATGGGCTTTCTTCACCTTGGCCAACAGACAACACCGGTCGAGACTTATCATTATACAAAAACAATAATTTCGGAGACAGCAAATCGTATCATGTGGTGGGTAATTACCGTAACTGGTTTGGTGGTTATTGGAAAGATAAAAACTTCGGCTTCGGACATTGGGCGCCTTATGCAGATGCGCCCGGGAAAAAGCTTTGGATATGGTCGTTATCAAGAGAAGGTGCAATCTGGGAAAACCTGCTGACAGACAATGATGGTCAGTATATCGAAGCACAGTCTGGCGTTACGCTAAATCAGGCAGCAGAGCGCAGTGGTTTTCACAGTCCTTTCAGACAGCTTTCTTTGCGGCCTTTGTATGCCGAAACAAAAAAGGAGTATTGGTTTCCCGTAAAAAATACAGGTGGCATGGCAGATGCAACACCTTACGGAACATTGAACGTTACAACAGCTAAAGACAGTGTGAGCATCTCTATCAGCCCCAATCAGGCAATCAATGATAGCCTGATTGTTCGGTCAAATAATCAAACGATTTATGCTGCTTACCTGCAATTAAAACCCTTGCAGGTGTATCAAAAGACAATACCTGTAGCGTCTTTGCAAAACATAAGAATCAGGGTAGGTAATGATAAACTTTTGTATACTTCAGATAAACAAGAAACTCAGGTAGCCAGACCGGTAATAGCGCCTGCAACAGACTTACAATATAGCTCTGCCAGCCGCTTTTTTAGAATGGGTGAAGATGAAAATTCTATGCGCAATTACGATTTGGCATTGAGTTATTACCAGCAATGTTTACAGGGAGAACCAACCAATAGCGAAGCGCTGTGCCGCGTTGCCGAATATTATTATCGCAGTGCGCAGTATGAAAAAGGAATTGATTATGCAATCAAGGCATTAGCTTACAATACTTACGATGCCGGCGCCAATTATATTTATGGAAACCTGTTAAACAAATTGGGCAGATTAACGCAGGCAGAAGAGGCTTTTAGCATGGCAACAAGACTTATAGAATATCGCTCTGCAGCCTTAACGGCACTGGCAAATATAAATATTCAAAAGAAAGATTTTGATGCTGCAATTGCAAATGCAAGTCAGTCACTGGATTACAATCGCAACAATCTTTTGGCGTATCAATATTTAGCAACGAGTTACCGGCATATAAATGAAACAAATAAAGCAGACAGTATTTTGTCTGCTTTATTGCAGGTAGATCCTTTAAACCATTATGCCCATTTCGAACAATATTTTTTAACTCAAACACCTGCTGCGCTTGTGGCTTTTAAAAGTGCTATTACAAACGAATTGCCGCACGAAACCTATCTTGAACTCGCTACTACTTATGCCAACGAAGGACTAACTGAAGAAGCAGTAAAAGTATTGGAACAAGCACCTGAATATCCTACTATTTATTACTGGCTGGCTTATCTAAAAAAAGATGTAGCACCTGCAGAAAGTAAAGTGTTGTTGCAAAAGGCAGAAGCAATTTCGCCACGTTTTGTTTTTCCGTTTAGAATAGAAGAAATATCTGTATTGGAATGGGCAAAAGCGCAGCATGAGTCCTGGAAAACAACCTACTATTTAGGCTTGGTTTTTTGGAACAACCTGCGTACTGATAAAGCGAAAGAATTTTTTAAAGAATGCGGAGAAACACCAGATTTTGCAACATTTTATTTGGCAAGAGCGGCGCTTTTTTTGGGCGATAGCTCAAGTAAAATGTACGTAAGTAAAAACTACAAGAAGGCTTTGCAGCTTGAACCTGAGGAATGGCGTACCTGGCATTATCAAAGTACTTATCTTCTTAACGCCGGCTCGTTTCAGCAATCTTTGGTAATAGCTAAACAAGCTTATTACAAGTTTGCAAGTAATCCCATTATTGCTATGGATTATGCAAAAACACTTTTATATACCGGTGGTTTAGAAACTTGTTTGCAAGTGTTAAAAAAAGTATTGGTATTGCCGCAGGAAGGTGCACAGGAAGGTCACGAAATGTATGAGATGGCTAACCTTGCACTTGCTGTAAAACTGATAGATCAAAACAAATACCAGCCGGCACTTAAATACATTAACGATAGCAAATTGTGGCCGGAAAATTTGGGAACCGGCAGCCCGTATAACCCGGATAACAGACTTCAAAATCTGCTGGCCGCTTATTGCTTTAAAAAACTCAACAATCAAAAAAATGCCGATGATTTATACAACCAAATAACAAGTTATTCAGCAGAAATTGAGAATTGGAACAACGCCCGTAATGCATCTAACAATTATATTTCTGCGTTAGTGCTTTCACAACAAAGCCGGAAACCAGAAGCAGAAAAATTAATGGGGCAATGGAAAGCAAACCAAGATTCTCTAAGCAACTGGAATTTATTGCAAGGGTCTGCTGCGCCAGAGTTTAAGTGGGTGTTTGCAAAATATAATAATGACACAGAGGGCGCCGCAACACTTGAAAAAGAATTGCTTGTAGCAGGTACAGAAAGTAGGTTTAGAATAGTTTTAAAAGCGCTTCAAGATGTAAGCAAATAAGTTTTTCTCATGTTGTTCATTTACTAATAAAGCTAAAAATCAATGACTGTTTTACGATTTCAAACTAAAAACATAAAGTCCTTTTTTTTACAGAAAATAATTGTTATAGCTACCTTTGTATGGGTTATGTTTGGCTTGTTTTTCTGGTTAAATGACTATAAGGATCTGAACACAAATTCATCGGTATCCGCAGCTGTTAATAACAATCTTAATAGCAGTAAAAGTCTTAGTGTGACAGCTAATCAGGATTCTATAAATACCGTGTATTCATCAGTTTTGTTACCTGTGCCGCAACAAGTTTCATTTACCAAAAACACTTTTAAAATTACTGGTAGCTGGGTTGTAGTAAATAATGAACCCGCTAAAAATAAAGCAGCTATTATAAGCTTACTAACCGGACTACAAAAACAAGGATTGACAGTAAAACAAAGTGATAACAATAATGTATTACAAAGTATTAAACTGGTGGTTAAAGAAGGCTCTGTAGGCATCGGCGAAACGATAGATACCAATCGTGTTGCGTTGCAAAATCAAGCTTATCAGGTAAACTTAAACGCAAGTTCCATCACCATTAAAGCAAATACGTCGCAAGGGTTATATTATGGTGTGCAAACGCTTTTGCAATTGGTAAAAACCCAAAAAGAAAATGGCTTGTTACCACAGGGCGAAGTAACGGATTGGCCAAACGTAAACATTAGAATGATTTATTGGGATGATGCACATCATCTCGAAAAAATGGCGGCGCTTAAGAGAATCATTAGTCAGGCTGCGTATTTTAAAATCAATGCATTCTCTATAAAATTAGAAGGGCATTTTCAATATAAAAGTGCGCCTGCCATTGTAGAGCCTTATGCTTTATCGGTAAAAGAATATCAGGAATTAACTGATTTTGCCAAAGCGCATTTTGTAGAATTAGTACCTTATTTGGATGCTCCGGCACATGTTTCTTTTATTTTGAAACATCCTGAATACAAAGCTTTGCGACTTTTTGAAAACAATAATTACCAATTTACGGTAACCAACCCCGAAACGGAAAAGTTGGTGGATGCTATGTTTACTGATTTAATAAATGCTAACAAAGGCGGACACTATGTTTTACTTTCAAATGACGAAGCGTATTACACCGGCAAAAGCAAAATAGAAAGCGGAAAGGCGAAAGAATTAGGAGGTAATGGTAAACTGTTAGCCTGGTTTGTAAAACGCATTGCCGATAATCTGCATAAGCAAGGTAGAACCGCATTGTTTTGGGGTGAATTTCCTTTAACGGAAAATGATATTTCTGATCTGCCTTGCCATTTGGTTAACGGCGTCTATAACAAAGACATTGCAGCCCGTTTTAAACAGCATGGCATGCGGCAATTTGTATATACCGCTACGCAAGGTGCAGAACCTGTATTTCCAAATTATTACCCATTACATACCAAAACACAAATAATGGAAGATGGCAGCGACCGCTCGTCTGGACGCGTAAACGATATGCTGAATGAAATAGGGACTGCGTTTGAACAAAACCTCTCTTCTTTTATGGGTGTTATTGTTGCCGGATGGGCAGATGCAGGTCTGCATCCCGAAACATTTTGGCTGGGTTATGCCGCCGGCGCCTCTGCCGGTTGGAACAATAAAGGCGTAACAGCCGCCGATGTAACCAATCGGTTTTATCGATCTTTTTATGGTCCGGCAACCATACAAATGGATAGTGTTTATCGATTGTTGAGCACGCAAGCGGAGTTTTACGATCAAAGCTGGGATTGGGTTTCGTCTGTTTGGCGTAAACCAATTTTAGGAAATTCGGATAGCGTTTTTACCCAGCCGCAACCCGCAAAAGATCAAACATTGCTCATGTTGCCTGTACCATCGGCAAACACATTGGCACTTGTGTATGATTGGGATACAGCAAACGACAAACGACTGGAATCAGCAACTGAATTTTTGCAACAAAATGAGCACTTGCAACAGTTGATTAATGCAAATAAAAAGGCTTTAAAAGACCAGCAATACAACCTCGAAGTATTAGAAAGTGTTGCAACGCTTTGCGAACAAAATTTACAAATGTTACTATTGTTAAAACAAGTAAATGATTTATTGAAATCTGCATCAAACAACGCCTCAATTAATTCTATGGCCACAGTGCAAAACATAGATACCGCCTTGGCTACGGTTGCAACTATCAAAGCGCAGCGCGATAATATGTTGGCTAACGTAAAAAAAGTGTGGTTTAAAGAGTGGCAACCCTTGATAGCAGAAGCAAATGGCAGGCGTTTTTTGCACGAGATAGACGACATTAAAGATCATCAGCCAGGACGCACCATTGATCTTAGTTATTTGATATACCGGCAGTTGCATTATCCATTACAAAAATGGATCGATGACGTAATAAAAGTGCGAAACGATTATGCCGCAAAGCATGATTTATCACAAATAAGAAATCAGTTGCGGTGGTAACAATACAACTGATTTGTTCATATATGAATGCTTAAGCAAAAATTCAAACAATTATGACTTTGATGCCTGCTGTTTCCAAGCGTTTTTTGTTTTCTTCCGGTATGCCAGCGTCTGTAATTACAGTATTTACTGCTGTGATGGGCGCAATAAAAGCAAAGCTTCTTTTGTTAAATTTACTGGAATCAGTTACTACAATGACCTGCCTCGCAATTGAAATCATAATTCGGTTTAAATGGGCTTCTTCTACGTTTGGGGTAGACAAGCCGTGGGTTGTATTGAAGCCATCGACTGCTAAAAATAATTTGTCACAAAAGTAGTTTTTAAAACTTTCTTCAGCCGTGGTGCCAACAAGCGACAGTGAATTTTTTCTTAATAACCCACCGGGTACAATTACGTTTACATGCTCATGTTCTACCAGCCGATTGGCAATATTCAAAGCATTGGTAATTACGGTCAGCGATTCGATATTTGATAAGTGATTGTTGATTTCTAAAGTGGTAGTACCGGAATCTAAAATAATGGTATCACCGCTTTCAATCAGTCCAGCTGCGGCTTTGCCAATCCTCAGCTTTTCCTGATAATGCAATTTGTTTTTTTCCGTCAAAGTAAATTCTGCTCCTACACGTTCTGCTTTTAAAGCTCCGCCGCGCGCGCGTATCAACATGTTTTTTTGTTCAAGCCAGTTAAGATCATTGCGAATGGTAACTTCGCTTACATTTAACTCCTTACTTAAAGAAATAACATCTAATTGCCCTTCAGCATCCAGCTTATCTATTATTAAAGTACGTCGTTCAACAGTTGAAGTGCTTTTTTTAGAATTCATAATGATTAAATATAGTATGTGGTGAATAGGAGTCGTTAATAGATGATTTGTGCAAGCGTTTGATACTGTTGTTTGTTTGATAAAATTAGATAAAATAAGGATACGAAATTAAAGTATACTTTCTGGGTAGGTTATTCCTTTTATATGTAGGTGTACTTGTAACTACATATCAATCGTAAAGAAAACGCAAACTCGGCATTTGCTGATAGCTGTAACATAAGATCACATGAAAAAATAATGATCTTTTAAATGATTTTCTTTTGTAAGCTTTCGAAATAATTATAATTCTTACGAAAAGTTACGAAAATATTTTTATTTTTTACGAATCTTACTATATTTGTTACGATAACCTTTCGAGCTAATTACCTATACACACTGTTAACTTTCACTACTTATGAGAAAAAAAATGTCATCAGGCGGCAGGTTTGTATCGTACAGATTCAAATTTTTGGTTGCATTCTGCACATGTATTGTAAGCATTTCTCTCTTTACGTTTTCAAACTTTGCCAGCGCACAAACTGCAAAAAACACAAACGTAATAACTGTAACTGGTCGGGTAACTGAAAAAACCAGCGGTCAGCCATTGGCTGGTGTGTCCATACAAGTCAAAGGAAGTAAAAGTGGCACTGCAACCGATACATCCGGTTACTTTGCAATCAAGACATCCGGCAATGGAAATCTTGTATTTTCTTATGTAGGTTATGGTGATGCTGAAGTGCCGGTTAGCAACAGAAGTAATATCTCAATTGAGCTGGAGAGAGCTGGTTCAACGCTTAATGAAGTTGTCGTAGTAGGTTACGGCACACAATCTAAAAAAGATGTTACGGGTTCTGTAGCTTCAGTAGGCGTTAAACAACTTCAGGATAGGGCCGTGGTTTCGTTTAGCGAGGCGCTTGCTGGTCAAATGGCTGGTGTGCAAGTACAGCAAACATCGGCTGCGCCAGGCGGTGGCATTTCTTTAAAAATTCGTGGTACTGGTTCAATTACTGCCGGTAACCAACCATTGTATGTGGTAGATGGCGTGCCGCTTGACAACGCAGTTAACACGGCCTCTGCGCAGGGGGGAGATATTGGCGATCAATCGCCGGTTAATCCTTTAGCCTCTATCAATCCCGGAGATATACAGTCAATAGATGTTTTGAAAGATGCTTCGGCTACTTCTATTTATGGTTCAAGAGGTTCTAATGGCGTGGTATTAATTACAACAAAACAAGGGGTCGCCGGCAGGTCGCAAATAAACTTGTCTGCCAGTTATGGTTTCCAGGATGTTGCTAAAAAAATACCCATTATGACCAATCAGGAATATGCGCAACGCCAGATAGACGCGAGAAATACGGATTGGGTACGTGCAGGCGGTAGCGCCAGCGACCCTAACTCAGCCAGAAGCAGCAATGCTTATAAAATACCCGAAGAATTTACAAATGCCGCTTCGCAACCTTATACAGACTGGCAGGATTTATTATATAGACAAGCACCGATACAGAACTACCAGTTGTCATCTGCTGGCGGTACGGAAAATATCCGGTATTATCTCTCTGGTAACTACCAGAACCAGGAAGGGTTGGTTATCAATTCAGGATTTAAAAAATATGCATTTAGAGTAAATGTAGATGCGAAAGTGTCTGACAAAATAAAGATCGGATTTCGACTGGCACCCTCTTACACCAACAACCGCATTGCAACAACCGGCGGGATATCTGATTATGGTGCAGTTGCTACTACTGTTTTGTCTACACCAGGATTATATCCTGCCCGTAATACAGACGGTACGTATGCTACTTCTTATACACTCCATTTCGATGATGGCTCTACGCAAAATATTATTTACAATAATGCATTGGCTTTTGGCGAAGGTATTCAAAATACCATGAACCAGTTTAGCACGGTAGGTAGCCTTTTTACTACCATTGATATTGTAAAGAACCTGCAGTTCAAAACAAGCATTAATGCAGATGTGAATGTGTTTAATAACAATAAGTTTTCACCGTCTTACATCAGTGTAAATCCATCTTATGGCCGCTCATATTCGGCTACCAATATTAGCTGGATTAATGAAAATACACTGACATATAACAACACTTTTAACGGCAAACACAACCTAAATGTATTGGCTGGTTTAACCGAACAAAAATCGGCTTTTAATTCAACGGCTGTTAATGCAAACTCATTTCCAAACGACCTTGTACCAACGCTTAATGCAGGTATTGTAACAGGTGGTAGTTCACTGCGTTCACAGTGGAGTTTGGTTTCGTTGCTAAGCAGGGTAACTTATAACTATAATCAAAAGTATTTTGTTACAGCCACTTTCAGAAGAGATGGATCGTCAAGGTTTGGTGCGAATAACAAATGGGGCAATTTTCCATCTGCATCATTGGGTTGGCGCATAGGGCAGGAAGCCTTTATGAAAAATATAAAAGTAGTTAGCGAATTAAAACTGAGAGGTAGTTATGGGTTGATTGGTAACAACCAGATACCTGATTATGCTTCTGTCGGTTTAATTTATGGGTCAAATTATATTTTGGGTGCCGGTGATGGGTATGTTGCCAGTGGTCTTGCACAAGGTTCATTAGGCAATCCGGATCTCGGTTGGGAAAAAGCAAAAGAAGTGGATTTGGGTATTGATCTCGGCTTGTGTGACAATCGAATTTATCTTACTGCAGATTATTACAATAAACTTACTTCAGATTTATTGCTGAATGTACCAGTGCCGCTTTCTACCGGTTACGAAACAGCACTTCGTAATCTCGGCAGCTTAAGAAACAAAGGACTTGAACTTGCCTTGGAAACAAGGAACATTCAATCCAAAACATTTACCTGGACAACCAATGCAAACATCTCATTCAATACAAATAGAGTAGAGTCGCTTGGCGCTGGCGGTACACCTATTATTGTTGCAAATAGAGCGCAGGAAAATTCATTGACACATATTACCCAGATCGGCAGTCCGCTGGGTAGTTATTACGGTTATATTTTCGATGGTGTATATAAAACACAGGATGAAGTAGATAAATCTGCCCACTTGGCTGGTACATATGCAGGTGATGCTAAGTTTAGAGATATAAATGGCGACGGTATTATAAATGACCTGGATAAAACAATTATTGGAAATAATCTACCCAAGTTTACTTACGGCTTCAACAACAGTTTTGCCTATGGCAATTTTGATTTGGGGATTCTGCTGCAAGGTGTACAAGATGTAGAAGTGATTAACCTTGTTAAACGAAGCAATTACCGTAACAACGGAGCCGATTTTAGTAATTACTGGCGTTCGCCGGAAGAGCCCGGCGATGGCAAAACGTTTGGTCCGGGCTCTTCTGCAAACAACCGTACTATTTCTTCGTGGTTAATAGAAGATGCATCGTTTTTAAGAATTAAAAATGTAACGTTTGGCTATCGGTTAGGTAAAATTATCAATGGCACATTTATAAAAAGCGCGCGGGTATATGTGAATGTTCAAAACTTATACACGTTTACCAAATACAGCGGTTACAATCCTGAAGTAAATACCACTGAAGGCGATCCGTATATCTCATCAGCACTTACGCCAGGTATAGATTACGGTACTTACCCTATGTCACGTACCATTGTTTTTGGATTGAATGTGGGCTTTTAAACTGTAAAAAATTTCAGACTAACATTTAAAATGAAAAAAATGAATTGCAAAAATTCAATCGCCATAATCGCTATTTTTTTGATAGCATGCCTTTCTACTTCTTGTAAAAAATTCCTTGAGTCGAAACCGATTTCACAAATTGGCGAAGGCGATTTTTTTAAAACGGAAGCTGACTTTAACCAGGCACTTGTAGGTGCGTATGCAGCGTTTGCACAGGTTTATCAAGGGAATGGATATTATGCTTTGCTGGTAGATTTACGGTCTGATAATACTACCGAACTTACACCGGGTGGCGATGGTAACGATGCCAAAAGAAATATTGATGAATTTCAGGAAACCACTGATAACGAACACATAACAGCATTCTGGCAAAACAGTTATACGCTGATAGCAAGAGCAAACAGCATTATCGCCAGTCTTCCCAGTTCATCTGTCAGCGATGATTTAAAAAAGCAGTTTGATGGTGAAGCCAAAGCATTGCGCGCACTTTCTTATTTTAATCTGGTGCGTTTATATGGTGCTGTACCGCTTGTAACAGAACCTGTATCAGATATTGATGCCAGCTATAAAGTGGGACGCTCGCCTGTTGCTGATGTGTATGCACAAATAGAAGCCGATCTAATAACAGCAGAGGGTGAATTGCCACAATCTTATGACGATGCTGGCGTAGGTCGTGCAACAATTGGCGTAGCAGAAAGTTTGCTTGGTCAGGTTTATTTAACTGAAAAAAAATATCCTGATGCAGTTGCTGAGTTTAAGAAGGTAGTAGACCTGGGCATCTACAAATTGTTGCCGGTTTATGCTGATTTGTACAAGCCCGGAATGCAAGGTAATACCGAAGCTATCTGGCAGGCACAATACAAAAGTGGAACAGCGTATTTAGGATCTAATTTACCTAACCATTTTGCACCAACAGGCTCTGAAGGTATTACAATTGCAAGCGGCGGCGCTTATGGTTTTAATCAACCAACTGACGATATTGCAAATGCCTATACAACAGGCGATGTGCGCAGAAATAACATTGTAGATGGCTATATGAGTAACGGTGTTTTTGTTGCGGCTAAGTATATACGCGGATATGTTGAACGCGAGACGGGTAGCGGCTATTTAGATTCAGGTGCAGATTGGTACGTATTACGTTTTGCAGATATTTTATTAATGTACGCCGAAGCTTTAAATGAAGTAAACAACGGGCCGAGTTCCGACGCTTATACTTACATAAATGAGGTAAGAAGCAGAGCCGGTTTAGAGCCGCTTGCTGAACTTTCTTACGATACTTTTAAAAGCGCTGTATACAATGAAGAAAGATTGGAATCTCCTTTTGAAGGACACCGTTGGTTCGATTTGCTTAGAACAGGTAAAGCAATCGAAGTAATGAACTCAAAAGTATCTGTGGGTGGTACCACAACTGTAGGTATTTCTTCACCTATAAAACAGTATCAGTTATTATATCCCATACCCGCATTGGTGGTTACTACCAGCAGCCCGGCTATTGAACAAAACGATGGTTATTAAGATACTAAAACGGTTGTATTATTCTATAATAATTGTATTCGCATGCGCAATTGTATCTTGAAATATTTATTGCTTTTTATGTGTTATTTGCTTTGTAATAACGCATTTAGCCAGCAAAAAATTACCAGCGGCAACATCACTTTCATTAACTACGTAGGCTTTCCGGAAGGGCAGTCTACGTGGGATGATATCGGCTACAGCACAAAATTTAGTAAGGTTGTTGTTGGCGTTACCAACCATGCTGATAAAGTCGTACTGTTTGATTACGACATAGTAACCGGTAAGATGACGAACAACGGAGCGCTTGGCGATTTGGGTTACCTGCGGCCGTTTCAGTGGCAGGCAAAAATTCACTCTAAAATTATAGAAGGTAAAGATGGTTACATGTACTTTTCTACCGATGGCGGTGAATCTCGCGAGGAATATTTTATGGATCACCCGGCTGGTTATGCAGGTGGTTTTTTTATGAAGTGGCACCCGCAAAACAAACAGTTCGTAAACCTGGGTATGGGCATGCAATACGAGAGTATTAAAGACATGGATATAGACCCGCAGACAGGAAAAATTTATGGTGTTTCTTACCCGCAGGTTCATTTTTTAGTGTACGATCCTGCCAAAAATTCTATGAAAGATTTGGGCAGGTTGGGCAGCTCGCATGTGCCAAGGGTTTTGTTTACAGACTGGTGGGGCAACTGCTATTATGTTGATTGGCGCCAACGCCTGGTGAAATATCAGAAAGACAAAGACAGCCTGCTGTTTGCATCTGAGAGTTTGCCTGCCTTTGAAGGTACGCCCGGGGGTAAAATTGTTACGGGTATAACCGCTTATGCAAAGGATGAAAAGAACAAGGTAATCTACGTAATCACTTACGGGGCAAAGATTGTAGCGTTTTATCCTGAGAAAGATGGCATAGGAAAAGTGGTTGATTTAGGCGGTGTTGCAGATAGCAGTGCCAACGTAAAATCGTGGGGGCCTTATGTACCCAACCTAAACATTGGCAACAACGGAAAGCTCTATTACATTGTGGGTGGCCATGGCAATTTTATTATAGAAAACAAGACCGTTTTAATGGAGTTTGATCCTAAAACAAAACAGCACAATATCATTTACCAATACCCTGCAAACGAGCTAAGCGAAGCTACAGGTTCTGATACCAAAGATAAAAACGGCAACCTCTATTTTGCCGGAAGAAGAGACCTTGATACATTGGATCATTCCGCGCCATTCCTGATAAAGTTTAACCCAACACAAAAAGTTCAAAAATGAAAATTTGTACGATAAAAGGTTTGTTGCTGGTTGCATGTGTTGTGGCGGTTTTACAAGGTTTTTCGCAATACACTTACTATAAACCTATGGAAGGTTTTGGTATTGAAATTTCGCTATCCAATACCAGTCTTTTACGCATGCCCATGTACCGCAATTCTATTGCCTCACTTACTGTAGCCGGCGATTACATTGTTGGTGGTACTATGGCAGAAGAAAAATTAACGCCATACATTTTTGTAGCATCGCTTAGCAAAAGAGAGCTGGTGGCATTAAAGGACATTAATGAAGTAATACCTGGACAACGCAGCATACAATCAGGATTTTTTAAAACAAAAAACAATACCCTTTTCGCAGGCACCATTGCCAACAAACAAAGCGCAACAGCCAAAGGCAGCGGGCATTTGTTGCAGGTAAATGTGAGTGCGGATGCAAGTGTTGCTGTTGTTGATTTAGGTGTGCCTGTAGCGAACGAAGGCGTGTACTCACTTACCGGGAATGATAGCACGAAAATGCTGTATGGTATCACCTATCCTTCAGGTATTTTTTTTAGCTACAACATTAGCAGCAAGGCGTTTAAAGTTTATAAAAGTGCTGCTCCCACAAAAAATGATTTGAACACTTTAAACGGTGAATTTCATGAGAAACCCGAAGCTTATTTAAGCAGTGCGTTGGCAGTGGATAACAAAGGAATTGTTTACGGAAGTCAGCCAATAAACAAGCTGTTTTACTTTAATCCTGCTGTTGACACGATGGCTATCATTTCAGATTTGCCGGAAGTTTGGGGCAGGCGCACATTGGGTAAAACAGAAGCCTGGGCAAAATCGCCACAAGGTTTATTATATAGCGGCAATGCAGGCGACGGACAGCTTTTTGAATTGAATCCTGCAACAAAAAAAGTAAAAAATTTAGGCAAACCAATTATGATGAACCGCCTGCGTGGCCTGTGTTTTGGCGCCGATGGTAAATTATATGGACTAGCCGGCGCCTTGCCGGGATACGTTCATTTGTTTAGTTACGATGCCAATGGTGAAGGCTTTACAGACATGGGAAATCCGCAGTTTATTTTAAAGGCGCCCGGTATAGAACAAGGCATTGAGTGGCGAGGTTTTCAACTGTCAACAATCGCTGCATCTGAAGATGGAAAGTACATTGTAATGGGCGAAGGCGAAGCGCTTAGCCAGTTATTAATATTTCCTGTGGGTGAGTAAACTTTATCTTTTTTAGAACAAAAATTTACCTGGAATAAATGCAGTGTATGGTAAAAAAATTCTGTGTTTTATTACTTGCTTTTTTTATTGTTGGCTTTGTAAAAGCCAATGACACCATACCCGAATGGAGCATCAGTATTTTGCCTTCGTCTGTGCGTATAGATCCTGCAACGCACCGTGTATTTGATGAGGCTTATGATGATAGCAAGGCTAATAATTCAGCGGATATTTTACTAGAAAATAACTGGGTTTACGATGGCAAAAAAGCATCGCTGCAAGCCGCACGCGGCGAGTACATTTCGTTTCAATTGGTATTGACAAATAAGTCTGCTATGCCGCTTAAAGGCATTGACGTTTCAATGCTTCCTTTTAAAAATAATACGGCGCAAATAGCCAACTTGCCGGAGTTGTTTTTAGAGTGGGCAGTGGAAGTAAAAACACCAAGCACCGGTTATCCAAAAGCTTCATTAGGCAAGGGTTGGTACCCGGATGCACTGATACCTTTTACATACATTCAGCAAGGCACAAAATCTACCAAACGCGAGTGGATTTACCCATTACAATTACCCGATTTTAATAACAGGATTGAGAAGCAGCAATCGCAGATTGTTTGGGTAGATCAATACATTCCGTTTGAAAAAGAGAAAGCGAATGCTGGCATTTACCAAAGCAGTATTTCTGTTACCATTGGTGCTGTAACCAAAGCTATACCTGTACAAATTGAAGTTTGGGATTTTGCAATACCCAACGAAAACATGCTAAAAGCCAGCCTGCAACACGAAGGTTTTGTAAGCAGCATGAACGAGAAAGATGAACTGGAAATTTACCAGTTGATGAAACGCAACCGCGTTTGCGTGATGGACCCAACGTATAAACCCACGCTAAAAAAGACAGGCAATACATACGCTGTTGACTGGCGAAGTTTCGATAAACGTTTAAAAAAATACCTCACCGGCGAAGCCTTTACAAAAGCGTATGGTTACGATTTTGGTCCCGGTTATGGCACGCCTGTGGAAACCTTTTTATTGCCCTTTGATGTGTATGGCAAACACGAAACGGCAGGCTGGCCGGATGTTGGAAAACCAGCTGTAGAAAGGAACGCAGCAAAAAAGGCAGCATACGTGCACATTGTACAACAGGTGCGTGCACATTTAAAGCCGTTACTAAACCTTAAAACAACCGATGTAACGGTGTATTTAAACGGGTTGGATGAATCTTATTTTCCCGAAGCCTGGGATAGGATGGCATACTACGGAAACCTGTTTAAAAAAGAATACCCGGAAGCGCAGTTTAGAGTTGATGGTGGCTACAACGATAGTGCCATGCAGGTGATAGAACATGCCATAAGTTCGTGGGCGGTGCACACCATAGAATTTGATGAAAACAAGATGCACAAGTACACCGCAATGGGCATTAACCAATGGCTATACGGACCCATGATTTACGAGAGTAAAACAAACAGTTGGGTAGGCAGTTCTACGTTTACAGATTTGCCTTTGGTAAACGACCGCGCCATTAGCTGGAGCGTTTGGAAATACAAAGCGCACTCATGGATCAGTTGGGGATTGGGCGCCGGCTGGAAGGCAGCATGGTATGACCCGGAAACATGGAAAAGTGCCAACGACGGTGGTAATGCAGAAGGTTATGATCAAAAGAAACTCAATGGTAATGCGCTGCTTGTTTATGCACCTGGCATCATACCAAATGTGCCGGTTGCATGCCCAAGCATCAGGCTTAAAACCATGCGCAACGGTGTGCAGGAATATGAATACATGCGGCTTTTATCGGCATTGGATAAAAATGAAGATCGTGTTACAAACATTGTAAACAGCATAATTGACAGGCCTTTTGGCGATCAATCTGTTGGTAAAGTAGATGTATGGAGCTACGAGCCGCAACAGTGGGACAGCAAGCGTGTGCAGCTCGGCGAACTAATCAATCAATCTTTAAAAAAGGGTACTAAATAATATTCTTGCTGATGCTTTTACCAAAAAAAATATTGAAATTAACCACGGCTGCTTTAGCGCTTTCTGCTTTTGTTATGGGCTGCGCTACCGAGCATAAAATGGTTATTGTAAAGCCCGTAGAAATAGACAGTTTTTTGTTGAATCCAGGTCGGGGGTTTACTTCCACCAGTAAGGTGTACAACGAAAATTTGGGTAACAGGCTGCACACACAATGCGGCGTAAGTCAGCAGCGGTTTCATTGGGATGTATTAGAGCCCGAAGAAGGAAAAATTAATTTTGCGTTGATTGATTCTGCCATGGCAAAAGCGGTAAAAAACGGACAGCAAATAAACTTTAGGGTCATGTGCCAGGAAGAAGATATGACCATTCCGGCATGGGCCATTAAAGCAGGCATCAAATCACCCTTTTATGACAATCCTATTTTTATTGAGAAACAAATCAACCTGATAAAAGCATTGGGCGCACGCTATGATGGCAACCCCAATGTATGTTTTGTAGACATCGGCAGCATTGGGCAATGGGGCGAATGGCATATAGATCCGGAGGCAAAAGACCCTACCAAAATTGTATTTCCAACAGATGAAAATGCGCGCAAAATAATAGATGCTTACCTGCAAGGTTTTACCAAAACACCACTTGCCGCACTCATTGCATTTAAACAAAAATATGGTTTTGGCTATGCCACTTCTAAGGGTACGGGCTGGCGTGCAGACTGTTGGGGCGATATGGATTCGCTGGGATGGAACCACATGAAAGGCGTGTATCCACAGGCTTTGGAGGCTTCAAAAGCTTACGATGCCTGGAAAAACGGACCGGTTGCTTTGGAGACATGCTGGACAATGGATGACTGGTATAAACGCGGCTGGGACATTGATTACATTTTAGGCAAAGCCCTTGAGTGGCATGCTACCGAAGTAAACAATGGCAACCAGGCAATACCTGAACCATGGTTTGCCAAAGTGAAAGAGTTTGAAAAAAAACTTGGTTATCGTTTTGTTTTAAATGAGTTTTCTTATCCTTCTTCGGTGAAAAACGGCAGCGGTTTTAGATGCGACATGAATTGGCAGAACAAAGGCGTAGCGCCGGTTTATAACGCTTACAATCTTGCCATACAATTGGTATCAAAAAAAGACAGCACGCAAAAATTTACATTAAGTACAGATGCGGATGTAAAAAAGTGGCTGCCCGGAAATACGAAATTCCGCACAACAATTACGGCCCCAAAAGAAGCCGGGGAAGGTGCTTACGATATAGAAATAGGCATCGTTGCAGCAGCATCAAACAAGCCGGCAATTAAGCTTGCGATAGCAGGCAAAACATGGGATGGCTGGTATAAAGTAGGAGAGATTGCAATTGTGCATTAAGGCTGTAGTTTACTTTTTAAAGATTGTTATTACAACACATGAGCAACGCGAACAACATACAAAAAAGACCGCTTACAATAGAAGACCTAAAGCACATTGTTACGCCTTCTGCTGCGTCGTTGTGTGCTGATGGACGCTATATGGTATATGTGACTACCAAGGCCTTTTTGCAAGAAAATACTTACAAAGATATTATTACTGTTGTAGATGTTGCTACAAAAAATGAACTCGCTGTTTGGGAAGGTTCATCGCCGTTATGGTCGCCTACCGAAAATGAAATTGCCTACATGGCTATACACGAGAAAGACGAGCATATCTGGATTTTTTCTTTACACAAAAAAGAACACAAGCCTTTGGTGCCGGTATATGAATCGCAGTATTTTATGGGGCATTTAAGTATAAAAAACTTTGCCTGGTCGCCCGATGGTTTAATGATTGCTTATGTAAGTGCAGATGCGGCTGTTGCTGCATTTCAGCAAGAAACAAACATAAAAATTATAGATCGTTTGTTGTACAAAACAAAGGGCGGCCGCAGTCGTCCACACATGGCTGATAATCTACTTACACATGTGTGGATAGTTAAGGTAAATGATGGAGCAAAAGAATTAATAACAGACAGTGTTTACAACGAACATTCTATAAGCTGGAGCCCAGACAGCAGCAAAATTGCGTTTATCAGCAACCGGTCTGATGATCCGGACAACAACCAGTTGCACGACTTGTGGAGCATTGATTTGGCTACCAAAAAAATTACGCGTCACACGAACAACATTGGTACAGCTTACCAGCCTTCATGGTCGCCCGATGGAAGTTGTATTGCTTTTTTAGCGACCACAAACTTGATAAGTACAAATGATAGTCCGGCCGAAGATACACACGCGTACCTTGTTGCGGCAGACGGTAATGTGGAAAGATGTTTAACCAAAACATTAGATAGAAGGATAGAGCAAATCAGCTGGCATCCTGAAAAAGCAACGGTTTATTTTACCGCTGGCGATAAAGGTACAACTGCTATTTACAGTGTTACTGTAGCTACCGGAGACATTGATACAATTATGGGAGAAGGCTGTCATATTCTTGAGTATCGGTTCGACAAAACCGGTGATCATATCGTTTACACAAACACAGATACAACACATCCTGCTGAAGTTTTTGTGTACAATCAAACGTCTGATACAACTATACAATTCACTCATCTTAATGATTCCTTTTTGCAAAAGGTACAGCTACAAAACGCAGAAACCTTTTGGTTTAAAAGCTTTGATGATTCAGACATACAGGGTTGGTTAATAAAACCTGTAATGGTTGAAGAAAATCAGACATATCCGCTCGCGTTAGTAGTACACGGCGGACCGCACAACATGTTTGGATATGAGTTTGAAGATCGTATGCAATTGTTAGCCGCCGAAGCCTTCGGCGTTTTGTTTCTGAATCCACGCGGCAGCAGCGGTTATGGACAATCGTTTTCTTATGGCTGTGTGCAAAACTGGGGCGGCGGTGATTATAAAGATTTAATGGCTGGTGTAGATGTTGCCATCAAACAAAATAACTGGATTGATGCTGACAAATTAGTGGTTACTGGCCAGAGTTATGGTGGATATATGACTAATTGGATCATCACCCAGACTAACCGGTTTAAAGCCGCAGTATCGGATGGCGGCATCAGCAACCTTGTAAGTTTTGCAGGTACTTCGTTATACCACTCACTGATAGAGTCAGAATTTAACGGCAGCGCTTACGAAAACTTTGCATTGCTATGGAAATGTTCGCCATTACAGTATGTAACAAATGTTACCACGCCAACGCTTTTATTGCACGGCGAAACCGATAGTGAAGTGCCGGTATCACAAGCAGAAGAAATGTACATCGCTTTGAAAAAGCAAGGTGTAAAAAGCAGGCTGGTACAATACATTGGCGAAGGGCATGGCTGGCGACCAGATTTGTTGCCACGTAACCGGTATGATGTATTAAACCGTACTATTATCTGGCTAAAAAAATACCTGGAACAATAAAATTTATATATCCGCAAATCATACAGCTGCACTTTAAAAAGTACTATGCAAAAAACTAAAACCTGGATCAGTTTCGTTATCATACATGTAATATTTATGGGTGTATGGGGCGCCTTAATTGAGCTGCCGGAGAAGAATGGTTTTCCGGCAACATTAGGCTATGTTGTTTGGGCACTTACTATGATACCGGCAACTGTTGTTGCACTCATCATTAATAAGGGAAAGCTTGATTATGACAGGCATTCTGTTATATATGGAAGTCTCGCCGGGCTGTTGGGTGCTATAGGACAATTGGTGCTTTTTTTTACCTTAAAAGTTGCACCCGCTTACATTGTTTTCCCCATACTTTCTTTAACGCCGGTGATTACGATTTTGCTGGCTGTTATTTTTTTAAAAGAGTCTACAGGCATTGTTGGTTGGATAGGTATCGGGATTGCTGTTTTATCAATTTTTTTATTGTCTTATATACCTGCAGACAATGCATCAGTGTCGGGGTATCTGTGGCTTTTATTAACCTTTATTCCATTATTAGCCTGGGGTGTGCAAGGGTTTGTTATGCGTTTTGCAAACGAGAGTATGAAGGCAGAAAGCATCTTCTTTTACATGACGTTAAGTTCGCTTGTTTTAATACCGGTTGCCCTTTGGATGACAGATTTTTCAAAACCCATTAACTATGGTTTAAACGGACCCTACCTGGCTGCCGGTATACAAATTTTAAACGCATTTGGTGCGTTGTGTTTGGTGTATGCGTTTCGGTACGGCAAAGCTATTATCATTGCTCCGATGACTACTGCTTTGTCGCCGGTACTTACTGTTGTAATATCCTTGTGTATTTATGCGGTTTTCCCTCACCCCATTACAATTGCGGGCATTGCGCTAGCTATTTTATCTGCGTTGCTCATGGGCAATGCAGAAATGAAAATGGAAAAGAAAAACAATATCAAAGTAGCGGAAGCAGCTACTTATAATGAAGTAAAATAGAATTTGTGTATGCCATATCTACAGTTTGAGCAAAGTGATATTTTGGAGAAAGGCGGCTTACATACAGCCATAGAAATTCAAGGACAGCCAGCGTTATGGCAGGAAGTATATGACATGGTTTTTTTGCAAAAAGAAAGCATAAATAACTTCCTCTTCCCTATACTTTCCATTCTTGGTTTAAGAATCATTTTAACCGGTGCCGGCTCGTCTGCTTTTATTGGCGAAGCAGTACAAGGCATTGTGCAGATAAACACCAAAAGGTTAACGCATGCCATTGCTACTACCGATTTAATTACGCATCCGCAACTGTATTTTATGAAGGATGTGCCAACGTTAATGATATCATTTGCAAGATCGGGCAACAGCCCAGAAAGTATTGCTGCCGTTGATTTGGCAAACAATCATTGTAGCAAGATTTATCACATGGTAATTACCTGTAACAAAGAAGGGGCATTAATGCAAAGCCATATCGAAGGCGCTTACTATCTTGTGTTACCTGAAAAAGCAAACGACAAAAGCCTCGCGATGACCGGTAGCTTTACCGGTATGTTGCTTTCAATTATTTTAATAGCTAAGCTTAAACAGATAGATACATTGAAACCTGCGTTGGTTGCTTTAATTACTAACACAAATATATTGTTGCAACAAAAGTTTCTACAGGTAAAAGCCATTGCTGATAAACCCTTTAAGAGAGTTATATTTCTTGGCTCGGGACCGCTGTTGGGCATCGCACGCGAATGTCATTTAAAGCTCCAGGAACTTACAGATGGTAACGTGATTTGCAAACACGATTCTTTTCTGGGCTTTAGACATGGTCCAAGAGCTGTAATAAATAAAGAATCGTTGATCGTGTACTTATTCTCAAGCGATCCATATGTGTCTTTGTACGAGCGTGATTTGTGCTTGTCAATTGATGATGATGACAGACAGATACCAACGATAAGCTGGAATCAGCAACAACAAAATTTAACTAACTCTGTACTGAATATCCGTTGTCACACAGTTGATAATGGTCCAGATGATCTTGCATTTATTGGTGCAGTTGTGCTTGGACAATTGTTAGGTTTTTATCATTCTTTATACCTTGGTTTAAAGCCAGATAATCCTTCAGTTTCCGGTTCTATAAGCCGGGTGGTTCAAGGTGTAACTATTTATACAGAAACCATATTCGCGTAGCTGTAGCAACGCTTTTTTAGTAAAGAAACATCCGCATTCAGATTGTATGAACAAGAAAGAGGTATTGGTGGTTGGTGAGTTAAATGTAGATATTCTGCTTAACCAGGTGCATGGTTTTCCTGTGGTTGGGCAGGAGATTTTAGCAGATCAAATGACGCTGACATTAGGCAGCTCTTCGGCAATATTTGCGGCCAATCTGGCATCTTTAGGAACTGGTGTTTCTTTTTGTGGAATAGTAGGCAATGATTTGTTTGGAACTTTTATCGTTGAACAGCTGACTGATAAAGGTGTTGATACCAGTTTTGTAATCAAATCAGGAGCGTATCAAACCGGCTTAACGATGATCCTTAATTATGACCAGGATCGCGCAAACGTTACGCATTGTGGTGCTATGGAACAGCTTACAATAAGCGATGTTCCGCTTGATAAGCTGGCTCAGTTCAAACATTTACATCTATCATCGTTTTTTCTTCAAAAGGGGTTGCAAAAAGACATTATATTATTGTTTAAAACAGCTCACGAGCTGGGCTTATCTACATCTTTAGATATACAATGGGACCCTGCCAATACCTGGGATTTTCCTTATGAAGAATGTCTGTCTTATATAGACTTTTTTCTTCCCAACGAAACAGAGTTATTAAACCTCACCGGCACTAAGCTGTTAGGCGATGCCTTTACTATGTTAGACGCTTTTGCAAACACAATAATTGTGAAACGGGGTGTTGACGGCGCTATTGCTTATTCTAACAGAAATTACACGCACGCCAGCCCTTATTTACATACGCAATTTGTAGATGCTATTGGAGCCGGCGACAGTTTTAATGCAGGCTTTATATATAGTTTTTTGCAAGGCAAATCGTTGCAAGAAAGCTTATTGTTTGGCAATCTTGCGGGTGCAGTTAATACTACGGCCGCAGGCGGAACAGCAGCCTTTTTTAACCTCGATGGTTTTAACGAAAAAGCAAAAGTAATTTTCAATATAGATATATAAAAATATGACTTTAAAACAAAAAATGCGGTTGCTTACTTCTGAAAAAAAGGGACTTTTGGCTACTAATTTTTATAACATGGAAACGCTGCATGGCGTGCTTGAAGCAGCGCGTGATTTGAAGCAGCCATTAATATTGCAATTGACCGATAGTTCAATAGATTACATGGGTTTGAAGACTGCTGTAAGCCTTGCGCGCACCGGCTTGCAAAGCTTTGGTGTTGAAGGTTGGTTGCACTTGGATCATGGCGGTTCTGTGGCGCTTGCACAAGCTTGCTTAGACGCAGGTTTTGACTCAATAATGATCGATGGAAGCGAGATGCCGTTTGAAGAAAATATAAAAATTACGCAGGAAGTGGTGAAACGTGCGCAGTCTTACAATGCCAATGTAGAAGCTGAATTGGGCTATGTGGCAAAATTAGGTCAGTCGCATACACAGCAGGTATTTACACAACCGGCAGAAGCTAAATTTTTTGTTGAAGAAACGGGGGTTGATGCGCTGGCAATAGCAATTGGTACTGCCCATGGCTTCTATAAAGAAGAACCACAACTACAATTTGATTTGTTACAGGACATTCGTGAAACGATCGACACCATTTTGGTATTGCATGGTGGTTCTGGCGTGCCGGCAGCTCAATTGCAGCGGTCTATTTCACTTGGTATTTGTAAGGTTAATCTGGCAACAGAAATAAAAAATATCTTTATGAAAACACTGCAATCTATTTTGCAAAATACAGAGGAAATAGACTTGCGAAAAGTATTTCCTGTTGCTACTAAAAGCGTCACACAACTGGTAAAAGAAAAGTTGTTAATTGTGCAAAACAATTAACCAAAACAAAAATACATAACCTCTTATCATGCAAAAGCAGGAGTTCACCTTTACTATTTATGCCGAAAATGTAATGGGTATTTTAAACCGCATAACTACAATGTTTTCGAGGCGGAGAGTAAATATCGAAGCATTGAACGTAGCGGCTTCAGAAGTTGATGGCATACATCGCTTTACCATTGTAGTTGTAGAAGCCGAAGAGGTTATAAAAAAGCTGTCGCTGCAAATAGAAAAGCAGGTAGGGGTAGTAAAGTCTTTTTACAATAACAATACAGAAATATGTTGGCAGGAGCAGGCTTTTTACAAAATACAAAACAGCACGTTGAAACCATTGGACACGGCATCGTTTCTGCAACAGACAGGCGCAAGACAAATAAGCTATAATTCAGAGTTTATAATCTACGAAACTACAGGCTCTGCAGAAATAACCAAAACAATGTTGAAGAACCTGGAAACCCACGAACTGGTTGAGTTTGTAAGAAGTGCAAGAATAGCCATCATAAAAGCTGGCAATACAATTCATGAAAATTTACAGCAATTCGATGTAACGTATCCTACTTAAGTCGTTGTAAAATTGGTTTGTTACTGTTATACAAATGCTTGTTTTTATAGCTCATTAAAGTGTTTTCTTACTTAGTACATTATCAATCGCCGCTTGTGATTTCCTATAAATTAATTTGCTTTATCTGCTTGTTTATTTTGTGCAATGCACAGGCGCAGCATAATGTTTCTTTAGAATTATCTCCCATGTTCAGCAGTAATATGGTGTTGCAGCAAGGCATGCCAACGCCTGTTTGGGGAAATGCAAAGCCAGGAAGAAGAGTTACTGTAAATTTTAATACAAAGCGAGTTGTAACAACGGCTTCGGCTGCTGGCAAATGGATGCTGAAATTGCCTGTTCAAAACGTTGGCGGACCTTATACAATGGTTGTAATACAAGAAGCAGATTCAATTGTTTTAAACAATGTAATGATAGGAGAAGTGTGGGTATGCTCGGGGCAATCTAATATGGAAATGCCCGTAGGCGACTGGGGAAAAGTAAATAATTATACAAACGAAATTGCCGCTTCAAACTTTCCTGATATCAGGTTGTTTCATATAAAAAAAAGTGCTTCTAATACGCCTGAAGAAAACCCTGAGTTATACGATAAGGAACAGTGGCAGGAGTGTTCGCCCGCTACCATAAAACGGTTTTCTGCGGCCGCTTATTTTTTTGCTAAAAACATTCAGACAAAACACCATATTCCAATTGGTCTTATTCAATCTACTTATGGTGGTACTGTAGCAGAAGCCTGGGTAAGCAGTTTTACTTTACAAACAATGCCCGACTTTACCAATGCGGTAAAGCAAATAAAACAACAGTCACAAAAACAATTACTACAAGATTATTGGTCGCAACTGAAGAACTGGTTACAATATGTTGAGCCGCTTGACTCTGGTTTTGAAAATAAAAATCCTGTATGGGCAAACGATCTTATAGATATAACTGGTTGGCAAAGCATGCAATTGCCTGCTTATTTTGATGAAGCCGGCTTGCCGGAATTCAAAGGGATTGTGTGGTTTAAAAAAAAGATAACAATATCACCTGAAGCCGCAAAAAATGAGCTGAAGATAAGCATTGGCTCGGTTGGCGATGAGGATGTTACCTTTTTTAATGGTGTAGAAATAGGAAGATCAAATATTGCAGGCAAACGTATTTACAATGTGCCTTCCGGCTTAATTCATTCCGGTGAAAATATAATAACCATAAGATTGATTGTATACAAAAACTACGCGAGTATCTATGGGGAAGGAGAGACTTTTTCTATCACTACTTCAGCCGGTGATATACTTTCGCTGGCGGGGGGCTGGAGATATAAAATCGGTTACAATGCCTCTTTAAAAATGCCTCCCGGCGAGCCCGGCGATCCTAACCGGGCAACGGTTTTATATAACGCAATGATTAACCCGATAGTGCCTTTTGGAATTCGCGGAGTTTTATGGTACCAGGGTGAATACAATGTTGGCAGGGCAAAACAATACCAGACTCTTTTTCCGCTGCTTATAAACGATTGGCGCTACCAATGGAACCAAGGGAATTTTCCTTTTTATTTTGTTCAGCTGGCAAATTATAAAAACATAGATTCTTTGCCTGTAAATTCTGATTGGGCCGAACTTAGAGAGGCACAAACTTATGCCTTACGATTGCCTAACACTGCCATGGCTACGGCAATCGATATTGGGGAAGCAGAAGATATTCATCCAAAAAACAAGCAGGAGGTAGGCGCAAGACTGGCGTTAATTGCAAGGTCAAAGCTGTATGGTGAGTATCTTGTTTATTCGGGTCCGCAATATAAATCTCACACAATCCTGAACAATAAGGTAAGCGTGTCTTTTACCCGGGCGCGCAGCGGCTTGCAAGCCAAAGGTGATAGCATTGTAAGTGGCTTTGCAATAGCTGGTAATGATCACGTTTTTCATTGGGCAAAAGCGCATATTGTAAATGATAAAGTGATTGTCAGCAGTGACAGAGTTAAGCACCCAAAATTTGTAAGATATGCCTGGAGCAATAACCCTGTATGTAATTTATATAATGCAGAAGAGCTGCCTGCAGTTCCTTTCCGAACGGATAGATAAGGACTTATTACTACTTTAAGGTTCTGATTGCCGGGATTTCTGTTCATAGTTGCCGAAAGTTTTTTTGTCTATTATACTAAATCTGTCAAGACTATAATAATCACGTCTTGTTAGTCTTCATGGTATTAATGTCTGTTAATGATTTTAGCTTCCGGTACAACATGTCTTCGTTAGTTTTATATGTGTTGATATAGTTGTACTTTTAGCTGATAATAGATATGAGAATGTTGCCCGGCTTGACCACCAGATTGCATTAATAAATAATGAAAGAAAGGTTGACGATCAGATCGTTTGTTGATTGACGTCCTCCCGTAATTAGTGCATTTATGAAGTAGAGACTTCGGGCTTATTTAATAGTTCAAATCTGCTCATGGATATATGTTTTTTCGTTTTTCAGCCGATGCATATTCTATCGCCGTAAAAAACAAATATCAATGAGTAGAAGCCCCCGGCAAGGCTTCACGTTTTCTTTTCTTTTTCCCTCAATTGCTGTTCCTCAATCTGCGCCGGTGTTAAGCCGTTTAAAGAACTGTGAGGTCGGAAGTAGTTATACTCCTTCATCCAGGTATTGATCTTTTCATAGGCGTCTTCCAGAGATAAGAACCAATTGATGTTCAGGCATTCATGGAACGACCCGTTGAACGATTCGATAAACGGATTGTCCGTCGGTTTGCCGGGACGTGAATAATCCAAAGTTACACCGTTGTCATATGCCCACTTATCGAAATCTTTAGATTTAAACTTACTGCCGTTATCAACCTGTATCCGCTGAGAAACCTATCCTCCTTCCTCTTTTAAACGGTTCATTACGGCTACCACATCGATTCCTTTGATGGACTGTCCTATGCTGATGGCATGACTGTAGCGACCCAAATTATCCTCTACTGTTAACGCCCTGAATGTCCTGCCACCTGACTGATCCCAAACAAAATCCATACTCCGGCACTGATGTAAATTAGACAGTTCCGGACGTTCCAACCGGTGTGCCGCACTTCTTTTTCTCTCCTGCTTACTGCGCAGATTCAACCCTTCTTCTTTATAAATGCAGTGAACACACTTATGATTGTCCTTACATCCTTCCCGCCTTAGTAGGGTATAGATGCGCCACATGCCGTATCTTACTCTTGCTGCTGCGATCCTCTTTAATACGTTGTCTTACCGGTCTGTCTTCTCTTCTGTGTGGACTTGTAGTACCAGCCTGACCGGTGCATACAAACCACTGCACAGGCTCCTTTTCGCCAGCATCCGGTAGTCTTCTGTCAGCTTTTCTGCCACCCCCTTTAGCTGTCGCAGCTTCCCACATTTTTTTAAGACTTCCTGCAGCATTGGATTATCTAAAGTCAGATCAGCCACAATCTGTTTTAACCGGTTATTTTCTTCTTCCAACTGCCGGAGTCTGCGTAGTTCGGTAACACCTAAGCCGCCAAACTTCTTCTTCACCTTGTAGTACGTCGCTTCACTGATGCGCATCTTACGGCACACTTCATCGACCCTTACACCGCCATCCGCCTGGCTTGAGAGGAAACACAATTTGTGCCTCTGTAAACTTTGTCTTTTCATGAGTAATCATTCATCTTTTAACGTTATGAATAGTACCCGTTCTGTCTACTTTCCAACTGTCCGGTTTTCCGGGAGGACGTCAATTGGAAAAAATATCCACGTCCAAGTCGATGAATTTAAACGAAACATAACTTGTGTAAAGTAAAAACAGGATTATTATTAAAAACATCTAAGGTTTTTTTTAAGACTGGTCATTTGCTAAACTGGTGGCAGTAGTCAATTTAACCGGCGCTTACAACATTTGCCCAGGTTCAGCCAATGTATGCACAGCCGTCTTCAGGCGAAAGGCATAAAGCGTTACTGGTTGCCGTATTGTAAAATCTGATGCTGTAGCAAAAATTGAGTTCTAAAGAACATCTGTGTGTTAATAACATTAAATTGTTGCTTAACAGGTAATATTTAAAATTCTCATATCCTTCCAATACCAATGCCCGACAATATATAAAACCTATACCTATAAGTTGCGAATTTTTTCTCTACTGTTTCACCACCTTCACACTCTCACTACCACAACGTAAAACGTATACACCTGAAACCAGCGTGCTTATATCCGCATCTATCTGCAACGTGCCTGCCGCCACTGCCTGTACAAAAACCTTCCGCCCCGTAATATCATACAATAGTAAAGCATCCTGGCCGGAGGCCGCTTGCCGCAATTGTATGTGCAGTGTCGATTTTACAGGATTGGGAAATATTTTCAGCTTACCACCCTGTCCGTTAAATGACAACAACCTTATTTGCGAATAAGTTATTTTACCATCCAGATTCACCTGTGCAAGACGATAATAGTTATTGACTGTAAGCGGTGCTGCATCAGTAAACCGGTAGTTCTGCGCAATGCTTGTATTGCCATGACCTTGTACACGGCCAATTTTTGTAAACAATCCCCCGTCATCTGACCGTTCTATGTCAAAGTGGTCGTTGTTCAATTCTGATGCGGTCTCCCATCGCAGCAGGGCAGTATTATTTATCGCTTTCACCGTGAATGATTGCAGTGTAACTGGAAGTACTGATCCGGCACTCATGATAAAGAAATTGCTGAAATCGATGATGACTACTTCAATGTAATAGCCCGAAATTTCGGTCACGTTTCCAACTATATTTTCAATTGTTCCCCAGGCCGTGGGTTGTAAACCCTGGTCGTTCGATGTAACAGTATAAGTTGCCGGCGCTACACCATTTGAAGATTGTTTAACCACCGCCAGATCACCCGGGTCCTGAATGGAAGCATCATGTGCCTTCAACGAATCGAACTCCGCCTTGGTGAAGATCAGTCGTACATGAATGGAAGCTCCTGACGGATGGTTGGTCACAGAGATCGTATAGTTCCGGTCGAGGTAAACTTTTCCATTGGTAGTACGCAGTGGCTGATTGAAGGTTTCATAAGTTGATACGGCAACCGTTCCCAAATTGTAATCGTCCTTAATAGCCGCCACAGGCGTTGCTGTGTTGCTTGCAGCTCCGGACACCACTACCTGGAATAAAGTCCATGCGTTGCTTGTGCCGACAAGCGACTGCGGATTGCTTTGGGCTAAATAGCTGCCGGGAGGAGTACTGCCTGGGACAACAGTCATTTGTGTTTTGAGCAATGGCGGCTGGTAATTGGGTTTCAGGAGGCTGTCGAGGTGGCGGATGTACACATTTTCACCCGTGTAGCCGTCGGGCGTTTTCCGCCCGTCGTTCCAGGCCACTACCGCCTTGCCTTCAGCATCCATGTACATAAAAGGGGTAGAGGCATAATAATAGGAACCGGAAATTCCGCCCGAGTTAAGCGGTATGCCCAGCGCACCCCAGCGCATCCTACCGCCTTCCTCTACCGGACTGGCTTTTACATAATCCCGGCCAGTTGGTCCAACGTAATAAAATGTTGCGTTGCCTGCGCTGTCGCCGGCAAATGTTGGAAAGCGGTCATAACCGGTACCGATGCCAATGACAAGGCCTGTATCGTTATTTGGAGGGGTGTTTATTTTTAAGGCAAAGGAATCGGCATTCTGCCGGATAACTTTTGCTTCCTGATAATAAAAAGGAGAAGGGCCGCTGCCACCAGACAGACCGTTTACAGACGTGATTGCCAAAGCCCTGCCGCCCGAACCCATAAGTGAATAATCATAGAAATAGCTTGCACCGGAAGGTGCTATCAGCGTGTCCAGTTCAGACCTTCCTTCGTTTATTTTATTCATTAAAGCCGGGCGCACACCGTTATACGACAAACCCCCAGGCGTAGCTCCCGAACAAAGCTGGTATGGCAAACTGTCGTACTTTTCCATTGCCAACACGATACCACGGGTAGCCCAGTTTGAAACTTGTGAATTGACATAATTACGCTGGTTCCATGTTACCAGAAGGCTATTGATGTTGCCTTCTGTAGTCAACACGGTAGCATTGATTTTTTCGATGGCATAATTCGTATACGCATCATTAAATTTTCCACTGCCTATATAAAGGGGATCATACACATCTACCCCACCACCCCTGCTCGCAAGCAAGTTCTGAACACCCTGGTTAAATACAGTGTAAAGGCTGGCGACAAAGACGGTGCCTGGAGGGGCGCCCGAGTCAACACAGTCGATTTGGACATTTCTCACATCGGCCGAATACAGTTGTACCACACTATCTTTTTTGTAAAAGCGCACGTCGTTTTCAGCTGTTTGTACATAGCTGTTCTTTTTAACCCGGCAAAGCTGGTCAAAGGCGGGAAAAACCTTTTCGCCAGTCGGAGCTTCCACCATAACCACGCCGCAGCCGCCTTGTCCATCAGGAAATATCTTGAAACTGTTTGTGGTCGCAAACCTAACACCGGAAATAGGGATCGAAATATATCCGCCCGTACCGCTGGCTGGACAAAAACGGTATTGATTTCCGCTACCATAATAATCGACAAGGTCACTCATCACGCCTCCTCCATAGGACTTCAAGACACCTCCTTCATCCTTATAGCAATAAACCGTTACTACAGCTACACTCCCATAGTAAGAAGTATTTGTCGTCGTATAACCGATAAAAAATCCGCCGTTGCCATCGCCTATTAACTGCGGCTGTGTATATTTTTGGCTCGTACCGGAGGGGATGGCAAGCCCATACCCGTCATCGGCAAAAGCCCGGGTGCCGTTGCTGCGCACATGCTGCACAAACACGCCATAGCTACTGACGGGACTCGCAAGATAAATCTGCCAAGTAATATAAAAACCACCATTTCCGTCGCTGGCAGCATGGCTTACGTTCTGGTAATTGTAGTAATTGACCACTCCGTTACTGATATTGGAATATTGCTGGTCAGGCGCATTTCCAGTGACCACGGGTACCCCGTTTTTCGCCCAAATGCTGTGTCCGTCCTTGTCGAATTTCTGGGCGTAAATGTCGCTATTGCCATTGGCATTGCGGGAATCCTCCCAGATCACAAAATAGCCACCATCCGGCTCGCTTTTAACAACCAACGGGTTCTTCTGATCGCTGGCCGCCTGAGCCACAGGCATATCCAGGGAGTCGTAAAACTGGTTGGTTGTATTGCTCCACTGGGCATTGGTAGTGGCAGCCTCAACAATGAGCAACGCAAAAAGTATAGCTTTCTTCATGATAATTATATTATTTCAGATATGGGGTCGAAGTTATAAAAGAGATGTACGGAGATTGCCTGTGACTGTGTGAGCAACAGAATAGCGGGTGTGAATGAAGGCTGTATTGTGTAAGCATACTCAACCCCTTCGGCAAATACAACCCACACATCAACACTACCTCTTCAACCTTCAAAATGCGCATCCCGCAAGGTTGCCCAGCGGTATGGCATGTGTTTTCTGATACCTTTACATGATGAATAATCGGTTGATGATTCCACGGTCTGCGGTGACCTTGTTCCTGTTTTGTTTGTTTTTGAACAGCACGCACGCACAGCAGTCCGATCTGGACTCATTAATGAAAGCGGAGCGTAGTTATACAAAAGAAGACAGCAATAAAGTGAAATTGTTGAATGATATTGCCTTTTATCAACAATACGTGGATCCCAATAAAGGCTTGGAATACGCAGAAATGGCAATTGCTTTATCCTCAAAAGTAAAAGACGAGTCGGGACTTGCAAAGGCCTATTATGTAATGGGGGTTGATTATCTGAGATCCGACCAGATTTCAAAAACGCTGGAATATCTTCAGAAAGCCGCAACGATGTATGAAGCCCAAAACAAATTAATTGATCTCGCCAGAGTCTACAATACAATCGGGGCTGCGTATCTACCACATAAGGAACATTATAAAGATGCCTTGCTGTATTTAAACAAGGCAGTTGCTATCTACAACAGTCAGGAGAACAAACAGATGCTTCCCAATTCAATACTCAATAAGGGTCTTGTTTACAAACGAATGGACAGTGTTGAGCTTGCGATGCAGCATTTTAATGAAGCCATCAGATTATATAAACTGTACGCACCCGATAACAGACAATTGGAAGCCCGGATTTATAGTGGCCTGGGGGATGCATACATTGAGTTTTCCGAAGCTGCGCTTCAGCATATCGGATTTACCGGACAAAAGTATGATACGGCCATCTATTATGTTCAAAAAGCACTTTCCGTATTCAACGCACTGGGCAGCGAAGATGGAAGGACAGCAAATTACAGGAGACTTGCATCAATATATCTGGCACAGAAAAAGTACGCCCTTGCTTTTGACAATGCATTTATGGCAAAACAAATTGCACATAAAGGAGGTTTTGTGGCAATGGAAGCGGATGCCTTAACTGATATTTCGGAAATTTATGCAGCCACAGGCCATTTTGATAGTGCTTTTGCTTATCTCAAGCAGTATTCTGTTTTGAACGACAGCCTCCTCAACGATGAAAAAGAAAGGGTACTTATTCAAAAGGAAATGCAGTACAACTTTAATAAAAAGGAAGATTCCCTCCATTTTCAAAATGCCTTATTAAGCAAAAATAATACATTGAGCAAACTACAGTTGCGCCAGCAATGGTTATATAGTAGCGGTGCATTGATTTTGTTGCTGGGGCTGGGGGGATTTTTGTATTACCGCAACCGGAACAAACATGCAAAACTTATTTTACAATTGGAGAAAGAACGGGCTGAACAAAAGCAGCGGGAGTCCGAATTTGAACGCAAAGTAAGTGATGCAGCGCTGAATTCACTGCGTTCGCAGATGAACCCACATTTTATTTTTAATTGTCTTAATTCCATTAAGCTTTATGCCGTAGAGAATAATCAGGATGCGGCAACCGGCTACCTGGGAAAATTCTCCCGACTTATGCGACTGGTGCTTGAGAACTCTAAGAGCGACCGTATTACTTTAAAACAGGAAATAGAAACATTACAACTGTACATGGAAATGGAAGCGATGCGGTTTAAAGAAAAACTGCATTACGAATTTAACATTGCCGATAATGTGGATATGGATTATATTGAAATACCACCCATGCTTATTCAGCCTTACGCAGAAAATGCAATATGGCATGGACTGATGCCTAAAGAAGATGGCGGGAAAATAGTTATGTCTTTCAACTGCCAAGATAATAACCTGGAAATAACCGTAACAGACAACGGTGTGGGCAGGACAAAAGCCGCAGAGTTAAGAAGCAAATCGACCACAGCACATAAATCATTCGGCATGAGTATTACGCATCAACGCATCGAACTGATCAATCAAATGTACAAAACTAATATGTCGGTAATAGTAACTGATTTGCACGACGGGCAAGGGCATGCTAAAGGCACAGAAATAATAATAGATATACCCATTGAATAATGCCAAATAAAAGTATATAATTTTCTATGAACACCATTATTAGGACCATGATTATCGACGATGAGCCAGACAGCGTGCAACTGATCCGGTTGAACATTGAAAAACATTTCCCGCAACTTGAAATTGTCGGCACCTTCAGCAGCAGTACCAAGGCATTGCAACAAATAGTATCGCTTCAACCCGACCTGCTTTTTTTAGATATTGAAATGCCGGTAATAAACGGTTTCGATCTGTTGGAGAAACTAATGCCGGTTGAATTTGCGGTCGTTTTTATAACTGCCTACAATGATTTCGCCATTAAAGCTTTTCGGTTCAATGCACTTGATTATTTAGTGAAGCCTGTTACGATTGAAGACTTAAGGGAAGTAGTAAAGAAAGTAGAAAAGCGCCAGCACTTTCAAACAGATCAACTTCAGGTGCTTCAGCAACAATTTAAGAAAGGAAGTATTACCAAGATAGCCATACCCAGCCAAACCGGCGTGACTTTTATTGATCTGAAAGATATTGTGTTCGTAGAAGCCAAAAGTAATTATTCTGATCTTGTTTTGGTTGATAAAAGGAAGATACTGATATCAAAGACATTGAAAGATATCCAGTCGGTGCTGGAACAACAGCATTTTCTTCGTATCCACCGTCAGTACATCATCAATCTTAATGAAGTAAAGCATTTCAACCGCAACGATAGCCTCCTCACCATGACATCAAATGATGTGTTGCCCGTTTCCCGCCTGCAAAAGGATAAGCTAATAGAACAATACGGATGGCTGTAAAAAAGTAATTTGTCTTCTTTTAAGCGGTTTTATATTCTCTGGATGCTTTTCACTTTTCTAAACCAATGTATTGAATGGTTTTAAAAGCGCGAATTAATAACATTTGATGAAAGGGAATGTAAACCAAAAAGTGCTTCCTTTTCCTACTTCACTGTTTACGCCAATTTCACCGTTGTGGCTCTTAATTATTTCAGCGCTTATATAAAGCCGAGACCACCTCTTTGTCTTATGTGATAGTATCAAAAGTGGTGAAGTGAACTTAACAGGTTTTCCTTTTACTAAATTCGCAATTAAAAGTATGGCTCCTGACACTTTATTGAATCGATCAATTTCATGCGACTATTTGCAATTAAATACATCAAAAACATTAATTGGTCTTCCCTTTCGTGTTTGCAGCGGAGATAGCGGCGGACCTCTTTGGATTAAAAGTGATAACAATTATTTTATTTTAGGTGCCTGTGGAAGTGCGATGGCAAAAGAGATGGGATTTACGAATCCTAATTTGAATATATTTACTTCTATAAATAATGAAGTTTTAAAGTGGATTCTGACTATAATAAACTGACTAAATTTCAGCATTATGCGATTAAAGCCTTTTTATCTCTTCGCACTGCTAAGCGTTTTCGCAGGTTCGATACATGCTCAAAGCTATGAGGAGCAGTATCAAAAATGTTCAGAACCTTTGAAAGGTTTGGGTACAAACATTGACTCAATATACTTTGTGCGTTTAGGTGAAAGAGATAATTGCCTGGCTGGTTCTGTTGCGCCAGACTTTTCTGCTTTATCAGTAGATGGAAAAAAAATAGAACTTTCTAAACTGAAGGGGCAGGTTGTTGTTTTAAACTTCTGGTTTATCAGATGTCCGGCGTGCATTGCGGAAATGCCGGATCTGAATGAACTTGTTGAGCATTATGCCGGCAAGAAAGTATCGTTTATTTCTTTTGCTCCGGAAGACTCGGAAAGTGTAAGTAACTTTCTTCAGGAACATCCCTTCAAGTTTACAGCGATTGCAAAATCAGATAGCATCAGGCGCGACAAATTTAAATTGTTTCCTGTATGGCCGTATACGATTATTATTGATAAGGATGGAAGGATAAGTAAAATGGGACCTGGTAGTGCTGGGAAAAATGTCTTTCCTTATTATCAGGAAATTATTGACAAATTACTATAATCGGAACGAATCTTCACAAATGCGCCTAACAATTACTTGCTGCCATAGCAGCTGGCACTGCTTTAAAGTTCGCAGTAGACAGCAAGCAATGAGCCGTTAGCGGTCATCGTAATCAGGTTCACAATCTGAACAATTTAATTAGTAAAAAATGACGGGCAAACATTTTACACCATTTCCGGTTTTGCAAACAGGAAGATTGACATTGAGACAACTTGTAAGCAGTGATGACAATGAAATATTCACTTTGCGTTCAAACAAAAGCGTAAACAAATATCTTGACAGGAAAGAAAGCAAAACAATTGATGACGCAAAGAATTTTATCCAAACTATTAATGAAAATATTGAAAGGAACGAATCAATTTATTGGGCAATTACGTTGAACGGTACTCACAAATTAATTGGAACAATATGCTTATTTGACTTTTCGGGCGACAATTTAAAAGCAGGAATGGGATATGAATTATTACCGGACTTTCAAGGAAAAGGAATAATGCAAGAAGCAGCTTCCAAAGTAATTGACTTTGGATTTCAATATGTCAGACTTAATTCAATAGAAACCTATATTCACTCTGAAAACAAAAGCTCGACAAGCCTTTTGGAGAAATTAAATTTCAAGAAGGATAGTGCTGCTGATGAAAACTTCATAATATTTAAATTAACACATATTGGCTGAAAGAAAGAATAACGGACTGCTAACCATGTGTTTATAAAATTATGACAGAATGCTAAGCATTTAGCTATAAATTAGTATTTTGCTTTTTTGGTTGATTGAAACTGACGTTTTTAATTGCCACAACTTCATAAACGCTTTAGCGTTGGCTACAATCTGCCCACCATTACAAAACATGTATTTATACTAAATATGAGATGAATATTTGTAAAGCTTTTTTTATTTTTTCCCTGTCATCAATCTGGCATCTCGCAACCGGGCAGATTTCATTACCTAATTATGCTTTAACTGATGTTTCCATCATTGATGCAAACCATAAAGAGCCACTTGCACATCAAACAATTCTAATTGTAAATAATACAATCAGCGATGTTTTTAATGATGGCGGCAAGCCCTTACCCGACTCATTTAGTGTTATTGATGTAAAAGGAAAATATGTACTGCCGGGCTTGATAGACTCGCATGTACACATGGCAACTGATCCTTCCGGCGTTGATAACAGAGCTCATACTCTGGATGTTTTGCAACGCATGTTGTATAGCGGTGTTACAACGGTAAGAGATATGGCAGGCGATGCCCGCATTCTTGCCGGTTTAGCCCGGGATGCTTTAACGGGAGATATCATCTCTCCGCGTATTTATTATTCGGCATTAATGGCTGGTCCTCATTTTTTTAGCGACCCAAGAACAAAAGCATCGACCGGAGGTGGCACACCTGGCAAGATCCCTTATATGCTTGCCGTTACAGATTCTACCGATCTGGAATTAGCCATTGCTGAAGCGAAGGGTACCGGTGCAACCGGTATAAAATTGTATGCAGATCTGTCTGCTTTCCTGGTAAACAAAATTGTTGCTGAGGCTACCAAACAACACATGATTGTCTGGGCACATGCCTGGCTTCAGAATGCCAATCCTTCTGACGTGGTAAAAGCGGGTGTGCGTATTATATCTCATGCTCCTTTGCTTGTTCATGATAAATTAGATACCATTCCTGATTCATGGAAAAATATGTTTCATGATGAAGCATTCTGGGATGCTGCAACGCCTGATTTTTCGTCGTTGTTTAAACTCATGAAGCAACGTAATACCATACTTGATGCAACGATGGTAACTTATAAAGAATGGGCTGAACAGGATTCAGCCATGCGATATGATTATGAGCTGGGGAAACGAATAACTGCCCAGGCATACAAAGCTGGTGTAACAATAGATGCCGGCATTGATGATGACCAGAAAGAATTTGTGCAGGACGAAATTGAACTGCTGGTCAAACAGGCTGGTTTTACTGCCATTGATGCTATTATAGCCGGTACATTAAATGGCGCCAAAGTATTAAACATAGACAATAGCTATGGCACAATATCAAAACATAAAATAGCAGACCTTTTGGTATTGGATAGGAATCCGTTGGACAGCATTGAGAACATTCGGTCGGTAGATATGGTTATAAAAAACGGAAAGATTTTTAAGAAATAATATTAGCTTGATTGTATTGAAAAAATAAAGGCTGTAGCCAATAAGAGCATTGCTATGCTGGATAATCACTAATTTATATTATCTATCTTAGACGTTCATTTTTAAAGCAATTACTTCAATCAAATGAGAAAATATACGCTAACAATGCTGGGCGTCATAGCGGCTTAATGAACTCGGTCGGAAGTAGTAATTTTATGAAACCTTATATCTTTATCCAGGCTGATGCAGTTATGAAGTCGGCGACGGACACAAACGTTATTGCTACAAGCAATACGCCGAAAATTGATGTCCGATTTATGCAAACCAAAGGCTTATAAACTTCTTGTTCAAACAAATCCTCTATTCATTTTCACGCTTTGCAGCAGTCTTTTTCGGCTTTGTCGCAATTTCATCACTACTCTTCATTGATTGTTATTTTCGTAGTCTATTCAAAGAAGTAAATCTGAAATGAAATACTGTTGATTACTGGCAGCATTGGCAAAGATGATAAATACATCAGTCTTTCTGTAAATAATGCCAATGGTTCCACCTTTGTGCCGCAGGGCTATGAAAGAGCTTGTCCGGGCATAGATACAATTACAGATACTTTAGAAAAGCAGGCACAAATATTAATTAACCCAAGTTGCTAGTTATAGAATAAGAGAACAGAGCAAGGGATAAGGAATAATTTTGAGTTACCACACTTAAAATTATGTACCGATGCTCTGTGAGGATAAAATTATAGCTCTTTATTGTATTGTGGATGACATTTTAAAAGCAGTTGAACACAAGGAAGATAAAAGAAGGAAAGTAAGTGATAGCGAAGTGATTACAACAGCCCTTGTATCGGCTCTTTACTTTGGTGGTCATCAGGACAACGCAAGACAGTTCATGAAGATAGCAAAGCTGGTTCCCCGTATGTTGGATAAGAGTCGTTTCAACCGGCGTCTGCATGAGGTATCAGAATTGCTGTTCAGCCTGTTCTATCAGATCGGTCATTGTTTGAAGACAGCTGCCGGTGCATCCGAATACATCATTGATTCTTTCCCAGTGGCAGTATGTGACAACATTCGTATCAGCCGTTCAAGACTGCTCAGCGGAAAGCAATGGAGAGGAAAACAGGCAAGCATGAGAAGATACTTTTATGGAGTAAAAGTGCAGGTGCTCTCTACTGCACAAGGCATTCCGGTTGAGTTCTGCTTTGTGCCGGGATGTGAAAGCGATGTACAGGGACTGAAAAAACTTTCCCTGGCAGTGGCAGCAGAAAGTAAAATATATGGCGATGCGGCTTACACCGATTACACCATAGAAGATGATATGAAAGAAACGGATGGGATTGAACTGATGATACAGCGCAGAAGCAATGCAAAGAGAAAAGATGAGCCATGGATGAGCTTTCTGAAAGAACAAATGAGGAAAAGAATCGAAACCACATTCAGTGAGATCAAAGCCTTGTTTCTCAGAACCATTCATGCTGTAACTTTCAAAGGGTTTCTTCTCAAACTTGTCCTTTTTATCCTTGCTTTTACTCTTAATAAAATCCCTTGATTAACTAACAACTTGAATTAATTACACAGCTTTGCAAAATGGAACCGTAGTATCTCTGCCTTTTCAGGATAATAGCGTAAGCAACCATCTTTGCATATGGCGATTTCTTATACCATCGAAAGCATAAGAGACTGGCTGTTTATTCAACATAAATTATAATCAATACTATGACGCAGCAAAAAAAAATTATAACATTGGCTACAGCTTTTTTAGCAGCCATAAGCATTATGGCGAATGCACAAACAAGTCATTTTTATTCCCTTGACTTTAACATAGGCAAATATGAAAAACAAACACTTAAGGCTGATAGTTTGAACATTGCAATCAGGGCATATGAAAAGATAGTATATGTAGCAAATCCTGTTGATACTACTTATGAGGTAATGAACATCTATATCCCTGAAGCTTATTTTGAAGGCAAAAGTATTCATGGTTATACTGCCGCTACCGCGCCAATATTCTTTCCTAATAAAATAGGTGGTTATATGCCAGGCTTGCCGACAACTGCTTTACAGCAGAAAGGCGAGTTTCCCGGCGGTATGCCACCCAATGGAATGCCTCCAATGAATAATAACAGACCTATGGTCGATACTCAGGGTGAGCTCAGAGGGCCGAAGGATAATGAACAACAATCGGCAGTGCTGGTTGCTCTATCAAAAGGCTATATCGTAGCTTCTGCAGGGGCAAGAGGCAGAACAACAAAAGATAGAAACGGAATATATACAGGCAAAGCACCGGCGGCTATTGTGGATTTAAAAGCGGCTATCCGCTACCTGAAATATAATGATGGAAGAATGCCCGGTGATGCCAATAAGATTATTTCCAACGGAACCAGTGCAGGTGGTGCGATGTCCGCTTTGCTTGGCGCAACCGGCAACAATGCAGACTATGAACCTTATTTAAAAGCACTTGGTGCTGCTAAAGGAACCGATGATATTTTCGCAGTTTCAGCTTATTGTCCTATTACCAATTTGGATAATGCAGACGCTGCTTATGAGTGGCAATTTAATGGTATTAATAATTATGAGCAGCGTAGCATGGGTATGCCACCATCAAATGCTGCTGCAACAACAAACGTGTTATCGCAGCAGCAGATTGACGTATCTGAAAAGTTGAAAAAACTTTTTCCTGCTTATGTTAACAGCCTTCACCTAACAGACAATTTAGGCAATGTCTTAACGCTGGATGAAAATGGTAACGGAAGTTTTAAAGATTGGGTAGAATCCTTTGTAATAGCATCGGCACAGAAAGCGTTGGATCAAGGTACCAGCCTTTTGTCATTAACATGGATAACTATCAGCAATGGTAAAGTAACCGCTATTGATTTCGATGCATATGTTCATTACATGCAACGAATGAAAACGCCACCAGCATTTGATGGTCTTGATTTATCAACCGGTGAAAACCAGTTGTTTGGAACATCAAAAGTTGATAGGCAGCACTTCACGACATTTTCGTATGATAATTCAGTGGTAACTGCAACAACCGCAGATAAAACAGTGGTTAAAATGATGAACCCTATGTATTACATTGGTTTGCCAGGCACGGCAACGTGTAAATATTGGCGCATTCGACATGGAACAATAGATAAGGATACAGGGCTTGGCATACCCGTTCTTCTTGGAACCTATCTGCAAAACAAAGGATATGATGTAAATCTTGCATTACCATGGAATAAGCCACATAGCGGTGACTACGATTTAGACGAATTATTCTCCTGGATGGATAGTATTTGCAAATAAGATAGTGTTTTTACATATTCAGTACAAAAAATAAATAAACCTCTTATTGCTAAAATTATGAAACACATCAAAGAAAGATTGTCACGCCGGAATTTCATTACAACTATTACCGGCACAAGTGGTGCTTTAATACTTGCTCCAATGGCAGCATTGGCTTTTCGAGCCAATGACCCCACGATTAATAAAATAGTAAAAAATACAATCGGGATAGATACACATAATCACATTGATGTGCCACTTGATACAGATGAATTGCCTGGTCCCAAATTGGATTTGTCCGGTGAAATAAGAAAATCAGGTCTATCAGCTATCGTGATGACCTTTGCAACCGACTATAAACGTAATGTGCGGCCCGGCGAAGCGTATCAGCGGTTTCTTAACGGACTTACTGCTATGGACAAGGCACTGGCGGATAACAATATAAAACGCGCCCTTACATTAGCTGATATCCAGTCTGCCCACACCCAGCATCAGCCAATCGTTGTTCAGGCTATAGAAGGTTGTCATTTCCTGGAAGGAAAAAAGGGGAGAGTTGAAATCGCATACAAACGCGGCTTGCGTCATCTAGGCTTGCTGCACGACAGCGATGCTTCTGTACCTTTGGGTGATGTATATACCAATACGCCACAGCTTGGCGGACTTACGACTTTTGGTGCAGAAGTTATAAAGGAGGCCAATCGCTTGGGTATGCTGATAGACCTGACGCATGGCAATAATGAAACTATAAATGCGGCTTTGAAAATTAGTACCACCCCCATTATTATTACACATACGGGACTTGATACACAACTTGGACAAAACAGCGGTATGGCAAAGATGATGCGCCCGCGACTAATCAGTAAAGAGCAGGCGAAGAAGGTGGCAGATGCGGGTGGCGTTATCGGCGTCTGGACACATCTGTCAGATACCCCTGCAGAATATGCACAAAACATTAAAGCGATGTCGAATGTAGTTGGTATTGAACATGTGTGTATAGGCTATAAATTAGGCATCTGTAGATCACCCGATTCCGCTGCTGCTTGACAAAAGAGCTTCTGTTAATCAATTATTTTACCGCTCAATGCTTAACGGAATAAGGTGATCAAGCCTACCTAAATTTCCACTATAAGTAACAACGGCAGAAGCTACTTTCGCCTTTTTCTATAGATGCTCCACCTTATACAAACGAGCTCCGAACAGGTAAACTACTGAGTAGCAGATGATGGGTAAATAATAGGCATGCGCGACATTGTGGTTGGCGATTTTGCCCATGATATACGGCATCAGCGCACCGCCCACTACGCCCATGGTGATATAGGAAGAGGCAAGCTGGGAATGACGTCCCAGATTCTTAAGACCGAGGCTGAAAATGGTAGGAAACATGATGCTAAAAAAGAAATTGATAAACAGCAGGGCAATGAATGATACAAAGCCCCAGCCTTGGGCAACGATGAGGCACATTAGTATATTGGCACCGGCATAAATAGCCAGCAGTTTGTTGGGCGCTATAAACTTCATGAACCAGGTGCCGGAGAAACGACCAATCATCATCATAACCATGCTGAGGCTGAAATAATTAGCGGCGGTGGCATCGGTTAAGCCCATGACGTCGTGACCGTAGTTGATGAAGAACGCCCAGGTGCCGCCCTGGGCTGCCACGTTGAATAACTGGGCAACGACTGCCCACACAAAATGTTTGTGCTGAAATAAATTTTTGGAAGGCTCAGTATCTACGTTGAAGGCAGCTACGGTATTTTGGGGCATGGCATCGTGGAGATTACTTAGCGAGGGCACCTTTATAAACGAAAAGGCAATACCTACAGCAGCAACGACGCACCCAATTAAGATGTACAATGTTTTGACAGAATCGAGGCTGGCAGCTGCGGCTATTGTAGTGCCAGCAGCGGCGGTGAAAAAGAAATAACGCCCAATCTGCGGACCGGATACGGCACCGATGCCGTTGAAGGCATGAGCGAGATTGATGCGGCGGTCGCTGGTGCGCTGGTCACCTAAGGCAGCGACAAAGGGATGCGCCACAGCTTCAAGCGTGGCGAGACCGCAGGCGAGGACAAAGAGGGCAAGGCGAAAGGCGTTAAAGGAAAAAGAATTAGCAGCGGGAATGAACAGAAAAGCTCCGAGAGCGTATAAGGACAACCCAAAGAGGACGCCGACTTTGTAACCAAACCGCTTCATAACTAAGCCGGCGGGAATGCCCATGACGGCATAGGCGCCAAAGAGGGACAACTGCACGAGACCGGAGTTAGCTTTGGAGACCTGCAACACATTCTGAAAGTGCTTGTTAAGCACGTCGCCCATGGTGATAGCAACACCCCAGAGCGTGAAGAGAGAGGTAGCAAAAATGAGGGTGACGACGTACTTCTTCTCTGTAAATTTTGCCTGCATCGAGTTATGTTCATTACTGTACAAAAGATGTAATGTAAGAGTATTCGCGGTGGAATAGCGCATCATTTTGTAAGTAGCTATTTGAATGGGTGGAAAGTTCGTATACAGAGATCACTCAATTTCGCTGCCGCTTGACAAAAAAGCCTTGTTAATTAATTATTTTACTGCTTAACGATTAACGGAATAAGGTGCTCAAGCCTGCTGAAATTTCCAAATAAAGTAAGACGAGAAAAGGAATACGCTAAGCGGGCGTAATACAATGCGCCAGCAGAAGTGTAGATTTGGTCTGGCTTGACTACTGGATAACCAATAAAAGGATTGATCATTAAATCATTAGCTGATCCATACTCTGCAGAATGCTGTGATCTCTGCCTTCACTGTTTCTACTATACTAAAATATGTATATTTATTGCTTGAAGAAAACGGCTGCACTTTGTATAAAACATACTGTATAATTTTCGTTACTGCATTCATTACACAACAATTGTATGCCCAGTCTGCCAGTTCTGAATGGATAAGACCACAGAGCACCGCAGACATTCCTTTCTGGGGAATTAAAAATGGTATTACTGTCTCATTGTGGCCGGCAGCGGCAGAACCAACTAAGTCAGAGGGAGGACCCCGGGGTTTACTGCGTATTGGTTATAATTATTTGGGCACTAACTTTCTTATAAATTTTATAGCCATTGAACCGGTTGTGGATGGTGATATGGAGTTTAGTGAAATTTCTCCCTCTGCTGTTGACGGTAATTGGGGGAAGTTTATGTGGGCTGCAGATTCAATCATCGGTAACCATTACACTGGTAACGCTAATTTCCGTGGTGCCATCACACACCCCGATATTTTGCATCCTGAAGTAGAAGAGCTTTCTTTTTACCTTTTTATGGAACGGTTCAAAAACGGTACACATCCTTATCTTAAAATCAGTATACGTGATGATGCGCCCGGTGAATTGTGCATGCAGATTTTTAATGAAGATAACAGTGCCAGGATGGAGCGTTGTGCCTTAACGGCAACAATGGGAAATTATTCAAGATTACGGTACTTGTATCTGAAGAACAGCACTATTGATGCAAGACAATTATTTGCAGGTTATCATGATATTGATTTTATTGAAAAACAGCCATATAATTACAATCAAATGTTGCGCACTAAAAAGGGCGATTATATAGCAGTGATAGAGTCAAATGAAAATTTTAACCAGTTGGCAGACTGGCCACAGCAACCAAGTTATTTATTAAAAAATGGCTGGCGGTACAGACCTTTTTATAAACTTACACAATACTGGAAAAAGCCATCGCAAGATGCGGATAGCTCGCTAACCATTCGTGTAAACGGACGTGCAAAATATTGGAGTGGTGGCAGTGAAAACAAGTTGGATTACATTAACATTCCAGGCGGCGCTGCTTTTGAGAACTTTGAATTAAGAGATACATATCAGGCAGGTGAAAAATTTATCTTTGGTTTGTCGTTGCTAAATGCAAAACAACTTATCGATAGTCTTTGATTTGATGGAAACAAACAGTGCTCCTATCAATCCTCAGGTGCAGATTCTGGACGATTTTATCACGCGATTCCAACAATCATTGAGCAAAAAAGGATTGATTACGAGTGCAATAATTGTCAAAAATTAACGGAATTTGACTAACTTTTGAGCTTGGAACAGCCAATCAGTCCGCTGTCCCGGGCATTTTTGACAGTCTCATTGTTCGTCAAATAAAATTCGCCCATAGCGCCGCAATTGCATTAAATATCCGACTATGCAGCGACTCAACAAATTGTGTAAATCACGACTTGATTTTAAACATGAATGTGATAGAACAATCCTGAATGTGGCAGTGCGCCACTCAGCTCGTCGTTACCTTCCCCGCGTCATGCAAGTCAACGTAAAGAACGGCACCCTTAAGATGATCAGGGCGGAAGACATGGTCACGTACCATTCGCTCCGTCGGATTAAGTTTATGAAGAATTTCGACTAATCACACTTCTGTATAATCTTCCATATTCATCTCCGGTTTTAAGTTTTATTTCTTCATGATTATCGTATTATTCCTTAGTACAGTGTATCAAACGGGTTTGTAAATCTTACCATAAACAAAGTTTCATATCACAACATTTAGTGAATGCCTCAAAGCTGAATTTGGTCATGTATAACTTGTTCCTCCACAACACTAACTACTTTAAAGTTTGCACTGGCAGATGCGATTAATAATCGTGCGTCCTTTTCAGAATCAGTAAAGCGTGCATGCGCTAATAAAGATATTCCGATACCACAATACACAAGATGAGGTTTAGGTAGTCTTATCAGGTTAAAATATTGGATGCCTTCATGAAGCTTCTCGGCTGACTCTACATCGCTGATTTTATCGGCCTTTAAAAGTCGGTTTCCGCTCAATTCGTCTTCGGCATGATGGCTATGTATCAAAGTTGTTCCGTCATAAATATCTATTTGTCCAATCTTTGCATTTTGAGTGTAAAAAAGAATTTGAACACTCAAGAGATACGTACGTTCTAAAGTACCAATAGGTAAATGTGTTGTGACTGGTATATGCAACCAGCTGGGGGAAGTATATCCATCACTATGCTCATAAGGAGCGACTTTAAATATAACATCAGTACCCCAGCCATAATTTTTAATTGACTGAAAGCTTTCAGGTGATTCTATCCTGGCAGTATTGCCATGAGCCCAAACAGAATAATATTGCATAAAGGAAAGTTTATGAAGTATGAAAATGAAAGAAAGATAGATATTTCTTTCTTAGAAAACTAAGGTAGCGGATTTTTGATTCAATAAGATTATTTATGAAACAATGCTATTATACCAGGCAGGTCTGGAGTTAAAGTAAAGGGTTTTCTGCTATGCCGTCTCTTTATAATAATTCTGTTTACTAATTATAATTTGGCGCTCTGTCCTGACATAAAAGCCCCTTCCAAAAGGAAAGGACGAAGTTGATAACACAGAAGAGAAAAAAGAACTTTTCAGTTCTGTTGTTAATTAAAGATATACGTATATCACCACTTATTCAAACCTAACAACTTCCTGCATTTGCCTTCCAGATCAGATAGCGTAAATGGTTTGTTAATGATACCGTCGGCATAATTGTATTCGTAAGACAGCAATGCCACAGGGTTTGCTGACGCCAATAGTATCTTGATGGGATACTTTACAGTCTCTTTTATTTCGCGGCAGATACGCCGTCCATCCTGACCCTGTAAGTTTATGTCAAGCATCAGTAAATCGGGTCTTTTCTCTTCTATTTCTTCCAGTAAGTTTGCTCCACTTAGAAATGAAGTAACCGTATATTGCCTTTTAGAAAAAAAGATGGAAAGCGAATCTAATATATCTTCATCATCATCTACTATAAACACAGATGCCATTGTCAAAATTTATGTTTATATAGAATGAATTATGCCAAAATAGAGCAAGGATATTGGTATGAGTCAATTTACAAACTTGTTTATAGTTGCGTAGCTGGCAACAAGTAATCTGGCTGAGGTTATGATTTTAAAAGCTGCTCAGTAATCATTTCTTTTTTAAGTTTTATTTCTGCTTATATTTAATGCATTGCCTTTTTTAAAGGGTTCGTAAATTTAAAAGTTGAAAGCAATGGTAACAAAAGATAATTAAACAGAATAACATTCAAATACCTGTGGAGTTTAGTCAAGACAATAAGATAGTGCAACTATGTGTCAAAGGAATGGAACTGGAAGGATTAGGTCAATTAGAACAGGCAAGTAATCACTTTTATGAAGCCTGGAACCTAGCGAAAACTGACTTTGAAAAATTCACGGCGGCCCATTATGTAGCCCGACATCAAAAAAATATCTCCGATAAACTAAAGTGGGACGAAACAGCATTGAAACATGCTTTAAACATTGACGACAAAACAATAAATGAGATGTTGCCTTCTCTGTATTTAAACATCGGAAAATGTTATGAAGATTTACATGATTTTGATAATGCAAAAAGCAGTTATCAGGCAGCTTTCTATTATAGTAGTTTTCTTCCTGGCGACCAATACGGGAATATGATAAAAGCGGGAATCTTATATGGACTTGACAGAATTACTTAGTAATCGTTTTCCTCTAATTTGACAAAACAGTTAAACAATAACCCATCACTATATACTTACTGTTGATGAATCTTATAATTATTTTCCACTCGCTTATATTTGATTCCTTGTCTTTAAAAAGGTTTGTATATTTAAGAGTAGTAGCCAAACATATAATAACTACTCAAGACTATAATGATAAAAAGCAAATTTGTAAATGAACAAGGATAACATTACCCGGGAAGAAGTTGTTGAGGCTGAAAATAAATTATCTGCTGCGCAGCTTATAAGCGATGTGCACACGCTTGAACAGCTCTTGTATGACGACCTGGTTGGCGTTGCACCAACAGGAGAAATTCTGACAAAAGAAATGGATTTAGATTCTCATAGGGCAGGAACTATGATTATTGAAGAGGCTTCAACCGAAATTGAAGAAATCAAAATAACAGGTAACATCGCTATTACGATTGTGTCAATGAAAGCAAAAGGGAAAGTGATGGATAAACCATTAGAAGGACATTTTAGATATTTGAGGGTTTGGAAACGTTTTGATAATACCTTAAAAATTGTAGGCGCCAGTTTCATACAGCTATCCTAATCAGACGAAATCAGTAAGACAATCAATATGACACCTTGGGACATTGATTAAGTATCACTAAACTTTTCTGAGCTAAACACCAGCTATTGACAACAGTCTTTTGTTATGCTCTCCGACAGTTGCAGCTACGACAAAAGCAGTTTCATATAACAAGAATTACAACATTCCAAATGTAATAGATACGATGATTGAAAAAGAGCAGCTGTTTAATTTGAAATTGTTATTTTTTCAACGGCTGGTACGACATCCAATCAACCTCCAGGGGGTAAGGATGCAATGGTTTTTCAATCGCATTCTTGTTTGTTTCTACCGCCCAGTTGTTGGTATGCCAGAAGTTCATCCGGTAATAAGTCGGGTGCTGGGGAATACCGGTCTGTGAATCTTTATAGTCCCAAAGCACCATTTTGTGTCCCGTAGCCGGATTCTGTATCCACCATACAAGATGGTTGGAATACCAATCGAAGCCATAGGTGTAAAACTGCAGGGAAGCGTCATAGCCGGCAATGGCAGTCAAAGTATCAGGTTGGTTTTGTGCACCGGTTAGGGGTGTGCCATCTCCTGAAAATCCTTCTTTGTAGATGGTATTGTAGATGGTGCCGGTAGCCAGGTTTATCGTTCTTCCTATCCGTTTCAGATGCCCGTCAAAGCCCGTCCAGGTGCCTATGTAAATAAGGGAAGGGTCGGCTACGAGCCATTCAAAATCTATTTCGCTCAGCCCGAAAACACTATCCATGTAATAAGTAAAATAACCAACCACTGCCCCGGTATTAGGTTGCAAATTGGTTACCTGCGGCACTTTAAGTCGTGCGGAATACGTGCCAAAATACGTAAACTGCTTAGAGATGATTTCCGGTCCGATTCCTGCGCCTGCACTGTCCGCAGGGTCTATCCTGAACAAAAGGACTTTGGTATTAGAACCGGTATTGGAAACTGCGCCGGATTTCCACTTAAAATCAGTTCGGTTACCCGTAGAGCCATAGCTGAAATAAGTAAGTGCCTTGTTGCTGAAATTTTCCCGGAAAGAACCGGACAGCTCCTCTTTTTGTGCAAACAGAAAAAAAGGAGTGCCATAAAAGAATAGTAGCAAAAGAATAAACTTCATAAAATGATGAGTGATCTATCAGGATAAAAAAGGATAGTGAACTTCTGCCTGATATAATTTATACCAGGCATAAGTTATCATGCGAAACATAGTTTTTGAAAGCGGAAAACACCACCAAGAGTAAAATCAATTAATAGAAAATTAACTCAACTATTCTACAATATGAATAAAAATATTGACTTATTGAAATATTAGCTTTATTCACAAAATTCAAGATTGAATAAAAACTATAACAGCCGATTTACTTGTGTGGGTTGCTTACTGTACCTACCAACAGGCATAACCCGGTTTGAAAAATCACTAAAGCAACAGTGCCATACCAAAACCATTTACCTTTTTTTGCACGGACAGCACCTGCATCTATAGCCATAGATAAGCCAGCACCGGTTAAAAGTAAGCCTCCAACTGCCTGTATATTGTTTTGTATTTCTGTACTCATAAAAATGCTTTAGTAAAAAGGATAAAATTAATGCCAGCTTTTAAACAATATAAACACTTGGCACTTCTAACAAAAGCAGTTCTTGACTTCCGTCAGCCCTTATGGCAAGCAAGCAATTTTATCGACAACACATAATAAAAAAGCCACAGTTTTACAACTGCAGCTGATTTTTGTAAAAACAACTTACCTGCTAAAATAGGTAATCATTCTTTTTACATCGGTTTATTCGAGCTACTATCTTTAGATGTTGAATTAGACGATGAATCACCTTTTTTACTCGTTGATTTGTGACCACCTTTTTTCATTGTTTTGTGCTGGGTCGTAGTTGAATCTGTTTTTTTCTGGCCAGTTTGCGCCATGCCTGTAGAGGCAAGAACAGTGGTAACCGCGAATAATGCAATAATCTTTTTCATAGGATAACTTAATTTGTCTTACTAAGTCACTAAATATGCCATATGTTCTTTTTGTTAAAAAAGAGAAAAAATATATGGATGTTTTTCACATCTCCTTACTTTGCCAGTAACTCTTACATACAAGAAGCATATAAAGAATCCAGAAAGTCGATAGGAAATATAAGTACTTAAAAAAATCTAAGAAGCATTGCAGCAACCCATTTATTTCGGGCAGTTATTTAGAAGTTAATATCATAAGTGTTGACAGAATTTGCATCGCATTTTATGGAGTCGACAATTATACCAGATGTACCATCTGAAAGTGTTTTTATATACTTAATCTTGGTATAAACGTCTGGAACAGTTTTTATATTCAGTTCGTTTTGCTTTCGGTAAATATATTTCTGCGGTGATTGAATGTTATAGTCGTAGATGAAAAAGTTATTAACGACATTTGAATGAGAAACAGAAAAGCTTTGGAAGTCATCGTTCTGTGTTCTGTGTAGTCTCACCTGTAGATTCGCTTCTTTATAGACTTCGAGCTGTATGTCCTGAAATGCACTCTGGTCAAAGGAGGCTATTCTTTTTGAAATTACACCAGAATAGCCAAGAATCATATACTCACAATTAGCTTCTGCACTTAAAGAGAGAGTATAACCGCTATCGAAATAAGTAGTATCAATACCGGATATGAAGTTGAAATAACCATCACTTTTGGAACTCACACTTTGAATTACTTCTGAAGATAATAATTCTGTCCCTTTCACCCAGTTCAACGAAACGGTGACACCGGAAGCGGCACCACCTGTCAATTTGTTAATCACCTGCCCGTTTGCATTTATGGTTTCGCAATTTCCGCTACAAGCAGGCACTTCCTTTTTACAGGTACTGAACAAAAGAAAACCTGACAGTAAAATTGAAAGCAGTTTAACTGTTTGATTCATCGTCATTTTTATTCAATGATATTGTAAGCATCAAAGTCGCTGCTTTAGGATAACAGTCCTCTTTTTTATGAAATTATTATTACAGTATTTATGATACTATTTTCTGAATAATATAATTAACGAAATGGTGCCGGAGCTATACTAAAGCATAATCCATCTATGATTTTTACGACTGTTGTTAAAGCTTTATTAAAGGGAACCGGGCAGGCAACACTTTCGCTTTCTTCTTCCTCATATATGCATACGTACATCTGAATTCAGCTCTGTCCAATAACAAATAATCAAATCAAACTATTTCGTAATGAAAACATTTCGCATGTCGGCGATGGCTATTGCCGTATTGGTTAGTGCTATAAGCTGTGATAAAGATAACGACAACAATTCTTCTCCGTCCACCTTGTCAAGAATACAGGCTAAGTGGGGCGTCAATTCGGTAGTGGTAGACGAAGCAGGCACTGTTGCACTTGATAGTACCTATACAGGCGTTGCTGCTGACTATATGGACTTTAAAACAGACAACAAAGTCTACTCACAACTCAACAACATTAAGGATACAGCCGCCTATAGCCTTACCAATGATTCTACTTTAGTGCTAGATGGCGTCGCATCAAAAATCAGTAAACTCTCATCAAGTGAGTTTGTAATTAAGCAAACAATAATTGTCCCGACAGGCACTACGAAAGATACTACTTATGTAACTATCAATCTTAAAAAATAAGAGTATATAGTGACTGATATTGTTCTTTTATTATACGGGCTTTTATCCTTTTTTACATGTTCTGTTTTAATAAAAGAGTGCGCCACAAAAGGCGCACTCTTTTACTTACCTGTGAGCAAATAGCAATCGGTTTAACCATTGTGTTTATTTGCAGATTATTTACCAATAAATTTTAGTATCCAGTCGACTTCCGATAATAGGTTTGAAATATGGAGAGATTCCGATACACTGAGTTAACCGCTATGAAAGTAAGCACTAGTTAGTGGCTGTATTATAGTATATTTGGGTTAGCAAAGCTTCTTAACGTACTTCATAATATCTTGTCCGTAACCAAGATGTTCATACAGTTCTCTTGCCCTAACATTTTGTGCAAATACGCTCAGAGTCAACCATTGATAGCCTTGGGAATGTGCCCACTCTTCTGCCTTTTTAATTAGCATCCTGCCAATACCTTTTCCCTGTCCTTCTGAAGCAACAACAATATCTGAAATATGTCCATGCTTTTCACTCATGTAGTAATCATGTCCGGTTTGCAAATGAATAAATCCCAAAAGTGTATCCTTGCTGTCAAATGCAACAAAGACAGCCGTTCCCTCAGGCTGATTACTCAGTTTATCGGTTAGTATTGCTGTGTCAACAACCGTCATTTGATCCGGATTGCGCCAGGAAGGCAGTTCAAATTCTACAAGCCTGGGAAGTAAAGAAATAATAAAATCTTTATCTTGTATAGTGGCTGGTCTGATTTTTATCTCTGTATTGTCTTTCATTTTTATTACTATTCATGTCGTCATGAGAAAACGTAAGGCAAATCTTCGTATTAGTTCGGGATGTCGTATGGCAAACTGAAAGGCTACACCACCGCCCATGCTATAACCCAGTATGTCTGCACTATCTATTTTGAGGTGGATAAGCAGAACCGATACATTGCCCGCCATACCTTCGTAACTTAACTCGCGGGGTGTATCTCTTGTGCGACCATGACCTTGCTTCTGTTACGATTACTTTCCTGTCCTTCGCCAGCAGTGGTACCCAATGCGACCAATTTAAAGGTATGGTCATAAAGGAGCCATGTAAAAGTATAGGGGGTTTGCCTTTTCCATAAACTTCATATTACATCTTTAACCCATTCACATTCGCGTAGCCGCTTTGATCTGGCTGTACGTTTTTGCTCATAACTGTATTATTTAATTTTGTCAAAGCCTTTTGCCCATCATTTGAATGCGATTGGCCGGATACTGCTACTGCCGCAACAATTGCAATTGGCAAACTGACAATGATGTTCGTAATCATATTGTACTATTTACTCAGCATACAAATTTCAGCAACAATAATATGATACTTGCAGGGTGTATACGACAACTATAGGGTAAAATGCAATAAGTATCAATAGTGTTTATTGTACAAGCATTGTCGCCATAGCATGAATAATCATTCGAAAATATACAAATCCTTTTTACAAGTTAGAAATCACTACCAGAGCTGGATTTCATAGTTTTTTGAAATGATTGTAACAATGCCAATGTTCTTTCATTTACTGCTGATACTGTACTGTATCTACCTGCTTACAGCAAAATTTTTCATGGTGATTCGTTTTTGTTTCCTTTCTGTATTAGCAACGCCAAAACACAAAATTCCGCATTCACAAACTCATATACTGATGGTACTAAAATTATTGCAATGGCAATATCTATTACAATATCCATGTGTTCAAAAATAAAAAAGTCGCCCGACAAAAGAACGGCTGATTGTAATCAATAAACATCTATTCCTGCAACGTCAGCAGAGAACGATGACTAAAGTATCCAGCACTGTCTTGCTAACCATTGGCGTTTTCACCAACCAAAACAAAACCGGGAAAGTGCAGTTAGTCTAAATACCGATGGTGATATAATTTTAATCGTTTTCCCTGTAGATTGCACCACGTACCAAACACAATACCATGACACCAATCATAATACGTATCCTGCTCTTTATGCTCATCCCCGCCGGAATCTTTTTACTCGTACAAGGCATCAGGTGGATCAGCAAAGTGATGGGTGCTGCTGTTCTGCTAAGCATCCCCTTGACACAGCATGAAGCCACATTTACTCTCCCGAAAGAAGGACGTTACGCCATATGGCAAAAGGGTAGAAAGATCCGGAAGGTTGCCGTTGCCATGCCGGCGCCTTTTATATACAACGAACACACCCGCAAAAACATTCAGCTTGAATATCCTTTTGCCAGGGTAAGCAGTAATAATGGACGAACCGGCAAAGTACGTGTCTTCACTTTCCGGGCACCGGCAGGACAGTACCGGTATCAACTTTCTTCTGAAACATCTACCCGCGATACATTCATGGGCAAGCTGCGCACACAAATAAATAGCGACACTTCCGATTGTTTGATTGAAGTAAAAGAAAATTCTCCTGCATGGCTGTTGGTAGCATGCATTCTGGTATTGATACTGTCCGGATTTTGTATCATTCTCGGGCTTGTATTTACTCTCAATCCTGGTGCTTTTACTGTCAGATAACACCACATTCAGTTTCGCCGCATTATCATTATAAGTTACTCCTTCTGGTCAGGCATGCTTATAAGAAAGCCGGTAGTAATATTTACCATTCCCTACATCATCTGAAGATGGCATGTAAAGAGACGGTCCGACACAATTTATGGGTAATCATAAATGCCGGCCGAAGACGTTTTAACCCGTAACATATCAGGATATTCGGGTGAGTATATAACATTTATCCTTTGTCCTTGTTTATACCATCCTGCATCCTCTTTAATCGCCTGCTTTACGCTTTTAGTGTTTGTGTTGTACTGGATAATAGCATACAAGTGGCTGCTGTTGTGCAACCTTCTTTCTTCTACTCCGGTTAAAACTGCCGTAGTTTGCCTGGCGTCCGGTTGGGTCAGGATGGTGTTCAGCCGCCTGTCCTTCGTGGTTTCAATTATTACAAAATGAGCAATTAAGCCGACGAGCAAAAAGAGATAAACAATAAAATAGATGTTGTTTTTACCCGCTGCCATGTCTGCTTGCCGGCAAATCTGCTTTGGATTTTGGCAGATGCTGCATTGTTAGGAAGAATATCACAAACAGCCACCCAAAAATAACAATCAGGTAAGCGCCACCTTAAATCCAGAAGCTGTCTTTATATGGAAATTCCGAATATAGAGATCAACAAATTCCGCTGGTGTCAAAGTGCAGGTGCTTACAACCGGACAGGGTATTCCGGTAGAATTTGGTTTTGTGCCGGGAAGTGAATCGGATGTGCAGGCACTCAAAAAGCTGCCGCCGGCAGTAGCAGCGGAAAGTAGAATTTACGGTGAGGCTGCTTATACTGACTATACAATGGAAGACGATGCAAAGGAATCTGATAGCATTACGCTGATGATACAGCGCAGAAACAATGCAAAGAGTAAAGATAAACCCTGGGCAACTTTTATGAAAGAACAGATGCGAAAAAAGATTGAAATCACGTTTAGCGAAATCAAAGCTCTATTCCTCAGAACCATTCACGCCGTTACTTTCAAAGGATTCCTTTTGAAACTTATGTTATTCATCTTCGCTTTTACTCTCCATAAATTATCTTGAATAACACACAACTTGAATTAATTAAATGAATAATGCTGTCATTTAAGTGTACGTTTTTGAAACACTTAATGTACGATAAGAGCAATTGAATGAATTTAAATGACACAAAAGCGAATGTGCAAAGATGAAAATGATCCTTTAATTGTGTTAAATTGGAAGTTCAGAATGGATCGATCACATCTTTCCGATAATCATCGAGCAATAATGAAGTGATTAGAGGATTTTTTTGTCAAGGGATAATGGAATTGATTGACTTTATAATTCTGATTAGAAAAAAAACTATAAAAATATTGTTGATTCATTTATTCTGCTACAAAGGTAGTCCGCGGCGCTGCTGAAGCGGCAAGGGAATTTCCGGTATAAACCGGCTGAAAACGCTTCCCCATATCCCCAATTTTATTCCGTTCCTCCCCTGCCTGAATCGCGCCGGGGCTGGCTGTGCACCATAATAAATTTTTACAGCTATGAAAAAGGGCATGGTAAACACAGTCTTGAGTGAAATTGATGGAATGAAAGTCAGTGAAGTAGAGCTTGTATACCGGAGTAAAGTAAAAGCTTCGGAGAGACCGGTGTTAAGTGACTCTAAAGAGGTTTACAGACTGCTGAAAAGATACTGGGATGACACCAAAATTGAATTGGTTGAACAGTTTAAAGTATTACTATTGAGCCAGGGAAATAAAGTACTTGGTATCTGTGAACTTTCAACCGGAGGTTTGACAGGAACGGTAGCTGATCCGAAATTAATATTTATAGCCGCTTTAAAGCTCGCGGCTTGTAATATCATCCTTGCTCACAATCATCCTTCGGGAAACTTAAAACCGAGCAAAGCCGATATTGAACTAACTAAGAAAATAAAAGAAGCGGGACATCTGCTTGACATATTCGTGCCGGATCATCTCATTATCTCCAGTGAATCGTATTACTCCTTCGCCGATGAAGGTATGATGTAATGAAAAGCAGCCAGCTTTATCAAAAATGATAGAGCTATCTGCTAATTCTTTTTAAGAAAGGTAGTGCTCACCTGGCAGATAAAGTTGCAAGCCTGCCGAAATCTCCACTCTAATTCTAAACTGTCCAATTTTTCGGGATACTTACAGAAGCGCTTTTAGAAAACCCGATAGACTTCTGTTAATGAAATATTTTCCCAATCATAAGGTTTGTCTGCTTCCAAAAGGCAAAGCATTTTATTCAGGAGAATGCCCCGGAAGAAATTTATAGCGCTATAAAAGAATTTTACCTTAAACGTTTCTATCTTAAAAGGTAAAACCAGATTACAATTGATTCCGTTATTCAACAAGTAACTGATTATGCGTACTATAGCCCGTTTGCTTTGGCTGTTTCTATTTCAGCTGTTCCCGAAGGTTTCATTCTTTTATCCTTAATCAGTCTCTCGGCATGTGCTATATTTGTTTTTGACCATAAGCTGTTCTTTTTCCTTGGACAAACCCACCACAAAACACAGCTTTCATTTTCTTTTTTTGCAGGACCGGTAATCCATAACAAAGAAGTACATCAATCAGTTCAGAATTGCTGATGGTTTTTATCCCGGAGTCTTTCTTATACATGCACACCCAAATACCAGTTGATGTATCGTGATTTTTTGATAGCCATATTTCAAAATCTTTTCTGATTTGAACGAAAAATCTCGAATCTGTCTTACCGACTTGCTCATTTTATTCGTTGTGCTTACCTTATGATAATATTGGAAAGCGTTCCCGGCAAATGACTGATAGTATTAACCACCGTAACCTTTCTTGTTACATTTATCCTGCCTTATTCACCATTGGTAACGCCCTTGGGTTTTGTGATACCACCCTTACGGATGCTGCTGGTCATTATTGCTATTGTTGTGGACTACCTCTCAACGGCAGATATGACAAAACGATTTTTCTTTAGAAAAATAGCCAGACAAAGCAAGGCTGAATGGTAAATCACCTCATCAATTTAAGTCAGCATTCCTTCCGCCTGCATATTTTCTTCGTAATAAAAGGATCCTGAACTTGATACTATCATATACCAACCCGGAAGCTAAAAAAACAGCTACAAACACCAGTAACCGGAGTCCGAACCTTGTATAGAGAATGCCACTTACGATGCCTCCCGTAAAAAAGAAAAAAATGATCGTCAGGCGCAGCCGGATGGAAGACAACAGTTTTTTTCTTTGCTCCCTTTGTTTATAAAAAAACAGCTGCGACAATTCAATACCTAAATCGGTAAACAAGCCTGTCAGATGCGTGGTACGAACGGCTGCATTGGAAATACGAGTTACCAAAGAGTTCTGTACGCCCATAGCAAAAAGTAAACTGCAGGCAATGGCATCCGGTTCTGTTATCATGAATGTCTTTGGCAACATGCCTATGGTAAACAGGATAACAATTTCAACAGATACCGGTATGATGTAAATAGAAAGCTCATTTCTCCGGGAGATCAGTTCTATTAAAAAACTTGAAAAGAATGAGCCTGCAAGAAAGAAAAGGATGTATGAAAGATACACAAGCGCCTGCCCCACATGCAGTTTAAAAACTTCATCTACGAAAAAAGCAAAATGCCCGGTTACATTGGTGGTTAACCGTTGTACAGCTAAGAAGCCTGTAACATTTACCGCACCGGCTACAAAAGATAGTAAGGATGCAATTTGTAAGTTATGACGTAACGTGCGCGTCTTGCCCTGATGCCTGAACATAGAACCTCCAATGTATCATCTTTATTCCGATTTTTCATAGCAGGTACAGATAAATCAGCTTTCCATTTCCATCCTTTTACTTCCGGCATATCGGTTCCGTTTTCATGGATATAGTCTCTGTGTTTGATGAGATTATCCTGCATTTCCTGTTTCAGCTTTCGCGTAGCTGCCGTTACAAGCTGCTATGTGCAGGTACTATAGCAGCACTAAACTTCTCAAAACGTCCCGTCTTCTTTTCCAGCCTGATACGATATACAACACCTTCCACATCATTTTTATCATCAGAAAAGAAAGGATATTCAGGAAGCAGTTTCGATGTCTGGCTGGCTGATGGCGGCAAATTTTTAGCAACTATTTTCTGTATGCCTTCTTTGCGCTCATTGCCTTCGGTTAATTCTTCAAATGTTCCCCAGCCAATAACGCTTTGCCAGTTGGCAATGTCAGAAATATCATCTACTTCAAAGCATACCTGCGGGTTTTCGCGCATTATTTTCAGCTTCAAACCTTCCTTGCTATGACCATATAAATAGGTGCCATCATACGCATAACCAATGGGTACTACATACACCATATTGTTGGCAGTGCAACCGATTCTGCCTACAAATTGTTTATTAAGCAACTGCTCTATTTCTTCGTCATTCAATTCTCCGAACATAATAACTGATTTTTTGTAAAGCTATCCTGCTACAACGCGAAGAAACATGACGATAATCAATACACCGGTTATTCATCCTCATGCAAAAGGGTTTTTAAACAAGAGAACTTTGATGCATTCTTTTCCATCAATCATATTATATGAAAACCATTATTGCCGCTACCGATTTTTCTGACATTGCACGCAACGCGGTTTATTATGCAGCCGACATGGCAACATCGTTACAAGCCAGGCTTATCTTGTATCATGTTGTAGAAAACAATACAGCTGCGATGGCAGGATCGCCGGTGGTTGCTATTGGCGAATATTATACTGACGAAGCATTTATTCAATTAGAGAAACTAAAGGATGAGCTGGTGGCAAGCACAGACAATGCGATAGACGTACAGGTAAAACTACGATGGGGCAACGCAGGTAGCGAAATGGAACAGTTGTCTTATGAAGAAAAGCCGTTTGCCATTGTGATGGCAGCCGGTAAAAAGTATTCGTTAGAAAAAATCCTTACCGGAAGCCGTATCTTGAACATCAGTCATCGTTGCCACACACCTTTGTTATTGATACCGGAAGATGCTTCTTTTAAAAGACTTAACACCATTGCCATTGCAACTGATTTGGCTGATGTGGTAAACTCAATACCACTGCAGGAACTCACACACTGGATAAAAAACTTTACCTGTCAATTAGAGATTGTAAACGTAGCACCGGCTAACGGTATGAAGGGAGAAAATGCTGCTGAAGCCATTGCTATGGAAACACATTTTAAAGAACTGATTCCGCAGTTCCGTTACCTTACCAATGATGACGCGGCAGCAGGCTTGTATGCGTATGCAAAGAAAAGCAAACCGAATTTGCTAATCATCATCCCCAAGAAACATGGCTGGTTTCACAAAAGCTTATCTAAGCAACTAATGCTGTATCCAACCGTGCCTTTGCTGGTAATGCCAAAGCATGTAACAGACTGTTCGTGCCTGTAACCGGTTGTCATCCTCTTCATTGACGAACTTCATACGAAAGACTGATTGCCATCCGGTATTTTGGATAATTCAATCTCTATTTTCGTAACCACAAACATTTAGACATTTCAAACAGAAACGTATGATATTAGAGATAGAAAAAGGCAGCCTGGTAAAAGCGGTGCAACAGCACTTTAATTCGAGGTATCCTTACCTGAAAATAGAGTTGATAAAAAAGAATTCGGGTAAGGAAGAACCGATGCAGGGAAATGAATCATTTACCAATGCAACCGATGCTCTTGTCAGTATTGACAAGCAACAAACCGTTGCCCGGCTTGAACAGGACTTCTTAGAAAAGGCAAGTATAAAAGTGAAAGTGTTCCGCAGGTTCTGCAACGTTTGGATTGAAACCACGCTCACCGACGACTGGACATTAGAACAGCAAAACAAAGAAGGCGAACTGCTAAGCGAGCTGAACACGAATACAGTCGCCGTTTAATATGGCAGGTTGCGCAGTTTGTTTTCGTTCAGCACGATAATCTTTCCTGCCTGCATGTATATCAATCCTTCCTTCTTAAAATCAGCCAGTGTGCGGATTAAAGATTCGGTGGCAATGCCAATGGACTGTGCCGTGTCTTCGCGCGATAAATTGATGGTGATAATTGTCTCACTATCCTTCTTGTATTTGTCAGCAAGACGAATGATGCCATAAGCCACTTTCTTGCGCAGTGTGTTGTAAGCCAGGTTTAATAAATCTTCTTCTTTTTCCAGCATGTTATGCGTCATGAGCTGGATAAATTCTTTCGCCGTCTGTGCATCGGAAGTCACTAAATTTTTAAAATCATCTCTGGGTATCAGCATCAGCTCGGCATCTTCCAGCACTTCCGCATTGTCTTTATAATTCACTTCCTGCAGCACTGATAAGTAGCCAAAATAATCGCCGGTGGTAAACATATTCGTGATGAGTTCCTTGCCGTCTTCGCTGGTCTTATATACTTTCACTTTACCGCTGATGACATAATATACCGCTTTTGGCTTTTGCCCTTCGCTGTAGAGAATATGCCTTTTTTTATAATTGTAAATAATACTTTCGTTGCTGGTTAACTGCATCAATCCTTTCTGCCGCGCATTATCTATAAACGCAGTCAGATCTTTTGTTTCTGAGCTCAGCTTCTGTTTTAACGCAGCTGATTTCTTCAATCTTACCTCAACTGCATTCAACAGCTCAATGCCATCAAAAGGCTTGGTTAAGTAATCATCCGCTCCCATTTCCATGCCTTTCCGCAAATCTGTTTTTTCAGCTTTGGCGGTCAAAAAAATGAAGGGAATGCTGGCTGTTTCTTCATGCTTGCTTAACAGGTGAAGCACGCCATAACCGTCTAATACCGGCATCATAATATCGCACACAATCAGGTCGGGATGCTGTACCAGAGCTACTTCCACACCTTCCTTACCGTTGGCTGCTGTTATTACTTCATAGTTAGACAGCGCCAGTATCTCAGCCGTATTTTCCCTTACTTCTTCGTTGTCTTCTATTATTAAAATTTTATTCATTCCGGTTATCTTTTTAAGCAGGTATGCCAATGGTAAATACGGTTCCTTTATTTAATTCGCTTTTTACCTCTATGGTTCCGTTCATCAGTTCCAAGTACTTCATAATAATATGCAATCCCAAACCTGTTCCCTGGATATTCGCCGCATTCTTTGCCCGGAAAAAGCGCTCAAACAAATGCTGCAGATCTTCTTTGGAAATGCCGATACCGTTGTCTTTTACCGTAATTTTCATGTGTGCATCTATTACAGAACAATCAACCTGAATCACACTGTTGTCAGGCGAGAACTTTACCGCATTCGACAGCAAATTCATCATAATGTTCTTCAGCAGTTGTTTGTCTGCCATCACGTTTCCTTTACCATCAAATGTATATTGAATCATTTGCCCACTCTTGCAAACAGGTTCCATTTCGAGCACCACACTTTCAACAACAGCAAAGCATTCTTCCGCGCTTACAGGTGTAATCGTAGCCTGAATCAATCCTTCTTCCAGCTTACCCAGCGATAGGAAATCTTCCAGAATGCTGCGCATATCCGAGACTGCCGTTTTAATGCGCTGAATGTGCTTTTCACGCTTTACCGGCTCATGCACATCATTATATTTTTCCAGCAAATAAGCCGATGTCAATATCGTGCTCAGCGGCGTTCTGAACTCATGTGAAGCCATCGTTACAAAACGCGATTTCAGTTCGCCCAATTCCTTCTCTGTCTTCAAGGCTTCGTTCACTTCTTCCTTCGATGTCTCAAGGGCAGCCAGCGTTTCGCGCAGCATCTTTGTACGGTCTGCCACCTTCTGTTCCAAGGCAACATTCAGTTGTTTGATTTCGGTTGTTACACGCTGCAATTCTTCCTTTTGCTGCAATACAACAAACTGGTTGTGTTTGCGCACCGTAATGTCTATCACAAAGGCAATCACATATGTCTGGTCGGTTGTATAATACGTCAAACTCACTTCCACAGGGAAGTCAGTGCCGTCTTTTTTACGCGCATGAAAATCCCTGTCTTCACCCATGCGCCTCGGATGCGGATCACCAAAAAAAGCATTTCTGTCATGTACATGACTCGTGCGATACTGTTCCGGTAACAACAACTCTATGTGCTCATCCAGCACTTCCTCTTTTGCATAGCCAAACTGCCCTTCTGCGCACTTATTGAAGTTAATAATCCGCGCCTGCGCGTCCGTAACCACAATGCCAATGGTCGCATAGTCAAACAAGGCTTCTAATTGTTGTATCTGTTCTTCTTTATGTGGCATACTTACGAATAGCTGTTAAATGAATGTACACAACGCAGCCGCGCCAAAAGTAAATCACCTGCTTTGTATGGTCTGATGTTTTGTATTGCAACGAAAACACCATCATCAATGGCACACCACCGCTTCCTTCGGCGCAGCCGGCACAAACGGACTCATGTACGGAATGCCCAAACCCATACCGCGCAATATCAGCAACATACCCATAACAGCCATCACAACAGGCATTGCTTTCTTTATCAGTTGCCGCCACGATACTTTGAGTTTGTATCCAAAAAAAGAAATGAGGAACATCGCCGGAAAAGTACCCACACCAAACAACATCATGAATAGTACGGCATTGCCAACTGTTCCGGTAGCTAACGCTCCGGTAATGGCAAAATAAACAAGTCCGCAAGGCAGCAAGCCATTCGCCGCGCCCAGCCAAAACATGTAGCCAACACGTGACTGTTGTAAGAAGTGGCTCATCAGCCTTTGCACCCACTTACTAGTATAATTTAAATGTGGCAAACGAAGACGAAAGGAGAATAAAATCTGTATTACAACCAGCAAAATAACAATGCCTGCAACAATCGAAAACAATTGCTGAAAACCGGCGATGTAAAGCTGCCTTCCCAATAAGCCGAACAGCAAGCCGAACAATGCATACAAGCTTATCCTGCCAACATTATATAGTAAGATGCCGGTTGTTTTTTGTACAGCCGGCAATCGTTGTGTCGGTAATGAAAACGCAATGGCGCCGCACATACCTACGCAATGAAAGCTACTTAGCAAGCCAAGCCCAAATGCTGATATGAACAGTTGCGGCGTCATTTGTTAATCGCTAATATTTGCTCGTTATAATACTTTGTATTACCTGCCTGCCAGGTGATTTTTGCTGTATAATTTGCATGTGCTAATTTCTTCTTATCAATCAGCATCACTCCTTCTTTATTTGCATGCAAAGAGTCTTTGTAATCCAGGGCGGCATTGGCAGGACAATACAACCATACCTGACCTGTAAGGGTATTGCCGGCAAGCTCTTTCGGCAATTGAATGCTTACTTTACCTGGATGATTTCTCAACCTTGATCACACATTCCGCAAGGTGTTAATCACTACAAACGTTGATAATTAATTATTTTCCTGGTCGCTTCTGCACGAAATTAGTGATTTGATTAGACAAAATCTATAGCAACATCAGGAATTGGCAGACAGAAATTATATTGTTGGCATAATAGGAAGAAGGAAAAATCTGCTTGATGAATTGAAATATCAAAGACCCGATAATTTTATTGTTTTTGATTTTGACATAACTGAAACATTTGTTGTTACAAAAAAACTTGATGAATTAGCTGCAAAACTAGGAAATATTGACTTACAGATTTTGAGTTCGGGGATAGGCGACATAAACGAACCACTCCATTTTGCAGTTGAAAAAAGAGCGTTGGATGTTAACGTTATAGGGTTTACAAAGGTTGCAGATTTGACCGTACATTATTTTCAACGACAACAAGAAGGGCATTTTGTAGCCATCACTTCTATAGCAGGACTTCGCGGAGGCAGACAAGCGCCTGCGTACAACTCAACAAAAGCATTTCAAATAAATTATTTAGAAGGGCTCAGACAGAGAGTAACAAAATTGAAATTACCCATTATCATTACTGATATCAGACCAGGCTTTGTAGACACGGGGATGGCAAAAGGCGACGGGAAGTTTTGGGTAGGGTCCGTTGAAAAGGCAGCCAAACAAATGATGAAAGCTATTGAAAGTAAAAAATCAATAGTCTATGTTACAAAACAGTGGAGAATCATTGCTATTATTCTACGGCTTTTGCCCAGACAGATTTACAACTGACTGTAAGAAAAGCGGATGATATGCCAAAACCCAAAAACTGCTTTTATGTCAATGCGGACCTAAGGAAAGAAGATATCCGCAGGTAACGCAAGACGCTCTTTAAGCTTTTGTGCAGTCTTTAATGTCAATGCCCTTCTTCCAGAAAGTACGGATGATATTTGCCCCTTTGAACCAATTATATTCTCAAGGTCTTTCGGTCGAAGACCGTGTTCTTTCATCTTCAATTTGATTACTTCAAGAGGATTTACGGCTGGTATTTGAATATGCTTATCCTCGTAATCTTTTACAAGAACAAGAAGTAAATCCAATTCATCATTTTCATCAGCATCTTCAGTATGAAAAATTTCCATTGTTCTCTTAATTGCTCTATTATATTCTTCTGGTGTCTTCAAAACTTTCCAATTCATAATTACTTTCCTTTGAAGTTTAAAATATTTGTGTCAAATTCAACTGTCGCTGTATCTATCTTGTCGTATTCCTTATGAGTGCCAAACCAGATAACGTAAGCTGCGCCTTTCGCGAAGTTTATTGAAACTACAATCCGAAAATCATTTCCCTTAATATTAAATATTAGTCTGTTGTTACCCACTAAACTTGCACTTTTATATACAGCTTTTAACTCATTAAAGTTTTGAAACTGTCTTTTTGCAAAATCATGATACCAAGCTAACAACTGAGTTTCAGCTAAAGGATACTTATTAACGTAATAGAGAATAGTTCCTTTAGCAATTATGTTCATTGAGACAAAATTAGAAAAAAGTTTTCAAAATGAAAACTTTTTTCTTGGCAAAACACTTTTTATAGAAGGCTGGCAGTTTTGAATGCTTCGATCACATGATATCTTTACTCATCGAGCAATAAAAAGATTGATCATAAGTGCCTCTGTGGTCAAGTCGTAACGAATCGATTGATTTTTAAATTCGGAATATACAGCCAGGACACCAGTTATGTACTTGCTGGATCGTTTCTGGTTATCTATCAATTGACCAACTGCACACACTCAACGAGGTATATCTTCGTTATGCGGTACATAAGGTATTCAATATTCAATAGTTCTCCAATAGTAAAGGAAGCTTGCAGAGCAACTACTGCACAGGTACGACAATCAGGATGATTCTGTGAAATTTTTACCTGTTGAGAGAGCACCTCATCAGGCGATAAGCCAAAGATTTTTTAGACTAGCTGAAGCAATGAATTCATCGCTATCGATATACAAAGACCAGGTTCTCAAATCGGCTGATTCGGTTGCTATGCGCATACTAGCTTTCGCCTGTTCAATCTTACGACATGATAATCTTTTTTTCATAACATTCATAGCTACAATGATAATGGCATGTCATTGTAACAAATTTGCACTTAATAAAAATGATTGAGATGAAGAAAGGTAATATCAATTTCCAATTAAGCATCAGAATTTCGCATTCTGACTATAGGCATCACTTTAAAGAATAGCAATAATGAAGCAAGCATTCACCGCGGGTGATAAAGTCTTACACGTTTCAAATCAAAAATAATTTGATCTTTTTTGATACAGTATTAATTAAAGCTACTAAAAGGATAAGTTAAGCCTGAAAATAATACAGCGTTTGTTTGGTTTTAAAAAAATCTGACTGAATGGTGCAGCATTCTTTTTAATGCAATTCTCTTTTACAGTACTTGTTTGGTATGTTGAAAACAAATAAGATTATTAACCTCATTCTTTTTATACCGGTACGCATACTGCTGAACTATAGTTTTATAAATTGAACTCATATGTGACTATGCAAAATAAACAAGAGAAACCTAAAACACGTTTAGAAGCTTTAGCCGACGGCACTTTTGCTATTGTTTTTACCATCCTTGTGTTAGAACTTATCATCCGCGATAAGCACTTTGAAGATGCTTCTGCTTTCAGGGATTATCTTTTGACCTTGCTGCCCAAATTTTTAAGTTATCTCCTGTCGTTTGGTATTTTAGCCACCTACTGGCTCGGACATACTGAACAGTTATATTTTGTTAGCCGTATTAACCGCCCTTTTGTGCTTACCAACCTGTTGTTCCTCTTTTTTATATCATTGATTCCTTTTTCTACAACATTAATTTCCGAGTACCGGGAATTTCCGTTATCAGTAAGAATCTATGGCCTTAACCTGCTGGGTTGCCAGCTATCTTTTTATCTCAACTGGCGGCTGGCTTCTTCCAAACGGTTAAAGGAAGACAACCTGCACCAGAAGATTATTAAAGGGCTTAACCGCTATATTGTAGCCGGTCTGTTTTTTCAAATCGCAGGCATTGCAGTGTCTTATCTCCATGCACTAACCGGCTTGTTTGTACTGGCAGCCATTCCCATTTCTTATGTTATCCTGTTTGCTTTTGACAAAAGAAATTTTGAAGAACTGTATGTAAAATAAATTGGTTTGTTATGAATACGTTTCTTTGGATCCTGCAGGTTTTTCTCGCTATTAGCTTTGGGTATTCCGGCTTTATGAAAGCCACAAAAAAGCGGGCGTATTTAGTTCGTATCGGACAAACAGGAATTGCGCATTTGTCTTATCCCGTCATCCGGTTCATTGGCATTAGCGAACTATTCGGTATGATTGGAATTCTCCTTCCCTGGTGGCTAACTATTCTGCCGGTATTGACTCCTGTTACAGCCGTTTGTTTTGCCATTATTATGCTGCTGGCAGCACCAATTCATTATAAGCGGAAAGAGATGAAAGCGGTTGGTATCAATACTTTCTTTTTTATTATCAGTGTAGCGGTAGCTTATCTGCGGTTTGCGCAGTTATAAGTTACCGCAGTAAAACGTTCGACATATGGGATTGAAAATTCTGTTCATTGTTCATGCCCTGATAACAGCCGCCGCAGCCCTTGTGCTGCTGTTGTTTCCTCCGCTTATTCCACAAATGGTAAATATTCATCTTGATAAAAGTGCTTACCTGTTAAGTTACCTGCTGGGAACTGCTGAATTGAGTATTGCCATGCTTTCATTTAGCAGCCGCAATGTTACTGATCATAATACGGTTCGCTTAGTTTGCTTTACTCTCATTGTGTTTCATTTGACAACTGCAATCGCAGAAATAGCCGCTTTTTTTCAGGGCGTATCTTCCGCTCTGCTGGCAAATGTGGCTCTCAGGTTTATTATTGCAGTGTTGTTCTCATATTATGGCTGGTATAAAATGAAACACAAGACAAAGTCGTTTTCGGGAAGTTGATTTTGTATTATGACTTCAATTAAAGTAAAAAATATTTCAAAAAATTAGTATTGTTTGTCCTGTTTGTTCTGTATCAGGCATTATACATTCAACCCATAATTATAACAACAAACAAGAAAAGATGGATACATTTCTTTCTCCTGTTGAACATCCCGACAGCTTCGGAATGAAGCTGGCTTATTTCTTTACCAAAAAACGATTTGGCAAAGTGCTGATGCCGTTGAAAGTGCATTCCTCACGACTGCCTGTTGCATTTGGAATGTGGTATGCTAAAATATCAGGACTGGATAAAAAACTAATCCTGCCGGCAGAAATGGCGCTTTTAATCCGGCAACAGGTGGCACAGCTTAACACCTGTTTATTTTGTATTGATGCCAGCCGCGCAGCCGCCATCAAAGCTTTTATGAATGAAGCTAAATTTGATGCGTTAGCCAATTATTCAACTAGTTCGATATTTTCTGAAGCGGAGAAAGCAGCGATTCAATACGCCACCGAACTAACAATAAACAAAGAAGTAAAACGGGACACGTTTGCACAATTGACGAAGCATTTCTCCGAGCGACAGATCTGCGAGATTGTGTATCTCGTAGCTAGCGAGCATGTTTATAATCTCACGAATATTGGTCTGAACATTCATTCGGATATGCTTTGCGATATCAGCCGGAAGAATGTGTAACCAGTAGAAATGGAAAGCGCATTTCGCTTCTATTCATTATTCGTAAAGCCGGGAGCTATCATAATTTTATAATTCGATGCTTTGCAAGAAGATGCTACCATCTTTTATACTTATTCATCAAATCAATGTATAAATAAAAAATATGCAGGAATTTTTATTACTATTCAGACAGCCTGATTATGATTATAAAGAGGCAACGCCCGAAAAGATGCAGGAGCTGGCTAAAAAATGGCATCAATGGGTTAGTCATATTGCTGCCCAGGAAAAATTAGTCAGCAACGGAACAAGACTTTCGATGGAAGGAAAAGTATTGCGGACAGGCGGCGTGATAACTGACGGACCGTTTGTAGAGATTAAAGAAAAGCTGGGAAGCTTTATTATTGTAAGCGCAGAAGACTTGGAGGAAGCTACTACGCTGGCGCACGGATGCCCGGCGATTGACGAAGGCGGCAGCGTGGAAATAAGAACCGTATATGTATGAAAGGAATGATGTCAACAACAGTTTGCTGTCGCACCTGTTTCGAACGGAATTTTACAAAATGGTCGCTGTCATCAGCAAAGGGTTTGGCTTGCAACATCTTGAAATAGCAGAAGATATTGTTAGTGAAACCTTTCTGACAGCAACCGAAGCCTGGCAAGCAAAAATTCCTCCGAACCCAACCGCCTGGTTGTATGCAGTTGCCAGGCAAAAAACGCTGTATCATTTTCGGAGAAACAAAATTTTCAGAGACAAAGTTCTTCCCCGGCTATCAGGAGAAAATATAAATCAGGCAACGATCAGCGAGCCGGATTTTTCTGACCGGAATATTCAGGATAGCCAGCTTCGTATGATGTTTGCCATTTGTCATCCCGCTATCCGGAGTGAAGCCCAGATCGGGCTGGCACTGCGTATTTTATGCGGCTTTAGTATAGATGAAATTGCAGACGCTTTTTTCAGCAATAAAGAAGCTATCGCTAAGCGTTTGTTCCGCGCGAAAGAAAAATTAAAAAGCGAAGCCGCAGACCTGGCGTTGCCATCTAAAAAGGAAATTGACAAACGACTTGATAATGTGCTTCATACCATTTACCTGTTATTTAATGAAGGCTATTATTCCGCGACACAAAATCAAACCCTGCGAAAAGACCTTTGCTTTGAAGCTTTGCGGCTGGGCTTGCTGTTAACACAATACAAGGGAACAAATCTTCCAAAAACAAATGCTTTGGTTGCCCTGATGTGTTTTCATGCTTCCCGTTTTGATGCACGGCAAAACAGCCATCAGGACATGATATTATATGAAGACCAGGATGAAGCCTTATGGAATAAAGAACTGATAGCCCAAGGCAATACATACCTGCGTCTTTCTGCGCAGGGAAGCGAACTGAGTTCATATCATCTGGAAGCAGGCATCGCTTTCTGGCATTGCATAAAAGAAGACGAGGATCAAAAATGGCAAAGCATTTTGCATCATTATGATTTATTGTTAGCTATCCATTACTCACCCGCTGGAGCCCTTAACCGCATCTATGCTTTGTATAAATTAAAGGGAAAAGAAATGGCGCTTACAGAAGCAGAAACATTAGTCTTCTCTAACAATCATTTTTATTTTACCCTGCTTGGCGAACTATACCAGGGTGTAAATAACGAAAAGGCAAAAGCCTGCCTGCAAAAAGCATTGACATTAGCCAAAACACAAACCGATAAACAAATCATTCAAGCCAGAATATATTCCCTTTAAATAAATATTGCTATTATCGTACTGTTTTCTTCTGTCGGTCTTTATTACATGATAGAATCAAACAATGAGATAAATATAAAGCTCTATAGCAGACAAAAAAAAAGGAGTGAAAGAAGAAGCTGATCTGGTAACGGATTGCCACCGGCTTAGTATTGTTTGGAATGATAATCTGTAAATCCTGGTTAGGCTTAATCACCTTGTTTTATTAATCGTTGAGCAGTATAATTGGAAATTCCGGTGAATGTGCAGGGCATTGACGACCCTGTATGTATAACCGTGACTGTGCAGAAAGAATATGAGGCTAATGTGATAGACGCCGGTGGCTTCCATTATAAAAGTAAGAACTACCAGCTCATTCATTTTTGATCATACGAATAATAATGACAGAGTAATTATTAAAAACAGAACAAATGCAAGCAATAACATTTAATAAAGCCGGGGGTTGGACAGAAAATCTGCACAGGGAGAGTGTTGAATGCAAGGAGCCTGAAGCGAATGAAGTACAGATAAGAATCATTGCGAGACCTATTAATCCTTCAGATCAAATGTTCATGCAAGGCGTTTACAGAATGAAGCCGGAGTATCTTCAGACAGCAGGACTTCAAGGAGCTGGCGTTATTTAGAAAGTCGGAGATTGCATTCATAAAACTTGCATAGGTGAACATGTCGCTTTCATAGCGAAAGGCACCTGGGCTGATAAAATAAATCTAACCCATAATACTTTCAGAATCGTTCCAAAAGAAATACCTTTTGAAATCGCATGCCAGTTGAGTCTGAACTCTCTAACGGCTTATGCGCTTGTAGAACTGGCACAGCTTACATCTGATCAATGGCTGTTACTTACGGCAGCCAATTCTTCGGTTGGCAAGCAAGTAATTCAATTGGCAAAGGCAAAAGGAATAAAAATTATGACTTTGGTGCGTAAAGAAGAGCACAGGAATGAATTATTCACCTTAGGTGCAGACGTTGTGCTTAACGGCAAAGCGGCAGACTTGGAGAAGCAGATTTTAAGCATAATTCCAAACAGGGCGAACGCAGCGCTGGACGCAGCGGGCGGTTCATTGGGTACCCTGATGTTTATCATCGCCGCTGCTTTCAGCAGGATTATTATTTATGGCAGACTGAGTAATGATGCCACTTCTTTTTCTTATGGAACTCTGATATACAAAGATTTGAAAGTAGAAGGCTTTGGAATTGATAACTGGCTGAATACGAAAAACGATAATGAGCTAAGTGGAATCTGGAAAGAATTGACGATGGCAATCCTCAATCATACATTACAGGTAAGTCACGATGCAGTATTTGAATTAAAAGATTTTGCAGCCGCGATTAAGCACTATATTGAAACGGGAAACAAGGTTATTTTGAAGTAGATCGGGTTCCGGTTTAAGTATGATGTTAGCAGGCATTGTGTACCCCCAATCGCAGGTGCAGCTTCCATTCAGCCCAAATTTCCGGTGCATCAAATAGCAGGCTTAGCTCTTCTTTTATTTTTTCGACCGGGTCAGTTTGGTATTGGGCTATAAACCGCTGCGTAGCAAACCAGCTATAAAGCAGTCCGCAGATATCATCTATAGAAAGCATTTTTTTGATTGAAAATAAAGGTGCTTCTTTTTCGCTGAACGGAAACGGAATGGATTTGTATTCGAGAGTGATCAGGTGATTTTCCGGTTGCCAATATCTACCTACTATATCGTCGTGAAAGTGGCGGATGCATGCCTGCACATCATTGCCGAATTTAGGTAACCCATACGCCCACACCGCGATTATGCCATCGTTTCGTAACACCCGTTTTGCCTCTTTGTAAAAGCTGTCAAAATTAAACCAGTGGACAGCCTGTGCAACGGTAAGGAGGTCAACCGATTTTGATGGCAAGCCTGACTGTTCAGCCCGTTCTACTTTATAAGAAACGTTTCGATGCATTTGTCCGTGCTGTATCTGCGCATCACTGGCATCGGTAGCGATTACCGAATCGAAATACTGTGAGAGACCTGCGGCCGCCTGTCCGTTCCCGGTAGCGCAATCCCAGGCCAGCTGGTGTTGCCGGCATTGCGAACTCAAATACCGGAACAATGCATCCGGATATGCCGGGCGATATTTTGCACCTTATCAGCATCTTTATTTTGCTGATGCATTTTTACTATTATTGTTACGAAGCTTTTAAAGTGTGGAGTCTTACCATGCCGCTTACAGACCGCCTGCTCATGAACATAGTCCATACAGGGTTATTCCATCGATTCAATAACGCGAAATGGATAGCTTTGGTCTTACTGGCAATATCGCTGTTGGGTGCAAAAGGGAAAAAAGATGAGAAAAAGAATCTAAAAAATTTACTATGGTATCTGGGGGCAGGATTATTTATTTATTTTGCTGCTAATCTTATTTTTTATTCAGAGGCTGAGACAGAGATAGTTGCAATCGGTTATCTGCTGATTACAACAGCAGGTTATTTGCTTATCCTAAGTGGAGGAACCAAGCTTAGCAGGCTTATAAAAGTAAGCGTGGCAAAAGATATTTTCAATGAGATGAACGAAACCTTTCCTCAGGAAGAAAGGCTTCTTCAAAACCCATACTCCATTAACCTTCCTGCACGCTATAGATTAAGGGAGAAAGTACGAAACAGTTGGATCAATATCATCAATCCTTTTCGCGGTTTACTCGTGGTAGGCAGCCCGGGTGCCGGCAAGTCCTGGTTTGTTATCCAGCATGTGATCAAACAGCACATTGAAAAGGGCTTTGCCCTGTTCATCTATGACTTCAAATATGATGATTTGAGTAAGATAGCATACAACTGGCTACAGCACAATAAGGATAGCTATAAAGTCAAACCACAATTTCATATTATCTCTTTTGATAACCTGTCCCAATCCAGCCGGTGCAACCCGCTGGATCCGCTATCCATGCACGATATCACCGATGCTACAGAATCTGCCCGTGCGATCCTGCTGGGACTTAATCGGGAATGGATTAATAAGCAAGGGGATTTTTTTGTAGAGTCTCCCATCAGCTTTTTAACTGCTATTATCTGGTTTTTACGTAGGTATGAAAATGGGAAATACTGTACACTTCCACATGTAATAGAACTAATGCAAGCTGACTATGACAAGCTTTTCCCGATTCTCAACACAGAACCGGAAATTGAAGTGCTTGTGAACCCGTTTATGAGTGCCTATCGGAACGATGCCATGGAACAACTGGAAGGGCAGGTGGCTTCAGCCAAAATCGGCATGGCACGGCTTGCTTCTCCACAGCTTTATTGGGTATTATCCGGTAATGATTTTACACTGGGTATCGTCCTGAAAAAAGTTGTCAGTTGGTATCGTCCTGAAAAAAGTTGTCAGTTGGTATCGTCCTGAAAAAAGTTGTCAGTTCTCGGTTAAATAATTAATTAAAGTTTTTTCCTTTAAAATCAACCGGTTTTTCTTGTCAGTTGATAGTGCAGAACTTTCTTATTCCGGTTTTCCTTGTCAAAAGTAGGTTGTCTGATTCTATTCATCATTTTTGTTTTTATAAGCAATCTTACTTCAGGTCTCATCTGCAAAATCATTGGAAGGATTCGCAGTAAACTTTTTAGCTCTATAATTCTTCCATCTTTTTTGCAGTTCTCCTTCAAAGGCATGAGCTTCATCTGGTGTTAAAAAATCAATACTCATATGAGGTCTCTTTGTATTGTAGGCTTCGATACTCTTTGCTACGGTAAGTTTTGCTTCGTCATGAGATTTGAAGATTCTGTTCAGATTGAATTCCGTTTTTAAAATACCATTCACTCTTTCAGCAATTTGGTTTTCATATCCTTTGCCATCTTCCGTCATGCTGATTGCAATGTCTGCTTCCCTTAATTCCAAAACATACTCGAAACTACAATACTGTGTTCCCCTGTCTGAGTGGTGGATGAGCTCCGGCAAGAACCTGGTTCTGCCTTTAAGAGCCATATCAAGAGCTTTAAGACTTCCTTCAGCAGAAAGATTTGTATGCAGATAATAACCAACAATTTTCTTTGAGTAAGCATCGGTGATGAGTGATAAATAATTAAAATCATACCCCACACAGATGTAAGTAATGTCTGCAACCCAGAGCTGTTCCGAACGGGCTACCACCAGCTCCCTGATAAGGTTTGGATACTTTTTCATCCAGTGTCTTGAATTGGTTGTTTTAGGTGCTCCTTTTCTTCCTCTGATCAACATGCCTTGCTTAGTTAACAGTTCATGCAGCTTGTCTCTACCCATTTTAATACCATGCGTTTTGAATGGCTCTCTTAAAAGCAGGTACAGCTTTTTTGTACCGAGCCCCGGCAGATCTCTTCTGATTTGTGAAACCAACTCCAACACGATTTGATTTACGCGGAACTGCTCATTATAATATTCTTGTCTTGCATAAAAGGCTTGTCGGCTTTTACCAAACAATTTGCAAAGACGACCGACATTCATCTTTACAAGCTTTTTCTCTTTGATCAGCTTTATTGTTTGGTACCACCCTTTTTTCTGATAGGAACCTGAAACTCTTTTTCTGCAAAATCTATCAGATGATTTAAACTGAATATGACCACATTTGCATATTCCAGCGCTTTTTCCAGTTCTTTGATTCTTTGTTCTGAGGTTTTCAAATCTGCCTTTTGCTGTTCACTCATAACTGGCAAAACTATCATCCCGTTTTCAAGCTGTTTTTGAAATTGCCTGATCCACATCTGCACTGTATAAGTACTTGGCAGATCATATTCTTCAACAGCTTTTTGAATAGCTTTTCCCTGATATACAACTTCTAAAACTATTTTTTCTTTGAATGCCTGTGTGTACTCGTAACGATTTAAATAGGCTTCTAAATTTGAATTTTCCATTCAGTTTTCCTTTGCAAAACTGTCAACCAATAGCCGGACAAGACCCTTCGGAAATCTCCAAGCCTGACAACAATATCAGGCGCTGATATTGCCAAACAGCCGGTCTGGAACCCGTTAGCCGCCCTGGAGGGCAGGGTGCCCAGTTTGTCCGTCCCCCAGAGCAATGATGTATCGGTGGATATTCCTTTGCTGTGCAGGTACGCGGGCAGGCTTCCCTTACGCAGAGATTGGATCTCTTATTCTTGATCGACGGTGTGCTCTACGCCCGAACAACACACCCGTAAATAACCTCGCGTCTGCAGCCGCTTTCTACGGCAATGGTCTAGTCCCTCTCAGTTCCCTCAACCCGGCAGACATAGTATACATTTCGGTGTCAAAAATCACTCGATTACGTTGTGCATTGATCAGGAAGTTACTTATTAATCAATCCTCTTACTGGTTGATCTTTACCGGAATTTGGTGATCAAGCCTGTCGGAATCTCCAGACAAGGCAGTTTATCTTTTATCTTGTCCTATTGTTCTTCGCCGATCTCATAACGTCGCATCTCATCTTTTACGTTTTCCCGATAACTTCCCTATCAATCTTCCTTGTCTTAGATGTCAATACAACATAGTATTTTACACCACTCAGGAATAAAAAAGAATCATCGTTTAAGGTAAATAAAGCAAAAATGTATGAAATGATCACGGTGCAGGAAACGGAGGCAGCCTTATTAATTTTGCTATATCTCGTTAATCTATTTCATTGAAATTGGATTGTTATTAAATTTGAAACTTACGTCTAAAAGTTTAAGCCGGGTGCTTGGAGTCGTCCTTATTTACAGACTGTCTATCTCGATGTTGCCTTTCCAAACTTCAACGCTGTCCTCAAGGGTGGTTTGCTCAAAATATTTCGCGGCCAAATGCACCAGAAGAAATATCTCTGTTTACATCCACTCCGCCGCCGAGTCTACCAAGACCTTCCACAAATGCAAAGCGAAAGAGCTTCGAACCATCACACGGTAACGAAACGATGCAATATAGAAGATGATCACCGGTGCCTTCGCCATGAATCCCTGGGAGACACTTGCAACGGGGAAACTTTTTTCCCGAAGATCCTGTTCCCAAAGGTGGGCGAGCACTTCACGAGCCTTAGGTCCTTCAAGTTCAATGGTAGTTCGCTGGTCGCTGACATTAACTACGCTAAAATGATAGCTGTTCTTCAACAGCAGCGGTGCGAGCTTCTGCTCAGCTTCTTGGAATCCCGTAATAAGCCACCAGTCCGGAGCAAGACACAGGGTATGAACTTCACCGCCACCGGGTACTACCTCCCCCCGACTTTGGCCTGGCCTTTCGGGCAGCTCAAAGCCTAATGCTTCAGCAATTGCAGCCTGCGTTGGTGTTCCCGGCGCCACACGAAGATTGATGGTATGCAATCCCGGCAATTCACGAATCGCTATTGTGGCGGCGGTTCCTATGTTCATTCCTTGCAACGGACTTTGTTTGGCAATCATCTGTAGGTTTTAAGAATCTCTTCGGATATTTTCCTTATCAATAAATACAGCGTCGCAAATAGTAGCACGCAGCACTTTTTTTCCAATGGGCACGGCCACCACTTCACCCATCCGGTTCAGGCCATCGGCTACCAGTGCCAGTGCGAATGCACGACCAAGCACCGGTGAATAGTAAGAACTCGTCACAAAACCCGTATGTCGGGTTTTGCCATGCTCGTTCATGTGTGCGTTAAGTATAGTGATGTATGCTCCCTCCGGAATGACTTCGTCATCGTTCTCTGGCATTAGGCCAACCAGCTGTCGTCTCCCCGTTGCCTTCAGATAAGGCAGTTGGAAAGATCGCTTTCCAATGAACTCCTTTTTCTTGGAGACAATCCAAGACATGTTGAGATCATACGGTATTTGCGTTCCGTCGGTGTCCTGCCCAATGATAATGTAACCCTTTTCCGCCCGCAGCACGTGCATGGTCTCTGTTCCATAGGCAGTCAGGCCATAGCGGCTTCCCAACACCCACAGTCGTTCCCAAATATATCGGGCATAGCCCCAGTCAACGTTGATTTCAAATGCCAGCTCTCCTGAAAAGGAAATTCGCGCAATGCGCACGGATATACCGTCGATCGTCGTCATCCGGCTATGCATGAAGGGAAATGCGTCTTTTGAGAGATCAATGTCTGTAACCAATTCCTGGAGGAGTTGCCTGCTTTTCGGGCCCACCAGTGCGATTGTTGAAATATGCTCGGTAACTGAGGTGCAATAGACCTTCAGGTCTGGCCACTCCGTCTGGAGCCACTCTTCCAGCCATGCCAGCACATTGGCAGCGCCGCCTGTTGTAGTAGTCATCAGGAAATGATTTTTACCCAGCCGGGTGGCGACACCATCATCAAAGACGATACCATCGGCCTTGCACATCAATCCATATCGGCACTGCCCTTCCGGCAATGTCGAGAAGACGTTCGTATAGATACGGTCGAGGAAAACGGCGGCGTCAGGCCCCTGGATATCAATCTTTCCGAGCGTCGAAGCGTCCATCACGGCCACCCCTTCTCTGGCTGCCAGGCACTCACGCCGAACGGCATCTTCCATGCGCTCTCCCGGCTTTGGGAAATACCAAGGTCGCTTCCATTGCCCCACATCTTCGAATACAGCACCCGCTTCAACATGCCATTGGTGGAGCGGTGTGATGCGGATGGGATCGGAAAGCAGTCCGCGTTCACGTCCGGCAAGCGCAGCAAACGGCACCGGAATATAAGGTGGACGGAAGGAAAGGGTGCCTACATCGGCAGGTGACAAGCCCGGCTTTCCGCCTTGCGCAACACCATTAATTTGGCAAAGTGCACCGATGGTGAGCATGCTGCTTGTTTTTCCTTGGTCATGCGCCGTGCCTATGGTTGTATATCGTTTAATGTGTTCGATGCTGTACAACCCTGCCCCAACAGCACGTCGCAGATCGTGCAGCGTCGCATCGCGTTGCAAGTCAATATAAGCATGACGGCCTTGTTCGGCATCGAGCTCAGGACCGAAGAATATCGCCGGATCATCATCGCCACCGAAATCACCGGCCAACATACCAGCCGTTCGGAACTGATCGCTGGACTTGTTTACCAGGAAGGCAGCATGTTGTTCGCTCCATTGTGGCTTGATACCGATGTGTGTCGCCAGATCTACGATTGGAGTCCAGCCGCCGGAAACTGCAAGCAAATCGGTAGGCAATTGAAAGGTTTCGCGGGTGTCAAGATTCTGGATAATTACAATTTGTAGAACGCCGTCAGCATTAGAACTCGTATCAAGCACAGTAGCGTTAAAGCGAATGGGAATGCCCGCAGCCCTTACTGCATCTACACTTGGTCCACCGGCTTCAGGCCGCGCATCATAAATCCCTTGCACATTAACGCCAGCATAGTGGAGTCGAAGCGCATCACGATATCCCTGATTGTCAACCGTAGCAACTACAGCACGCTTGAAGATCTGCACACCATGAACGGCAACATAGGTAGCTGCCGCATGTGAAAGCATGATACCAGGTCTATCATTATTTGCGAAGATCAACGGGCGCTGAAATGCACCTGATGCGAGTACGATCTGGCCAGCACGAATATGCCAAACTCTGATCCTGGCTTTTTTGGCAAGCGCAAGATCCCCAAGGTGGTCGCTTCTCCGCTCTATTCCGACAACATAGTTTTGGTCGTACAATCCAATGGCCGTGCATCTTGATACATAGGTAAGGTTTCGATGCGCAAGAACATCCTGTAAACCGTAAGGTAATTTCAATCCAAGGTGCCGGAGATAACCACCTGGTCCTGGCTGGTCGTCGACCAGCAGCACCTCGCGTCCTACACGCAGGTTCTCATCTGCTGCCTTAAGTCCTGCAACGCCTGCTCCTATGATCAGGGTGTCTACATAGCGATTGGTCTTGTCATATCGGGCATCGTCTGGATCTTCAGGCAGTGCACCGATGCCGGTAAGGCTGCGTGCAGCAAGTCCGTCCGCCACTTCAATGACAGTAGCAGGACGCATTGATTCTTTTGTACCGGATACCAGTTGCACCAATGCATTAGGTTCTTCAATGCCTAGTCCGACGACACCGCGCGGACGGCTGTGATAGATACTGTTCGTTACAGACAGCACACCACTGCGCAGCAGGGCAGCCGCCAAGGGTTCACCTTGATGCCCTTTATATAGTTTATCATCAAAACTGAAAGTAATTTCGCTCATACCCCGGAACTCTCCTGCCCGGTTGTACCAGGCACTTTTGGTTGTCTTGTAAAGGGAAGATAGGCAGGCCCTATCTCGTGGGTAACGGTATTGCGCCAGAGGTTGAACCACCGGCCACAGCCGGCAAAGTGCACCCACCGCTCAGCAAGCCATCCCTTAGGGTTAGCACGGATATGAAGGTATTTCGCCCACTCACTGTCGGTCAGCGTATTGGGATCTGGATAAGCTATCCCGGCCTCAGCTCCGTAATGGAACTCGGTTTCGTTGCGCCGGCCGCAATTGGGACAAGGAATGTAAAGCATAAATGTTGTTTAGTGGGCAACTCCTGCCGCTCCATGTTCGTCGATAAGATGCCCTGTTATGAAGCGGTCGAGCGCGAAGGGACGATTCAGTTTATGCGGGCTGCCGTGTGCCATCGTGTGAGCCATAGCCCAACCCGAACCAGGTGTGGCCTTAAAACCACCTGTTCCCCAGCCGGTGTTGATGAATAAATTTTCCACCGGAGTGAGACCAATGATCGGTGATGCATCCGGAGTGATATCAACAATACCTCCCCATGTTCTCAGCACCTGTGCACGAGAAAAAATCGGGAACAATTCCAGGGCAGCCGCCATCTGATGTTCGATCACATGAAAGCCGCCTCGTTGCGCGTAAGAGTTAAATGCATCAGTTCCTGCTCCCATTACCAGCTCACCCTTATGGGCCTGACTGACATACACATGAACAGCGCCACTCATCACCACGGTATTGAGTACCTGCTCAAGCAGTGGGCTAACCAGTGCCTGCAATGGCCTGCTCTGAATTGGAACGGAAAATCCGGCAAGATTAGCCAATATCGAGGAATGACCCGCAGCAACGAGCCCTACTTTGCCGGAAGCGATACTGCCCTGAGATGTGTGAACGCCCTGAACTTTATTGTTTCGGATGTCAAAACCTGTTACTTCGGTACCTTGAATAATATCCACCCCCAGGTCGCTCGCTGCCTTTGCGTAACCCCATGCCACCCAGTCGTGTTTGGCGATGCCGCCACGTGGCTGGTAGGTAGCACCATGCACCGGATACCTCACATCCTCGCTGATATTGATAATAGGAACCAGCTTTTTTACTTCAGCCGGAGTGAGCCACTCACAATCTATTCCATTAAGGATATTGGCATAGAAATTCCGGCGTTTCGATCGCATATCACTTACTGAATGAGCAAGCGTAAGTACACCACGCTGGCTGAAGAACATTTCATAGCCAAGGTCTTCCTCCAAGGTTTCCCATAATTTTAGGGAGTGCTCGTAAATGGCTGCTGATTCGTCCCATAAATAGTTCGAACGGATGATGGTGGTATTGCGGGCCATGTTGCCTCCTGCGAGCCAGCCCTTCTCCAGTACCGCGATGTTCGTCAGGCCATGATTCTTTGCCAGGTAATAGGCGGTCGCCAGTCCATGCCCCCCACCTCCCACGATAATCGTATCGTATGCTTTCTTCGGCTTCACTGACTTCCACAATTGTGGAGGCTGCTCAGGGAGAGCGACTGCCCGCCGTCGTCCGATCGTTCCTGGGGATAATATATTGTGCGTGTTCGTCATGATTTCAATCTTGTCATCTGTGGATCGTATTGCGGATCCTGTCCTACAGTGGCCGGATAATCGCGGTCGAAATACCGGATAGAAAGCGGGGTACCTTGTTTACTTAATGCTGCGGGTACCCATGCATAAGCGAGCTGCTTGCCAATGGTATGGCCGAAATAGGCACTGGTAACATAACCCACCACGTTGCCCTGATACAACACAGGCTCCTTGCCCAACACCACATGCTGGGGATTTTCAAAAATCAGACATACTAAACGCCTGCTCAGCGTATTTGGATTCACTTCAGCGAAAGCCTCAGCGCCTTTATATCCTCCACCTTTGCGTACTGCAAAGGACAGTCCTGCCTCATAAGGATTGTGCTCACTGTTCATATCCGTCCCGTAACTGCGATATCCTTTTTCCAGGCGCATGGAGTTGAACGCTCCACGACCGGCTGCAATAAGTCCGTACTTCTTTCCTGCCTGCCACAACGTGTCCCAAAGTTTCAGCGCAAGGTCGGCGCTGGTGTAGATTTCATATCCCAGCTCACCAACATAGGAGAGTCTGCATAGCATTACCGGTACATAACCGAGATATATGTTCTTTAGCCGGAAGTAACCGAGTGCTTCATTGCTCAGGTCATCCCTGGTCAAAGACTGGGCAAGTTCCCGCGACTTAGGTCCGAAGAGGCCAATCCCGACGGTCCCGGCAGTGATATCCCGCACATGCACGGTGTCCGGTGCCAAATGCCTCAGGTAATTAATATCAATGTTACTGTTCACACCAATGAAAAAGTCGTGCTCGCCACGTCGCATGACAGTGATGTCGCTCAATATCCCGGCCTTTTCGTTCAGCATCAAGCAATAGGTGATGGAGCCGAATTTCTTGCGCAGGTTACCTGTCGTCATTTGTTCTAAAAATTCCAATGCGCCTTTTCCGGTTACCTCAATGCGTTTTAGCGTAGTGATATCGAAAAGCCCAACGCCTTCTCTGACAGCCTGGGACTCAGCACCGATGATTGGCGACCAGAATTTTGAACTCCACTCATCACGCGGCGGATAATTGTAGCAGTCGAGCAGACCGGCATTAGCTTCGTACCACTGCGGTCGCTCATAGCCGGAAGCTTCGAGGAAAAAGCCACCAAGTTCCTGCTGACGCGGATAGAAACCGGTGGTGCGGAGGGGACGTGGCGACTCCATAGGCTGCAGCGGGTGCAGCAGGTCGTACACCTCGATGTAATTTTGTGCGCCACGTTCTTCAATATGCTGTGAACCCAACTGGTAGGTATCAAAGCGGTTAACATCGCATTCATGCACAGCCAGGGAGGGATGGCCATTGACAATCCATTCAGCCATCGCACGAGCCACACCACATCCATGGGTGATCCATACTGCCTCGGCAACCCAAAAGCCCTTCAATCCAGACCATTCACCCATTAAAGGGAAATTATCAACAGTAAAAGAAAACAAACCATTCATTGATTCGGCAATCTCTGCGCCTTTCAGCGCAGGTAGAATTTCAGTCGCGCCTTCCATGGCACCTTTCCACTCTTCGGGTGTAAAGGGCATCTGGCTAGGCATTATTTCAGCAAGTGCGTTTGAAAAGATGTCCTCTGACTTCACAGGAAGCGGACGGTGACCATACCAGCCAATCGCTAAACTTTGCCCTCTTTGTTTGAAATAAAGGTCGGAGCCCTGATGACGAAGCACTGGTAACTCGGCTTCACTTTTGTAAACAGCCAATTCCTGTATAGGCGCCGTGTAGCAAAGCTGATGCGCCAACGGCTGTATTGCCTTCGACATGCCCACCATCGCTCCAATCTTCGGTCCCCAAATTCCAGCGCAGGAAACAACGATATCCGCCGGAAACAATCCCTGTGTTGTTTGAACACCAGTGACGCGACCATCGCTCTGATCAATGGCAAAAACCTCGCACTCTGAAATAAATTGTGCACCTCGACTGATCGATCGTTCACCCATTACTTCATCAGCCAGTATCGCCCGGGCAATTCCATCGTCGGGGACGTATAGTGCACCCAGCAATTTTTCACGATCCAGAAGTGGATGCAATTTCAATGCTTCTTCAGAATCTATTACCCGCGCATTAATTCCAACCGACATGGCTAATCCGGCCCTACGGTAAAGGTCTGACAAGCGTATAGGAGTCGTTGCGAGCTCCAAGCTGCCTACCTTGAGGAAACAGGGCTCACCGTTATATTGAAGTTCATACAATTTTTCAACTGTCTGACGGGCAAACTGCGCCAGGGTACGCGACCCATTGGTCTGGAAAACAACGCCAGGTGCATGTGATGTTGAGCCGCCTGGCTTCCAGAGCTTACCTTTTTCAATAACCACTATATCGCAATACCCGCGTTCGGTGAGCTCGTCAGCCAATGAGCAACCAACGATACCGGCTCCTATAATTACAATTTTTGGCATTAATGCACAGGTGTTTCAGTGAGTTGATTTGTGTACCAGGAAAGAAATTGTTTCACAAGATATTCTTCGTCTGCAATTGGACCTGGAAGGTAGCCACCGGAGCAAATGCCGCGGTATGTACCTTCTGCCAAGCTTTGATCCTGTGCATTGGTATGTGTCCAAACATGCGTCAGATTTTCCAAATCATAGTCAACCCCTTCCACCGCTTCGGCTGCAACGAGCCACTTTGTCCGCACAAGCGTCCGGTCGACCGAAAGAGGGAAGACCGCAAAGGTTACGATGTGGTCGCTCAAAAAGTGGTTCCAAGAATTAGGATGTGTCCATAAGGAAAGTCCGCTTCCCTCTGGCCGCTTGAAACTGCCGAGCAGTTTTTTGCAAGCATGTTCAGGCTTTATAGTATGGGATATGCACTGGTTGGCCAGCGGCAGCCGAACAGTGCGGAACCACAGGTCATCCGGAAACTCCAGCAATTCGTAGGGAAGGCTGAGGCTTTCCCATTCCCTTTCTTTTTCCTGTAGCGTTTCCTGAAAGCGTCGCTCTGAAGGCCCGACATTATCCTTGTTGAGACCCTTTCCAAAACCTGAGCTGTAAAGCGGTACCAGCAGTTCAGGATGATTACTGGAGCAGTGCAGGCACTCCCTGTTATTTTCTATAACCAGCTTCCAGTTGCAGGCTTCAATGATATCTTTCTGGCAGGCTATTTTGGTTTTAGACAACTCGTATGGAGCGAGGTACGGAATAAGCAGACTGCTCACTTCTTCAATATCAGCTGGTGCAGGTGAGCTAAGACAAACATAAATAAGCCCACCAATCACAGCAACTTCTATCGGGTTTAGTCCGAAATCTTCTTTGGAAAAGTCGGGACTCATACCACGGGCATGTCGCAGATCTCCGTCAAGGTCATAGGTCCAGTTGTGATAAGGGCAAATAAGCCGCCGGCAGTTACCTTTTTCCCCCGAGACCAATTCATGCCCTCGGTGCCGGCATACATTATAAAATCCACGCACTTCTCCGCGTTCCGTTCGCTGCAGAAAAAAAGACCGGGTTCCGATTTTTAAAGCAACGTAATCGCCTGATTTCGGAATATCTGCCTCACAAGCCACATAAATCCATCGGCTGTAAAAAATCCGCTCAAGCTCCTCCTCGAAAATTTCGGTGCTGGTATAGAAGCTCGAAGGCAACGTATAGTTTGTGTCAATTCTGCCGAAAGACATGGTGATTTTTTTTTTAAATTAGGAGTCAGATCCAATAATTAAATTCAAACATAAAGGTAAGTTTGCTTTTTAATATTCCAAACATAAAGGTAAGTTTGCTTTTCACTATTTCATTTGAGTGAAGACCAAAAAAATCGGGGTAGACCTGGAAAAATTTAAAACAGGCGCAACTTGTTCATTAGAATTGTGAATTAAAAATGTTTGAGTTAATTGAAAATTAAATTATGGCACTGCAGATACCATGAAAACCACAGATCATAACAAAAAAAATTAAATAATTCAAACTGCTTTTAGGTAAAACCAAAACCTGTGATTCAATTATGAAGGATTCTCAGATTACTGATAATAACGATCTTGCCAGTTTTGGTTATCGCCAGGAATTAAAGCGTTCCATGGGTAGCTTTTCAAGTTTTGCCGCAGGCTTTTCTTACATTTCTATTCTTACCGGTCTTTTTCAGATGTTTTATTTAGGCTATGGAGTTGCTGGTCCTGCATTTTTCTGGACTTGGCCATTTGTGCTGGCGGGTCAGTTGCTTGTGGCGCTCTGCTTTGCAGAACTGGCTTCCAGGTTTCCTTTGTCTGGCGGGGTATATCAGTGGGCAAAGTTTACGGGAAATCCTTTCCTTGGATGGATGACAGGATGGATTTACCTGGCTTGTCTTGTTGTCACTATTGCTGCTGTGGCCATGGCACTACAGGTTAGCCTGCCCCAGATTTCAAATTCCTTCCAAGTAATCGGAATCTCAAATGATGCAAAATCGGTTGCTTTAAATGCCATTTTACTCGGTTCTATTCTAATTGTTATAAGTACCATTATCAATGCAATGGGTATTAAGCTGCTGGCGATGATTAATAATATTGGTGTATTTACCGAACTGGTTGGAATCGTATTGCTCATTGTTCTCCTGTTTTTGAATAAAGTAAGATCTCCGGTCGAAGCTGTCGTTCACATTAAATTTACCGGATCTGAGTTCAGGCCTTTTCCTGATGTGACGATTTTAATGGCAGCAACTGCCCTGACAGCCTCTTATGTTCTGTATGGATTTGATACTGCCGGAACATTGGCTGAAGAAACTCATGATCCCCGTAAAAAGGCTCCCCGCGCTATCTTGCAGGCGCTTCTTGCAGCCGGAATTGCGGGGTTACTGGTATTACTTTTTGCCTTGATGTCAATACCGGATTTGGGCATGCCGGATTTGGGAAATATAAACGGAGGATTACCGATGTTGGTTAAATTAATCTTGGGTGAAACAATGGGCAGGCTTTTTCTTTGTATTGTTATTTTTGCCATTATTGTGTGCACCCTTGCGGTTCATTCCGGATCAGTGAGATTAATGTTCGCTATGAGTCGTGACGGGTGCCTGCCTTACAGTAAATCCTTATCAGAAGTTTCCTCAAAAACCCAAACTCCTGTTTTAGCTACCCTGATTTGTGGATTGGGAGCCATAATTATTTTGGTGATGAATCTTCAATTTCCAAAAGTATTCGAGTTGATAACCTCTATCGCCATACTTTGGGCTAACCTGGCATATTGGATAGTAGTTGCACTTCAACTGAAAAACAGAATTATATCAGCCCGGCATGAAAAGGATCCTGACGCCAAATTCAGTTTGGGCAAATGGGGACTTCCGGTAAATATTCTGGCCTTTATTTGGAGCTCGTTTATGGTTATCAATGTGTCGTGGCCCCGAACCGCAACCTATGGTTTGGAATGGTATCACCAGTATTCTGCGTGGATTTATACATCTGGCTTAGTTTGCGTTGGTGTATTCATTTATTATTATAAGTTATTTAAAAGACAAAGGATTTCCTGAAGAAATATGGTGTATACTCAGTTTATAGATGGCGCATTAACTACAGGCTCAAACAGGGAATCCTGGATCAACTATAATCCAGCTAATAATCATCCCTTAGGAGAGGTTTGCCAGGCTAACGAAGATGATATTGAAGCAGCCGTAAATTCATCAGAAAAGGCTTTCCATATCTGGCGTACCAAAACCGGAGCGGAGCGTGGCCGGGTTTTATTAAAAACAGCCCAAATACTAAGATCTAAATTGGAGAAAATTGCTTTGTTAGAAACGCAGGATGTCGGAAAGCCCATTTCGGAATCTTTGGCTGTGGATGTGAGTTCGGCTGCAGATGCTCTGGAATATTTTGGAGGAATGGCTGCAACTATACACGGTGATTTTGTTGATTTGAAAAACGCCTTCGGATATACGCGTCCTGAGCCTTTAGGTATTTGTTTGGGAATTGGTGCATGGAATTATCCGATTCAGATTGCTGCATGGAAAGCTGCGCCGGCATTGGCTTGTGGCAACTCTATGATTTTTAAGCCATCCGAACTCACTCCGGCAACTGCATTAGAATTGGCAAAGGCATTTATGGAAGCGGGAGCTCCGCCTGGTTTGTTTAATGTAGTTCAGGGTGATGGTACGGTTGGAAGTAAGTTAGCAGATCATCCGCGTATAGCAAAAATTTCATTGACAGGTTCCGTTTCAACCGGTAAAAAAATTTTTGCCGGTGCTGCAACCCAACTGAAACGGGTAACACTTGAATTGGGCGGAAAATCTCCTTTAATTATTTTCGAAGATGCAGATATTCCTAATGCTGTAGCAGCAGCCATGCTTGCAAATTTTTATACCCAAGGTGAAGTATGTTCCAATGGTACGCGTGTATTTGTACATCGTCAAATTTTTGATTCCTTTTTAATGCAGTTAAAAGACAGGACAGAAAAAATCAGGCTGGGTGACCCGTCAGATCCCGATACACAGATGGGCGCATTGATCAGTAAGACACACATGGAAAAAATAATCCGGTTTATAGATTCAGGAAAATCTGCAGGTGCAACATTATTGACCGGGGGCTTAAGACCTGAGAAAGATTTTAAAGGACGGGATATTAGTTCCGGTAACTTCCTGGCTCCGGCAATTTTTACGAATTGTGATGATTCAATGGAAATTTGCAGAGAAGAAATCTTTGGTCCGGTACTTTCTATTCTCCGTTTTGATTCGGAAGAAGAGGTTGTTGAAAGGGCTAATAATACTTCGTTTGGCTTGTCGGCAGGTGTATTTACGAAAGACATCCAACGCGGTCACCGGGTCATTCATCAATTGCAGGCAGGAACCTGCTGGATCAATAATTATAACATAACCCCTGTTGAACTTCCTTTTGGTGGATATAAACAATCGGGACAGGGCCGGGAGAACAGCCTTGCAGCTATTCAACATTATACCCAGCTAAAAAGTGTTTACGTAGAATTAGGAAATGTAGAATCACCTTATTAAGATGGATAAAATTTTTGACACGATCATTATCGGAGGCGGGTCTGCCGGCTGTGTATTAGCAAACCGGCTAAGTGAAAATCCGAACCATAAAGTGTTAGTAATTGAAGCAGGAAGAAGAGATTCCTGGTGGGATATCTTTATTCATATGCCAGCTGCGCTTACCTATCCGATTGGCAGTAAATTTTATGATTGGAAATACCAATCGGAACCTGAGCCATTTATGAATAACCGGCGCGTGTATCATGCGCGTGGAAAAGTATTAGGCGGTTCCAGTTCCATTAACGGAATGATTTTCATCCGTGGTAATCCGTTGGACTATGAAAAATGGGCAAAGGATCCGGGAATGGAATCATGGGACTATGCGCATTGCCTCCCTTATTTTAAAAAGTCTGAAAACAGAACCGCCGGAGCAAATTCTTTGCGTGGTGGAACTGGCCCACTGTACCTCGAGACCGGGCCTGCGGCCAACCCCTTGTTTAAAGCATTTTTTGATGCGGCCAAACAAGCAGGCTATCCGCTGACAGAAGATGTCAATGGATTTCAACAGGAAGGTTTTGGAATGTTTGATCGCAACATCAAAAATGGAAGACGTTGGTCTGCCTCAGATGCATATTTGCATCCTGTTTTGGGAAAACGAAAAAATCTTCAAGTAGTCTGTAGTGCGCTCGTAACCAAAATTCTTTTCTCGGGGAAGCGCGCAGTCGGAATAGAATTTTTGCAAGGAAATAGTTTACGCAGGGTTACAGCCGGTGAAGTTATTTGCTGTGGAGGTGCCATTAATTCTCCCCAGGTTCTCCAACTGTCAGGAATTGGCGATCCTAAACATTTGAAATCGGCAGGCGTTGAGGTGCTAGACGACCTTCCTGGTGTGGGGCAGAATTTACAAGATCATCTTGAGGTATATATCCAATTTGCCTGCAAAAAGCCAGTAAGCGTATGGCCGGCGTTGAAATGGTATAACAAACCCTGGGTAGGCTTTCAGTGGTTGTTCTTTCATAAAGGACCTGCGGCAACTAATCACTTTGAGGGAGGAGGATTTGTTAGAAGTAATGAAACAGTTGCTTATCCTAACCTTCAGTTTCATTTTTTGCCTGTGGCTATACGATATGACGGTAGTTCTCCATCAGGTGGCCATGGCTACCAGGTTCATGTTGGCCCCATGAATTCTGATGCCCGTGGATCTGTCCTCATTAAGTCATCAGATCCAAAGGAAAAACCAGCCATCCGGTTTAATTATCTTTCTACAGATCAGGATCAGAAGGAGTGGGTTGAAGCAATCCGCTGTGCCCGAAAAATCCTGAATCAGCCAGCAATGAATGAATTCAATGGCGGGGAAATTTCACCCGGACCTGTAGTTGATACTGATGAGCAAATACTGGGTTGGGTAAGACGAGACTCAGAAACTGCCTTGCATCCATCCTGTACTTGTCGAATGGGTACGGATAATATGTCTGTTGTGGATCCATTAACCATGAAGGTGCATGGTATTGAGGGTTTACGAATAGTGGATGGAAGTATAATGCCGTATATAACAAATGGGAATCTGTACGCTCCCATTATGATGATCGCAGAAAAGGCTGCCGATATAATTTTAGGAAATCAATCGCTTACACCTGAAAAATCTGACTTTTACAGGAAGCCAAACTAAACGGTTCGTAATAAATAAAGAATGAAAATAGAAAGATCATCATTATTGGGCTTGTTATATTAATGTCAGCCTTTCTATTATGGAAGGTTTTACCAACAAGTAAAAACAATCATGAGAAATTTAAAATTTCTATTATTGGTAAAAACACTTCCACCATGCAGTCCATGATGAGTATTGAAAAAGACTATGAGAAAACTCATCAACATATTGACTTGGCGTTCAAGCCAAATACATTCGATGATGCTTTCAACAAGTCAAACCAAGATTTATCAAATTATACAGGATGATACGATATAATAATGGAGTATAATTTTTCATTGTTCTTCCTTTATGAGAAATAATTATGTGTACACATTAGATGAGCTTGTTAAGCATATTCCTAAAGAATAGTTGATGTTTGAAAATTATATAGTTAATCAAACATGGAAAACTGTTGGATATTATTACAAAGACTTCAACCATCCTTGTTCACCTTAATTCGACAATAACTGAGTAACAAGATGATTGATTGATGGAAGTTTCCTTTGTCAGTAGCCAGCGGATCGGATGATCGCGGATATGGAATTTCTATCTTAGCCATTAAACAAAAGATGGAATAGGATAAAGCGTAAACCATATCAGAAGTTGCCCGAAGAACGCTTCTACAGACCAGATTTCCAGCTTTATTTTTTTCATACACTCCGGCAAGTGAGAAACAGGTCAAAGACCTCAAAAAACGTTATAAAAATTATAAGTGTGTGATACCACAATGTACCTTGGGCAGAAAAAAAGCCACCAAAACAGACAGGACGAAAAGAAGACAATAAATGTGCATAGGCAAGAAAAAAGAATGTCTCAAATTTTGATGAATTATGCGAAACTATTTAAGCAAAATAAAGTATGGCTTTAGTTTAGCAGACTTATAGCTTTAACTTGCCGCGGTTTATACAATCTGCGCATGTCTAATATAATGCAAAAACTTCTCTTTCTTTCGCTTTTTCTTTGTGTTTCTTTCGGTTTACTTGCGCAAAACAGCGTTATTTTATCCGGCAAGATTATAGACAGCCTATCAAAAAAGCCAATTGAGTATGCTACCGTAACGCTGGCAACCGCAGCCGGCAATCATGTAATAAACGGCGCTACCACTGATAGCTTAGGAAACTTTATAATAACGGGCGTAAAAGAAGGCTTGTACAACCTAACCTTTGAATCGATAGGCTATGCAGCCAAAACCGTAGATAGTTTCAAAGTTGTGGCTGATGTCAAGCAGCGTAACCTCGGAAAAATATTATTATTCAAAACAGCCAATACGCTGCAAGGTGTAACAGTAACATCGCAGGCTAAAAAGCTGGTAGAAAACCGCATTGACAAATTAATTTTTAATGCCGAGAATGATGTAAGCTCTCAAGGCGGAGTAGCCACAGATGTACTTAAAAAGGTGCCGCAGGTAACGGTAGATGCGGATGGCAATGTAGAGCTATCGGGTGCCAGCGGTGTGCGGTTTTTAATAAACGGAAAACCGTCTACTGTTTTTGGCAGTAACATTACGGATGTATTGCAAAGCATACCTGCCAGCCAGATAAAAAGCATTGAAGTGGTAACCAACCCCGGTGCGCGCTACGAAGCAGAAGGTACAGGTGGTGTTATTAATATTATACTCAAAAACTCGAAGGTAAACGGTACCAACAGCAGCCTGAGCCTGACAGCCGGTACAAGGATAGAAAACGGATCGTATAATATAACGGTGCGGCACAATAATTTTGGATTGCATGCTTTTGTGAGCGGCAATACAAGGCTTAGTGCACTTACACCTAATACACTGAACAGAACCACCACGGATACGGCTGCCAAAGATTATATTTACCTGAATCAGCAAAGCCAGCGACACACGCAACGCTATAGCGGGCAAGGTGGACTGGGTTTCGACTGGACGATAAACAAACACAACTCGTTATCGGGCGATGTAAACCATGAACGGTTTGGCGGCGGTGGCAGCGGTCTGCAAACGCAATCGCAAAAGTATGTTCCGTTTGGTACTGATAGTGTAGCAAGCGAAACCAATATTTTGAATAATTCGGGGTTCAACTGGGAGTACTATGGTACGGATGCCAGCCTTGCGTACCGGAAAACATTTGCTAAAGAAGAGGAATCGCTGGAAATAAACGTGAGCACCAGTTTGGGCAACAATCATTCGCGCAGCAATAATATGCAAACCTTATTGCCGCAGGATAGCATTTATTACGGTGTAAACAACCACAATTTCGGTATAGAAAACAACACGGAAATTTCGGTAGATTACAGCGATCCGTTTACCAAAAAGATTGTGTTTGATGCCGGGGTACATGCAAACCTGGATCATTTAAACAGCACGGCAAACGTGCTTTCTTTACAACCGGATACCAAGCTGTATGCTTATGATTCTTCCGTTTCCAATTACTTAACCTACCGTCAGAATGTATATGCGGCGTATGCAGAAGTCAGTTTTCCTGCCGGTAAATGGTTTGATGTAAAAGCCGGGATGCGCTACGAGCGTACGCAGACAGATGCTTATTATTCGGAAGCGACACAACAGGTGCAGATACCAGGCTATAATACATGGGTTCCTTCGGCGTACCTGCTGCATAAATTTGGCGAACACCAGAATGTAAAGCTTAGTTATACAAAGCGAATTGGCAGACCGGAATACGATGACCTGAATCCATTCATCAATACAACAGATCCTAAGAACATTACCACCGGCAACCCTTACCTGAAACCGGAAGTGGGTTATCGTGCCGAGCTGGCTTACAATCATGAGTATGGCAGCGCCGGATCGTTTCTTGTCTCGGCGTTTTACCGGGAAAGCAACCACGATATTCAGCCGTTTACCTATTACTACTCTTCTTACCGGGTAGGCGATTCGGTGTACAGCAATGTATCGTTAAACACAATGGAGAATATCGGGCGGGAGAAAAATTTAGGTGTTAATCTTTTTGGTGAATTAAAAGCTACTGGCAAGTTGAACTTCAGAACCAATATTGCTTTGTTCAGGCGGCATATTGAAAACGGTATTGACACCAGTAGTAACCGCACGAGTTATAATTATCGGTTTAACCTGAATGCAACGTACCAGATTACCAAAACGCTGGTGGCAGAAGTATTTGGTAATTTCAATTCTGCCAGGAACGAAGTGCAGGGACGATATCCTTCCTTTACTTCTTACACAATGGCTGTGCGCAAACAGTTCTGGAACAAAAAAGGAAGTCTTGCTTTAACGGCAAACAACCTGTTTGCAAATTATGTAAACCAGAAAACCGTTCTGTATGGCATCAACTTTACTACTTACAGTGATCGAAAAATTCCGTCACGCTCCGTTGGGTTAAACTTTACCTGGAAATTTGGAAAGCTTGATTTTAAGAAAGACAAAGAGGACGTTGAAGAGAACGGGCAACACAGCGAGAACTCTGCACAGTAATATTTGTAACAGACGGATGTTTTTTTTAGATTTTTTATTAGTTATACTGCTTCTTATAAAAGCTGCGGCTGTCTGCTGCTGCTTTTAAGGCCTATATGTGCTTTTTGCAAAATTGTGGAAATCAAAATTGAGATTTCGTATCGGGAGATCACCACATTCTACTACGTTTTGATAAAAAACTCTTCTATTAAACATTATTTTACTGCTCAATAATTAGCTAATAAATGATCAAGCTTACCGAGATTCCCAGTATAGTAAAGAGTTGAATCAGTTTTTAAATGGGTCAAGGAATGATGGTTGAATCAGTCCTTCACACATTAGCCTCTTTCTAGCTATTCTTCAATATGCAGAGAGCAACCAAGAGCAAAACCCGGTTTGTGTGTTCAGCAAAGAGCTGATGCCGCTTGCTAAAATATCAGCAACAGCAACGTTCAATAAGAATATCTGGGAGCTGCATCAGTTTGGATATATTAGGTACATCCCTTCTTACAATCATTTCTTAGGAAGCCTGATTTTTATAAATTGAACGAAATAAAATTTATAAAGAGGTGTAGAGTGGAAAAGAAAAAAGTGTGCCGGAGGCATTGGATAAGATGCTTGTTTATATTTAGGAAGAAGCGCTTCTTCCAAGTTATCTGCACCGCATCGTCCGGGAGAGATGATACTATAACTTAAAGACCTAAAAACTTTTTTACAAACTCATTTTTAAATACTCTTCCAACAGGCAGGGATGTATTGGCAATAGTAATTTGGTCGGATGTATAGTGCGTGATTTTATCCAACGCGACAATAAACGATTTATGAATTCGGGCGAATTTGTTGTCGGGGAGTTTTTGTTCCATATAATGTAAACGTTCGCTGGCAATAATGGTTTTTGTGGGTGTGTGCACTTTACTATAATCGCGTAACCCTTCGATGTACAAGATGTCTTTTACATACACTTTAGTTTGCCCGGTTCCGGTTTTCAGAAACAGGTAAGCATCGTTAGCGTCATCCTTCATCAGTGGCTTTTCGGGTAAGCCATTTTGATAATGATTGAATTTGGAAATCGCCTTCATAAACCGCTCCCCGGTGATGGGTTTTACGAGGTAATCGAGGGCATCAAGGTCGAACGCATCGACAGCGTATTCGCGGTAAGCGGTGGTGAAAATAATTTGGGGAGGCGCTTGTAAAGATTTTACCAGGTTGAGCCCGGAGAGCTTCGGCATGTTGATATCGAGGAAAGCCAGATCAACTCCATTCTTTTGCATAAAACTAAAGGCTTCCACCGCGTTATCGAAGGAGGCTATCAGCGAAAAGTCTTTCAGGTCCGACAGATGAAGCTGGATCAATTCTCTTGCGGGGCGTTCATCATCAACAATAATGCATTTTGTCATAACAAAATTTTGAGTATTACCAGATAAGTGTAGGGCTGTTTGATGACTTTATATTCGTGCCGGTTAGGGTATAGTAACTGGAGTCGCCGTTCCACATTTTGTAAGCCCAGTCCCCCGTTGTTCAATTCCTTTTTCTCTACTTCATTTTCAACACTATTTTCAATTTTGATGGTGCACCAATTGTTTTGGTTGGAAACATCTATCCGTACCCAACTTTGATTTATGGAAGCGGCAACACCGTGTTTAAAACTGTTCTCAACCAGCGGCAGCAACAGCAAGGGTGCAATGGTAACGCTGTTGATATTATCGTATACATTCATTGAGGCATCTACTTTGTCTCCATACCGGTTTCGTTGCAGTGCTATGTAACTATTTATATATTCAAGTTCAGAAAGTAAAGGAACAAAATCTTGCTTGGCATCGTATAAATTGTAGTTTAAAAAAGACGATAAATGCGCGATGAGCTTTGCCGTTTCCGGGCTTCCTTTCAAAGCGGTTGCATAAATATTGTTCAGCGTGTTGAAAATAAAATGCGGCTGTACCTGCGATTTTAATAGCTGGAGTTCAGCCGTTGTTTTTGCCTGCAGTAAATCCCTTACCTGTTCACGTTGCTCATACCAATTTCTGACAACATAGAACAAGGAATACACACCGATAATGAGGTACACATTCACCCATTCTACAATCAGTTTTCCAAACGAAAAGAAAGGGATTTGTAAAGCGAACGGAAAAAAACGGGGATAAATAAAATAATAGTTTACACATCGCTTTATTATCAATAGTAAAAAGGTAATGAGGATTTGAAAAAGCCAGAACTTCCATTTTGGCTGGCTATCGTAGTACTTTTTTAATAGGATGTGAACGGTGATGATGGATGATAGAAAGGCAAATGGAAATGCTACGCAGGCATTGATAAAATAGCTTCCATAATCTCCTGACAGGGCGGCTAAGGCTAACCACTCGTATAGAAAATATAAGAGCCAGAAAACGACATTAAACAGTAAAGGCAAATTCCTCTTTTGCATTCCTATACAAGATAGAATAAATCTAAAAGTAAAGAGCGCCGGATAATCCATTTTATTATTTGTTGGTTTATTAGACCAACGGAGCTATTTATCGACAAACGACGGTTGTCGAGATAATTGGTCGCTTGCAGAAAAGAGTTTAAAAAATGCAAGGGTGAAAATATTTTTGGAGACCTTGTTTCAGGTATCTGTCATCTCATCGCGAACACTGATTCAAACATATAAAATCAGAAATTTGTTATTTTAAGAGCATTCAAAAATCGTAACCATGAATTTGTATATAACTATCGGTCGTATATTTTTAGGAATGTGTTTGATAGGTATTGGTGTTTTGCATTTCATCTTTCCGGGTATCAGACCCATCATATTGCCTGACGAAACTGGCATCTCTTCACACCTATATTGGATGGTTTATGTCACCGCGATTGTATTGATGGGAAGCGGTATCCTGATTTGTTTAAATCAAAAAACAATGATCGTTTCGTTGATGGTTGGAATTACTTTCTTCCTGTTGTTTGCATTTGGTCATTTGCCTCTCTATTTATCAGCTTCAGACCGGGCAGGAAAATTAAAATACTGGGTAAACCTGAATAAGACACTTGCCTTATCAGGAGGCTTCTTAATCCTGGCTTCTGTTGAGGCGAAAAGAGCAGGGTTTATAAGATTCAATTCTGTTATAAAAATAGTGTCAATAACCGGCAGATATTTCTTTGGTATTATGCTGTTTCTGTTTGGAATCGGGCACTTGTTAAGCACGGCTGCGCTAAGCGCTATGGTGCCATCTTACATTCCTTTTGCAATGTTCTGGACGTTCGTTGGAGGCATTATATTGGTAGGGTCTGCCATCAGTTTTTTTATAAATTATAAGATGCAAATAACGGGGTTTGTGCTTGCCGTTACTTTATTCATCTGGCTGCTCACACTGCATCTGTATTATGCATTTCTTTATCCGCAGTGGCAGGAAGGTGAACACTTTATTGGCTCGCTCACCTGCCTGGCTTTTTGCGGAACGGCTTTGCTGATTTCGCAAAGCGCAAAAATCAGTTCCGCTACAACGACAAAGACATTTCAATAACCGCATAGCCTGATAAGTAACCTTAGAAAGGAATTAATTGTAAACGATGAAACGCATAACCAGTATAGATGTTACCCGTGGAATAGTAATGATTATTATGGCGTTAGACCATACAAGAGATTTGTTGCATACAACCTCGCTTACGCAACAGCCAACCAATTTAGCAACCACCACTCCACTCCTGTTTTTCACCCGTTTTATAACGCATCTCTGTGCGCCCACCTTCGTTTTTTTAGCAGGCGTATCTGCCTTTCTTTCTTGTCAGAAAGGAGAGAATGTCAGTGTAAACAGAAACTTCCTGCTATCCCGGGGAATTGCGTTACTCATTATGGAGTTTACCATTGTCAACTTCTCGATGTTTTTTGATTTGCACTTTAGAATATTTTTATTTGAAGTAATCGCTGCTATTGGGTTTGGATTTATCATTCTTGGATTGATGTTGAAATTGTCTCCTAAAGCAATTGGACTATTCGGATTATTGATATTTTGTCTTCACGATCTAACACCACTGATACCTTTTTCAAAGGACAATGCGTTTCAAAAAGTATGTATGTCTTTGTTTGCGCCTGGCGCATTTCCGTTAGGCGAAAGGCTATTCATCATGAGCTATACGCCGATACCTTGGCTGGGTATCTTGTTGTTAGGATTTTGGCTGGGCAAACTATTTTTATTACCTCAAACACAAAAGAGAAAATATTTTTTAACGATAGGTATATTTTCAATAGTACTGTTTTTTACACTCAGGCTATTCAACAGGTATGGAGACTTTTCCTGGGCAAAACAAAAGAGTGAAGTGTTGACCTTTTTATCATTCCTGAATGTGACTAAATACCCACCTTCTTTACAGTTTGGTTTGTTGATGTTAGGAGCCATGTTCATCATTCTGTATTTTGTCGAAGGAGTTACAAACCGGTTTACTGATGTTGTATCGGTGTATGGTAAAGTGCCCTTGTTTTACTTCATTGTGCATTGGTACATTTTACACAATTTTTTATTTATTATTGTTTTTCTCCAGGGATACCACTTTTCCGACCTGGTGTTTGGATTCAATTTCGGCAGACCGAAAAGCCCAAGCGGCGTGAGTTTACCTGTTGTTTATTTCTTATGGATTTGTGTGGTTCTTATCATGTATCCGTTGTGCAAATGGTATGGCAGATATAAAAACAACAACAAGAGCAACAAATGGCTTCGCTATATGTAAACAGGTAACCACTTACTTGTGTAACCTAAAAGTTGAGTAGTGTATCAATTTGAAAAGAATAGAGATAACTTGTCAGGTTATCTCTATTTTCAGGCACAAACTGTTTCAACCTGACAGATTTTGTAACGTTACATAGCAGCAAATTCATTTGCCAACCTGTTTATTTGTTCTGGAGTAATGGTGCTGTTGCCGTTTTGTATGACAATGCGGTAGCGAAATGTAACTGACTCTCCTTTTTGTAACTGCAGGTTCTTTGCGCTTTTGCCGTTGGTAAAAATGGCTTCTCCAAGTGGGTTGGCTGCAAACAAGCCATAGCCGCGCGCATGCCAGAAGGTGGGATAATTTATATTGCGGGGATGATCTATTATGATAATGCTTACTGAATCGCTGCCCATTTTGCCCCATACTTTGCACCACTTTGCACGTGTGCTCCAGGCATCATTACCAGTTTTGCCTTCGCTGGTAAGATAATTGCCCGTGGCAATGCTATCAGCACCACCTTTTATGGTAGTGACATTTCCTTTATCGTCGGTAAAGGGCTGGTCTTCGGCGGAAGGAATCTGCAGCTCGTGCGCGAGACGCAAACCAAGCATACCATCTTTGGCATCTTTAAATAATACCGTTGTATCTGCCGTTAGTGTTGTAATCCTGTCGACGATTCGCTGATGTTCGTTACCACTAAACAGATATTGTGTTACTTCTTTCAGCAACACATCTTTGTTTTGGTTTGTCCAGCTGGCGCGATAAGATAAACTGCCCCGCTGTCCACTGCTTACCCCAAAAATGGTATCGGTTCTTATCCAGCCATAACTGCTTTTTTTATCAGCCGGAATCGCATACGAATTGTTCCAGAAATCGAGTCCGTTTACATTCTCAAACGTCAGCCAAAGCCCTACATGATGTGGATGGTCGGTGGGATCGCCGGAACGCGTATGTAAGGGGAAGCCACGTGTTACCGTTGTTCCATTCGCAGCGATCAGCGGGTACAACACCGGCTTTTCCAGTGTATCGGGGTACCAGAAAGTAGTAAACGGTTTACCATCTATGGTTACCGCAATCTGATTTGCATTTTGGTTTGGTATCACCCTTACTATGCCTGCCTGTTGTGCAAAAGCACAAGCAGAACTAATGCAGACAGCATATAAAAAAGCTATTTTTTGTATTAGCATAGTTCTATCCAATAAGATTTTTGTAGTACATTAGTTTGCAAATCAACTATCCGTCCTTCCTCAATTACATCATACATTACACATCTAACATCGTACATCCTAATATTTAAATGGTTTACCATTCGCCATCACCTCCTGCGTGGCCTCATCGAATGTAACTTTAGCGCCGGTGTGTGCCGCTGCATTTGCCATGATTACGGCAGTTGCATGCGCATAACCCGCCTCAACAGGCGCGTGCGGTTGCTTGCGGCTGCGTACACATTCCATCCAGTTGCGCACGTGTGCCGAGGTAAGTGCATCGCCACCGGTATTGGCAGAAGCCACGACCTTTTCTGCAGAGGCAAGGCTTATTTCCGGCAACAGGTTTTGTTGCATGCCCATTTCCCCGGCAAAGCGTTGCGTAAGCCCGCCTTCGGGTGTTACTTTATTGGTGTTCAGGTTAAGTTCGCCACCATTGGAGTAATATATTTCTTTAGGATTTTCATCGCCGTTGTGCATACGTGAAGCAAAGGATACCTGGAAACCATTTGACGGCTCGTTGAGCGGACCATAATCGAAAACAACCGATATTGTGTCCCAGTTTTTTCGGCCATCTTTCCACATGTAAATGCCGCCGTTGGCAACGGCACTGCGCGGGTGCGGCAAGCCGGTAAACCAATGCACCGTATCAATCTGGTGACTCATCCACTGCCCCGGCAAGCCGGAAGAGTACGGCCAGAACAAGCGAAACTCAAGGTATTTCCTGGGGTCGAATGCATCGTTGGGACGGTTCAGCAAAAAGCGTTTCCAATCTGTATCTTCTTCTTTTAACAGCGGCACCAGGGCTGGTCTGCGCCAGCGCCCCGGCTGGTTTACATTCCAGGTAAGCTCTACCATGGTTACCGGTCCAAACTTCCCTGAATTGATATAGTCGTAAGCCGCCGCATAATTGCCACCACTCCTGCGCTGCGAACCGATTTGCACGATGCGGTCTGTAGCTTTGATAGCTTTCAATGCAAAGCGCGCATCGTCCATTGTTTCGGCAAAGGGCTTTTCTACATATGCGTCGCAGCCCGCCTTTACGGCTTCGGTTGCATGCAATGCGTGTTGAAAATCAGCGGTTGATATGAAAACGGCATCTACCAGCTTTTTATCATACATCTCCTCGTTGTTGCGGCAGGCAGTTACCTCATGTCCCATCTTATCTTTCCAGGCCGCAGCCCCTTCTTCGCGCCGTTTATTCCATATATCCGATACTGCAACCACATCAAAATTCAATTCTTTATAGTGATTCATAAAGCTGGGCATATGCGAGCTTTTATGCCGGTCGGAAAAGCCCACAACGCCTACACGCACGCGGTCGTTTGACCCAATGATTCGTCTGTAGCTTGACGCACTGAACGCATTGGCACCGAGCAGTGCACCGGCAGACGTTAGTGTCGTGTTTTTAATAAAATCTCTGCGGGAATGTGACATAGCAAAATGATATTCGTTAGTAGCGTGAAGATAACAATTTTACGTGCAAACGGCTATTATTCGGTGAGACAGCTATATACAAACGTGAACATCAATACACACTGTTGAGGAATACTTTTTCGGCTTCACCGCGCTCTTCGCCTGCAAACCTTTTTATCATCACATTATTCATATTAAACAGGCAGAAGAAAGCCATTCCAATACCAAATTTTAATACCTAACACAGCTTGGGAAGTCCAATCGTTTTACACAACGAATCATAAATACATACAAACAGATATTCATAACCGTTTACCCGGATTTTTTCCGGATACCAACACCAATCACATGTGAGAAAAGTGGGACAAGCTGGTTTTGCTGGTTAGTCTACATCGCCAAGTTGGATCCATTTTACATTGTAAAATTGTAGCTGAAAGCTACTTCTGAAGGTCTGGCGGTAGGCACAGCCATATGCCGAGTGCGAGCCGCTTTATTGTTGATAAGCTACGATAAGTTGGGGAAGAAAATCTTATCGTCTGTATAAGTACAAGTGAATGTCTACAACACCGGTTGACTGTATTTTTGTTCCTCGCAATCTTACACCAACTGATATTTCTTTAGAAGGAAAGCCATTTATACAGTTTCCGGACATATAATATTTCAGATGACCAGCAATTGGCACTGCCTGAATAAGCCTGCCTGCAACCGGAGAATTATCCGTCAGATTTATCAATTCGAATGTAACTGCTTCCGGGGCAGAATTATCAAACGTGCCAGCACCTACGGCACATGTCCAAAATAAGGAATCAACACCAGGGTAATAGTCAATATTAAATTTACTGAGCGAGTAAGAGGTATCAAATATAAAAGAAGTATCCTGGGTATTAAAGTCAGAAAATGTAAACCTTACCTGTGCATCACCTCCGTATATGGTGGTATCGTTATTATTAACAATAACCGTATCTGTACGGATAATAATGGTTGTATCATTGTTGATTACAGTAGTTGGATACGTTTTTTACAACTGTTTACAATACTCAAAACTGTTAAGGATAAAAGAGCCACCAGAAAGACTTTCATAAAGCAAGTTTAGATTTGTTTTCAAATATAAAGAGATTTTGGATGATACTATCGTTGCCTAAAGCTATTTCAGAACCCAGGCGCAGGTATAAGTACACTCCTTATCAGGAAATGCTTTATTGTTGATAAGTTACAATGAGTTAGGAATCGCGCATAGCGGATGCTACGCGCAATGTTAGCCGCTTTATTGTTTGTGATAAGCTACGGTGATTGAGGAGATTTAATTATCAATATATTTTTAAATTTTTCTATCAGAAATGTTTTCTCTAAGAACATTTCCTTTTCCTCTAAGAAGATTTCTGTTTGTTAGATGAATATTTCTATTTGCGCGCTAAACATTTTTGTTTATTAGGAAAATATTTTTGTTCGCGAGATGATGATTTCGGTTTCTTCTTAGGTTGTTTGGTCTGCCTCTGTTCTATTTAATGAATTGCGTAAGGAAGTAATGGGAAAGATGTAAAGTCGCAGACTTCAAAATAGAAAGAGCGAAGTTGTAAACTTCGCTTAGCTCCAGTGGTAAAATATGTTATGACCGCAATGCCGTTTTGTTTGCATTTGGCTTTAGTAAGGATATTGCAGATAAGAAATTAAACTCCTACTATTCCAAAATAAATCTTATATGATGCACCAAAAGCTGCTAATAGGGGGCTTACAACTTTATATCCAACTTGCCGCTCTACCGAATTATTAGAATGCGCAAGAACAACAAGTTGTTTAGGAGAAAGAGAAATATTGCATTGTCCTATAATGTCATCCCCCATATCTAAAGCATCCGCAACCCGTGGCCCAAGGAATGCTGCTAAGACACTGGCTGCCGGAGCAATAATAGAACCAATGACAACCCCCTTGCTTGTTGATGATGAATTTTTAAATACAGCAACGGTATTACCAACCATTCCCTCTACCACAAATTTTCCAATTGCTGGCGCGGTTGTTCCAATACCAACATTTCCGTTTCCTTTTATTCTCATAGTTTCATTAAATGATGAGCTAAAGCCGTAACCAAAAGCAATGTCTGAGGCATTCACATCTGTATATACTTGCAAAAGATGATTTTGAATGTCAAAGCCATAATGATTCCTGTTAACTCCGTAAATTTCATATAATGATATTTTATAACCTGGATATTTCGCTGATAGTGACCAGTAGATATTTCGGGAGTAGGGTCAACGGTTCTGTGGTAAACTGACCAGTGGATTCCGGTGCAAATTGACCACTTCGATATAAGCTTCTCTCATCGGTAAACCTTTCACTTCTTTTGAGAGCGATTGTTGTTGCTTCACTGCCGGTTGATCATTGTCTAAATACAGGCAAACCTTTGCGTATTGTTCCATCTTAGTAAGACTCTTATCGAATAACGAGAGGCTGTTGAGTACCAGAAAATTTGTCAGTGAAAGAGAGTATTTTTCTTTGACAGCGAGGTAAGACAGAAAGGAAAAGAAGCCTTCAAAAACACTGATGTCTTCCGCCTTATTAGGGGATAAAATAATAGTTACATCTTTTGGCGAAGAGCTGCCTTTGAAGTATTTATTACGCAGTTCATATCCACCGGAATCGTTCTTAAATCCAAGTGCATAATAAGTCTTGTCATGCATCACATAATACACTTCTTTGAGATAGTTGTGGGCAATATCAACAGGTATGTTTCTACTCCTTACATAGCTTATTAAAAAAGAGTTTGTGAGGGGCTGTTCAGAGATGATGGCAAGGTTATTTTGTTCTTTGTTTTTAGCTGCTGAATTCAGACTGTTTTGCTCTATTGCTTTTGCTCCTGAACCAACGATATTTTTATCATCATTTAAGATCGATAAAACATTTTTCTTTTGCTGAGGAAAAGAAAGAAAATCTCTGCTTTTCTGGAGCAGTTCTTTCGCGCTACATTGGTAATATAAAAGAAGGAAGTCAACAAGATTGCCGCCCTTCCCCAAGCTGTGATCGTACCAGCAGTTGAGACCTTTGTTTACCTTAAAGGAAGGTGTTTTTTCTTCGTGCAGCGGCGAGAGATACCAAAGGTCATTGCCCCTCGTGTGTTGAGGCAGGTGCCCGATACTCTGAAGGTAGGTAGCGATGTCCGTTTCCTTGATCGCTTGCAAGGATAAGTTTTGTAATTGCATAGAACTTGTGTTGGATGGATAAAATATTGGTGAAATAGGAGGGAAAGTGGGCGCAGAATAAAAAGAGCCACAGTACCATTTTGTGATTCTTTTTATTCACCGCGTTACTTCTTGTAAATACGTCTTACAGGCGGTGCTGATTGACCTTACCTTGTTGCAGCACTTTTTGGATGTCTTCCGGATCGTAGAAGTGAACGCCACCAATCTTGGTGTAAGGAATAACGCCTGTTGCTTTGAGCGTCTGCAAAGTGCCGGGCGATATTTTCAGATATCGCTGTACTTCGTGCGATTTCATCCACTTCTTTGGCTGCTGACTGCTGGCTTTGAGAAGGGTTTGCAGTTCCTTGAACAGTTCTTCTTTAAACTGCTCCAAATCATTCAAGGTAATTAACTGGTGCGCATAAATCCGGGCTGGATACTGGGGCGCATTCTGTGCTTCTTTTGTCTTGTTCAATCTTGTTTCCATACTTCACGTTTTTCTTTCTTCACTTGTTTCAATTGTATTCCCTTCATTTGCGATAACGACTTGTGATTTCTAAAATAGAAAGCCGCCAAATGACATCATCAAGCGTGAAATAAAAACATTTCCTTGAAATGATCCTGTTCAAAAATTGATCAGGATAAGAAGATTTGGATAAACTGTATGGATAGGAAAAGATGAGATAAAAAGGGTAAAGAAATCATGACTTAAAGAAATGATAAAAGTGGGTACACATCACCAAACACTTCTCAGGTTAATGCATTTGTTACCTTCTAAAATGAAAAGATGGAGTAACGGAACCGAAGTGGTGGCGATTAGATTATGTGAGGAGAAACTTAGAAATGTAAACAGTTCGGGAAATAATATCAGGTACTTTCAGAAAAGTGATTTTAGAATACTTAATGAATTAAGAGAGAAAATCATCACAGTATGGGATATGTGCAATCAGTGGTTAAAAATAGCCTTACTATTCATTTCATCTCAATCAGTGACGGGTCACCCACACTTCCTTTACATGCTGCTGTAATCGCATGACACAGCTATAGAGCTTCTCAAATTCAGTGAGGCTTACTTTATATTCCTTCCGGTAGCGTGCGCCTACATAAGCCGCTTGCAGTAACTGAAACAAGGCTTCCTTTCCTGGCTGCCATCTTTCGAATATCTCCGGCACGCCCCATAGTACCATTCCCGCATATCGCACTAGCTTATCCAGGTTATGCGTATGGCAGTAGTATCCTGTAATCGCATGAACTGCCGTTCGGAGCAAACATTCCGCAGCCTGGTGCAGCATAAAGGTTGCCAGCCCATATTCCTTTCTTGCCCTGTACAGATCTGCACCTGCCAGGAACTCATCCGTCTTTTGCATCCCGTTACTGAATACTGCACTCATCTCTCGTGCTTCCGCTGCTGCGTCTGCCTTCCCCTCACAAAATAAAGGATCATCTGTCTTGTCATATAAGAGCAGTGCCTTTTCCACGACCCGCCTGGCAAAGGAATGCCCTTCATTGAGCCATCCGGTAAACTCATCTGCGCGGATTACGATGGCTGTCACCGTCATGACCGCTTTACACCTGCCTTCAATTTGTTCTTGTACTTCGTGTGTTTCTTTGTTTTCATCCGCCAGCACAAGCAGGAAATGGTGAGCGGTATAATGACAAGCCGGCATTTCACCTGCAAAGATGCTCTCTGTCTTCCGCTTCATCACCATTTTAGCGAGCAAGAATACCCGCTTTGGTTCGCTGACTTCCCGTATCAGTCCTATTAGTCTTTCTTTATCTTTTTTTTCTATCTCAATCATACGTTACCGTTTACTTAGAAAGAAATCTCTTCATTGCTTTTAATTGGTTCTTTGATTTCAAGAGCCTTGCTAGGTAGCTTCCTTCTTCCTGTCCGCCTGACTGTATAATGCCTTTCTATCTCTGTTAGCACTTCTGCTTCAAAGAGAGCAAAGTGTTCCTCGAATACCGTTACGACCCATTTGTTTTTCTCCATCCAGTAGGCGATGCCTGCATCACGCAACGAGCTGAATAGGTAGATCACCTTCCAGTCTCCGTCCCCCAGAAAGAAAGAAGCAACGGGGCTGTATCCCAGCACCCGCTTTCTGTCTATCAGGAAGCGCAGCCTTAGTTCATAGACACCTTTTGTACGGTGCAGCCGGAACTGCAAAGTCACTTTACCAGTCCTTACCTGTACCGGAAACGCACAGTCTTTGTTGGGCTTCTTTCCCGTGTGTTTCTTACCATAATAGTGATGCAGATACAGAGGGGAGCCGGTAAATCGTGGCAGGTAATCCTGATACAAGTTGAATAGCGTTGTTAGCTTGTCCACCGTATCCGGTTCCTCAATGCCGGCTATGCCAGCAAGAGCCTCACCTGCCGTTAGGATCGCCTCACAGGCGCGCAGGCGGAGCGATTCTTCGCTTAAGAGAGAGCTATACCTTTGGGTGTCTAATCCGGGAAGGTAATGACTGAACCTTTTTACCGTCTTTCCGTCCTTTGCCAGAAGACCGGCAGAAGGCAGTATGAAGGGTGCCCCTTGTTCCTTCGGTGACATCATCAGGAAATAGCACATTGTAACCTCACTTTGCGTCTGTTTGCCTTTGGACAGGGGCAGTTGTAAGTATGGCGATAAGGGCTGTGATTCCTTCTCCATTTGGTAAACCCAGCCTAAGCCGTTTACGAGTTTTACCGTGATGCCGTAAAGCGGGTGCGTACTGATGGTAAACTGTTGCGGATGCGCCAGCGCTGTTTCTACCAGTCCGCCGGGGCGGTACTCACCAAAGCCATCTTCCCTTCCGAAAAGAGAAGCGGTATGAAGGTAGCGGTACAGGTGATGGCAGATTGTGGTGACTCTTCTTGCGCAGGAACAGCTTACCATCACTCCATTGGGCTCTATCAGCAGCGTCATGGTATAGGTTTCCTCTTCCTCCCTGGTTGAAAGAACCAGTTTGCCACCGGCAAAAGACTCAAAGCGCGTGGCATACTTCCGGCAATCCGGCTTGGGTTGCTTCCGCTTTCCTGCCAGTCTCGTCAGCGTATCTGTATCGAGGGCATAATCTGCGATGGGCAAAAAGAATGGCTCATTTGCCCGCCGGGTAGCTGTAATGAGCTTCTGCCCTTGTTGAGATATTTGTGTATACTGGCTCATAATGAGGAAAGGTACAGCGGTTCATTACCAGACCCGTTTGTACAGCGTTTGTTTCTCACCAACCCTCGTTTGTAGGTTACAACGGGAAAAAATCGTATTATTGCTTTACCATGACAACAACCGCCACACGCCAGCCACACATCGGTAACAACATCAAGCGCATCCGCGAGATGCTCGGTATCAAGCAGGAATACTTAGCTGTGCAGATGGGACTGAGCCAGCAGGCGATCTCGCACCTCGAACAACGGGAAACAGTGGATGCACCAACATTGGAAAAAGTTGCTTCTATTTTGAAGATGCCAGTGGAAGCGATTCAAAATTATGATGAGGATGCTACCATCTTCAACATTCAGAACAATTACGAAGGCTCAACAAGCAATTTTAGTGGTGTCTATAAATGCACTTTTAATCCTCTTGAAAAGTTGATGGAAGTTGTAGATGAGAATAAGAAATTGTATGAGAGATTGGTAGAAGTTGAACGTGAGAAGGTGGCATTAATGGAGAAGTTGTTTGCGGAGAGGAAGTGAGGTTTTTATAAAGTATTCAATTTCGACAGACAATCAATCTGACCAAAGATTACTAACCTTCTTATTTAATACGAATAAAGGACGGAATAAAATATCCATCCATTTACCCACCGACGCAATAAAGCTATATCCACTCTATACATCCTTTCTCATTAGAAAACATAATTTTTTGGCAGATCATACTTAAAACACTTTTAAGTTTTTAGATGCGAAACTTGAAAAAAATTGTAGACAATTATTTATATGAACCGACCGATTTTGCTATTCAGTTGGTTGGAAAGTGGGGTTACGGTAAAGCTATTATTACCGAAATACATTACAAAAATTGATTTTGGAAAAATTAACTCATGACGATGATAATAAAAAATACCCCAGTAACGCAAGTTTGTTGTTTATTTATAGCCTAAGCAAGCTTCTTGATAGTCAAAAAGACCAGTTTCTCGTCCTAGTACTAAATAGTTTTTAACTTTTTCGTAAGCAATCTCATTGGGAATATCGACAGATATTAATTTGGTCAAATGACTACCTTCCCAATTGCAGCCCATCTTTTCTAACTCCTCAGTCACTTTAGAAATATTGTTTTCATCAAAGAAAGCGATTCTAACAACGCTATTGCCAGAAGCTTGTATAAGTTCATCAAAATACAATTGCCCTTCGTCATTTTCCACTGATACAATATCGCCAGGAGCAATATTTTTTGCAAAAAAGGGAATGTTATCAATTTTATAATAGTCACCTATTTTGGTCGCCCATACACTTTCAATCATGTATTCAGCTTCATCTTGATATACTAATAATACTTTATCTTTCATATTAATGCTTTTCTATGTTACATCCACGACAGAGAAGCGCACCATTATCAGGGTTCCCACGCCCCCTTTCTCTTCTACGTATTTTATGATCTACTTGCGCCTCATTACTTGGTGGCGTAACCCCTTTTTGATGTTTTTTTGCTTGTTGCACTTCTATATTGCACCTTTCGCATTTCATTTTACCACCATTTTTAACTGCATTTTGCTCTTTTACAACTTCTTTACCCGCTTTTGTAAAGTCTCTACCGGATCTATCTATTTTATTTAGCTTGGTGGCTCTTTGTTCAAGTATAGCAGTATGTTCATTAACTCTTGCAGTCTGTTTAACTGGCTCATATCCTCTTGATGTAGTGCCTTTGACATTATATATTTTTCCAGTCTCATGAGTAGTTATATGTGAACTTGGTTGTCTTCTTGGAGATATTTGTGTTTGCGCATTTCTGTTATCAAAAGCTTTTGTATTTGTTTTTAATTGAGCATTGGTACTTGTATTTTCATGCTTAATGTTAACAGCAATGTTGTCAGCGGTTGCAACAATAGGAGAATAGTTGTGAGGAAACTCGTGGGTACTGGCTACTATAACCTCGTGAGATGTATTTGTAAAGTGGCTCCCTTCATGTATCGGTTCGCTCCTGTGTGGTACACTGTGCACGACTTCAGGTGCCGTTTCATGAGGCTGTGCATTTGCTTTTTCTATTGAAAAAGCTGTTACAATAAAGAAAATAATAAGTAATGCCTGCTTCGTATGTTTAATTGTTAATTTCATAGTTGTTAGAATTTATAATTTGTAAGCGGTATGGGTAATTATTGTTCAAGAATGGTTCGTAAATATATGTTAGTATAGTCTTCATTTCAAGATTAGCCCTTTCTTTAATCCGGTTTTTTTCAGCTTGGTGTATTGCATTATTCTCAGCTAGGTCAAAGAGATGACGAAAATCGGAACTCCTCAGATCAGAAACGCCGCCATCCTCAGCATCAGTGAACAGTGGATCAAGTGATGCACTAAGAAGTTTTGGTTGGGGAAGATGTACGATAATCTGGCGCTGTTCGTCATTTATTTCCACCACAAATGCAGTGCTTAAGTCGAACCCGTATCGAAGTGAAACATTGTAATAAATTTGCAGACTAGCTGCATTCCACGTAAACCAATCGCCTAAAGACCTATATATGGTATCTGACATATTTACCTTTATATCAGTTGTGGCTGTTGCTATTTCAGACAAGGCAGCTTCTTTCTGGATCATTAAAGTCGAAGTGGTCACTTTTAGGTCGTGAATAACCCCAGCTTCATAAATTTTTTGACCAATCTTGTCAGTGATACCTGCCATCATGACTTCACATGGGTCTTGGAATAGGTAACAAGCTAAAACATTGGTAGTAAGAGTAGGATTCAAACGGAAGACATCCAACAACAAATTACTGAAACTGCATATGGTTGAATTGATAGCATCTGATAGTACTTGGGCACGTGTTGTATATGCACTTGAAGTTACCGTTGTTATCGGCTGGCTATTTAAGTTTTTGATGCCAGTAAGATAAGCAGTTCTAACCTCATCAGATATCTCCGGGTACCGTTCCTTTAACAATTGATTCATTTCGAGCTTTTCGTCCGCACTTAATGAAAGTGAGTTTGCAATAGAAGAACTTAAGCGTTCATATAGATTATAAATTGCTGAGGCAAAAGCTGAATTTTTCCCAAGCTCTGCTTGTTTGCCCGCCTCTATGAGTTGATCACCGTTAACAACAACATTGCTAGAGATGGCATTGGCTAACTCCTGAGTTTTTTGAGGAGAAGACACCTGTGACTTTGTTTCGCTAATGCGAACATTAGGATTTTGTTTAAAATAATACCATATTCCAGCAACACATGCCAGCACACCCATAACGAGAATAAAAGTTTTTGTTGCTTTGCTTTTAAACGTTATAAATTGTTTTGTTTTAGCTTTGTTATTAGCACTTCTTAGTACTAAGTAAGACTTCCATTTTTCACGAAGTAATTTAATTTTGGTATAGAATAAAACATAAAGTAGCATAAGCAAAACCACAGCAATAAAAATTAGTACACTCCCCCCAACCGTAGGTATCCATTTAGCTTTAACAAGGATTAAAGTACCTTTGACGTATCCACTGTCATATCCTTGTTTATTGCCCAGGCTAAACCCTTCTGTTTTTCCCTTTTGAAAGCCAGCCTTAAATCCTTCGTCAAATCCAATTTGATGACCTGCGTCAAAATTGTCAGTTTGACAAGCTGTAAAAAACAAAAATGTGCAAAAGACAACCAATATCTTTAATAAATGCATTCTCATATAAATTGATTAAAGTGTTTTTCCTTCCCGTAATAACTCAACCCGTGCTATTGCGATACTCGCCTGCATCTGCCGGTTATTTAGAATTATCCAATACACATTCAATTCAGTCCAGTATTCATCCGATATTCATTCACCTTTTGGTGGCTCTTTCTTATTTATCTGCAAGCTAACCCTTTGTAAATGAATTGAAAGCAAGTACTTTAGGTAAAGTACTAATTGTTTTTTTCGCTTTAAATGACTTTTATAATTTAAATGAAATTTCGACCACAAATAGGTTATTTTCGGGAGTCAATCATGCTTCCATAAAAAAGGTTTCACAACAATTACTATGAATAAATTAAGTAATTTAAATGAATAAACTTATGACGAAGAAAGCCGGAAGACCATCAGAATCTATAACTTTAAAAGAAGAAGAAGATAGCATTCTTCGTAAATTAGTTAATACACTTTATCTTTTGCAGAAGTATATTGATGATATATTCAAGACAACAAATTGGATTTCTAAAGATATAAATGTGAGTGAATTAGAACCAAAACAATTGGAAAATAGATTTATTGCTTATTTAATGGGGACTAAACCAACTAGCGTAAAGAACTTTTACTCAAAACATGGTAATATTACCCTTAGCAAAGACTCTATTGAACACTTTAGGAGCAAAAAAGAGGAAATTGTTAGGAAGGGCGAAAATTTAAAAAAAGAAGAAAACTCAAATAAAAAAGAAGATAAAGGAACTTTAGATAAAAGAGTTTTGATTCCACAAATTCGTAGTTATTATAATACGGTTAATGGCATAATCGAAAATAAACAAAAGCATTTAAAATTGAACGGTGCAAGTAATAAGTTGTTTGTGAATAACCAAACTACTCTTACAGAGTTCTTTTCAAATAATAACGTTTGGATATGTTGGGAAAGAACAGAGAAAAAAATATCTAAGCGCTGGATAAGTTTTCTGCGAGGCAATAACAACGAATTAGTAGTAACAATGTCATCAGCCGACCACGATGATAACACTCTTTGGAAAGGAAAAGGATACATAGAAGGAACCGAAAAATATCATGAGTATCTCATTATTAATCTGCGTAGTGAAGATAACAAATCACGATATGCGACGCACATTATGCTTAAGGTAGATAGTCACAAGGACAAAAATAAAACGAAGATATTAATCGGTCATGTCATGTTTGAACATACAAGACATTGGAATGTTGTTACCAAGACAATTATTCTTCAGCTACCATATCCAGACAATGACAATATTCAAGAAATCAATGATCACAAATGCGAGTTTTTTGATTTAAATAACTCGCATATTCCACCACCGATTAGATACTATTTGGCTGACAGAAGTTTAAATAGGCTTTCATCACCTCATTCGAACGATGCTTCAATATTTAATTTAGAAGATTTAACTTCATGGCATGAAAAAAACATTCTTGACATCTATGGAGCTGTTAATACTTATAATAAGATACAAGGGTTATATAAACTTATATATTTCAAGGGAAAAGGCTCAGAACCAACGAATTTAGTTATTGATTCTCTTTTTATTAGTGATATTTCTCATCCAAACCTTTCTGCTACGTATAATCATCTTTTAGAGGATAACACTTTGCAAGAATGTGAAGGGAAAGTTCAACTCAATGATATAGCTGGTGTACTAAGTATATTTCTAGATTCATCAAAAGATGACGAAAAGATGCTTGTATCAGAACCAGTTTTTGTTATGTTTAAAATACCTCCGAAAGGGCAAAGTTGGGATACGCTTCTTGGCTTAATTGCCGGAGATAAAGACGGACATCAAGGGCCAATTTCTTGTTTGTCAATGATAGTGAAAGTACAAAATAAAGGAGAGTTAAACACTCATCAGACTTCAATTATTAAACATTTTTTTGAAATTTATAAGATTAGGGCTGAACACAATAATCCTTTGGAAATAAGTAGTCCAACAAATATTTTTACATTTTTAGCTTTGGAAAAATGGGTTAAAAGCAATAAAAAGGATTAAAAGGGAGGAACTGACTTCTAACCCACTTGCTATAGATTGTCATAACTAACATAACGGCTGCACACTGCGCGAGATTGCATCCCAAACTTACCCAGTTCTTCAAGATGTTATTTGAGCATTCTTCAACGTGTTAGCTCCGCGCACTTTTAAAGCAGGAATAAAGCAGATCTCCGATCTTAGCCGCAGGCAATATTTAATGATGCCATTCTTGCCACCGAATGATTGCATATTTGGATAATTTCGAAACCCTTGATCGTATATTCCGTCTGACATTAATCAATATAAAAAGTTGACAATCTTTTTTTGGTGATGACTTCTAAACGAAGTTTAGCGATTCAGTTAAACGAATTCTTCACGATAGTATTAACCCGAGAATATATTTTGATAATAAAGCAAATTCTGAGAGTTAGAAAGTTATATGTTTTCAAAGAAAAGATGAAGGTGTTGACCTTCGTAACGAAAGAGCATGAGTGGTTTGTTTTTCTGTGAAAGTTGTTGAGATGCCGCTGGTGATGGTATCGTTGTGAGAGGTGGGAAAGGGAATAATGTGGCAGACATTTATTATTTGGATATTGTCGGAGAAAATGATTTTCCTGCCAATGATGCGGCAGATGTGGTTGTATGTAATATCATCTAAACACAATACGCATCATTTCATATTTTTGTTTAGCTTTGATATAAAGGATAGTGAACAAGCTAGTAAATTTCGTTCAACCGAAACTTGGTTTCGCGTGAAAGTGACCAGTAAAACAGTTGATTATCAACATTTATACTGATCTATAATCTTGCAGAATGTGTGATTAAAAGTTACGAAATCATCCAATTATATTCATCAAACGATGTCTTAAACAACGTCTTCCATATCTCTTTTTTACTTTCAAATTCAGCAGAAGATTGGATGGTTTAGTGATCCTTGATCACACGCTCCGAAAGGTGCTGATCAACATATGCCTTTAAAATCAATCATTTTGCTGGTCCGTATTGCATAAATCCGTGGTTCAATGAAACGAAATTTCTAACGTACTTCTAAATTGTTGTAATCTATCATAGGGCAAGATTCATATTGTTCTGTCAGACAAATATGATGTTTTTACATTTGTCTGACAGAACAATATCCAAAAATAGTATAACAAATTAGAATGCCAAAATATTTAGCAACACTGTTTCGCTTGTTTTATTACCCTTTCATTACCCAACTCATTGAAATATGTCACACAAGAGACTCAGCGAATGTTTGCAACTTTGCTGGCTTTATCCTGAAGTTTATAACTTTGAGATACAAATCTCTATTCCGGTGTAAGATTCTTGCTTTTACCTTCAACACTCCGTAAGAATACGCTATCTTCAATTACATTTATGAAACCTAATTATGACATTTGAAGAATTAATAGAAAACCATTCAGCTGATGTAATTGAAAAATTAATAACCGAAGTATTGACTAACGATCCTGTTGACATACATTTTGATTTTTTAGAACAAGATCAATGGTCAATCATTACTACCCATCAATATGAGGAAGATAAAGAGATATCATTGCGCCTGCACCCGAATGACTATTACGATCTGTATTTTGGATACTACAATGAAGAAGATGAATTTATAGAAATTGTACAACCGCTAACGGAAGAAGAAACAAAGATACTTCCGGTAAGATTAAAGAAAGTTATGAAAAAAGTATTGGATGATGAACAAGGTATGAGTATTTCAAATAATTTTCTTTCCAGGTAAATTTCATTTCCAACTAAGCGGAGTATGTCACTTCGCTTTCACTATCATTAAGTTTTCTTCTAAGCAATATCTCCTTCGATGGCTTATTGTGCATTGGCTAAGGGACATTGCGCTTTACGGAACAACAACCTGTTAGGTTCAAGAATCTGATAAGCTAAATATAAAATGAGTCTTTCGTTTTCGGGGTTGCACTTTCATTTTTTAGGTTGTTGGATTTCATACGGAATTTCCTTTGTGAAATTGAGTAGTCTTGGAAACGAAACAATGAATAGTTGTGAATCAACAGAAAACATATTTTTTGAGCAAAGAAAAGGTGAAGAAGATCCTTCGTCTATTTAAGAGTTAACGGCAAGAAATTTTGACCATGCACTTATTGACGACTTTCTTTACAGCGACTTTACTACTTTTTGTGACAAACCAAAATCATTCAGTTATGGGAATGAGTTATGAAATAATTCCAAACAAGCCGACAAAATGTGTAAATGACTTTGGTGAAGGACTTTTTTTCTTTTTTGAACAAGTTGTTGGCTATGAGGAAACAGCAGAAGTTGAACAGGTAAGCAAGATTTTAGACTTAGACCTATCCGTTTTTCAGGATGTTGAATATGATTACGACGATAAAAGTATAGAGTTCACTTGATTAAATCACTGATTTCGTGCAGCATTGACCAGCAAAATAATTGATTGTCAACGTTTATATTGATTATCACCTTGCGGATTGTATAATTAAGGGTAAGAAATCATCCACCTTATACAGTCGGTGTACAAAATTTGATTAGGTTACTATCATTTACTTTTCTTTTAAAGAAAAGTAAATGATAGTAAAAATGAGTAAAAAAAACGCAATTAAAGAAACAATAAAATTGTATTGTACTACTTGACCTACGGCATTTTATCGTTCCATTTTTGTCTTAGGATATTCATATCCTCACTTACTTTTTTGGCTACCACCTTAGCATAAATCTGCGTTGTCCGTATGGAACTATGTCCTAACAAAGCACTGACTGTTTCTATCGGCATTCCATTACTAAGCGTCACCGTTGTAGCAAATGTATGCCTGGCAGTATGGGTGGTGAGTGTTTTATTGATGCCACAGATGGCAGCAATTTCTTTGAGACAACTATTAAACTTCTGATTGCTGTGTATAGGAAAGACTTTATTGTAAGCCGCACAGAAAGGATGCTTTTTATATTTCTCTATAATTTTTTCAACGATTGGCAGAATGGGAACGTTTTCCTTACAGTCTGTTTTCTCCCGGTTCTTCACAAACCATTTGCCACCGTCTTCCATCACCTCGATATTTTCGGGTGTTAGCAATAAGGCATCTTTATAGGCATAGCCGGTAAAACACATGGCTACATAACAATCGTTGGCTTCTTCCAGCGCACTACGGGTGAACTTTGCACTAACCAGTTTCTTTAACTCTTCCTCTGTCAATCCTTGCCTGTCCGAAGGGGTATAGGTACACCGGTAACCTGCTATGGGATTGGCTGCCATCCATTCCTTGTTCACTGCTAGCATCAGCATCTTCTTAATGTTCTTAATATGCTTAACGATGGTATTGTTTTCCAGATACTCATAAACAGAAAGATAATGGTAGAACTCTTCCGCGAAAGAAGGTTTGATTTGTGCCAAGGATATGTCTGGTGTTCCAAACCCGTATCGTATAAAAGCGCGTGCTTTTTCCCTTGTCGCATTATACTTTTTCAAGGTAGCCTGGGAGCGGCTACCGGAGCCTACTTTTTCTCTAAAATTTTCATTATGGTAAGTAATGACCTGTAACAGCGTTTGGCTGGTATTGTTTTTTCCTATGTAAACATTTTTAAGCATATCGGCTGAAACAAACTTGTGTTGTGTACTAAGTACATTGAAATACTGCTGCAATTTGCCCTTTACAACATTAATCTCGCTGTTAACCCTGGCAGCTTCCGGTGCGCTGCCTTTCGCCTTTCCTGACGCAGAATTGAACAGTTCCGATCTGATTTTTAGACTCAAAGAAAACTGGGCTCTCTGACCATCAATGGTAATTCTTACATAAATAGGAGACCTTCCCTCCCTGTCAATTTTCTTGTTCCAAAGCCAGAACAGAATGGAAAGCTTTTGATTCAGATGCATACGTTTTAAATTTAAAAAGTGAGTAAATCATGTTTTTGATGAACTATTTTGAAATCCGACCTTGTTGTAATACAGCACCCGTAAGGTTCTCAGCTATATTCGGTAACCTCTAAGCTAAAACAAGGGAAGAGTTACCGAAAAGGTTACCGATTTATTTGAAACGATTTGACTTTGTTTGACAGGCAGAAAAGCAAAAAGCCGTGTAAATCAGCGATTTACTACGGCTTTCAGAAGAGATTGAAGTGATTTGCCACTCAACGAGTGGGCCCACCTGGGCTTGAACCAGGGACCCCCTGATTATGAGTCAGGTGCTCTAACCAGCTGAGCTATAGGCCCTGAATCCTTTTGGAATTCGGGAGCGCAAAAATAGAAAAATCTGTCAATTTTCCAAGAACAAACAATAGCTGTCCTTTATTTTTGCCGTTATGCAAAACGTAAAAAATATCATCTTCGATTTGGGTGGTGTATTTATTCATATTGATTATGCCAAAACACTCAACGCATTTACCGACTTGCGGGTACAGAATTTTAACGAGTTTTATACGCAAAGTCATGCTTCCGATATGTTTGAACTTTTAGAAACCGGCAAGCTCAATGCAGAAGAATTTTACAATACTTTCCGCAATCATACCAATACAACGCTGGCAGATGAACAGATAGAAGATTCGTGGAACGCTTTGCTGGGCAGTTTTTACTTAGATAGAATTGCCTGGTTAGATAAAATCAGGCACAAATATAAAGTGTTTCTTTTATCTAACACCAATGCCATTCACCACAAAGCATTTATGAAAATCTATCAGCAGCAAACCGGCAAAAACGATTTTGACAATCATTTTATAAAAGCCTATTACTCGCAAAATATAGGTTTGCGCAAACCTTATATTGAAGCATATCAATATGTACTTGATGAACAGAATTTAAAGGCTGTTGAAACTTTATTTATAGATGATACATTACCCAATGTAGAAGGCGCGCAAAAAGCCGGGCTGCAAACCGTTCATCTTTTACCATCTGTATCGCTAATGGAATTGGATTTATAATACACTTTAATTGAATCTTAATTTCGATAAAAAAAAGACGAAGGCAAATCATTTACTTTTACGCCGTATTTTATAAAATCTCTATTCAATAAAAAGAGAAAACAGTATGTCTAAAAAAATAATGATTACCGGCGGTGCCGGCTTTATTGGCTCACACGTGGTACGTTTGTTTGTAAACAAATATCCGGAATACACAATCGTTAATACAGACGCGCTTACTTACGCCGGCAATCTCGAGAACCTGAAAGACGTTGAAGAGAAGCCAAATTATTATTTTGAAAAAGTGAACATTTTAGATGCGGAAGCTATAAAAGCTGTGTTTGAAAAATATGATATTACCGATGTTATTCATTTGGCGGCAGAAAGTCATGTAGATCGTTCCATTGTAGCGCCGCTCGATTTTATTTATACCAATATTGTCGGCACCGTTAACCTTTTACATACGGCAAAAGAAGCCTGGAAAGCCAATTATTCAGGACATCGTTTTTATCATATTTCTACCGATGAAGTATATGGTACGCTTGGCGATGAAGGTATGTTTACTGAAACTACGTCTTATTCTCCCAACTCGCCGTATTCTGCCAGCAAAGCATCGTCTGATCATTTTGTTCGCGCTTACAGCGAGACGTATGGTTTGCCGGTTGTGGTTACTAATTGCAGCAACAATTATGGTCCCAATCATTTTCCTGAAAAACTAATTCCGCTGTTCATCAATAACATCATCAATAAAAAGCCATTGCCTGTTTATGGCAAAGGAGAAAATACACGCGACTGGTTGTTTGTAAAAGATCATGCACGTGCCATTGATCTTGTTTTTCATGAAGGAAAAAACCGCGAAACATATAACATTGGTGGTTTTAACGAATGGAAAAATCTTGACCTTGTAAAGCTGATGTGCAGTTTGATGGATGAAAAATTAGATCGTGAAAAGGGCGAAAGCGAGCAACTGATAACGTATGTAAAAGACCGTCCGGGACATGATTTGCGTTACGCCATTGATGCTACTAAAATCAACAAAGAATTGGGCTGGACGCCAAGTGTAACGTTTGAAGAAGGCTTGAGCCAAACCATTGATTGGTATTTGAATAATAAAGAATGGCTGGAGCATGTAACATCAGGCAATTACCAGCATTATTACGAAGAACAATACGAGAACAGGTAATTTTAAAGTAAAAATTCAAAAATAAAAAGTAGAAAACAAGGAATAAAATACACGGTTATTTTTTGATTTTTACTTTTCACTTTTTATTTTTCTCATGAAAGTAGAACAAACGCCACTTGCAGATTGCTACATTATTCACGACACGGTTTTTAAAGATAACCGAGGATATTTTTTCGAGAGTTTTAACCAGCAAACCTTTGCCAAACTTACCGGCTTAGATGTACATTTTGTACAAGACAATCAATCGTCTTCAACCAAAGGTGTATTGCGTGGTTTGCACTTTCAGAAAGGCGATGCCGCACAGGCAAAACTGGTTCGTGTATTGGAAGGCTCTGTGCTGGATATAGCTGTTGATTTGCGCAAGGAATCGCCTACTTATGGTCAGCATTTCGCAATTGAATTAACCGGCACATCCAACACGCAGCTCTTTATTCCGCGCGGCTTTGCGCACGGGTTTATCGTATTGAGCGATACCGCTGTTTTCTTTTATAAATGCGATAATTTTTACAACAAAGCTGCCGAAGGCGGTTTGATGTATAACGATCCGCAAATTGGTATTGACTGGCGCCTGCCGGAAAATGAATTGATTTTATCAGACAAAGACTTAGTGAATCCATTACTAAAAAATATTTCATAAACGCTGTTTCTTATGAAAGGAATTATCCTCGCCGGCGGTTCCGGCACTCGTTTGTACCCAATTACAAAAGGTATCAGCAAACAAATTATGCCGGTATATGATAAGCCGATGATTTATTACCCGCTTTCTGTTTTGATGCTCGCCGGTATTAAAGATGTTCTCATCATTACTACGCCCGAAGATTCGGAACAGTTTCAAAGATTGCTTGGCGATGGTGCTGCCATTGGTTGTTCTTTTTCTTATGCCGTGCAGGAAAAACCAAATGGCTTGGCGCAGGCATTTGTAATAGGCGAAAAGTTTATTGGTGATGATAAAGTAGCATTGGTATTAGGCGATAATATCTTTTACGGTCCTGGTTTTAGTAAGCTCTTACAATCGTTTAATGATGTAGATGGCGCCGCTATTTTTGCTTATGAAGTAAGCGACCCCGAACGTTATGGCGTGGTAGATTTTGATGAAAATTTTAAAGCGCTTTCTATAGAAGAAAAGCCTGCCAAACCAAAGAGTCGCTATGCTGTACCGGGCTTGTATTTTTATGATAATGAAGTAGTAACTATCGCTAAAAATATTGCGCCTTCTCCGCGTGGCGAATATGAAATTACCGATGTAAATAAAGTGTATTTAGAACGTGAGAAATTGCATGTTGGTGTAATGAACCGCGGCTTTGCCTGGCTTGACACGGGCACCTTCGATTCGTTAAGTGATGCTACCGAATATGTACGTGTGATAGAGAAACGGCAAGGCACTAAAATCGGCTGTATTGAAGAGATTGCTTATAAAATGGGTTTTATTAATCATGATCAATTAATGGTTCAGGCTGACTTGTATGCAAAGAGTGGTTATGGAACTTATTTGAAAGGGTTGAAATAGAAATTATATAGTTTATATAAAAAGACCTGCTAACAATTAGCAGGTCTTTTTATATAAACTATTCAGTTATTCTTTTACAAAGCGTATTGTTTGCGTTGTATTGTTTTGAATCACTTTCAGTATATAAACTCCTTTTGATAAGGATGAAGCCGGAATATTGATGACGTTTCTTCCGGTTACTACCGATGTTTTTTGTGTGATGATTCCGCGTCCTTTCATATCCATCACCTGAAATGTTGCACTTGTGTTAGCTGCACTTTGTATAATAACTCTTGCTGTATTCTGCACCGGGTTTGGACTGATTACAATCAATCCATTATCCAATACGGTAACAGTCACAATTGACGAGTAAGTTATCTTTCCATCTTTATCAACTTCTTTCAAACGATAATAAGATGTGCCGGGCAATGGTTGCAAATCACTTGTATTATAAGATTGTGTTGTAGCTGTATTGCCTTTGGCTGATACCTGTTGCAATGCATTAAAAGTAACAGCATCTCTACTTCTTTCCACAACAAAATAATTGGTGTTTACTTCATTGGCAGTAGTCCAATTTATAGCTACGCTTTTATTTTGCAAAGAAGCATTGAAGGATAGAAGCTGGAGAGGAAGTACGCCGCTACATACATTATCAGTCGTACCAGCATCAGACAAAGAAATAGTAAGGTTGGTAGCGGTGGTTGTAACAAGTGATGATGTAGTATTGATAGAGGCACCGCCATTATAATCTTCAAGAGTTCCTTTGCTGCCATCAACTTCACCGCATACTTCAAGATTACTATTGAGTTTATAAATGTAACTACCGTCGTTATAATCTTCATCGTCAGCATTATAAAAAAAACCTTCTCCGGCAATAGCGTATCCACCATCGGAGGTAGTAATAAAACTACCAATCCCGGTATATCCCTCACGGGTTGGCTCTATGGTTTTTGTCCATTGCAAAGTACCGGCTGCATTGGTTTTTACCAGGTACGCATAGCTGGTGTCATACTCTGAGTAATCGGCGTCTAAAAAAATATCAATGTTACCGGCGAAAATGTAACCGCCGTCTTTATCCTCTGTTACCGAGTAAGCATAACTTTCGCTGTAGCCTGGTACAACCGCTGTTTTCGACCATACGGAAGTTCCCGAAGCATCATACTTCATCATCAGGAAACGATCAAAAACGGCAGTATTCGAATTAGAATTATAAACTTCCCCGGCAATCAATACACCACCATCAGAGCTGGCTGCTATTGCTGATGGATATACACTCAGGTTGTTATCAGAAATTTCTTTTGACCAGAGTACATCTCCTGCTGTATTTGCCATAATTATTTTAGCACTATAATATCCTTCTTCATCATCTGTGTCAGAAACGGCTAATAAAGCATAATTGCCATTATGGGTTATAGCAATATCTCTGATCTCATTTTTCCCTGCAGCTAAGTATTGTTTTGAAAACGCCACATTTCCATTGCCATCTGTTTTCAGCAGGTAGCCATCTCTACTTCCGTCATTGGTAACATCATTAACAGAGCCAGTTAACAGGAAGCCACCATCAGGCGTTTGTAATACTTTATAAGCACTGGAAGAAGAACTGCCTGTTACTGTATATTGTTTTGCCCATTGCTGTGTAAGATTGGCTGTATATTTTATTAGACCAACCTGATAATTCAAAAAAGCACATACCGCAAAACCGCCATCGCTTGTTTTGCATAATGAAAAAGAATAACTTTCAAAATCGTTGCTGATAGCTTTGGAAGCAAGCACTTTGCCTGTGGCGTCAGTTTTTAAAATATATAAATCGATATTAGCGGTATTAGGGTTTTGATAAATACCACCTACGCTCACAAAGCTGCCATTATTCAATTGAACAACCTGTTGAACGAAACTATAATTCGGAGCAAATGCCCGCACCTTAAACGTATTCTGCGCAGAAACAAATAAAGCCACACTAAAAAATAAACAAGTAAAAATTGTTTTCATAAACTGGTTTTAGATTATTAAGAAATGGAAAAATACAGGATAAATAAATCAAAAAAAAGAGATAACGGCAAAAGTGGAAACTGCCTTTTTCCATTTAAAAAACCGCTTCGACCGCCTTTTTTGCGGCTCGCAGCCCATTTACCTATGCAAAAACATCTTAAAAATCGTTGTAATCTACAAAAAAGCCGCTCGGAGCGGCTTTTTAGATGGACAATTATGATTTTGCGGACTTCTGACCGCCTTTGCGACCTAGAAATTGCACGCTCCACTTGTCGTAAAATTCCTTATTGCCCGGCACGCCCATTTCCATCTGGGCTTTTACATTTTTATATACCCTGCGGCAGGTGGTGTACAAATCAAAACCAATCAAACGGTTTGTAGAATCAAGATTTGTAGCCAGGGCCTGCAGCCGGCTAATGCGTGGCGAAAGCTGCTTGCGGGCTGTTTGGTCGGCATCCCACTCTTTGGTGTCTACTACTTTTTCGGGCACCAGCGACGGCACTTGTTTGCAATCCTGGTAAATGGTTTCTACCCAGCCTTCGTTCTCATTTCTCAGCTTGCCATACACACCATTTTGCTCGGCAGTAAGCTGAACGAGTTTGCCGTTTAATACGGCTTCCATTTGTGTTAGTGCATCGTCAATCGTTTGCAATTCTGCTTCGGTAAAAGAAAGGCTAATTTGATTTTGAAGAGCCAGGTTTTGTTTTTTAAAATGTTAGAAAAAGTTGAGATATTATGATGACTAAAATAATCATTTAAATCAAAACAAAAAGGCAATATAGTAATCTACATTGCCTTTAATAATTTTTCATAATGATATTGGATTCCGAAACGGGTAATTTTTTTCGCCCCGCTGGATTTTTTTTTTGGATGACACGAAAGTATCTTTCTCTCCGGAGTTATACCTTAAACTGAGATTAGTTTTTGGAACGATTGCCTTAAATTATTTTAAGGCGATAAATAAATTTATTGCAAAAAGTTATCGACAGCTTTACTGAAATTTTTAAAATACAACAGGCAAAATATCATCAGCTTCTGTTGATACAAAATAATTCAACCAATACATTTCACTGCAAACTTTATAACCGAAAGGAAAAGATTATTATTTAAAAGGCTTTGTACTTTCACGTCATAAATATCTTTCGTAGCTGAGGGTAATGTGTTTTCATTTGGCTGTCAACAGAATTTTTCCCTTCTTTACAGTTGCGCTATAAATACATTTAGCTTTACATTTTGGTACATTTTAAAACGTGAAGAGTGACAGATATCATTCAATTATTGCCCGATAATATTGCCAACCAGATAGCGGCCGGCGAAGTTATACAACGCCCGGCAAGCGCCGTGAAAGAGTTATTGGAAAATGCGGTTGATGCCGGTGCCACCAACATTCAACTGATTATAAATGAAGCCGGCAAAAGCCTGATACAGGTAATAGACAACGGCAAAGGCATGAGCGAAACCGACGCCAGGCTTAGCTTTGAGCGACATGCCACCAGCAAAATAAGAAAAATAGAAGACCTGTTTAAGATAAACACCATGGGTTTTCGTGGTGAAGCATTGGCTTCTATTGCGGCTGTAGCACAGGTTGAATTGCGCACACGCCGCGCTGATGACGAGTTGGGAACTTCCATCAATATAGAAAACAGTATTGTTACCAAACAAGAGTTGTGCGCCTGCCCGGTTGGCACTAATATTTGCATGAAGAATTTGTTTTTTAATGTACCGGCGCGCCGTAATTTTTTAAAAAGCAATGCATCCGAGCTTCGCCATATTGTGGATGAATTTATTCGCGTAGCCATGTCGTTTCCGCACATCTTTTTTTCGTTAACCAGCAACAATCAGCAAGTCTTTTATTTAGAAGCCGGCAACAATAAACAACGTATTGTACAAATACTTGGCAGCCAGTACGCAACCAAATTAGTAAGCGTTGGTGAAGCCACTGATTACATGAATATCTATGGCTTTATCGGCAAACCTGATGCGGCTAAAAAAACGCGTGGCGACCAGTATTTTTTTGTCAACAACCGCTTTATCAAGAGCGCGTATTTAAACCATGCGGTAAACAGCGCATTAGAAGATTTATTGCCCAAAGACAGTTATCCGCTGTATGTTTTGTTTATCGAATTAGATCCTGCACAAGTTGATATTAATGTGCATCCAACCAAGCAGGAAATTAAGTTTGAAGATGAAAAGATTATCTATGCCTTTGTACAATCTGCCATTAAACATGCGCTGGCACAATTCAGCATTTCTCCTTCGTTAGATTTTACGTTAGATGCCGATATACAACAATTGGAAGCTGTAAGCAAACCGTTTGGCGAAGTGGAAAAAGAAACCGCTTCCTCTTCGGGTTTGTTCTCCACATTTACACAAAAACACCAGTCGCACTTTATAGAATCAACCAATAAAAATGAGATGAAGCACTGGAAAGATTTTTATACAGAACCAGAAGAATCCGCAGGCTTTCAGCCATTGAGTTTTGAGTACGAGCCATCATCAGTTATTCAAAAATCAAAGGGAATTAGTGTAACCGTTATTGCGCAGTTACACAACACGTATATTATCGCTTCAACCAGCGAAGCCGGTTTTGTATTACTGCATCAGCAACTGGCGCACGAGCGTATTTTGTACGAGCAATACAGCGAAGCCTTGCAAGGCAAACCGGCAGCAACGCAAAAAACGCTGTTTCCGTCTGCGCTGCAACTCTCTACGCCGGATGCTATTTTGCTAGAAGATTTATTGCCCGAACTGCAATTGGTTGGCTATGAAATAGAACCGTTTGGCCAGGATGGATTTATCATTCAGGGAACGCCGGCTGATATGAAACAAGGTAATGAAAAACAGGTAATTGAATTGTTGCTGGAACAGTTTAAACACTTCAGCAGCGATATGAAAGTAAGCCGCCGCGAAAAAGTAGTTCGCTGCCTTGCGCGCCAGCAATCTATCAAGGCCGGAAAAACATTAAGCACAACTGAAATGGAAATGATTGCAGAACAATTATTCGCCTGCAACACGCCCAATCTTACGCCCGGCGGCAGCCCGACATACGTTGAGTTTAAAGAAGATTATATTGAACGATTGTTTGTGAAGTAATGCAGATAAATACAGTTTTATGTTGCCAGCGCCAGTAACTCCGATTGAGCTTCGTTGCGACGCTCCGTTCAAATTCCTGTTATGAATTGAACTTTGAAGCGATTATAATAAGAACCATTGTAATACCTAAAAAACATTAACCAGATAAAAATTCTCTATGAAAAAAACAACCACTTTATCGCTTGCTGTTTTATTTACATCATTTGCAATCGCACAAAAAAATGTCGGAACTATGTTGCCTTCTTCCAATCCGTTCAATACAAAAAGCACGTTGCTTTATGAAGCTGCGCCGTTCGATAAAATAAAAGATTCCGACTACAAACCTGCATTTGAAGCAGGCATGAAAAAGCAATTAACCGAGATAGAAACCATCGCTAATAATACGGCGCCTGCAACGTTTGAAAATACATACGTCGCGATGGAAAAATCGGGGCAATTACTTACGCGTGTAAACAATGCATTTAACCTTGTAACAGGCGCTAATACTAACGATTCGCTGCAACAGTTGCAGGAAGATATGGCGCCGAAATTAGCCGCCAACCAAGACGCCATTTATTTAAACGCAAAATTATTTGCCCGCATACAAACGGTGTATCAGAACAGGGAGAAACTTAACCTGGATGCAGAATCAAAACGATTGGCAGAAGTGGTTTATCAGCAATTTGTTTTAGCTGGCGCAAGACTTTCCGAAGAAGATAAAACAGCGCTTAAAAAATTGAATGAAGAAGAAGCTGCCTTAACAGCTAAGTTTAACAATCAACTGTTAGCGGCTGCCAAAAAAGGCGCTGTTGCAATTGATGATTCAGCTAAGCTCTCCGGTATTTCGCAAAGCGATAAAGAAGCGTTTGCACAAAAAGCAAAAGACAACAATATGCCGGGCAAGTGGTTGCTGCCTTTACAAAATACAACGCAGCAACCTGTTTTGCAGTCGCTTTCTAACCGCGATACAAGACAACAAATATTTGAAGCTTCCTGGAATCGTGCGGAGCAAAACGATTCGAATGATACACGCCAAACCATTTTGCGTATTGCCACCATTCGCGCGCAAAAAGCAAAGCTGATGGGATTTACTTCTTACGCTGCCTGGAAACTGCAGGACCAGATGGCGCAAACACCGGAAGCTGTCAATACATTTTTAGAGAAATTAGTGCCTGCTGTTACCGGAAAAGCCAAAGAAGAAGCTGCCGATATTCAGGCTGTTATTAACCAGCAAAACGGCGGTTTTACTTTACAGCCGTGGGATTGGGAATATTATGCCGAGCAGGTTCGCAAAGCGAAATACGATCTGGATGAAAATGAAATAAAGCCATATTTTGAATTGAATAAAGTGCTGGAAGACGGTGTATTTTATGCGGCAAATCAATTGTATGGATTGACGTTTAAAGAGCGTCACGACATTCCGGTTTACCAGCCTGATGTTCGTGTATTTGAAGTGTTTGATAAGGATGGAAAATCGTTCGCTCTGTTTTATGGCGATTATTATAAACGCGATAACAAACAAGGCGGCGCGTGGATGAGCAATTTGGTTGGCCAGTCTTATTTGTTAGGTACAAAGCCGGTAATTTATAACGTTTGCAATTTTACAAAACCAGCTACCGGGAAACCAGCCTTGATTTCTTTTGACGATGTAACAACGATGTTTCACGAGTTTGGTCATGCATTGCATGGTTTGTTTGCCAGCCAGAAATATCCAACACTTTCAGGAACCAATACAGCGCGCGATTTTGTTGAGTTTCCATCGCAGTTTAACGAGCATTGGGCGTTGTATCCATCTGTATTGAAGCATTACACGGTTCATTATAAAACAGGCGAAACCATTCCGCAAAGTTTAGTTGATAAGATAAAAAAATCTTCTTCTTTTAATAAAGGTTATGGCTTGACAGAAGCTATTGCCGCGGCTTCGCTTGATATGCAATGGCACACTTTGCCGGCTGATACAACCGTAAACGATGCCGATGGTTTTGAGAAGACCGCACTTCACGTTACAAAGCTTGATTTGCCGCAGGTTCCGCCACGCTATCGGTCATCTTATTTTCTTCATATCTGGAGCAACGGTTATGCAGCGGGTTATTATGCATATCAATGGACAAAGATGCTGGAAGAAGATGCATATTCCTGGTTTGAAGAACACGGCGGTTTAACAAGAGAGAACGGGCAACATTTTCGCGATATGGTTTTATCACGCGGCAATACAGAAGATTTGAATAAAATGTTTCTTGATTTCAGAGGTCATAAACCCGATATTAAAGCGATGGAAAAAGAGTTGGGTTTACCGATAACGGAAGAAGAAAATAAGAATTGATTTGTATAGCACGCAACGTTTCTTTTATAAAACATATCAGGTTGTAAAAAGGATATGAATAAGCCTGAAAGCTCGTTTAAAAAGGCTATCGTTTATTTAAGTTTACTTACCTGTTGTTTGTTTTCTTGTTCTAAAGAAAATGAAAATATTCCGGAGCCGTTACAGAAATTGACAGCCGGTTATTCGAACTGCGAATGCGAGCCTTTTATAGATGAATATGTAAGGCAAAACGAAGTTGTTTATTTATTTAGCTGTAAAGGAATTGCCTGTAATTGTGTTACGAATTATTACAACGAAAATGGCGATCCGCTTACAATGGATTCTGCCTATTCACCTGATGATTTCCGCAAGGAAAGCAGGTTTGTAAAAAACGTATGGTCTTGTAAGTAAAATATTATAAAAGAAAAAGGCTGGTCAATTTTGACCAGCCTTTTTCTTTTATAATGATATATGATGATTTACTTTTTTTCCATTGCCATGTTATTGGTATTTCCATTGCTGATCATGTCTTTCATAATATCAACGGTTTCATCCAGATACATGTCTTTTTGCACCAGGTTCAGCCATTGTTTGCTGCGTTCTGCTTTGGCTTTATCTGGATTGTTATAATACTTATCATTATCAACTGCCATTGGCTTAATATCCATTGCCGTTGCCAATTTAGATAACGTATCATTCTGACGGATCACTTTTTTCAAAGCATCTTGCTGCGCTTTATATTTATTGATGTTCAGGTCGTATTCCTTGTCTATATTATCTTTCAGCCAGGAAGTATTTTTATTGATGATAGCAAATGCGCTGTCTTGCGCTATCTTTTGTTTTGCATCGTCTTCTATCTTTTTAAAATTAACAGGACCTTTCCAGGATTGATAATCTGTTTTCTGAATCTGATCCCAGGGCAAAGCAGATTCATTATCCTTTTCACGAATCTTCATGTATTCGTATTGGTCGGGAAGAATGATATCAGGCGTTACACCTTTTAATTGTGTAGAACCGCCATCTACCCGGTAAAACTTCTCGAATGTAAGCACCAAAGCACCTAAATCGCCGGTTCCGGTAAAGAAGTTTGGCTTGCCCAATGGCAATGGTTTTTGCACGGTGCCTTTGCCATACGTAGAAGTGCTTCCCACAATAATGGCACGATGATAATCCTGCATAGCAGCAGCAAAAATTTCGGAAGCCGAAGCGCTGCCTTCATTTACCATTACAGCCATTGGACCATCATACAAAACAGAAGGGTCGGTATCTTTCCAGATGATCGGTTCGCCGTTCTTATCTTTTGCCTGAACAATAGGACCCGATTTGATAAATAAGCCTGCCATCTTTACCACTTCAGGTAAACTTCCGCCGGGATTGCTGCGAAGATCAATCACAATACCATCCACGTTTTCAGCTTTCAGTTTTATTACTTCCTGGGCAACATCCTGCGAGCAACGTGCGCCGTCTTCGCGGTTTACATCAAGATAAAATTCGGGTAAGAAAATGTAGCCGATTTTTTTACCGCCTTTGTTAATGACGAGACTTTTTGCAAACGTTTCATCCAATACAATTTCATCGCGAACAATAGGTACAACCTGTAAAGAACCATCTGCTTTTTTAAGTGTTAACCGTACTTCCGAATTTTTCGTTCCTCTTATCAGTTTTACGGCATCAGTAGTAGCATAACCGGTAATATCAACCGGTTCAGCCACGCCTTGTCCCACTTTTACAATCACATCATTTTCCTGTACCTTTTGCGTTTTCCAGGCAGGACTTCCCGGCACCACGCTGCTGATTTTTATTTGTCCGTCTTCTTCTTTCAGCAAGGCTCCGATGCCATAAAAACGGCCACTCATATCTTCATCAAAACTGCGCTTTGCCACCGGCGCTAAATAGCTGGTATGCGGGTCCATTTCGTCGGTAATGGTATTGATGAACATACTAAACTGATCGTCATCGCTATATGTTTTTTCCTGGCGGTCGTAAATACGGGTCATAATCTGCATCACTTTACCACGCGCCTGCGCTTCTAACTGCGCATCGGTTTGCGAGCGAATGCTGTCTTTAGCTCCGGCTTTATCGCGCTGATTTTGCAGTTCAATAAAACGCTCGAGTGTCAGGTATTTCAGGCGTTTGCGCCATTGTTCTTTACGAGCTGCATCGTTATTTGGATAAGAAATTTTATCGGCATCCAACTGTACTTTTTCATTTGCAGAAAAATCAAATGGCTTTGCTAAAATGTCTTTATAAATAGCCGGCGTTTCATTCAGTCGTTGTTTATAAACAGCAATGGCTGACGGATAAAAAGTTAAATCGGCACCATGAATTTCGTCATCAATTTCAGTCTCATATTTTTTGAGAGAATTGATATCGCTTTGCAGGAATAAATTCTTGTCGGGATCTAAATCGGTCAGGTAATTTTTAAAAATAATTTTGGAAAAATTATCATCAATTTTTTTAGGGTCGTAATGATTTTTTTCTAAAATAGAACCTACCAAAACCAGCAATTGCTGCTGACGCGCTTTGGTATCATCGTCCGGATTTTTTCCGCTGCTTGTAAATGCCCACAGGAGACCACCCACCAGAAGAACCAGCAATACTGGCAGCACTTTTTTACTCATCATAAATCGTGTGATTTTTTGTATCATCTGTTTCAAAATTAAAAGAAAATAAAGATGTGCCTGTCATGCTGTTCCTAATTAACAAGTATTTGTGTTAGGCAATTTCTCTGTAAACCTGATGCAGCCTGAATTTAGCTCCGTTTTTTGTACCTGAAATCAATAAGATGTTAATCATTATTGCGCGGCGCCTTAGTAACCCTGTATACAGAAGGTTTACGTAAAGTGTTATGTATCTTGCATCGTTTTTAAAAAAGTTAGAATGGTTGATTTAAAGAATTATAATCCGAACTCGGTAAGCAATCCAAATAACACCATATTCGGGCTTCCTTTTACGGAGGAAGAATCGAAAGTGGTGATACTGCCTGTGCCCTGGGAAGTAACGGTGAGCGCGAGCGCCGGCACATCGCGTACTGCAGAACAGGTATTCAGAGCGTCGTTGCAGGTTGGTGTGTTTGATATGGACGTGTGCGATGGCTGGAAGCAAGGTTTTTTTATGCGGGAAATAAACCGCAAACTCCTGATGAAAAGCGATTACCTGCGCAAAGAAGCTGAACTGTATATTGACTATATTACAAAGGGAAACGACCTGAAAGAAAATAAATTTATGACCAAGAGCCTGCGCGAAATAAACGAAGGCTCTGCGTTTATAAATAATTGGGTGTACGAAGAAACCACTGAATTACTCAAAAAAGATAAGCTGGTGGCTTTGTTGGGTGGCGACCACAGCATTAGTCTTGGTTTGATAAAAGCACTGTCAGAAAAGCATGGCAGCTTTGGTATTTTGCAGATAGATGCACACTGCGATCTGAGAAAATCGTATGAAGCGTTTACCTATTCTCATGCTTCTATTATGTACAATGTAATGAACGAAGTGCCTTCTATTGAAAAGCTCGTTCAGTTTGGTATCCGCAATTTTTCGGAAGAAGAATGGGATTTTATATGTGCCAGCAATTACCGCATTATTACTTACTTAGATCAGCGTATAAAAGAGCGCATGTTTGAAGGTGAAAACTGGCGTATGATTGTGGATGAACTGATTCAGCATTTACCCCAAAAAGTATATCTCAGTTTTGATATTGACGGGCTTGATCCGAAGCTTTGCCCGCACACCGGCACACCGGTTCCCGGCGGTTACGATATGGAACAGATTCTTTACATTGTAAAGCGAATGATTGAGGAAGGCAAGCAGTTAATCGGTTTTGATTTGGTAGAAATTGGTGTGGGTGAAGATTGCGTAGATTCTCATGTAGGCGCGCGTTTGCTGTGGCGTCTTTGCAACTTACTTATCAAAAGCAATTGCCATAGTAAAGCAGTAGAATGAGCAAATACAATTACGTGATAACAATAAAAGAACCTGACTACAAAAAAGTAGATGCAGTTAGCTTTATCATGCTGTTTTTAGCCGTTCTTTTTTTTGTGTATGTGGCTATTCATCAATGGACTTCCAAGTTATATCACAATGCAGCTATTTTATTTGCTGTAATCGCTGTTTTTATTGTGTTGTGGAGTTTTTATAGCTATTTCTCTGCACGCCAAAAAGATGAAATTGCATTTTATCGCTTGGCTCTTTTCGCAGCCGCAATCGGCTGGTTTATAGAACCGGTAAGCAATTATTGGATGGCTGGCTTGTTTGCTATTGCGGCTTTGCTGGAACGCCAGGTAAAATTTCCGCAGGAATTGGGTGTGGATGAAAGCGGCATCACCTTTAATACATTACCTGCAAAAGAATATGAGTGGAAAGAGATTAAGAACCTTCTTTTAAAAGAAGGAATTCTTACGGTTGATTATAAAGACAACAAACTGTTTCAGCACGAAATTGAATCTGATGTCAGCCCGGCGTTAGAACGAGAATTTAATCATTATTGCCAGGGAAAATTAACGGCAGCTCAATAAAGTATATTTAAACGCTAACAGAACTTTGTAAACATTTACCAACATTATACATTGAATGGCATTACCGGCTTCACCATATTTACTTTATTCCGACAGCAAAGGAAACATCTTTGAAGACACTTCTTTATATGCCGTTGGACGCGCTGGTTGGGATGCCATGCCCGTTCCCGAAGAAGACTGGATTCGCTTACCGGAAGGCGGTAACTTATACGAATTACCTCAACGCAAAGGCATTGGTATTGATGTAAAAACGGGTGATTTACGGTTGTGTAATAAAGGCTGGGCGGTGGCTGCTTTTATTCCGCCGGCACATACAGGTTTGTATCTGGCGGCTTATGAAAGCGAACCCAATGCACCAACACTTCCCCTATTTTGTTATACAGCCGCCGGTTGGTATAATGATGAATTTTACGTGCCTGCCGTTCGTATTGAGCAAGACATTCGCCAGGAAAGTGAAGGATATGATGAAGCCAATATTGAAAGCGGTGTTCAGCACTTATTAAAGTCGTATCCGCACAACCGTTTGGTGAAACATTTAATGGATAATTGCTGCAATACATATCATTGCCCGGCAGCCAGAAATTTTGCATTGGCGCGTTGGGAATGCCCGGTTCCGTCATCGCCGGCCTGTAATGCAAATTGTATTGGTTGTATTTCTTTTCAACCCGAAGATGAAACCATTGTTTCTACGCAAGACAGGCTTCAGTTTAAGCCAACCGCCGAAGAGATTGTAGAGTTCACAGTTCCGCATCTTTTACATGCGCCTTATCCAATTGTATCATTTGGTCAGGGCTGCGAAGGCGAGCCTTTATTAATGTGGCAAACCATACGGGAGTCTATTTTAGAAATCAGGAAACATACACAAAGCGGCAGTATTAATATCAATACAAATGGTTCTAAGCCCGATGCTGTAAAAGCCTTATGCGATGCGGGTTTGAACAGCATTCGTGTGAGTATGAACTCTGTACGAAAAGAAATTTATACGCCGTATTATCGTCCCAATAATTACCAGTTTGAAGATATTGTAGAAAGCCTGAAAGTTGTGCGCAGTTATGGTGGCTGGGCAAGCATTAATTATTTTGTTTTTCCCGGCATGACGGATAGCGTGGAAGAATATGAAGCGTTGCGCAAACTGATTAGGGATACAGATTTATCTATGATTCAATGGCGTAATTTCAATATTGATCCCGACTGGTATTTGGGTTTGATTGGTGTGCACGAAACCGGCGAAATGCTTGGCATCAAACAAATGATGGAGCTTATACAGGAAGAATTTCCGCAGGTAAAATTCGGTTATTTTAATCCACCGATGGAACGAATCAAAGGCGATTACGCGGCGAACTTCGCGCATTGATAAAAGCGATTCAAATAGTTTTGTTTATCTTCTTTACCTAAATTATTTATTCATTCGCGCCAGCTTCACAATACAACTGTTTTATATTTTCTGAAAGCCTTTAATTTGTAAGAAATATAAAGCATGCCACACACATCGCGCCGCCGTTTTTTGCAATCTTCAGCTATGTTGCTGGCAACAGGAATTGTGGGTTCTGCTTTCACCAATCGCGCAGCAAAACCGTTGCTCTCTTTCTCTACATTAGGTTGCCCCGACTGGACTTTTAAACAGATTGTTGATTTTGCCAAACAACACGGTTATCAAGGCATTGAAGTGCGTGGTATTTTGCGCGAAATGGATCTTCCCAAGTGCAAAGAATTCAGTTCTCAAAACATAAACAATACAATGCAAATGATGAAGGATAATAATCTTCATTTTGTTGATTTGGGTTCGTCTTGCACGCTTCATTTTCCGGAAGGAAATGAAAGAACAAAGAACTTGGATGAAGGCAAACGTTTTATTGATTTGGCTCAACAAATTGATTGTCCTTTTGTGCGTGTGTTTCCTAATAATTTTCTAAAAGAACGGAGCAAAGAAGAAACGATAGATTTGATTGTAAAAGGCTTGCTGACTTTGGGTGATTATGCAAAAAACAGCAACGTAAAAGTTCTGGTTGAATCGCACGGCGATCTGGTTCATATTGATGATTTGCAAACTGTAATGAAAGCTTCCGAGCATCCGAATACGGGGATGATTTGGGACGTTACCAATATGTGGACGATAACCGGCGAATCGCCAAAAGATATATATCCGGCTTTGAAAAAATATATCCATCACACACATATCAAAGATGCAAAAAAAGAAGCCGGCGAAGTGCATTATAAACTGTTAGGCGAAGGTGAAGTTCCTATTTTTGAAGCCATTGATTTGTTGCAAAAAGATGGTTACAAAGGCTATTATAGTTTTGAATGGGAAAAGCTTTGGCATCCTGAAATTAGCGCGCCTGAAATTGCATTAGCCGATTATCCGCAAAAGATGAAACAACATATTAAATAAAAAAAAGAGAGTTATGCCGGGCGATACTTTACTGATAAATAACAAAGCCAAAGCGCAGCAAAGTTATGATGCTATTGTTGTGGGTTCAGGCATCAGCGGCGGCTGGGCAGCGAAAGAATTGTGTGAACATGGATTGAAAGTTTTAATGCTGGAACGCGGTGAAAATGTAACGCATCCAAAGTATCCAACTGCAACAATGGATGTGTGGGAGTTTCCGCATCGCTTTCATCTGTCAACAGACGATAAAGAAGTGCATCCTGTGCAAAGCCGGCATTGGTCTTTCAGAGAAGATAATAAGCATTTTTATATAAAGGATAATGAAAATCCATACGAAGAAACCAAACGTTTTGATTGGATACGCGGCAACATCTTAGGCGGTCGTTCTTTGTTATGGTCGAGAGCTTGTTACCGTTGGAGCGATCTCGATTTTGAAGCCAATATAAAAGATGGTCATGGCGTTGATTGGCCCATTCGTTATAAAGACATAGAACCCTGGTATAACTACGTAGAATCTTTCATTGGTGTAAGCGGAAACAGAGATGGCATTCCGCATTTACCCGATGGTAATTTTCTGCCGCCATTTGATATGAACGCGGCTGAAAAACATTTTCAGCAACAGGTAAAAAACAAATTTTCCGACCGGCAGGTTATTATGGGAAGAACCGCTAATCTTACCAAACCCGTGCAAGGCAGAGGACAATGCCAGGCGAGAGATTTATGTCATCGCGGATGCCCGTTTGGCGCTTATTTCAGTACAAACGCCAGTACCATGCCGGCGGCTTTTGCAACGGGAAAATTAACCGTAAAACAGCAATCTTTGGTAAACAGAGTTTTGTATGATGAGCAAAAGCAAAGAGCAACCGGCGTTGAAGTGATTGATACAACAACGGGCAAAACAACTGAGTATTTCGCACCGCTTCTTTTCTTAAATGCATCTACGGTTGCAACGGCTGCTATTTTATTAAACTCAACATCAAACCGGTTTTCAAATGGTTTGGGTAATGGCAGCGATCAGGTTGGGCGAAACGTAATGGATCATCATAAAGGATTGTCTGCTTCGGGGCAGGTTGATGGCATGGAAGATCGGTATTATTATGGTCGCAGACCAACGCCAGCTTATATTCCTCGATTCAGAAATGTGACTACAAAAGATGATCGTTTTCTGCGCGGGTATCATTATGGTGTAAGTGGCGGTCGCGGCAGGCAATATGCAGATGGCATTGGTAGTGAAGTAAAAGATGCCATGAGTGAGCCGGGCGGCTGGCAAATAACGATGTATGGTTTTGGCGAATGTCTGCCTTATGAAGGCAACCGCATTACGCTTAACCATGATAAAAAAGATAAATGGGACAGACCTTTACTTGTGGTTGATTGTGAGTTTAAGGACAACGAAAAAACCATGCACGAAGACATGGGCGCAACGGCGCAGGAAATGTTGGAAGCCGCCGGTTATAAAAACATTATCATCAACAATGAGATGTCATTTCCCGGTAATGCCAACCATGAAATGGGAACCGCAAGAATGGGTAAAGATCCAAAGACTTCCGTATTAAATTCTTTCAACCAAATGCACGAAGTGCCGAACGTTTTTATCACTGATGGTTCCAGTATGGCATCGGGTTCCTGCGTCAATCCATCATTAACCTACATGGCTTTAACGGCGCGCGCCTGCAATTATGCGGTGAAAGAATTAAAGAAGATGAATGTGTAAGTTGTAATGACAATAACCCTGAGAAAGCACCGCTTACGATGTGCATATATACTAAAAGAACTGTGTTTGTGTGTTTCTTTTGCGAATGGCTTCTTCGGTTCTTGGAATAAAAGTTTCTCTTACATTTAATTCGGCTGTAGCCTGAACTTCTTCAATAAACGGGCGCAAATTTTTATTGTAATCCTGAAATGCGGCTTCATAATTTCCGTTGTGTTTTTGTAAAGCATCAGCTAATGTTGCCGCTCCTTCCATAGACAACGATGCGCCCATTCCCGCAGCCGGCGAAGCGCAATAGCCAGCATCGCCCACCAACGCTACTCTGCCTTTTGTCCACGACGGCATTTTTATCTGACAAAATTTATCGAAGTAAAAATTTTCCGTATGCTTTACTTCTTCCAGTAATTCCGCAGTTCTCCAGCTTTGCCCGGCAAATTGTTCCAAAATAATTTTTCTTTGTTGTTCTGCATCCCGATAATCGTAAATAATTTCTTTTTCAGAAAGAAAGCAAAAGATAATGTCGGTCTTACCATTGTAAGCATTCAGCGTAATAGCCTTGCCCGGCACATTATACATCTGCATTGTTTTTTGCTTTATCAACAATTTGTTTACGATTGTGATAGAAAAATAAGCTTCCAGAAAATGTGTGTATTCCCTTTCGTGACCAAACCAAATGTTTCTTACACCCGAATGTAAACCGTCGCAGCCAAACACTAAATCAAATGTCTGTTGCGAGCCATTTTTAAAGGTTACTTGTATATCGTCTTTTGTTTCGTGCAACGCTGTAATGTTGTTGTTGAAAATAAATTCAACATCATTTTTTAGTTCATTAAATAAAATGCGCACAAATTTATCCCGTTCAATTTCGATGTCATCATCGGGAAGTTCCATGTCCTCGCTTTTCAGCAATATCGAGCCTTCCGTAACATCGCCGGCGTTTTTAAATTCTATCATTTCCACATGTAATCTGTTTAATTTCAATTGTTCAAAAATTCCCATCCGCTTAATAATATCTATGGAATTTCCACGCAAATCAACAGCGGCACCGCTGATCCGTGGTTCCTTTGCCATTTCAACAACTGTTACTTTATAACCTGATTTGTTCATCCACCATGCGGTTGAAAGTCCCGCCATACTTGCACCCGAAACGAGCACTTTTTTATCTTTAAACAATTCCATGCTTTATACGATTTTTTTGTTGATGCAAAGGAACATCGTACAATTACGGCAAACAATATCAATACAAAGTAAGTATTGGACTAATCGAGGTTTTTGTTTCGGAAAGCTAAAGCAGAGATTCCCACAACTTTGGTAAACAGTCGTGAAAAATAAGGATAATCATCATAGCCTAATTCTGCAGCAATTTCTTTTACCGATTTATCAGAATAATAAAGCAAACGTTTTGCTTCTAAAATTACACGTTGCTGTATGTGATATGAAACGGAAAAACCTGTTGTGTGTTTCACGCATTCGTTCAGGTAAGGTGCAGAAATGTTTAGTTTTTGAGCATATTCTGCCGGGCGTTTGGCAGTCGTATAATCACGTTCCAACATTTTTTTGAAGGTTTTGGTAACCATTTCAAATCGGGAAAGTTTGTCTGCCGATTTAGCTAATTTTAAATATTGTGACAGGACTAATGCAACCAATGCGTTGCAACTATCTTTCAATAATGAATGATATAATTTTTCTTTTTTCTGTTCAGAAAACTTTATGCAAAGTGATACCGCTTCGGAAATAATAGCAAACGTTTCTTTTTGTAACACTAACGGTTTTGCGGATGTAATGTCTTCCAGTAATGCCAGGTATTCAGGATTTAGATTTTCATTATTGATTGCCCAGCTACTGACGGTTATATTTTTAAATACTGTTGTGCGATGCACCTGATCAGGGTGTAGGTAGATGACCGCCGGGGACTTAATTATATATTTTTGAAAATCAATTTCAATAGAAACTTTTCCATCTTCAAGCAGGAAGAAAGAATGGCGGTCGTGCCGATGTGATTGTTTTGCTTCTTCAAAAGTTGCTTTGCCTAAAATGCGTAAATCTTTGAATGATAGTTTTTCAATGGAAATACCTGCGCCGAACTCTGCCATCGTATTTACAGGAATGGATTTTGTTTTTTTACGCATTGTCTGTTTATTCTCTATGCAAAGTTTGTTATTTGGCGTTGTGTAAGTTATCGTTTTGATGTCGGTCCTAATAATGAATCATAAAACAGGAAGATTTTTGGATGAATTCTTTCTATCAAGTCAATTATTTTAGTTTCAATTTAGAAAGACGACTTGCAAAAGAAAACGGGTTTTGATAAATGGTTTGTAATGATTTCAATACGATTACTTTGCTCAATATAATATAAATCAAGACAAATCTTGCTTTATAAAATCAGACTTTAAAAAGCTGTCGTAAGAATAATAAAATAGTAAGAAAATCTAATCGTCTTTTTTCCTGAAATCACCACGTTTCCAGGCTTGTATAAAATCAGCCCAAGCCATCGGGTTAAACAAATTAATAGGCGGTTGCTGACCTAAGTAAGAATACCGAACCGATTGTTGCCGAAACGATGCTGCAACGGCTTCGCGGCCATCGGCTGGTAAAGTTGCCATAAGCACACGACGTCTCGATTCGCTCATATTAGCACGCGCAATTTCCAACTGGTCGGCAGGAATATCGGTATTAATAAAATCTCTTTCAAACTGCGCCCGGCTGGGTCTTGGCTTTATAATCGTTGCTGGTAAAAAAGCAGTATCGGTTACTAAAAGTTGTACTAAGCTATATTGATTATCGGAAAGACTGGCAGGAATATCAACTTCTTTTTCTTTAAAACCAACCACAGAAAATTTTACTTTATCGCCTTTCAAAACAACAATTGAAAACACACCCTGGTCGTTGGTTAATGTACCGCGTCCTTTACCTTCTACAATTACGCTGGCGCCCGGAATAGCTTGCAAACTATCGGCAGTCATCACCACGCCATATAACTGCACAACAGAATCTTTTGAAACACTTGTTTGTGCATTCGCCTGCTGTGCAAAGACAGCCACAAAGAGAAAAAGTACAGTGTATAAAATTATTTTCATTCGCCTTGTAAAAATAATAGATTCCTTTGCCGGAAGCGATTAGTACAAAATAACCTATACAGCTACTAATTTTGTGCTATCAAAAGTTTATTTAACAAATATATGTGTGATGACAGAAACTGATGTTTTAAAGGCGCTAAGTAATGTACAGGAGCCAGATTTAGGTCAGGATATCGTGACCTTGAATATGGTAAAAGATATAAAAATCAACGGAAATGCCGTATCGTTTACGGTGGTGCTTACCACACCTGCCTGCCCCATGAAAGATATGATACAGAACGCCTGTATCAATGCTGTAAAGCTATTGGTAAATAAGGAGGCGCAGGTAACAGTCAACTTCACTTCTCACTCTATAACCAAGCGAAATGACGAAGGTAAAGTGTTGCCCGGCGTGAAAAATATTATTGCCGTGGTGAGTGGAAAAGGCGGCGTTGGTAAAAGCACTGTAGCCGCAAATCTTGCGATTGCTTTTGCGCAAAGCGGAGCAAAGGTTGGTTTGATGGATGCTGATATTTATGGACCCAGCGTACCCATTATGTTTGGTGTTCGCGGCGAACGGCCAATGATGAAAGAAGTTGGCGGTAAAGGCAAAATAGTTCCATTGGAAAAATACGGCATTCAACTCATGAGCATTGGTTTATTGGTGGATGAAAAAAATGCCGTGGTTTGGCGCGGACCCATGGTGAGCAGCGCCATCAGGCAATTTGTAACCGATGTAGAATGGGGCGAGCTGGATTATTTAGTCATTGATATGCCGCCCGGCACCGGCGATATTCATTTAACGTTGATGCAACTGGTTCCGGTAACGGGTGTTATCATTGTTACCACGCCACAAAAAGTGGCGCTTGCCGATGCACGCAAAGGCATCGCCATGTTTGCACAGGCGCAACTGAATGTTCCAATCATTGGTTTGGTAGAAAACATGGCTTACTTCACGCCGGCCGAATTACCGAACAATCAATATTTCATCTTTGGTAAAGAAGGCGGTAAGCGTTTGGCAGATGAATATGATTTGACTTTCTTAGGACAGATTCCTCTTGTACAAAGCATTTGCGAAGGCGGCGATGCCGGTGTTCCTGTAATGATGAGTGATGATATGGTAAGCAAATCTGCTTTTCATCAATTTGCAGACAATGCTATCCGAACCATCAGTATTGTAAACGCAACAGAAAAACCGGAAAAGTTTGCCGAAGCCATGGCATAAAAAGGACGAAAATTTGATATGATTTGTTGGATTAAGAAGATTCTTTTTATTACAGAGTTTGGTGTAATATTAAAAAGTATTCGATGACAGAATTGCAATTAGACTTATTTATTCTTTGTTTAATAATTATTTTGAACATAATCATTTCATTGCTCTATAGAAGGTATAAAAACCTGCAGGTAGAAGAAAAGAAGCGAATTGATTTTGGTAATTACTCCGCTTTAGTACATCCTCCAAACGTAAACTCTTTTTCATTTATGCCAAAAATTCCTTTCTTAATTTTAAAACGAACTAAAAATAAGTCTTTGCATAAGGTTATAATCATTGATAATATTCTTTGCATTTTAGTTTATGGTTTATTCACAACAGCAATTATTAATTTTATTTGAAAGGCTGATGGCAATACTACGCCAAGCTTTAATTGTTATAAAAATTTGCCACAAAGAGTAATAAATTGTTCTTCGTGGTTTTTTTTAACCAATAAAAATCTCTGTGTTACTCCGTGTTCTCTGTGGCTTTGTGGTTTAAAACTGAAATTCAAAAAAATCACACATCAAATTGCCGTAAATGATGGTCTAAATGTTTCCACATACCAACGCTCCATTCCATCGGCGTTAAGGCGCCATAAAACGGATGCGGATGTTTGGTTACATGCTCTTGTCCGCCGGCAAAAAATTCATTTATTTCATTGTGCAATCGTTCTCTTTCTTTTATAAAATCGCGGTGGTCAACAATCTTCCAGCTTTTATCGGTTGGCAAATTATGCGGCAACGGTTTGTCGTTTGTAAAAACCGATTTTGAAAATGTGCCTAATATATATCCAATCCATCGGCGTGGCGGAAACGCTTTACCATTGGCTACTTCTAAAGCCGCCGAACAATGCGCGAGCATCTGGTCAACATTCATAATTCCCCATTGCCGTTGCGATGAAACGGTAAGATCGTCCATGCGTTCGTATATGCTATCTACATCTTCTTTTACAAAAAGATTATTCATGTGTTTTGTTCTTGCTTAGCTTACAAATATAAGAAGGGTTAATGAGCAGAATGTGCAAAGCTGCTTTCTAATTCGATAGTAGAATGCTGAATATTATGATGATGCAATTCGTGCTTGATATTTTGTATTACCTGCAGTTTTTCTGCAAAAGCTAACTTATCGCTTATACAAACATGCGCGGTAAGCGCATTCTCTGTTGTACTCATCGCCCATATATGGATATGATGCACCTGAGTTACTTGTTTTATGCCGGCAATTACTTCTTTTATTTCGTTTAATTCGATGCCTGAAGGCACAGCATCAACACTCATTTTAAAACTATCTTTTAATAACTGCCAGGTGCTGATAAGAATCACAATCATTATAATCAAACCCATAACCGGATCGAGCCAATACCAATGCGTATAACTAATTATAATACCCGATACCACAACGCCTAATGAAACCAAAGCATCGGCCAGTAAATGCAGGTAAGCGCCTCTTGCATTTAATTCATTCTTTTGATGACGGTAAAACAAAAAGGCAGAAGCCGCATTGATAAGAATACCCAAACCAGCAATCCAGGCAATGGTTTTGCCTTGCACAGCTTCTTCTTTTATCAGCAATCTTGTAATTGATTCGTAACCGATAATACCTACGGCAACCAGCAATATAACTGCATTGGCAAGCGCGGCTAATACCGTTGTTTTCTTAAAGCCATATGTAAAAACCTGGCTGGATTTTTTTCTTGATATCCAAAGAGCCATGAGTGATAAAACAAGACTGGCAACATCGCTTGCATTGTGTCCGGCATCGCTTAATAAAGCCATTGAATTGGTAGCAAAACCGGCAATCAATTCAGCAATTACAAAAAGAAGATTGAGAACAATACCGCCTATGAAAGCGCCCTGACTTCCCTTTTGCAAATCGATTTCGTGTGAATGATCGTGATGGTGATGATGCGCCATGAATGCAATATAAGTTGTTGTACGCAATACTACTTACAACAACAGAATAATCAATTATCAATTCAAAGAATTAAATATCTTAGTCACCTCATCAAACAATCTTCATGAAAAGAAATACCTTTTTGAAAGCTTCCCTGGCAGCCGGCACGGCTCTATGTTTTCCATTTACGCTATTGGCTAAAGCAATCAATAATTACAGAGTAAATAATGGTTTTAAAGTAGAGGCAGGCAAAGACCGGCAGGACAAACAAATTACCTTGATGGAAGGCGATACCTTTTATACCAAAGTTTCTACGGCTGACACAGATGGCAGCCTTTACGTTTACGAGTCAACCCGTGTAAAGGAAGGCGGGCCTTATCTTCATCATCATTTTGAACAGGATGAATGGTGGTATGTTTTGCAGGGCGAGTTTTTGATTAAAGTAGGTGATACCACTTACCAGGCAAAAGCAGGTGATAGTGTGTTTGGTCCTCTTATGGTGCCACATGCTTTTGCCAAAGTAGGAGATGGAGACGGAAAGCTGCTAATCACCTTTCAACCGGCTGGTAAAATGGAAGAATGTTTTCAAAAAATCAGTGAAGGAGTAACTAAAAACATGTCAGAAGAAGAGCAGGAAAAATTCAGGGAAGACCATGGTTTTAAACGCGTAGGTCCGCCGATAAAAGACTTTAAAAAATGGTAAACAATTGACAGTAATCAACGGCTTTCAAAACAGCTTAATTGATTTCAGAACGTACAAGAGTGCGACGCAACGATGCTCAACCGGAGTTTCAAAAGCTCGTAACATAAAGCTGTATTTTGTATTTCTTTTGATAGCTGTAAATAACAAAAGCTGTTCTTTTTTAGAACAGCTTTTTTACACACCAAAACAACGTATTTATTTGTATTACGAAACGAGTTTGTATGCTTTCTGCGGATGATATTGCTGTGATACTTTATATACGTCATCTAACAAGTCATTTATAAAATGAAGTGAGTGATAATTATTGTTTCTGTATAATAAAAAATCAAAGTCAATAAACTGGTATGAGATGCTTCTGTCGGGCGCTATCACATAAAAAGCAGGTAAGGTTTCCTCTTCTTCATCAATACCTGAAACCCATTGCCACAAAGGGTTTTGCTCGTTAAACAAACCAAACGCTTCTGCAATCTCATTATCTTTATCGTGAAAGATGGTAAGAGAACTATTTGTTAATTGCCGCCTGATATATTTCGGTTCAACAGGCGTTAATATCAATAGTTTTCCACCTTGTCTTTGAATGCTATGTTGCAGTGTTTCTAACCTTTTTACGTTTAATGAAGCACGTGAAGCAACACCCAAAAACAAAATCACAAGTGGTTGCTGATAATCTATAAAATCCTGCAATGAAATGATCGTTTCTCTTACAGATATATTACCGTTGAACGAGTTTATTAAACCATGTTGCGCAGATAAAATAAAAGATGGCGCAATATCGCCCGATACGAGTGGCTGATAGTTATAACGATGAGCAGCATTGGTGATAACAAGGTTATGATTTGATGCGGAAGAATTTTTGGTAAGTGTGTTTACAAACATGACAGAATAATTTAGATGGTGAGAAAATACAGAGTGAGTAAAAACCTGCTGCAGCGTTATAAAAACCACAGCAGGAAACAATGAAAAAAGACGAATTTGAAAAGTAAAATGATTTGATATAAAAGTTGGATGCGCACCAGGCAATGGTATTGCCTGATTACTTATAATGTACGCATCTTGAGCGTACAACAACATCGCATTCGGTATGATGTGTACTGCATGATTTATGATTTGATGAGACAAAACTAATAGGCATTTATTAGTCTACCAAATTTATAGACTAATAATTTTAAAATTTATTTCTCTCCTATAAATATCAATTTTTACAAACAACTTTATAAGCCTTACAATTTATAATTGCGACAAGTATCTTCGGTAAATACTTACCTGTAAAAGCATCAAAATGAAAATAGAAAAGATAGAAATTTACCAGTCGCCGGTTAAATTGGTAGAACCTTTTATTACTTCGCTCGGACCTGATACACATGCAGAAAATGTAGTTGTGGCTATTTATACAAATGATGGTATTGTTGGCTGGGGCGAATGCAATCCATATATGCCGATTAGCGGCGAGAGTATGGAAACGGCTTATATTGTCGGGCAGTATTTGGCCAAAATATTGATTGATAAAAATCCATTGCTGATTGAAGAACATCATGCCTCATTTGATAAATTGATTTATGCAAACAACAGCATTAAAAGTGCTTTTGATATTGCCTTGTACGATGTTTCTGCACAGCAAGCTCAACTTCCGTTGTATGCTTTTTTAGGTGGTAAAAAAGGCAAAACATTACTTACAGATTATACGGTAAGTATTGATAATGCAGATAAAATGGTGAGTGATGCAAAGAAAATTATTGACAATGGTTTTACCCATATCAAAGTAAAACTGGGTGAAACAACAGAGAAAGATGTGGAGCGAATTCGCCGCATACGGGAAGGGATTGGCAATGATATACCGCTGCGTATTGATGCCAATCAAGGCTGGAGCGTTGAGACAGCGATTGCCACGTTACAAGCGTTACAACCGTATAATGTTGAGCATTGCGAAGAACCTATACCGAGATGGAATTATACAGAACTTCCACGCGTTAAAAAAGAAAGCCCGATTGCAATTATGGCAGATGAAAGTTGCGGCGACCATCATGATGCAAAGCGTTTGATTGACTTGAAAGCCTGCGATTATTTTAATATCAAATTGGGTAAATCGGCTGGTATTTATAAAGCTCTGAAAATAGTTGCGCTGGCTGAAGAAGCGAACATCAAATTACAGGTTGGCGGCTTCTTAGAATCAAGACTTGGCTTTACGGCATCTGCGCATTTTTCGTTGGTAAGTGATAATATTATTTACTGCGATTTCGATACGCCAATGATGTTTACGGAAGATCCGGTTATTGGTGGAATTACTTATAGCAAAGGTGGCTTTGTTACTGTTCCTGATGCCGTGGGTTTGGGTGCTTCGTTAGATGAAAATTTTATGAACCGACTGAAGAAAGTGGTAATTAAATAAAGTTGTTTTATTCTCTTCATATCTCTATAAATATTCAATTAATAACAAGGCGTACAAGTGAGTGACACAACGATGTTCAACCGGAGTTATTGACGCCCGTAACATAAAACTGTATTTTCTTTCTCTATCTATTCTTTTTACTGTATAGCAAAATCAAATGGTTGATGCTTCTCATGTTTCTATAGACGGCGACGTTGAAGAAATTAAAGAGCTGACTGATCATAAACTCGTTATTCACAGCCCGGCAACGGCTGAAGTACCCGAAGACATGACGTTTACGTTAACCAGATAATTCTTTATAGCAATTGGTAAAGGCGGGATATTTTTATCCTGCCTTTTTTATTATATAAACTATTTTATTTGAAGAAAATATAAGCAATACAAATAGCCGCGATAACACCAATTAAATCGGCTGCCATGCCCGCCCAGATTGCGTAACGAACTTTCTTGATACCAACACTACCAAAATAAAGAGCAATGATGTAAAAAGTTGTATCGGCACTGCCGCGAAGTACGCTGGCTGTTTTTCCTACAAAAGAGTCCGGTCCGTAAAGAGGATTTTTAAAAATATCAAGCATCAATCCGCGAGCACCGCTGCCACTAAAAGGCACCATGATCGAAACAGGAAGTGCAGGTACAAAATCTGTATTGATGCCCGCTTTGCCAATCAGCCAGGCAATACCATCGGTTATATAACCAAGTGCTCCGCTATCGCGAAACACGCGAATACCAACCAGCATAGCTACGAGGTAAGGAATGATTTTAAGCACCACTTCAAAACCACCTTTGGCGCCTTCTATAAACGTATCAAACACAGATACTTTTTTATAAGCTCCGCCAACGATGATGGTAACTACAAGTAACAGCAAAATAAAATTTCCGGAGATATTGGCAAACGTATTTCGTTCTGTATCGCTAAGGTTGCTTACAAAAAAAAGCAGGGCAGCAATCAGGGCAGCAATTGTAAATATCCAGGCAGATAAAACCAAATCCCATCTTATTCTTTGCCTTATACTTACAATAATTATCGCGGCCAACGTAGCAATTACAGTTCCGGCCACGCAAGGAATAAAAACGCTTGTTGCATCGGTTGAGCCGGCGGCAATCCGGTACGATATAACAGATAACGGAATTAAAGTTAAGCCGCTCGTATGCAGCACTAAGAACATAATTTGCGCATTGGTCGCTGTATCTTTTTCCGGATTTAATGTTTGCAAACTTTGCATAGCTTTTAAACCAAATGGTGTGGCAGCATTGTCTAAACCAAGCATGTTCGCGCTGAAGTTCATCACCATCTCTCCCATCGCCGGATGGTTGTCGGGCACTTCCGGAAACAGTCGTTTCAGAAACGGGTTGAGTATTCTTGCGAGGCGGCGAATGGCACCAGCTTTTTCGGCAATATTCATCAATCCTAAAAAGAAAACCATCGTGCCGACTAAAGGAAAAGCGACGTCTGTTACAGATGTTTTAGCACTATCAAACAAACCTTCGGTAAGCGTTTTAAAAATGGTTGTATCGCCTAAAAAAATACTTTTGTATAATGCTATCAAGAAAGCAATAAGAAAGAAGCCGATCCATACAACATTCAGCGCCATAGCAGATGATTTGTGCAGTGGCTAAAATAAAGGATTGGTGTGAGAATCGCACATCTCTTATTGAATAAGCTGATGTAATAATGATTTCAATAAATAAATTTCAGAATCAGCTAAGAATCCTAATACGGTAATTATATTTTCTTTCTTTAAAGTTGCTATTCTGTCTACTTTAATGAGAGATGTTAGCCTGAGATTATTGATATTGTTTGGTAAAAGTTTTATTTCGTAATCAGATAGGGAGGCGGGAACAACAGAACTAATGGCGCAAACAATTATATCTTCATATTTATCCTGCGTTTTTGCAATTATTACTGCAGGTCTTGCTTTTACATTTGTTTGCTCTGCAAAGGGAAGAGGGAAATACAATGGTACCTGGTTTCATGCATTTTCATCTTTCCGATTTACATAATCCTGATACACATCTTCGGCAGGAGTATTCCAAAAATCAAAAGCTTTGCTTTGCATTCCGAAATCGCGTAATAACATAGCTTCATTCTGACTTTCTGTCTCTTCTAAAAATGTAACAATGACCTTACATTTTTTTTGATTATGAACAGCTTCTGTAAGCAGAACTGAATTACCATCAAAAATCCCGGTAACAGATAACATACAATCAGTTTTTAAAAGTTTTAGAATGATAAATATACAATAAAGAAATTATCCAATTTCAGCCAAACTCTCCTTTGTCGCATTAATGGTATAATCAATATCTTCTTTTGTTAAAGCATTATTTAAAAACCAGCTTTCGAAGGCAGATGGCGGCAGATATACGCCGCGGTTTAACATAGCATGAAAATATTTTTTAAACATTTCGATGTTGGCTGCTGAAGCGGTTACAAAATCGGTTACTTCATGTGCAGCAAAATGCAGGCTTATCATCGAGCCAAACTGGTTAATGGTAAATGGCAAACCAGACGCAGATAACACTTCGTGTAAACCATCTTTTAAATACACCGTTTTTTCTTCCAGCTCTGTATAAATATTGGGATTGTCGTTTAAAATTTTCAGCGTTGTAAAACCGGCAATCATAGCAATCGGGTTACCGCTTAACGTTCCTGCCTGGTACACATTTCCGATTGGCGCTATCACTTCCATAATATGCTTTTTACCGCCAAAAGCGCCTACCGGCAAGCCGCCGCCAATTACTTTTCCATACGTAATTAAATCAGCATCTATATGTAAGACTTCTTGTGCGCCGCCTTTGGCTAAACGAAAGCCAGTCATCACTTCATCAAAAATAAAAACGATGTTATGCGCATCGCAAAGCCTGCGAATACCTTCGAGAAAACCCGGTTTTGGTAAAATGCAACCCATATTACCGGCAACCGGTTCTACAATAATAGCAGCTATATCATTTGCCTGTTCATAAACCAATTTTTCAACTGCTTCCAAATCGTTATAGGCACAAGTCAAAGTATCGTTGCTTACGCCAGCCGTTACGCCGGGAACCGTTTGTATATTGAGCGTTGCAACGCCGCTGCCTGCTTTTACCAAAAAGGAATCAGCATGACCGTGATAACAACCTTCGAACTTGATGATTTTATTTTTACTTGTATAACCTCTGGCTACACGAATGGCGCTCATGCAAGCTTCTGTTCCGCTGCTTGTCATGCGTATCAAATCAACATTCGGAACCATGCTTTTGATAAGCTCGGCGACTTCAATTTCTAATTCTGTTGGCGCGCCGTAAGAGGTGGAATGAACTGCCTGTTCAATAATTGCTTTGATGACTTCATCATGTGCGTGACCTAAAATCATCGGTCCCCACGATGCGATGTAATCAATATATTTATTGCTATCTGCATCGTATAAATAAGCACCTTTTGCTTTGCTGATAAACAGAGGCGTTCCGCCAACGCTTTTGAAAGCTCGCACCGGTGAATTGACGCCGCCCGGAATTGAAGCTTGCGCGCGTGAAAAAAGTGAAATGCTTTTATTGATGTTCATGTTGTGATTTGTGAATGATAAGATTACCCTAATAAAGCAACTGCATCTTTAGCGAAATAAGTCGCAATTAAATCTGCACCGGCGCGCTTCATAGAAGTTAAGGTTTCAATAATCGCTTTGTCTTCATCAATCCAACCCATTTTGGCGGCTGCTTTTATCATCGCATACTCACCACTGATATTGTAAGCACTAACCGGAACATGCACGGCGTTTTTTACTTCGCGAATAATATCAAGATAACTCAAAGCCGGTTTTACCATAACGATATCGGCGCCTTCTTCCACATCCTGCAGCGTTTCTTTAATGGCTTCATTGCGATTCGCATAATTCATCTGGTACGTTTTCTTGTCACCAAATCCCGGCGCACTGTCTAATGCATCACGAAAAGGTCCGTAAAAACAGGAAGCGTATTTTGCACTGTAAGCCATAATTCCTGTTTTTGTAAATCCGGCATTTTCCAAACCTTCGCGAATGGCGGCAATACGACCGTCCATCATATCACTTGGCGCCACAAAATCAGCCCCGGCTTGTGCATGGCTAACGCTCATTTTTACTAAAGCTTCAACAGTTTCATCATTTACAATTTCGCCATCTTTTACAATGCCATCATGACCATAAATCGAAAACGGATCCAGTGCAACATCAGTCATAATCAACATGTCGGGCACCGCATCTTTAATGGCTTTAATGCTTCGCTGCATGAGACCATTTTCGTTCCAGGCTTCTTTACCCGTATTGTCTTTATACTCGTCTTTACATTTGATAAATAACAGAATGCTTTTGATTCCCATACGCCACAAATCTTTTACTTCCTGTATGGTAAGGTCAAGGGAATAGCGGAAATAATTTGGCATAGAAGCAATTTCGTGCTTTATATTTTTGCCTTCCTCTATAAATAAGGGAACAATAAAATCGTTTGACGTTAAGGTTGTTTCAGCTACTAAACTTCTGATGGCTGGCGTTGTTCGCAATATCCTGTTTCTTTTCTGCAAATACATGTTTCCTCTTTTGATTTATTAAAAAGCGGCCGCAAAGCTACAGTTGAACAATAAGAACTGATGAGATTGAAAATGTTATTACTGTTTTATAACAAATGAAAGAGTTAAGACACAAGATTCAAGGGACAAGAGATAAGAGATAAGGACAGGATACAAGAATACAAAATATAAGATGAACAACCGGTGTTGTGAACTTGCATTCAGCAGTCCGATTGTAAAGTTAATTGTGCTATTATGGATGATAGTGCTAAAATAAAAAACGCCCTTGCGGGCGTTTTAAAGCTTTATTCTGATTAAATTAATAAGACCAAAGAGATTGTTCGTAATCGAAAATTTTATCTTTTACTTTATCACCGGCGTACAGGCGGAACAACGGATCTTCCACATATTGCTTGATTGGCATATCATACGGATTATCTATTGTTGACTTTGTAATATAGCTGCTGAACATACGGTTTTCAAACAACTCTTCCCACGTCATACGCGCACTGTAGTTTTTAGGATTGTAAGCCATATATTTAGCCAATGTAGGGCGAAGATCAGGATAATAAACCCACCATGTCGGGTGCTCGCTGTTTGGAACAACATCTCCGGTTGAAAGTTTTTGCGTTACCACCGGCGCAATTCCTAAAATGCGGGCAAACATCCGGCTTGTTTTTTTATCGAAAATCCATTCTTCTTTCACACGAAATAAGTAGATAGAATCCGGATCAACCGGTTTAGCGCGAGCTTCGTAACCCGTTACATTACCTTCCAAATTGTATACCGATACTGTATCCGTACCTCCACCAAACGCTTTTTCCGCATCTTCCGGTGTAATAGGTGTTGTAAAACGATCGTCTTCTGCACTGAAAGCCGTAACATCGCCATCTTTAATGGCTTTTAATAAGATACTGATGAAACGCTGGCTGCCATTGTCTTCTACAGCTGCATAACGGAATGGCAGGTTTATTTTTTCGCGCGTATCTATTTCTCTCCACACTCTTACACGATAAGCAGCATCATCTTCGCGCAAATCTTCGTAAGGCAATGGTGTACGATCTTTTACGAGATTCATTTCGAAAGCAGCATCATTACGCAAGGAAGGACGAACGCTATCTAACAATCCACCGGAAGAGGATGCAACAGGGACTATAGGTAATGATGTATCTCTGGCGGCAGACGCATTAGCCGTTGATGTACCATAATTGTTATCACCATAACCACTTTTTGCAGCAGCTGTTCCTTTTTTCTTGGTTGTATCAGTACTTGTACCATAGTTATTAGTGCTACCATAACTATTATAGTTATTTGTACGCGCTTTTTTAGTACGCTTTGTTTGCGCAAAACCTGCGCTTGCCGTAGCAACCAACAAGAGAAACAAACCTGCTTTAGCCCAATGTTTTACCTGCATAAGATTTACTTATTATCCTCTTAAATTGAACGATACAGGAGGCAATGTGCGTGTGCCGCCCGGACCTGACGCTTTAATATTATCTATAATTACCGCTGTTTTAGGACGGCATTTTTCAATTAAATCTCTTACTGAATTGAATGTATTACCTGTTACTTCTTTATAGGCAAATCCTTCCGGCATTCCCGGACCTGTAAATGTAATAGTGAAGCTGGTAACCGAAAATTTAACGCCTTCGAACACAAAGTTTTCCAATTCGGCGCGAACACCAGCCTGCGCTTTAAATTCATTTACACCCATCATACCGCCTTTGCTGGCGCCAACCATACCAACCGGATCAGGAACTGTTTTTACACGGAATGGAAACTGCTGCGGTTTACCATCAACGTTCAAGGTAATGTTAGCCGTTCCTGGTTTACCGGGGCGAACAATATAATGTCCGGGTTTGTCTTTGGTAGCACTTCCGTTATCAATACCGAAAGTTACTTTTTCATCACCCACAGTACCACCGCTTACAGACACCGGGTTATCTAATCCAATATAAAGAACTTTTACTGCATCAGCACTTACCGTAGCACCTGTTGGTGAGCCTACCGTATAAGGAATTTCTTTATCAAGAATGCCTTGTGTGCCGTCTGGTTTAGTAAACGAAATATGAACCCTTTTAGTATAAGAACCTGGTCCGCCAACTGTAGTTTTATATAACGCAGCGCCGTCTGCACCAATAGGAACTGATGCGCCATCAATTGATACAATTGGTTTTGCGTCGGAATTAAAAGCACCTACGCCAGCCGTAATTTGCAATTCCTGACCTGGCATTAAATATTGTGAACTTTGACCCGCAAATGCCTGAAACTGGTTGTAAACAACTTTTACTGTACCGATTTGATTATGACAATATTCAACAACCTGTGATTCGCTGTTTTTTACATCATTTTGAAACTTACTCAAAATGGTAACCGCAGCAATAGCCGGCGTCATTCTGAAATAAGCTGCTGTCCAGGTATTGTTGGTTGGATTTTCAACCTTCGGCATGGATAAATCAATAGGTAAAGAAGTAGCAAATTCTTTTGCAATAGCCGGATCAATTCCCAATAATGCTTTTTTAAAATCAGCCAACTTAGCTTTCAATTTTTCACCTTCACCCTGCTCATCCATTAAACGCGTGGCTGCTTCCAAACTGCCTTCGTTGAATTTGCCGGTAGCCGGATCTAAATCAGCCTCTTTTTTTAATCTATCCTGAAGAGTTAAGATATATTGATTCATATCGTCTGATAATTTTTTAGCATTATCAGCTTTTGCTCCCCATAAAGTTGCTTTTTCCGCCGTTTTCGGATCTTTCTTTAACTCGGCCAAAGAATTAAACAAGGTTTTGTTTTTATCCTCGATTGTATTGGTTGCATTGTTTAAGCTGTTATTTACAGTCTTAAAGGCATTCAGAATTTCTGATGATACGTTAAGTGCCAGCAATGCTGTAAGCACCAAGTACATCAGGTTAATCATTTTCTGCCGTGGCTCTTTAGGTAGTGCCATTTTAGTAGTACAATTTTGTCTTTAATGATGTGATAAAACAAGAGAATCAAGTTGCACCGGCAATCTCATTCTCTTGTTTATGATATAATTTTTTCTTTACTTTATTTTAGTTGCATCGCTGTAAGCATTCCACCATAAACCTGGTTCAGTTTAGATAGGTTTGTGGCTAATGCAGCAATCTGAGCTTGTGCACGTTTTGCATCTTCCGCGCTGGTTGACATAGCTTCAGAGGCAGCTGTCAATCTGCTGTAGAAAGAATTTAATGCTTTCAGGTGATTATTGCTTTCCTGCATTTCTAACTGGTAAATAGTGTTTAAAGACGACAGGTTTTTAGTAAGAACCTGAACCTGATCCTGGTAGCCTTTTGTGCTATCGGATGCAGAGCTAAGCGCATTCATAGAAGTTGCAAATTTTGAATACGCATCTTTTACAGTGCCCATAGCGGCTGTTGCTTCATTTGTTTTTGCAGTATAATCGCCGGTCGCTTTTACTACATCACTTATTTCGCCCATCTTGTCTACCGTAGTTCCTAATTTCTGGAAACCTGCGCTTAATTTAGACAAATTTACGGGTGTAATATCCGCATCTTTCAGCATTTTTTCCATGCTGGCTAATGCCGGGTTACCGGCCGGTGCAGCTTGTAATTCTTTTGGAAGATGTACTTCCATATCATCTACCGGTGGATAAATTAAATATAATACGCCATATATCAGGAACACGACAGCTTCTGTGGCCAAACCCACAATCAGCATTTCATCGGCACCAGTCCAGTGCTCAATTTTAAATAACGCACCAACGATAACTATTGCCGCAGCAACAGATACGATGATGTCAACCATTCTACTTACTTTAGGAGGAATTGCAGCTGCCATTTTCGCTTTTATTTTTTTGTATTGATTAAGACAATGTTTACGGCACTTTCTACCGTAATTTTATGATATTGATATGAAAGAAAAGAAATGATTTTTATCTTTTTATTTGTGCCGGTAAATCTATTACACAACGGAAACCAATGTAAGATTTTGCCGAATCCTGATATTCGTAGCTGCGCGAACTGGTCTGAAGATAATAAGCGACATCTTTCCAGCTACCGCCACGTACCACTTTACGTTTCATCAGCGGCGGATCTGTATCTTTCGCATTATAACGAACTGTTGGATTCATATCGTGTTGAAAATTGTAAGAACCTTCATAAAAATAAGATTCTGTCCATTCGGCTACGTTACCCGCCATATTGTATAAACCAAAATCATTCGGCCAATACGCATCGGCACGAACAGTATAGAAACCGCCATCTTCCGGATAATTACCACGACCAGGCTTGAAGTTGGCTAACAAACAACCTTTTTTATTACGCGTATAATAGTTACCCCAGGGATACATTGATTGTGTACGTCCGCCGCGGGCTGCATATTCCCACTCGGCTTCTGTAGGTAACCGGAAATCGCTTTCCTGCGCAAATTTCTTTCTTTCCAGAAAGCTGTTTAAGTAATGTGTTCTCCAGCTACAGAAAGCAACTGCCTGTTTCCAGGTAACGCCGACAACCGGATAATTGCCAAATGAAGGATGAGAAAAATAACGTTTTGCCATTGGCTCGTTATAAGAATAAGAGAAATCTCTCATCCAAACCAAGGTATCAGGAAATACTTTTTGCGGATAACGATAAATGAAATCTTTACGTGGGCGACCAATATTTGTACGTTTTACAGCTTCGTCATAATCATAACCCTGAACGCTGTAAACAATTTTATCAGGATCTAATTCCATTTTGCCATAAATGCGGTTATCAGGCGCTAACACAAGTCCTGATAATTTTTCCATAGTTGATTTATCGCCCCATTTAATACCAGCCGCTTTTTTCCAGTCAACGGCGCTATCGCCGTTAGCACCACTTTTAATGTATCCCAACTCTACAGCTGCCAAAGAGTCTCTTGTCCAATATAAAAACTGGCGGTATTCGTTGTTGGTAATTTCGGTAGCATCCATCCAGAAACCGGAAATAGACACAGCTTTATTACGCGAAGTAAAACTGAAATTTAAATCTTCATCGCTTGGCCCCATGTGAAATGTTCCCGGCGGAACGTAAACCATACCGGTTGGTTTGGTCATACTGTTACGGGAACTGACAGCTATACCTACAAGCTGACCATTGTCGGGCACTGCACTTTTAGTTTTTCCACCTTTATTGCAACTAATTGCAGTAACAACAATTGTAGTAAGTGTTAGCAATGTAATAAGTTGGGTCTTCATCTATGTTATGTTTGAAACCTTTGTTTTGCTTTTTCTGATAAATTGGCAATAATACAATTTAACGGCACATTAAAAGAATATATTGCATTAAGATTCTTTAATCGTAATATAAATTTTATTAAATGCTAAAAAATAAATCAGATTGAATTTCAAGCTTTTCGATTGCTTGTAGTTTTGGTATATCGATAGCAAAAATAGGCGCGAAAAAAATATAAAATAAATATGTAAAATAAATTTTTCGGTCAAAGAATGTTTTTTCACAGTTTTTAGAATAATTACAATAACAAGTCTATTGCTTCTTCAATTTTTTCGGTAGGCTGCTTACAAATTCCTTCCCGGCAAACATAAATTAAGGTTTTACCATCATTGAATCTGTTTCTCAATAATGTAAAATGATCGATCGTTTCCGGTTCTGTTGTCGCCACTTGTATTATTTTATTTGCTATAAAATTCTTTTGTAATTGGTGCAAATAGTCTTTCGCATTTGTACCGGTAATAATAATTTCATTGGTTCCTTTTATCACTTCCTGGTAAGCCATTGCCCAGACGCCAAAAGAAGTCGGATATTTTTTGATAGCGTCAGAAATATTCCAAAGCATGTTTTGAAACTTTATTTCCCAGTCTTTTTTATCAAATACAATAGAAAGATAATGCAGGCACATTGCCATTACCGAATTACCGGATGGCGTGGCGCCATCATACATTTCTGTTTTCCTGACTACAACATCAGACTGATAATCGGGTGTGTAAAAGAACATATTGGAATCATCGCCGGCAAAGTGTTCCAATACATATTCGGTTAGCTTTTTTGCCTGTAACAGATAATCGCCGTTTGCTGTTATTTCCTGCAATTGTATATATGCCCAAACCAGGTAAGCATAGTCGTCTAAAAATGCAAAATGATTGGCTTTGCCATCTTTCCAGCTATGCTGCCAAAGACCTTCTTTACATAAGTTTTTCTCGAGGAAAGCGATATTGTCCTTTGCCAGATTTACAAATTCCGGATCGCCCAACGCAGCAAAAGCTTTACAACAAGCGGTTACCATCAGCGCATTCCAGCCAAGAATAATTTTATCATCTAACTGCGGGCGAATTCTTTTTCCCCTGGTTGCCATCAGCTTTTGCCTGCAATCATTTATCCTTTTTTTTGTTTGATTGTCTGATATAAGATTTTGCCAATCGTTTTGATGTGACAGCCAGAGAATATTTGTATGCTCCCAGTTTCCTGTATCCGTAATATCATACAAATCACAGAAAAACCGGCTATCGTTTTCACCTAATATATTCTCGATTTCGTTTTTACTCCACGTGTAATATTTTCCTTCCACACCTTCGCTATCCGCATCTAACGCACTATAAAAGCCACCTTCGGGAGAAAGCATTTCGCGTTTAATAAATTGTATTGTATCCCGAATGGTATTGCCATACAATTCTTTCCCGGTAATCTGATAGGCTTCGCTGATGGTTGTAAGAAGCAAAGCATTATCGTACAGCATTTTTTCAAAGTGTGGCGCCAGCCATTTTTCATCGGTGCTGTAACGTGAAAAGCCGCCGCCTAATTGGTCGTAAATACCGCCACCAATCATGCTATCAAGAGAAAGAAGAGCTTGTTTTATTGATTCTTCATCGCCGGTAAAATAATAATGCCTGAAAAGATACTGGATTGAAAAAGTCTGTGGAAATTTCGGCGCCTTTCCAAAACCGCCCCAATCTGTATCAGCCGCTTTTAAAAGATTTTTATTAATTGTATTGAGATTGGTTTCATCGAAATCTTCGTTTGCAGTTTGTTGTTGTAAAAAATTTGAGGCTGAAGACAAATGAGATAATAAATTATCTGCCTGCGCTTCTACTTCATTCCTTTTTTCGGTAAACATATCATAGATGGCAGTTAGCAATTCTGTCCAGCTCATGCGGTTAAAAGCCCGAACCGGCGGATAGTAGGTGCCGCCATAAAAAGGTCTGCCATCGGGGAGCAGAAATACATTGAGCGGCCAACCGCCACCGCCGCTGATTGCCTGAACAGCATCCATATAAATGTGGTCTAAATCAGGACGTTCTTCGCGATCTATTTTGATATTGATGAAGTGCTTATTCATTACATCCGCCGTAGCTTCATTCTCAAAACTTTCGCGTTCCATTACATGACACCAATGGCAGGCAGCATAACCAATACTTACCAATATAGGCTTGTCTTCGCTTTTTGCTTTTTGCAAAACGTCTTCGCTCCAGGCGTGCCATTCTACCGGGTTGTGCGCGTGTTGTAAAAGATAAGGACTGGTTTCGTGAATAAGATGATTGGTGTATTTGTGGCTGCTCACGTAATTTGAAATTGATTTGAATAGTAAATTTTTCTCTTTGCTTACTTATTTTCCGAACGATGAACGGAGCGTCGCAAGAGACGATCAACCGGAGTTACCGGCGATGGTAACATAATTGTATTTGTATTTTACAAGTCAATACATACAGCAAATGTAAATCCAGAACTTACGATAGAAAATGACGATAGAAGAAGCTAAATAAGCAAAAATTATTTTTTCCTGGCAGCCGGTATTGCAGTGGCAAGATATTTATCGAGGGCGGCTACCATACTCGGGGCTTGTGGGGAAGGAACTTTTATATCAACATGCAAACCGGCTTCTTCGCCGGCTTTTAGTGTGTTTGCACCAAAGGTGCTGATCATCATTTCGTTTTGCTGAAAATCGGGATAATTTTCTATCAGGCTTTTCACGCCGCTGGGTGTAAAAAAGCAAATCATACTGAATATTTCTTCATCCATTACACTTTTAATATCGTTGCTCACGCTGCGATACATGAAAGCCAGTTGAAACTCGCAGTTATTTTTTTTCAGCCAGTTTACAATATCGTTATCCTGCTGATTTTCGCTACACACATACAGGAACCGTTCATTTTCTTTGTGCTTGTTAATAACATCAAACAAAGATTTATTTGTTCCGTCAGCACCATAAAACACTTTACGCTTCCGGTACAAAATAAACTTTTGCAGGTACAAAGCCACAGCTTCTGTAATACAGAAATACTTGGTTTCCTGGCTGATGGTAATTTTCAATTCCTCGCACATACGAAAGAAATGATCAATGGCGTTACGGCTGGTAAAAATAACAGCTGTGAAGTAGGAAATATCTGTTTTTTGTCTCCGGAATTCACGTGCGGGAATGCCTTCCAGCCGAATAAACGGATGAAAGACGAGTTCGACATTGTACTTTCTGGATAAATCGAAATAAGGCGATTTATCACTTTCAGGTTTGGGCTGCGTTATTAAAATCTTTTTGCCGCTTTTCTTTACGGCAGCAGAACTTTTTACCCCGTTTTTTAACATGCGACGCCTTTCAGAAAAATTTAATATAAAACTTAGAGATCTCTCGTTATCAATAACACCTTATAAATAATCAGCAAAGGCAATATTTCAACGGCACAAAGGTATAGAAAAAAGTGGAGAGGATTTATTTTCAGCTTTTTTCCTACAATATTTAGCGAAACAATATAACGGTAGATTAATAATATTGAAATAATAGCTATGGCAATTGTTGTGATAACAGAAAAATTAGCATCGGTTGCATACATAAGAACCAGCAGCAACGGAATAAAACACAAACCGGCAATTTTATTAACCAGGAAAACAATGAATTTATAATTGGCAGCCGGCTCCTGCACACTGAACGACCAGCCAAACAGAGAAATAAATAATGATTTTATAATGTAAATAACTGCCAGCGCCGAGCAAGTATATAGCCAGAGCAGAGGAAAAAAAAGAGTTACAAAAAAAGAGTCGTTTCTTATAAAAGAAGCCAACAGCAACCCGCCCGAAAGAATGAAAATGACATTGAGGAAGAAGGAAGGCAAAGCATCTTGCGTGATATTGTCTTTTGATTGCTTTTGCCGTTGCGAAGACTGGAAAAACAACCGGAACACATTTGAAAAATATTTGGGAAAAGCGGCTCGTACAATACCTGTGAAAAGTAATAAGCCTGCTAAAATATAAAATTGCTGATCTGCATTTACCGGCTGCCGCACAATATTTATAGCATATACAGATTGCTTATTGCGCGGAATATTTTTATTAATAAAAAACTTATTAAACGCTGTGTCTTGCCGCCAGGTTAACGGAATTATTTTATTGATATGAATAACAGAATCCGCTTTTGGAACTGTAGCCATGTTTGGTGATACTGTGTTATGAACAGAAGAATCTGTAAGACGAACGGTATCTGTTTGCGCATGAAGCGCCGTACAGAATATAAGAAAACAGAAAAACAGAAAACGTACCGGCATAGATGAGCAAAAGTATCGCAACAAATGTCTTTTGATAATAATAAAGAGAAACTTTTTTAATTACAAAATACTCAAATTCTGTTTCAGAAATAATAGCCCTTTTTCATATTGGGAATATATATTATTATTTATATTGTATATTTATTTGTTGTTCATATATTTATTTGATGGCATATTATTTCTTCTCCAGTGACGCGCTGTCAGATATACCGTTAGTAACTGTTTAAGTTTCAGAATTCAGAAAGTTCAGCATCAAAGCGGCTAAATTTTAAAAACCAAAAAATCAAAACTATCATGAAAAGAATTTTATGTATTCTTTTGGCTCTTTCATTCTTAACTGCCCAATTTTCAAACGCTCAAAATTGCCCCGCCAACCCAACTTACCTGAACACAGGCGGCAGCTTCGATTTATCGGCCGGACGTTCTATTGTTTTGAACGGTGGCAAAGAGTATAACATTACTGTTCAAAACAATTTTTATTCTGATGCTTCTATCTGTGTTACTAACGGTTCTTCTTTGACTTTAAGCTTTCTGAATGTAAACACAATTCAGAAAGGCGGAAGTATTTATGTAGATAAAACTTCCAAGCTTACTATTAACGGGAATATTAACAACTTTCCGCTAACTATTACAAATGCCGGAACGGTAGCACAAAATGCTACTATTACTTTTGAAGATGGTGCTACCATTAATAACTCCGGTACTTACACTATGAGTGCGGAATCGAAAATAAATACCGGTACTATAAATTTTACCAATAGCAATACATTCAATTTCAAAAATAATTTAATTACTAATACCGCTGCCTTCAAATTAGCAAATACATCTGCCGGTATTATCACGTTTAGCAATGCTGAGAGTTTTAATAATACTACTCTTACGAATGCCGGTACTATCAACTTCAATTCCTTACTTCTTCAAGGTTCGTCTACAGTAACAAACAATGGTTATATGTATATGAACAATACAGGGTCGCAAAGTCTTTTCCTGAGCGCTGGTTCTACTGTTAACAACAACGGTGTTATGTATGTTTACGGTTCTACAATGATAAATAACGGTAACACGCTGAATAACGCCTGCACGCTGAAAAATGTTTATGATTTAACTAATGCCGGAAAGGTTAATAACACCGGCTCTATATTGTTGACCGTAAGTGCTTCATCAACCTTAAAAAACCAGGGACCTTTTATTAACGGAACTACCGGCTTTGTTCAGGGAACACATTTTTCAAATGATAACAGTGTAACCGGCGGTGGTAATTTTTATTTTTCCGACAATACAAAAAACCAGGGAACTTTTGCCGGCACAAACGGAAATTCTATCAATTTCTATGATGCTTCTAATTCTACTTCCAACATATTTGACAATCAAATTTCAAATCCAACCAATACTACTAAAAATAAAATCGCTTCGAATTCAGCAACTACTTTTACTTCTTGTGCCGATGTAACTGCGCCTGCTATAACAGTGCAACCTTCTGTACAATCACTTTGTACGCCGGCAACTACATCTGCTACATTTAGCGTAACAGCTACCAGCAAAAACACACCTGCTTACCAGTGGTATAAAAATGGTACTGTTATCTCTGGTGCAACCAGCAGCAGTTATACAGTTTCTAATCTTACTTTGGCTGATACGATTCATACTTATTCAGTAACGGTTACTAACGCAGCAGGAACAACAACCAGCAATAGCGCCAACGTAAAATATATTATCATTTCTCAACCAACACCAGTAACGCAATATTTAGCTACGGGTAACGCAACCAGCTTTACGGTTAAAACATCTGGTGCTACTGCATGGCAATGGCTGAAAGATGGTAACAACATCAGCAATGCTACCGCGGTTAACTATGCCTTATCTGTAGTAAACTATGCTGATTCAGGAAAATATTCAGTAAAGGTTTCTTATAACGGAGGTGTTTGCACAAGTGATATAGCTGCGTTAAAAACGTCTATCATTCTGTATTCTAAAGCAACGGGTAATATAAATCTGCCGGCTACATGGGGCGTTGAAAAAGATGGCAGCGGCAGCACGCCGGTTGACTTTACAAGAGAAGAACACACCTTTGTAGTATCTAACCGCGCAAGTGTTGAAACTGTTAGCGATTTAACTATAGCAGGTAAATTTGATGTTGCCAATAGCAAAGTTATCATTACGCCAGGCACTACCTTAGATGCAGGTCGCATTATCAGGTCTTTATCAACAGGTGTAATCGCAGCTTCTTCTACTTCTAATCTTACAGTACACGGCATTGCTTCTCCGGACTATGCAGGTGCTTCTGATCTTTATTTTGATGAAAGTAATAATACAATTCAAAATGTAATTACATCTGCACATGCAGTAACGCTTCACAATGCATTGAATATAACATCTGGCAAAACGCCGGGCTTCTTACAGGTAAACAGCGGTTCTTTCTTTACATCAGATGCATTAACCTTAAAAAGCGATTCTTTAGGAACCGGAAGCATTGCAAAATCTGCCGGTACAATCAATAGCAAAGTAACTATCGAGAAATTTATCCATGCCCGCAGAGCCTGGAGATTTATGGGTGCTCCGATAACAAATGTAGACGCGCCAACTATTAATGCAGCCTGGCAGGAAGGCGCTAAAAGCTCGACCGACAACCCGCATCCGGGTTATGGAACGCACATTACATACGGCGCTGTTGCTGATGGTTTTGATCAGAATCCACAGAAGACTTTCAGCGCAAAATTCTATAGTGATAACGCATGGGTAGGTGTTCCGGCAACAAATAAAACTAAAATTACAGATTATCCTGCTTACATGATTTTCATCAGAGGCAACCGTTCTTACAACATTCTTACAACTACCACTGCAGTCGCACCAATGACTACTATAATGCGTGTAACCGGAAATATATATCAAGGTAACCTGGCAGCAAAGACAGTTACAGCCAATGGTTTTACTCTCGTAATGAATCCTTATGCCAGCCCGGTTAGCTTTGCAAAAATTGCAAATGCAAGCAGCAATATTAAAAAGCGCATTCGTGTATGGGATCCAACATTGGCAGGTGATTACGGCGTAGGCGGTTGGGTAACTGTTGACGGAACAAGAGGCAAATTCAGAGTAATACCATTTACAGCTAATGTGTCTTCTATTATACCGGCAGGACAAGGATTTGTAGTAGAAAGCGGCGATGAAATTAATACCGGTTCAATGGTGATGAATGAAAATGCGAAAGACCTTTCTGTTACTACCAGTGCTGACAGAGAAGGCGAAGAAAGCACAGATACATCTCTCGAAATAAACCTAAAGGTATTTAATGATGATAATACTACAGCTATTGCAGATGGTTTACTGTACAGATTTAATAACCAGGCTAATGATTCTGCCGATGTTAATGATGCTACTAAGATGTTTAACTTTAGTGAAAGTATATCTGCAAAAGAAGGTAATAATTACTTAACTATAGATGAGCGCACATTACCTGCAACAGGCGACTCTTTAAGATTATACATGAACGGTGCTAAAACTACCAAATACCAGCTTGAGTTTGTACCAACAGCACTCGAAAACAAAACATTCGCTTTATACGACAAATATCTGAACACACTTACAACACTGAATTCTACAGATACTACGCTTTATACATTCAGTATAAATACGGCTGTGGTAGAATCCAAAGGTTATGATCGCTTCAGAATTATTGTTCAGAAAACAATAACTGTATTACCGGTTACATTTACCAAAGTAAAAGCTTATGCAAAAGACAAAGCGGTACAAGTAGAATGGAATGTAGAAAACGAGTCTAACATCACTTATTACGAAGTAGAAATATCAACCAACGGAACCAGCTTTACCAAAGCAGGAACCATAAAAGCAACCGGCGCAAATAGTTACAGCTTTACCGATGCAACACCAGCCAACGGCATTAATTATTACCGTATAAAAAGTGTAGGTATTGCAAGCGATATTCACTATACAAGCATTGTAAATGTTACTATGGAAGCGGTTGCAAATTCAGCCGTAAGCATCTATCCAAACCCGGTAACCGGAACTTCATTTACCTTAAAGCTTACCAACATAACAGCAGGCAAATACGCACTCTCTGTTGTAAATGCAAACGGTGCTGTATTGTTCAGCAAAACGGTAATACACAACGGTGGAACAGCCTCACAAAAAGTAACCTTACAAAACAAACTGGCAGCCGGCATCTATTACCTTAAAATAACAGCTCAGGACGGAACTACCAACATACTAAAAGTATCAGCCAATTAGACAGGAAGCAAACGTTAGAACGGAGTTACGCTTTAGAACGGATATGTATCAGAACAAGAGACCTTCTTTCAGAAGGTCTCTTTTGTTTTTTAAAACATCGAAATACAGTTTATGTTACGGGCGCCTGATACTCCGGTTGATCTTTACTTGCGACGCTCCGTTCAACGTTCTGAAATCAATTGATCTTGTAAGCGAATACGATAACAAAAAAGGCAGATAAAAGGTTCTAAAACAGCAATGTATTATTGTTCAAAACCTATCTCAAAGATTTTCTATATCGTCGTACTTATTTTGTAAACAGCTTTCATTTAAATCAAAAATCTTATAGAATTACTTTAAAGAGTTTATTTGCAACCACATTGGTTTTGTCTTCAATATAGCTTTACCAATTTTACAATCATCAGAATGAGCGCCGGGCAAATAGCCGATACTCATCAAAAATTCATTCACAATTTCGCCACCGGTAAAGCGAAAGGTTTGTTTAAATAACTTTATCCATTCTTCTTTTGATTTAGGATGTTGCTTCTCCAGCCACTTTTCAAAAGAGCCATATTCTTTTTGAAGAGCCAGAATTGTTTTGGCGTTATCTATTGCTGCATTTATTTTCAAACGATTTCTTATAATACCGGCATCGGCCAGTAATCTTTCCCTGTCAGCATCTGTATAAGCGGCTACAGTTTCAATATCAAAATTGCTGTATGCTTTTCTGAAGCCGGCTTCTTTTTTCAATATCGTTTCCCAGCTAAGACCTGCCTGGTTTATCTCGAGCACCAAACGACAAAACAGTTCATTATCATCATGTATCGGAAAACCATAGAGCTTATCATGGTAAGCTGTATGCAAAGCTTTTTTTTCTTCCGGCATTAGTTCTATTGCGCTGCAATACGACATAATTTATCATTTTTTAGAAAGGTAAATTTTACTTCTTTATACTTTTATTAATCCATAGTAGAAGGATGCGTTTCCCGCTTAGAATTGGTATGATCTGCTGTAAATAAAAACGTAGTTTGAATATAATTTTTACCCGTTCCATTATCTGTTGTACGATAATCGAACTGGCGTATAAAACCTGCCTGGAAAGCAAACAATTTAGAGAATTGATAACCCATTCCGGCGAACACCCGGTTACGCTCGAAGTAAGGCGATTTGCTGGTAAAAAAAACTTCATCAAAAGCCGTAGCATATAAAGTTTTAGCAGTAATTGTGGTATGATTGACAGGCACAATCGGGTTGATGCGATACCGGAAACGATTGCGATAGTCACCATTCAGCCAGCGTTGTTCAATACGATAACGATGTTCAATTTTTACGCGGTCAATGTTGTTATTCAATACAAATTGCTCCCACATTCTGAACTCTTTTACAGCCGCTGGTCTTTTATAATTTCCCGGAAACGGATACGTTGTATAATCGCCCAGACCAAACAATACAGAATTGCGTTTTGGAAAATTATAAGCCAGACCACCTTTCAATTCATGATAATAAAAATCACCTGCCAGCTTTTGCGAACGTGTCTGTATTTCACCATAAAAAACAAGGCTTTTGGTAAGATGATAATTGAGATTAACAATATGCCAGCCGCCAAGTTTATCCGTTTGTGCCGATGATGTTTTAGATAAAATCAGAGCCAATAAACACAGAAGATATGGATGTGTCAGAAGTCGCTTTTTCATTTACACAATAATAGCAAATAAGAAATAAAGCAATGAATATCTGACAAGTAAAAACAACAAAGCCTGGAACGAAACCAGGCTTTGTATTATCTGCTAATGACGGAATTTATTTGTTGACTATAAAACGTTTGGTAGCAACTGTTTTATCGGCATGTACCAGTTTTGCTATATAAACGCCACTGGTAAGTTGGTTGATCGTAATATTTTGTGAAGAACCTGTTACTGATTGGCTTATCAATATTCTGCCCTGCAAATCGGTAATTACCACTTTTGCATTATTTGTTGCCGCAGCATTCCATCGTAATGTAATAGAATTTTTGGCCGGATTTGGATAGATTATAAAAGAACCATCCGGCTGAGATACTACTTTTTTCAGATCCGTAACAGAAGCACTTCTGTTGGCAGAAGCTTTGTTAACGGAAGTCAGCGGTGTATAATTACAGCTACCCAATGTTGCGCCTTTGTCTAACCAGTCTTTTACCTCTGCTTTCGGTACACTCATCGTTTGTCCATAGTAACATATAAATATATCGCCTGGCGTAGAACAACGAACATCTATTACATAAATAGTAACACTACAGGTACCGGTACAACCTTTTGCATCTGTAATAGTAAGATTATAAGTTGTTGTGCTGTCTGGCGATACAATATGTATGTAAGCAGTGCTTCCATCGCTCCATTGATATTTGTAAGGTGCCGTACCACCATTATGAACAGCCATCAGGGCAATTCTCTGCAAACCATAACCTTTATAAATGGTATGATAAGCCTGTCCTTTTACTGTATATTTTGGTACCGCTGCAGCACGAGCATGAAATGTAGTATCGCAGTTACCTTGACTGCCGACAGAAATGATGATGTTTGTTGTTGAAGAAAGCCCTGTATTATCGGTTGCTATATATTGAACCACATACGTTCCTATATCTGATGAAGTTGGTGTCCAGCTAAAGGTTGAACTAACTGGATTACCTGTTGCAGGTAATGCTAATGCAGCCGGTTTTTCTTTTGTTAAAGACGTAGTAGCACCTCCGGGCAATCCGGTTGCAGTAAGCGTAATTAAATCACCCGAATCGCTGTCTGCTGCCTGAACTGTAAACGATACATTTTGACCTGTAACTACATTAAAAGTTGTACCATCGGTTGGTGTTGGCGGATAAATGAAAAACGGTGCATTGCCCTGACCTGGACAGGCTGCTGTGTAATAATCATTATTTTGTCCGGCGGTTTGACCATCCGGCGGATTTCCTATTGTTTGTGGTGATAAGGAAACGCCATTAATAGAGAAATTTCCTACAAGCGTATAGTCAAATCCACCCAAACTTGTATCAATACCAAGCGTAGCCGGGTTTACACTAAAACAATAGGTGGAAGAATCTGTTCGTAATGTATCACTGCTTACCGTTTTAACCAAATTACCACTTTGATAAATATTCAGATTGATTACAGCCTCTCCATTTATACCTTGTGTTTTTGGTAGAATATAATCTGCACATATTTCGCCAACACCACAACTGTCTGTCTGCGAAGCATTGGTAAAAATTCCAAACGGATTTGTAACGCCTGTTCCGCAAACATCATCTAAATACGTGTAGCCGTAATGCCCTCCTTGCCCGCAATCTTTATTCAAAAACTGAATGTTTACGGTCTTTCCAATATAGGCAGAAAGATCAATTTGAGCCCTGGTCCAATCGCGATAAAGTACATCACAAAAAGTAGTGGCGCATTTGAAGAAAGGATTATTTCGATCAGATACAGCTTTATTGCTTCCATTTCCCAAATCGCAAACTCCGGTTAGTTCTTGGCCGGTAGCGCAATCAAATACACGAACGCTAAAAGCCGGCTGGTCAAGAGGCGGATGCTGGGGATCCTGAAAAACCAGTGCATAATAAAAGGTTACGATAGTTAAGGCAGAAGAAACAGTAATATTTTTAGAAATTAATTCTGTACCATAACCATTAATGTCATTGCCAAGTCGTAAAGATTGCGTACTTAAAGAATTGTTTGAATTTGTAGTGCTAATACCAACGTTAGGATCAATGCCAGTAGTTACAATGGTTTGATGGGCATTAAAATCGTTTATCGGACCGGAAATAAAGCCATCTGTTAATGTGCTGGGATCAGGATCTCCCCCTTGCCAGGTTCCGTAAGCTCCCTGCCATTGCGTAGTATCCAACCCGCTTTCGAAATCACCGTTTCCGCATGGTGTATGTAAGGGGCCGCAACCTGTGTAAAGCAGCGCCTGGGGATTCAGAGTACGATTATTAATTTTTAGAAACTGTTCAAACGTAATTTCCTGTTTAGGGCCGTAGCTATTATAAATGCCTTGCAGTTTTCTAACCGCATCAGAACTTTGTTTTTGTTGTGCGTAGGTTATATTGACTGATAAAATGCACAGTAAAGTCAATACATTAATGAAGACTTTGATTCTTTTCATAATTAAGATTTTTTAAATAATAGAATTTAACTCATACATGGTTTTACTTGTAACGTTAGCCGCAGCTATGTGTAAATATTTTTTTGTAACAAGTGGGCAGATGATTCAATTTGTTTTGGCGGCGAATGAATGGCAGGGCTTTGTTTCATGGTTATTTTAATGGTTAAAAAATATAGCAGATAAAGAATGACTAATAAAGAAAACAATACAAACCGGTAAAACTTTTGAGCAATAAACAGCCGCAAGGAAATTCACACCAACAGGTGTAGATAACCTTATTTCATGTTCCGGAATAAATAGTAAAGTCGGCATGCAATCAATGGCACAGAATCGGGGGTATGCAAAAACCAGCCGTGAGTTTTTACGTTATGAAAGGCAGCTTTTAATTTATATTTTGCTATTGTTTAAACCCGGGCACCAATATGAAGCGTTAAAAGAAGTAGGTGTCTTGAACTAAGGTTCGATCTGTTTATGATTATTATTAAGCTGCAATCTCAGTGACGAAAATAGATGTATTTATAACTTTAACAAATTAATTTTTAATCGCTGGCAAGATAGGTTACAATACAAATAATTTATTCTTTCTTATCAGGAATATTGGCACATAACTGATCTAATTTACTATGCAAATCATTTACAAGAAGCAACTGCTTTTCCTGTATGGCATATAGAGTTTTTAACTGTTCCTGCAACAACAAATCCATCTTCTCGTGCAGGCTTCTTACTTCCAGTTCAGCTTTTAAATTTATGAGGTAATCATTCTCTGCCCGCATCCTGTCTTTTTCTTCCTGCCGGTTCTGGCTCATCATAATAACAGGCGCCTGCAAAGCAGCAATACAAGAAAGAATTAAGTTCATCAAAATAAACGGGTACGGATCGAAACGGAATTTAACAACAACAAGCGTGTTTATCATTATCCAAACAACGAGAACAATACCAAATATGATAATGAACTTCCAGCTACCACCAAAGCGGGCAACTTTATCGGAAATTCTTTGTCCGCGCGATAAAATTTCCTGTGGTGGGTTTTTCAGGTTGTTTACAATCAGGTCTTCTTCCTGTATGGTTTTACTTACAATTTCCTGAAGCTTTTTTAGTTGTTCTGTACTCACTTCAAACATTTCTTTTATCTCGCTGTTATCCATAGTTGTATTTTTTTGTAATGATTAGGATGATTAAAAATACAATGGATAACATTCCTGTTTGATAAAATACTGCAAATACGTATGGCTGCGATACGATACCAGGCATTTATCAATCTCAGTTATTGATTCAGATACCAATTTGCCGTTGCTTTAATTCCTTCTTCGTACGACGTAGGAACAAAGTTGAATGTCTTTTCAAAAAGAGAAGAATCGAGCTGATAACCAAACTCATCCTGGTAAAGCATTTCGTGCATTTCTTTCATCATCGGGCTAAACAAACCAATGATTCCAATCAGCCATTTGGGAAGCACCTGCACTTTGTTTTTTCCATTCATATATTTTGCCGCCATTGCAATAAACTGTCTGCCGGTTAAAGCCGGTTTTACAGCAGGCAAAATCCATGTTTTGCCAAACGCTTCAGAATGTTGCGAAAGAATATAAATGGCTTTTGCCGCATCGGGCGTATAAGAAAGTGTACGCGGCACATCAGGATTTACAAGCCATTGCGGCGTTTGTCCTTTTTTCATACGACTAAATACCAAAATACCGGGCGCACTTTTATCGGTAACACGCGGACCATAAAAATCAGCAGCTCTGGTAATGATAGCATCTACATTTCCGCTATTCATTTCGTTCAACAACATTGTATCTATCTGTGTACGAATCTTACCTTTTTTACTTACCGGAATAAAAGGCGAATCTTCTGTAATGTTGCCTTTGGGTATGCCGTAAGGATATACATTATCGAAGAAAATAAGCTTTGCGTTTGCGTGTTTACAAGCTTTGATTACGTTGCGCATCAGCACCGGCCAATCGCGCTGCCATACTTTATGATTGTATTCTAACCCAACCAACAAATACACAATACCAGAACCGGCAACCGCTTTCATTACCTCTTCTTCATTTAATAAATCCGCGGCTATAACTTCGGCGCCGGCAACTGGTTTTACGCTGCGCGAAACCAACCTGATTTGTTCGTTATTCTGTTGTAAAATCGGAAGCAATTCAGTAGCAATCGTACCATTTGCGCCAAGTATTGTATGCAGTGCCATAACATTCGGTTTTATAATGCAAAGCTATTTGGCAATGAGGAATGAAAACGTTGACGTTGGTTAAGAAATCACTTTGCGCATAACCCGTTTCCGGATGCGGCTGAGCGACTCCGGTGCAACACCCAGATAAGAAGCAATATAATGTTGGGGAACACGCTCGAAATATAAACTGTTATCGTGCAGTGTTTTCAGATACCGCTCTTCCGGTGTGGTAAGAAGCAGGCTATACATACGCTCATCCAGACAAGTAACTAAGTATTCAGACATCAGCCTGCCAAACCTTTCAAAAATGGGATGATGCTCGTACATATACTGCATGTTTTCATAGCTTATTATAAAAGTTTCCGATTCTTCCATAGCTTCAATGGTTACATAGCTTGGCGCTTGTGTAAGAAAGCTGGTATAAGCGCTCACCCAATTGTTTTCAAACGAAAAAAAAGTAGTTACTTCTATACCATCAATCATTTTATAATACCGGAACGAACCTTTGCTGATAAAAGCTATTTCTCTGCACACTTTTCCTTCGGCAACAAAGACATCACGCTTGCTGTAAGTGCGATGGATAAGATGTTGCTGCATATCGTTCCAAACATCATCTGTAAGAGGAACCATCTGCAACATAAAGTTGTATAGCGGAACAAGATTGCTTTGCATATCATAAAGATAAAGAGTATGATGTTTGTATTAGATTATGATGTTTCCTGTAACAAAACAAAAAGCAGCTTGTGAAGCTGCTTTTGTTTTGAAAGATACAATAAGACTCCGATTAGTTAATGATAATCTTAGAAGTAAATACACTGCCATTAGACGAAGTAACTTTCACATGATAAACGCCTGCACTTAACCCATTCGTTGCAATGGTAAACTGTCCTGTTGATGCGGTTCGTTGTTGCTTCACCATTCTTCCCTGTGCATCGTACAAAATAACAGTTAGCAACCCGTTCTCAGAAGTTTTTACAGTAATATTTTGACCCGCCTTTACAACAGATGGATATAAGAATAAATTACCCTGATCGCTAATGATAGCTACTAAAGAATTGGTGGCTTTGGAAGAACCATCTTTGTTTACAGTTACAATACGATAGAGATAACTGCCATTAACGGAAGCGTTATCTGTGTAACCATAATTGACTGCTGTATTGTTGTTGCCTCTGGCAGAAACAGTAGCTATAGCAGAATAATCTGCGCCGCTGTTGTTGCTTCTTTCAATTCTATAATTAGCCACATTGGTTTCAGTTAATGATTGCCATGACAGATTTACATTTTTACCCGACGTAGCTAAGCTGAAGTTTGCTATTTGCGCAGGCAAAACAAGATCCTTAGATGCAAAAGCGTAAAAGACATCAAATTCAAAATTGGTATTTAACGGTGTAATGTTAGGATCAACTGTTATCTCAAGTGTATTAAAAGGTTTGGCAGGCATAAAATATAAGTACCAATCTACACCATTCTGGCTGGAATCGGATCCTAAAATATTTACATCAGAAATATACTCTATAAGAGTACCATCGCTTGTATAGGAAGCTAAAATTACATATTTGCGCAGGCTGTCTAAACTAACACCTGTCGGAACCCGGATGCGAAAACCGGCTTTGTAACCCGCATCTAAAATAGGCGTATCAACAGGCAGGTTAAGCCTCGATACGAAATGATAAATAGAACAGGTATAAGGTACCGTGGTAAAGGTTTTAAAAGATGTTAATGTGGCTGCTGACGTATCTGCAAAACCAAGCGAATCTTGCGCCGCCGGAGCAGAACAATTTGCACCGGTAGGATTAATAACATACGCATTACCGGTCGGGTCTGGAAAGTTTGAATAAAAAGTTTGCCCGTAACTTATATTCGATACTAATAAACAACAGGCAACAATACAAGTTAGCAAAGAGAATGATGAACGGATAGATTTTTTCATGTACAGTTTTTTCATAGTTGATATTTAATAGTTACAAGATAAAAAAGAGGTAAACACCAAAGATTTGATGTTTTATGCTTGAATGAATAACGATGCAAATTGTTATCCGCTCCCGCGCAATATGCACCTTTCCAAAATAACATACTTATATATAGTAATTCAGACAATAAAAAATTGCAGTTTCTTTTGTGTTCAATTCGGAATGCGATTGGAATGCAAAAAACAAATAATGTATCCAATCTTATCAATCGTTTTACAATGGCAAAAAATCGTTTCATCAAACAGCAAATTTCATGCTCTTTTTTTGTCTGTAATCAAAGCAAATATTTTCTTTTTATTAGTTTAATACATACCTTCTTGTATATCATTCTATAAGTTTCTGAGTCAGATTTTTATGGGTATAAAAAATATAAATATTCTTTTTGCGCACATGCAAAAAAAGTGCAGTTACTAAGCCTGTAAAAAAACAGAACAGTATCCATACAATTCATTTAGTTTAGAGCGGCGCTATTTATATTCGTTGTTATGAATATTATTTTCTTAGTTGTTTATATCATTTGGTTTCTTAGCGAGATATTATTAAACAGGTTGTTGCGTTCAAAAAGTACAGACAAGCAGAACGCCGATAAACATTCGCTTTCACTTATCTGGATAACGGTTATTGTTACCATTGCTATTGCCGTTTTTATTGCGCCGAAAGTTCCGTTTTATATGTACACAAATCCGGCTTTTCAATATGTTGGTATCGCTGTTATTTTAATTGGCGTTCTTCTCCGGCTGGCGGCGGTTGCTTCATTAGGAAAATATTTTACAGTTGATGTTACCATCCGGCGAAACCATCGCTTACAAACAAACGGGTTGTACAGCATCGTAAGACATCCATCTTATTTTGCTTCGCTTCTTTCATTTATCGGCTTTGGCATTTCGCTTAATAACTGGCTTTCTTTATTGCTGATTGTAGCTGCGGTTCTGGTTGTTTTTATGAATCGCATTAAGATTGAAGAAAAAGTATTAATAGAACAGTTTGGTGATGAATATCTTCAATATAAAAAGAGAACAAAGAGATTGATTCCATTTGTGTATTAAGAAGATTTCTAACAAAAAAAATCAACGATATAAACAAAAAAAATCACACTCAAAACTTCATATTATGTCATCAGAATCACAACCTACTTTCGGCAACGGTAAAATTTGTTATATCGAATTACCTTCGAGAGATGTTACCGAATCGGCTTCTTTTTACCACAATGTTTTTGGCTGGAAAATCAGAACGCGAGACGATGGTTCCGTCGCTTTTGATGATGGTGTAAACGAAGTAAGCGGCACTTGGCGCACAGACCGGAAACCCATTGCAGACTTAGGCATTTTAATACATATTATGGTTGATGATATAGAAGCCACCGTTCAATCTGTTACCGAACATGGCGGCAAAATTGTGCAGGCAATTGGTAAAGAACTACCTGAAATCACAGCCCGTTTCAGCGACCCATCAGGAAATATACTGGGTTTATTTCAGCAATAAATTTCTGTTGTTACTTATCATAACAAATCATCAATAATGCCTGATCAGAACAAAACCATCGAAGATTTTTTAGCCGGAAAATCAGAACAAACAAAAGCGATTTTTCATCATTTTATTAATGAATATAATAAAATCGGAATGGCAACCGTTCATCCTGCCAAAACAATGATTGGCATTGCCAACAACCACAAGCGCGTTGCCTGGATAACGCAGTTAGGAAAGAACTTTGTGCATATTGTTTTTCCTTTTGAAAAACCATATCCGGATAATCTTTGTTTTCAGAAAATAGCGCAGGTTCCCGGCGATGCAAAGCAATTCAATCATCACTTTCGTATGTACAATACAGATGATATTAACGAAGAAGTTATCAGCTTTATGAAGCTGGCTTACAATTCATAAAGAATCGTAAACTATTGCTATAAATAAACTATTATTTAGCATGGCAGTAATGGTTAAGCTCAAATAAAAATAATCAATTCCTTTTCGTTTATTTAAAGTTTAATTCATACTACAACCGACAACACTTCAATATTTTGAATTGCAAATTCATCTGTAAAACAGTTTCTTCCTTTACATTCTTTTTACAACTCTTACAATCTCTCTTTTGCCCGGCGGACCCGGCAATTTTTCTACCATAAAACCTGCCGCTTGCATAGCGCGCCGCGTAGTTCCTTTAGAGCAATACGTAACCAATACACCATTTTCGTAAAGTATATTATACATCTTCTCAAATACAGCAGGCGTCCATAATTCAGGCTGTATATCAGGCGCAAAAGCATCAAAATAAATCAGGTGAAACAGCTTTGAAACATGCACATCCAACAACGACATTTTCGATTTATGCAAAGTGAAAAAAGGTGAGAGAATCACATCTTCATTCCACTGAGATTGATGTAATAAAGAGAATACATCAGCCGGCTTTTCAGCACGCAATTTATGTATATAATGTAGCGGCAAAACTTCCTCTAAAGAAAGCGGGTACAGCTCAACAGCTTCATAATACATCGCCTGTTTTCTATTCATCATTTCATTATAAGAAAGCAAAGCGTTTAAGCCGGTTCCCAGGCCCATTTCAAACACACGAATGCATTCTTTTTCAACCAAAGAAAACCGGGACAACACATATTGTAAACCAGTTTCTGTAAACACATGCCGGCTTTCCTGCATCGCTCCGTAAATACTATGATAGGTGATATTCTTTTCAGGAATAGAAATAGTAGGAGAGCCATCAGCCGTAACTTGTATTTCTCTTTTCATGCCTTACCAAGTGCCTTGGATTTTAATGTATTGACTATTGAAAATAATATTTGTCAAATCAAAATTTGGTGTAAACATGTGGAAAAACAACCGCATTTTACACGAGTTCACTTTTTATTTATTCAGCCATACATTCGGTACAAACATGGGTTTCATACTGTTATTTATGAAGCAAAAGGTACGATAGAAAGTTTTTGATTTCTTAAAAAATAGCCGCGGTTTTTTTATGGCACGTTTATCAATAATATTCTCATTATCTAATTTAAAACTTATTTTATGAACACACAAACAACAAATACCGCAGTAACAACCGATAATTCAAAACTGAAAGAATTTTTTGTAGATGAATTGCAGGATATTTATTGGGCTGAAAAAAAGCTGGTGAAAACATTACCTGATTTAGCAAAAGCAGCGACTTCATCACAATTAAAAGAAGCATTTACCAGTCATCTGGAAGAAACAAAAAATCATGTAACGCGCTTAGAAAAAGTGTTTGAAAGCATAGGTGAAAAAGCGAAGGCCAAGAAGTGTTTGGCGATGGCAGGCATTACCGATGAAGGTGATGATATTATAGATGAAACAGAAGAAGGTACAGCACAGCGCGATGCGGCTTTGATATTTGCCGGTCAGAAAGCTGAGCATTACGAAATTGCAACTTATGGCGGATTAGCGCAACTGGCAGAAACATTGGGTTTTACAGAAGCGAAGAACCTGTTAGGACAAACATTAGAAGAAGAAAAAGCGGCTGATGAAAAGCTTACACAGATTGCAAAGAATGGTATCAATTACAAGGCAAGTAAAGAGCAGAGTTTGAATTAAAATTTATGCAGAATTTATAAGCTTATAACTTTTAAACAGTAAAGAAGTAAGCGATAAAAATCAGGATAATATTTTATCAAATGAAAAAGATATTCTGCATAAAATAGAATTAATAATAACAAAGAGGTTAAGTGTTACACTTAGCCTTTTTCTTTTCAGTTTATATAAAAAAGGAACTGCATTTCTTACGGAAATAAAATAGAAAGGAACAATGAAAAATACAGTCAGCGATTATTTAATTAAACGGATGCAGGAGTGGGGCATCCGCCGTATTTATGGCTATCCCGGCGATGGTATTAATGGCGTAATGGGCGCATTAAACCGGGCAAAAGAAACCATGGAATTCATCCAGGTTCGCCACGAAGAAATGGCAGCGTTTATGGCTTGTGGTCATGCAAAGTTTACGGGTGAAGTTGGCGTGTGCATGGCAACATCTGGTCCCGGCGCCATTCACTTATTAAATGGTTTATATGATGCCAAGAAAGATTCACAACCGGTTGTTGCTATTGTGGGTCAGCAGTCACGCCTGGCATTGGGAAGCGATTATCAGCAGGAAGTAGATTTGGTTTCATTATTTAAAGATGTGGCGCACGAATATGTGCAGATGGTTACGCAACCCGCCCAGATGCGGCAAGTGGTTGATCGCGCTTTTCGTATTGCAAAAGCAGAACGCACCGTTACGTGCATTATTATTCCAAATGATCTGCAGGAAGAAGATGCCGTTGAAGCACCGCCGCGAGAACATAGCAGCGTATTTACAGGTGTCGGTCACGCAAATGTTCATATTGTACCGGCGGCAGCCGATCTGCAAAAAGCAGCCGATGTTTTAAACGCTGGTAAAAAAGTAGCTATGCTGATTGGTGCCGGTACCATCGGCGCACATAAAGAAGTAGAACAGGTTGCAGAATTGTTAGGTGCCGGTGTAGCGAAAGCTTTATTGGGCAAAGCGGCTTTATCAGATTATTCTCCTTACACAACCGGTTCTATTGGTTTGCTGGGAACCAAGCCCAGTTGGGATTTGATGACAGACTGCGATACTTTGTTCATGATTGGCAGCAGCTTTCCGTATTCAGAATTTTTACCCAAAGAAGGGCAAGCGCGTGGTGTTCAGATAGACATCAATAACAAGATGCTAAGTTCGCGTTATCCGATGGAAATAAACCTGTTAGGCGGCAGTAAAGAAACGCTTCAGGCGCTTATTCCATACCTGCAATATAAAGAAGACAGAAGCTGGCTTACCAAGCTGCAGGAAGGCATGAAAGATTGGGAAAAAGTAATTGAAGCCAGGGCGAAAAAAGACGCCAGTCCTATCAATCCGGAATATATTTTCAGCGAGCTTTCTTCGCGCCTGCCGGATGATTGTATTATTAGTGCAGATTCAGGTACTTGCGCCAACTGGTTTGCCCGCAACCTCAAAGTAAAAGAAACAATGAAAGCTTCTCTTTCGGGAAATCTGGCGACTATGTGTCCCGGCGTTCCGTATGCCATTGCTGCTAAATTTGCTTTTCCGGATCGTATTCCAATTGCCTTGGTTGGCGATGGTGCTATGCAGATGTTGGGTAACAATGGTATCATTACCATTTCAAAATATTGGAAACAATGGAGCGACCCAAGATTGATTGTGATGGTGCTTGATAACGGCGACTTAAACCAGGTAACCTGGGAGCAGCGTATTATGTCCGGCGACCCTAAGTTTGAAGGTTCGCAGAGTTTGCCATATTTTCCTTATGCAAAATATGCTGAATTATTGGGTTTGAAAGGAATTTATGTAGATAATGCGGCTGACGTTGGCAAAGCCTGGGATGATGCTTTGAGCGCTGACAGACCTGTGGTAATTGATATGAAATCTGACCCGGATGTACCAACGCTTCCGCCACATATTACATTTGAACAGGCGAAAAAATTTACCGGCACGTTATTAAAAGGCGATCCTGATGAAGGTGGTATTATCAAGCAGACATTTAAAGATGTAATTGAAAATTTTCTGCCGCATAAAGATTAAAAAGTTTGATTTTTTAGCAGCCAATCTTGCGCTGATTATTAATGAATGATTATAACTTTGGTTAGTATTGATTTGCACATTCATTTCGTGATAAAGAAATAGTCTTTCTATTCAAATCAATCACTTGTTCTGATACAAGAATAAAAGAGGTTATGACTGATTCGTAACCTCTTTTCGTTTATTTCCTGCTTGCGCTGAAAGAAGCAAAAACCGCAGCGAAGAAGCCCGTTATGGTATTACCCAAAGCTGCATTTACAATCAATATAAATAACATTCCATGGCTGCTGTTTTCACTCATTTGCGATGGCGCATGTTTTAATACTTCGCCGGTTTGCCCGGTAAAGATGCCGGTTGAAAAAAGGAAGTACAACAGCAATGATAAAATAACAGATAAAGCAGCGCCTGTTATGGAAAGCACATGACCTGAAATGGCAGACGTAACAGGCGAATCGGTAAATTTATGAGCCTTATTATTCAGGAAAATAATTGTAGCAACCGCAAGCATGTATAAAGCATTACCAAGATACAATACCCATATTGATTGAAATTTTTCCTGAACCAAAAAAATAACAACAGTAACACAGTAAATAGCAGCGGCAATCAGCCCGCGAAACAGGTATGCTTTGATATAGTTTTTGCTGAACATAAAATAAATTTGAGAAGATTAGCTATGCTGATGTTTCACAAACCATTCCAGTTGAATGATGAAACCTATCATCTTCTATATCAAATCAATTCATAACAAACTTTATTATTGCCTTGTAGCAATCACTTATCATCATTCAATCTTATAAACAAAAAGAGTAAACGTTTTCTCAATCCAACGTTTATTAAACAACCATAAATTGATTTATTTATTGGTAAAAGAAAGGCAGCTTTTTTATCTGGCAAGATTATTCGATACATTCTGTTTTACAAGATGATTCTTCAATCAAACTTCAAAACATTATCAACTTAAATACAAGTTTTCATGTCTTCAAACAAGTTTAAAAATAAAGTTATTGTTATTACCGGTGCTACCGGCGGTGTAGGCAGAGCTACTGCGTGGGAGTTTGCAAAGCAAGGAGCAAAGATTGTTCTGTTAGCCCGCGAACATCAACAGTTAGAAGCTACCAAAAAAGAAGTTGAACAGTATGGCGGCGAAGCACTTTGCATACCAACTGATGTGGCAGATGCTGATGCTGTAGAAAAGGCTGCAGAGCAGGCAGAGCAAGCGTTTGGACCTATAGATGTTTGGGTAAACAATGCCATGAACAGTGTTTTTGCGCCGGTAAAGGAAGTAACGCCGGAAGAGTTTAAACGCGTTACCGAAGTTACTTATTTGGGCCAGGTTTACGGTGCTATGGCCGCTATGAAAAGAATGTTGCCACGAAATAAAGGTTCTATCATTTTTGTGGGTTCTGCTTTGGCTTATCGCGGCATTCCGTTGCAAAGTGCATATTGCGGTTCGAAGCATGGCATACAAGGTTTTTTCGATTCACTGCGAACAGAACTGATGCATGATAAGAGCCAGGTAAATATTTGTATGGTGCAATTGCCGGCTATGAACACGACGCAGTTTGGCTGGGTGCTTAGTAAATTGCCTAACAAGCCAAAACCCATGGGTAAAGTTTATGAACCTGAAGTGGCTGCACGCGGAATTGTATTTGCCGCTGCCGGCAAGCGCCGGGAAGTATGGATTGGACTTCCCACTTATACAGCAATTATTGGCAATCGCTTAGGTCCCTGGTTTGCAGATTGGGTATTATCAAAAGGTGGTATTGAAGGTCAGCAAACAGATGAGAAAGCTTCGCCGGACAGAAAAAATAATGTATGGCAACCGGTACCGCAAGACCGTGGCGCGCATGGCGATTTTGGAGATGTTTCTGCCAATAAAAGTGTTACACTTTGGGCGGCTGAAAACAGGAACACATTACGTGCTGTTGCAGGCGCAGCGTTGCTTGCTTTTGGGGCAATATGGCTGTCTGATAATAAGAAGAAATGGTTGTAATAAAAGATAGTTCTTGTTTTTGATGATAAAAAAAATTTACCTGTAAAACAATTTCATTATTCCGGCATTTTAGTTTTGAAGTTAATGTTATGAGGTTTAGATGAAGATGATTTTTATTAGCTCAATTATTTACAAATTTTTGATTGCAATGATGCGTAACCAGAGTTGTAAAAGCTCGTAACATAAAAATTCATACAACATCAACGTATGATATAAAGTGCGCTTGTAATGACAATGAAATTTTATTATTTTATGAAAATACCAAACACATCTTTCAACGCTTTTTTTGCAGCATGATAACCGCTCATACCATGGACGCCGCCGCCCGGCGGCGTTGAAGAAGAACAGATATACAAACCTTTAGCTGATGTTTTATAAGGTGATAATCGTAAAGCCGGCCTTGTAAATAATTGTGTGATGAATTGTGCGCCACCATTAATATCGCCACCAATATAATTAGCATTATAATCGTGTATGTCTTCGCTGTTCATTTCATGCTTTGCGAGAATACAATCTGTAAAGCCGGACGCAAAGCGTTCAATTTGCTGCTCGATAATGCCTGTCATATTCTTTGTTGAACCATTGGGAACATGACAATATGCCCACGCAGTTTGCTTGCCTTCCGGCGCTCTTGTGGTATCAAACAAACTTTGTTGCGCAAGCAATACAAATGGCTTTTCAGCATGTTGATTGTGCCATGATTGTCGCTCGCCCAAAGCAATTTCTTGTATGGTATTTCCTATATGTATGGTGCCAGCTTTTTTACATTCCGTTGCCGTAAAAGGTATCGGTTCCGATAACGCCCAATCCACTTTATAAACACCCATTCCATACTTAAACTTTTGCAATTGCCATTTGTATAGAGATGAAAATTTATGACCCGCAATCTGCAATAATTGCTTTGGCGTTACATCAAATAAAACAGCATGAGAAGAAGGCAGTTGTTGTAAAGAAGTAACATTCACATTCGTTTCTATCGTTCCGCCTAAAGATGTGAAAAGAACACCCAACGCATCTGCAATTTTTTGCGATCCACCTTTAGGAATCGGCCAGTTTTTATTGTGCGCTGCCAGCATCAAAACCAATGCTATGGCTGATGTAGCTATGCTGTTAAGCGGCAACATAGAATGTGCTGCCATGCCTGCCAGTAATCCTTTTGCTTTTTTATTTTGAAACAGGTTTCTGGCTAATACTGTTGCGGGTTGCAAAGCACGGTAACCAAAATTTGCCATTATAAAAGGATGTTTTGGAAAACGCAACGGACCCAAAATAAACGGAAATATTTTATTGCGGTTGTTATACAAAGGCGTCATTAATTTTTGATACGCTTTTGCATCTGCGCCTAAACTTTGTGCCGTTTGTTCAATAGAACTATGAAGAATGGCAGCCGTTCCATCATCAAAAGGATGTGCGGCTGCATAAGTTGGATTGATGAATTCCAAACCAAATTTATCTAACGGTAATTCATTAAAGAAAGGCGAGCTGACAGCCATCGGGTGAATGGCAGAACAGATGTCGTGTAAATAACCGGGCAACGTTAGTTCTGCCGATCGCATACCTCCGCCAATAGTTGCTTTGGCTTCCAACAAAAGAACGGAAAGACCTTGCCGTTGTAAGGTGATAGCAGCCGCTAACCCGTTCGGACCAGAACCAACAACAACAGCATCATAATCTCTTTTTGCTAACTGCATAACAATATATATAACACAATTTTTTCTCTTGCAAAGTTGAACTGTTTATACAATAATATATGATTTGATTTTATAAGATAATGGATGTTGTTGCAACCGATGTTTAGTTTATAAACAAATTTTCTGATTGGCTGCCACTTCTCACAATTTGATAACAAAGAAGACTTTGGCACTATTTTGCCGCATTTTTTTCCGCAAACGATGAACCTATGAAACAACCTTTCCGAATTGATATTCCTCAATCTACACTCGACGATTTACAAAACAGATTATCTCAAACCCGCTGGACTGACGAAATTGAAGATTCCAAGTGGGATTATGGCACCAATCTCTCTTATTTAAAAGAATTATGTGCTTACTGGCAAAACAATTTTGACTGGAGAAAGCAGGAACGTTATTTAAATTTTCCGGCGCATTTCACTACAACAATCAATGATACAAAAATCCATTTTATTTATGAAAAAGGTAAGGGCAAACAATCCATTCCTTTATTGCTTACACACGGTTTTCCGGATTCGTTTATGCGTTTTATAAAACTTATTCCTTTATTAATTCAGGCTGATGAAAATGATATGTCGTTCGATGTAATTGTGCCTTCTATTCCAGGTTACGGCTTTTCAGAAATTCCGTTAAAACCCGGCATGAACCCCAAAGCTATAGCCAATATATTTGTGAAGTTGATGACAGAAGAATTAGGCTATCAAACGTTCTTTGCCCACGGCGGCGATTGGGGCAGCAGCATTACCGAACAGTTGGCTTTGTATCATCATAAATTATTGCTTGGTATTCATCTTATCGATGTGCCATTTGCACATGGTATGATGCCGCTCGAAAATCCAAGTGCGGCGGAAGAAAAGTTTAAAAAGAAAACAGAACGTTGGGTGCAAACAGAAGGCGCCTACGCTTCTATACAAAGCACCAAGCCGCAATCGTTAGCATACGGTATGAATGATTCTCCGGCTGGTTTAGCAGCGTGGATTATCGAAAAATTTTATGCCTGGAGTGATAACGACGGCAACATTGAAACTGCATTTACCAAAGACGAATTGCTCACCAACCTCACCATTTATTGGGCTACACAAACTATTAATTCTTCGATGCGCATTTATTATGAAGCGATACAGATGATCATGCAGGAAATGTACAATCCGCTGGTTAAACTCAATCCATTTGATAAGACAGGCAAGAAGTCCGAACCACCTGCCGCTTTTGCCATTTTTCCAAAAGATATTTCGCAGCCGCCCAAAGAATATGCAGAACGTTTTTTTAATGTACAACAATGGACAGAGATGAAGGCCGGCGGGCATTTTGCAGCGTTGGAACAACCGCAATTATTGGCAGACGATATCAGGAAGTTTATAAAGGCGCAAAGTAATTTACTTGTAAATAAAAAGTAACGTTTCATTGCTATCTTACAATTCATGTTCTACATTTCTGCTTTTTATTTTACTTCTTTCTCCTGTAGTTTTACTGATGTAATTAATATCGTTTATGTTTGAGCAACTGTTCGCTAACATCAGTAAAAAAGTGTCTTTAACTGAAGAAGAAAAAGAACTGTGTCAAACATTTTTTACACATAAAAAACTTCGTAAAAAACAATATTTATTACAGGAAGGCGATGCCTGCAAATACACGGCGTTTATAAATAAAGGACTTCTTCGTTCTTATCATGTTGATGATAATGGTAACGAACATATTGTACAGTTTGCGCCGGAAGACTGGTGGATGGCAGACATCTACAGCTTTCTTACCGGCGAGCCTTCGACCTGTAATATTGATGCTTTGGAAGATAGCGAAATGCTTCTTATTACAAAGCTTGCGCAAGATGAAATGGTGATACAAATTCCGAAGATGGAGCGTTATTTACGACTGCTTATGCAAAGCCATTTAATTGCTTTACAAAGAAGAATCATCAGCTCGCTTAATTTTACGGCAGAAGATAAATATCTGCAACTCATTGCTGTTTCGCCAACTCTTGTACAGCGCGTACCGCAACATTATATTGCTTCTTACTTAGGTATTACTCCTGAAACGTTAAGCCGCATCCGCAGGCAGATTGCTTCGCGATTATAACCCTTTGTAACCACAGAGACACAGAGAACACGGAGTATCACGAAGAAAGCAAATAATACTTTTCACAACTCATCTCTCACTTCTTCTCTTTCGCCTCTAACAAATCATCATTCATAACTCATAATTCATCACTCTTCTTGATCTACATCAATACTATTTCTTATCACACCGCAATGGATAAGGCTGTTGTGCAATAGTAAATTTGTGTTATGAAACAATCAATCATTCACTGTACAACAATACAAATAGCAAAACTTTACGACGTATTACATACTATAGGTTTGTTATAAACTTCATCATATACTTACTACATAATACTTAATACAAACTTTATGTCACAATTAATAACAGGTATTCATCACATTACAGCGATAGCTGGTAATGCACAAAAAAATATAAATTTTTATGCAGGCATTTTGGGTTTGCGCCTCGTAAAAAAGACCGTCAATTTTGATGCGCCCGAAGTATATCATTTTTATTATGGAGATGAGCAAGGCTTGCCCAGCAGCATTCTTACTTTTTTTCCGTATGGCCAGGTGCAGAGCGGTCGTCATGGCAAAGGCATGTTGAACACAACAACCTTTTCTGTTCCTACAGAAAGTCTGGCTTACTGGCAGCAACGTTTAAAACAGTTTGCTATCAATTATAAACCGGCACAGGAACGCTTCGGAAATGAAGTGGTAATTTACTTTGAAGACGGCGATGGCTTGGGTTTAGAATTGGTGTTTAATGATACTGATAAACGTCCCGGTTTTACATACGGACACATTCCGCAGGAGTATGCCATCAAAGGATTTTACAGCGCCGAAATATGGGCGGAAGGTTATGAACGCACGGCTGGTTTATTAACTGAACAAATGGATCACAAACTGATTGCAGAGCGGGGAAATCGCTTTCGTTTTGCTGCAACAGATACACCCGGAAATTATATTGATATTCTTTGCACACCCGATAGTATGCGTGGCTTAGGTGGTAACGGAACTGTGCATCATATTGCATTTGCTACAGCCAATGCACAAACGCAGGAAGAAGCCAGGATTAAAATTGCACAACGTATGCTAAACCCAACACCCGTGCTGGACAGGCAATATTTTACTTCTATTTATTTTAGAGAACCGGGTGGTGTTTTGTTCGAAATTGCTACCGAAGGTCCTGGCTTTGCAGTAGATGAAGAACCGCAACATTTAGGTGAAGCTTTAAAGCTGCCAAATCAATATGAACCATTCCGTACAGAGATAGAAAAAGCAATAGAACCCGTTGTTTTTGATATAGAAAAATACAGGTAATTTTTGAACACGGATCACACGGCTACAGCACAGATTTACACAGATAAATTAGCAAAAAATCTTTCTTATCCGTGCATGAAATCTGTGTCATCTGTGTTCTATAAAATCATCATCATGCACACTAAAAATATAATCACAGCGGGTATTTCGATAGAGAAAGCAACCAAAGCATTAATCATGATTCATGGTCGCGGTGCGAATGCTGAAGATATACTTTCATTAACCAATTATCTTACTGTAAAAGACTTTGTATTGATTGCGCCGCAGGCAACAAATAATAGTTGGTATCCGTATTCTTTTATAGCACCGGTTGCACAAAACGAACCTTGGTTATCTTCTGCTTTAGATGTATTAAAAGAGATTGTAACCGACCTGAATCAGCAAGGCTTTTCCAATGAAAATATTTACTTTTTTGGTTTCTCGCAAGGCGCTTGTTTATCCTTAGAATTTACGGCAAGAAATGCTGCAAAGTATGGTGGCATCATCGCCTTTAGCGGCGGTTTGATTGGTGATAAAATTCATCCCGAAAACTACAAAGGAAACTTTACCGGAACGCCTGTTTTTATCGGCAGCAGCAATCCTGATTTTCATATTCCGGTAGAACGCGTGTATGCTTCAGCAAACATTATGAAAGATAGGGGCGCTGATGTAACAGAGAAACTTTACAACAATATGGGACATACGATTAATGAAGAAGAACTTCATTATGCAAATACAATTTTAAACAGATAACAGGTAAAACAAACTCAATATGCAAACACAATTTTTTTCTGCATCCGAACGCGGCATGAAAGACCAGGGCTGGCTTAAAAGTAACTTCCATTTTAGCTTTAGTGATTATTCAAATCCTGCCAAAAGTGCCTTTGGAACTTTAGTTACTTTTAATGATGATTATCTGCAAACGGGCAAAGGTTTCGGCATTCATCCGCATGTGAATATGGAAATTATTTCTGTATTGCTAAAAGGTAAAATGAACCATAAAGATACGCTTGGTTATAGCACAATTATAGAAGAAGGCGGCGTGCAAATTATGAGTGCCGGCAGCGGTTTGCGTCATGAAGAATATAATGTTGGTGAAGAGGAAGTAAACTTTTTGCAAATCTGGATTCAGCCAAAGCAACAAAACATTTCGCCACGTTACCAGTTGCGGCATTTTCCATTAGAAAAAAGACAGAACCAACTTACAACCATCGTATCAGGTGAAGAAGGATTAGCTCATTGCTGGATCAATCAAAATGCAAAACTTTCGTTAGCTCATTTTGATAAAGAGATACAAACCAAATATACTTTTAATTCCACGAATAAGTGTTTGTTTATACATGCCATTGAAGGCAGTATTTCGATTGATGGAACGGTTCTTCATAAAGGAGATGCGTTGGGTATTTGGAATACAGAAGAAGTTTCTATTCATTGTATGGAAGAAGCGCAATATCTGATTATCGAAACGGTTATTAACCAGAAATAATCATAACAATTAAATACGAGTTGATAAGAAATTCGTTGCAGGAATTAGTTAGTCGCAAATCAAAAAATTGAGTTTGTTATGTATGAAGAATCGAGATAAATCATAACAAAATTGTACGTGCTTTTGATTCAGTATTTCTTATTCATTACTCTTATTTTTTTGAATTGATTTGTTTAACGCTGATTTGTTATGTCGGCAAAACATCAATATAAATAGATGATGTATAAGCGAAAAATTTGTCAAAGCCGGAAGTTCTTTTTGCAGTTGCAAAACATCATTTCCTGTGAGTGAGATTTTGGGTAAAGATTTGCTTGTGTTTACATAAACACATTTACCTATGAAGAAAATTACTTTCGCTTTTGCCGTTATTTTGTTTACAGCTTGCGGCTCGGGAGATAACAGCACAAACTATTCAGATTCATCTTCGCCTGCACCGAAAGATACAACAAGCGCTACCAACCCCCGGATTCCGGATACAGCAACTTTACATAACGATACCAGCCACGTGATGGGAGATACAACCAATATGCAGAAAGATACGCCAATGTCGAGATAGCATTTTGTTTATTCGTAACTCTTTTTGTTTTGAAGTAACAGGAAGACGATATAATTTTTTACAAGCAAGTTGTTTTAATTTGCTATCATTGAAAGTAAGATTTTGATATATTGTAACCTTGATGAGTAAGGTTTGGATTATTTGAAATAAATGAATCATCACTTCATAAGAGGCATCATTCAAACCAGGTATAATGTTCTTTTTATAAAGCCTGTTTTATTATCTTTTCAAATGTTATATAACAATTGTTGTCAGCAATTTTTTTAATTCATATTGATTCATTAACCGGAAAAAACTTCTTTTTTACCTTAACAAAACATACGCTCTTTCTTTTTAAACGAAACATTTCAGGCTGCATCTGTAGTTTCATCCGTTTATTTTAAAAACAAAGAAAATGAAAAATGTATTTTTTGTATTAGCTGCCAGCTTATTAATAACTGCTGCGGCGAATGCGCAAACCACCACAACAACAGAAAAAAAGGCCGACAAAAAAGAACTTCGCCAGGATGCGAAAACTGAAAGAACCGACCGTAAAGAAAAACGTCAGGATGTTAGAACAGCAAAGCACCAGACAGCAAAAGCCAACACGGCTAAGAAAGTAAGCAACGTAGCTGAAAAACATGGCAAAGATAAAATTGCCGCCAAAGCAGATAAGGTAGCTGATAATTCGGAAGCCAAAGCCGACGCTGCTAAAGCTGATGCAGCTAAGCAAACAAAAGAAATAAAAAAGGACAATAAAGAAGTTACAAAAAATGCTAACGAAGCAAAGAAAGATGGTGTAAAACATCCGTATAAAGCTGTTCACAAAGCGAAAGCAAATGCATAAACAAAATAGCAATAAAAAAGCCTGCAACATAAGGTGTTGCAGGCTTTTTATTGCTATCTGTAGCGGATACCTGTGTTTCAACAGTTCAAATATATTCAGCAAAAGATGAAACGAGAGAAATGGCTGAGCAGCAGATTACAACATTATGACAAGTCAGGTTATGTATATTTATGATTTGCTTTTTTTACCAGCCTTTACAACGGTGCCATCCATCATTACTTTGTCACCCTTTTCTAAGTGCTCAGCTACGTTACCGCTTTTGTCTTTTATATCTCCTTTGGAATTAACCGTTGAACCATCTTTCAAAGGAACATCTATAGCCATTTGTATTGTTTGACCACCCCGGATCCAATAAACTTTTCCATCTGGCTTCTTAGTTATATAATCTTTTCCTTTTTGAGCAAATGGTGTTAAGCTTAATAAAATGAAAGCAGAAAGAAAGAATAGTTTTTTCATAAATTGATTTTTTAGATTTAAAAAGATATATCAAAAATGACGCCTACATAAAGGGCTGAGTAATGAGTGCTGAACAATCTTTCTTCACTTTCAATACCAATCTTATCCATTTGCTTATGAAATATATTCTTGCAAATTTGTCATAATTGATATATCCCTATAAATAGCCGCTAACAGTATTCATCCGTACTTTAAATAAAATGATAAATGATTTGCAGCTATATTATGGTTAGCTATATCATGAAAGTATAAACTGTAAACCACTCTTTTCCTGTAATTGATCAAACCATTTATCTGGTTGCTGAACAACAAATTTTTCAATTTTATCGTCTGCTGTAACCGTCAAACCATTATTTACGATTCCTAATGTTTTATACCGATCAACTTTGTGAATATGAGTTAGCGGGATTGATAATTCATGATTTTGAATGTTCATGTTATGAGATTTGAATACAAGTCGTTTATTGGTTAGATACAATTTTCCGCCAACAGCTTCTGCACCTTTAAAATGATTAGCACCGGTTTCAAATAAAACAGTTTCATCAGCTTCTGTAGTAATTTGAGTAGCTTGTTTTACAAATTTAGAATTGACAAACAATCCTATCAGCCATCCAAACAAAAATCCTTGTATCGCACCGCTAACCAATCCGAAAGCAATAAACAGAATGACACTTTTTGTAGTTATATTATCCTGCGTTAAAAAATTTCGCACAACAGAAAATATTGCCGTAACAATACCAACATAAAGACCTGCTTTAATTCTGCTCTTTTTATCCATTTTATAAAAATAAGTTTTTTTAAATAACATACAATATCATACACCGTTTATCTAACGCCATACATTTTCTTACCTTCGCCTGCTATGACACAAGAGCAAATTAAAGTTATGAGGGACCGCGTTTCCGTCCTGAGGAGGTTTCTTTGACTATGATAACCGTAACGAAAAAGTAGAAAACGATAAACGCCTTTCTCTTTCGCCCGGCTTCTGGGACGATAATACCCGCGCTACAGCCATTATGAAAGATATTAAGGTAAATGAATATTGGCTGAAATTGTACAAACAGGTAGAAACTTCGGTAGAAGATTTTGCTGTTTTGTTTGATTTCTGGAAAGCCGGCGATGCCACCGAAGAAGAAACAAAAGTCGCTTACGAAGAAGCTCTTCAGCAATTAGAAAATGCTGAATTTAAAAGCACATTAAATCAGCCGGAAGATGAACTGCCTGCGGTATTACAAATCAATCCCGGCGCCGGCGGAACCGAAAGCCAGGACTGGGCAGAAATGCTGCTGCGTATGTATCGCATGTACGGCGAAAAACAAGGCTGGAAAGTAACTGAGCTTGACTTTCAGGAAGGCGATGGCGCTGGTATTAAAACCGCGACTTTACAATTTGATGGCGAGTTTGCGTATGGTTTTTTAAAAGCCGAAAGCGGCGTTCATCGTTTGGTGCGCATTTCTCCTTTTGATAGCAATGCACGCAGACATACTTCATTCGCTTCGGTCTTTGTTTATCCGTTAATTGATGATAGTATTGAAATTGAAGTGAACCCGGCAGATCTGGAATGGGAATTTTACAGAAGCGGCGGTAAAGGCGGACAGAATGTAAACAAAGTAGAAACGGCCGTTCGCTTAAAGCACCTTCCCAGCGGTATTATTGTGGAATGTCAGCAAAGCCGCACGCAAGGCGAAAACCGCGAGCTGGCTTTAAAAATGCTGAAAAGCCGTTTGTATGAAGAAGAACTTCGACGCCGCGAAGAAGCGAAAAATGCCGTAAACGCAGGTAAGAAAAAAATAGAATGGGGCAGCCAGATTCGCAGTTATGTTTTTCATCCGTATAAAATGATTAAAGACCATCGTACCGATTATGAAGTGGGAAATGTGCAGCCGGTGATGGATGGCGAATTGGATGGTTTTATTAAAGCCTATTTGATGATGGAAAAAGAGGAAGCATAACTTCTGAAAACCTAAGATTTTACACAGACCAATAAAAGCCTGTCAATCATTTATATTGACAGGCTTTTATTGATGATTTGTTTTTTCTGCTCAATCTTTCGCTAAACATTCTGAGCGTAAAGAAATGCAAACCAATCAATTAGAAGATTTAAGCTTCACGCAGGTCTTTTTCTATCATCTCATCATCACGGTTATCAGACATTCCAAACATGATAGCAGAATAATATTTTTTCCCGGCTTTCTTTGCGAGAATATCATTCTTAGATTGCAGCGCCTGGCGATAATCTGTATATAATTCTTTTAGTTTTTGATTCGACTTGATAAGCCAAATAAACAAGAATGCACAAAAAACAATTGCCGTACAAATGATGTAAAATATTGGATAATTCATAAGTAAAAATTTGAATTACAAATGAAACGATTTTTAAAACCAATGCGTATTTAATCGACTTAAATAAGAATTAAATAAACATCAATAAAGTATTAATTTCTGCTTTTACATTTTTGATTTGACAATACAATAAAGTGCGATTTCATCAAATAAACTGGTGCTGAAACGCTTACCGATACGTACACTGTTTCAAAAGAAAAAGAATTACCACGGCAAGAATGAGTAATATTATATTCGGACCCATAGCAAACGAGGATACTTTATTTTTATCAGCCAGTTCATCCGCCAACTTTTCTATTTCTTCATCAGTTAAACCACGACGATTGAACTCGCGCACTGCCGCTTCTTTGCTGTCTTTATCTAAATGACGGCTGTTAATAATAGAATACAACTGGAAGTTGGTAAGCTTATAAAAATCCATTAGGTGAAGGTAAAAGTGCTGTGCATACTTTACAAAAGAAACGCCGCGAATTAATATCCGCGGCGTTTTTATATCATTTATTCTATCAACTGCTATCATATCAACTATACGGCAACTTCTTCCTCTTTGCCCAATTGAAAGCGTTCTAATAATTTACCTGTTAAACTCATGGCTCTGCCAATTGCCTGGTCCATATCGTAATAACGATATTCGCCTAAACGCCCGCAAATCAAAGTATCGGTTAACGTTTCAGCTTCAGCTTTGTATTGCTTGTATAAATCTGCATTTGCTTTATCCGGAAACGGATATTCATATTGTTCCGGTTCTTCCGGTGTAAACGGCATTTCGTGTGTAAGTACGGCACCTTTGATATGTGGCTTTTCTTCAGCCGGCGCCAAATGTTTCCAGTCAATGGTTCTGATTCGTGGGTCTTCGAGATTTGGATAATTCACCTGAATACATGGCTGATTTTGTTCTGTGCCAGGTAAATATTCAACCTTGCGATTTTGCCCGCGATATTTTAATTTACCGAATTTATAATTGAAAAATTCATCAACCGGCCCGGTAAAAATGAGCAGTTTATTTGCTTTTACTTTGTCTTTATTTTTTAAATAATCAAAGTTCAGATGTACCGGGATGTCGCCGATAATACCGCGAACCATTTCTGTATAACCTTGTGCCGGCAACGCGTTCCAGCGATGGTTTGGTGTAAGCGTGGTTACATTTCCTTTATTGATGGTAATACGAACAGCCAACTCTTTGCTTAGTTCAGTTGCTTTTACACCCCATTGCTTTTCGGTATAGCCTTTTATGAACATTTCATAAATCTGTTGCGGCATACGGCTTAAACAAACTTCTTCAAAATTGGAAGGCTCGCCCTGAAATAAACTCCAGTTTTCGCCCACCACACTGTTGATATAATCTGTATTGACCGGCCAGCTTAGATTCTCATCGCCGACTTTAGATTTTAAAACAGCCGACCAATTATAGAAAGAAGTAAAACGATTTAAAAAATTCCATATTTTTTCGCTGCCGCAGCGGAAATAATGCGGCCCGTATTTGTGTATCATGGCGCCGCTTTCGTGCTTATAATCAAACACATTTCCGGCAATATGATCTTTGCGATCAAGTATTACAACCTGTTGTCCGTAATCTGTAAGAAGTCTTGCTATGGTGCTGCCCGTTAATCCTGAACCGACAATAATAAAATCGGATTGAATCATAAGAAAGAATGTTCTGGTTTGTTGTTTTTAAGTGGTTAAGATAAGAAGAAACAAAGGCAAGCAAAAGAAAGAGGGAAAAGTTTAGAGATTAATAAGCGCCGTCAGCTTTTAGGACAGCTTTTGGCGTACTGGCTAAAATTTTAAAATCCATCAGCAGACTATAATCTCTGATATATTCTGTATCATGTTTAATCATAAACTCTGCGCTGGTATTGTTTTTACGGTCGCGAATCTGCCACAAACCGGTAATGCCGGGTCTCACTTTACACCTGATTTCTTTAAATGCAGGCAAATGTATAAGCATAAACGGAACCAGCGGGCGCGGACCAATCAAGCTCATGTCGCCAAGCAAAACATTAAACAATTGCGGAAGTTCATCAATACTTGATTTGCGAATGACTTTTCCAATCCAAGTTACACGCGGATCGTTTGGTAATTTAAGCAAAACGCCTTGCTGCGATTGCTCCAAAGCCATCTTGAATGCCTGTGCTTTTTTAGACTGATCAGAAATCATTGACCGGAACTTGTAGCACCTAAAATGCTCGGCATGTAAACCAACTCTTTCGTTACTGTACAATACTTTACCTCTTGAAGTTAGCTTGATTAACACAGCAACTAATAAAAGAAGCGGGGAAAGCAATGTAATTAAAGAGAGAGAAACTGCAATGTCGAATGCCCGTTTCGCTATAAGATGATTTTTTCTTCGCTTTAAATTTTGAAGAATTACTGCGTCTTCATCATTCTCCTCAGCAGGCATAGAGACGTGGATAACCTGCTTTTGAGAAACATTACTCAGGATTTGCATGCTTTTGGTTTGAATAGATTACTAAATTTGGGTTTCGCCAAAAATAATAAAATTATCCCAGTAATGTTAATAAAAATTTAAGGAAAGACTAAAAGAATTTAATATTAATTCTGAAATGTTGAAGTCTATCTAAAGATGGAGAAATAAAGTTGCCTGACCTGGATTCGAACCAAGACATACAGGACCAAAACCTGTTGTACTACCCTTATACTATCAGGCAAAAAGAACTTTTGTTTTTTTAGCGGGTTGCAAAAATAAGTGTGTTGCCTTCATCATCCAAATAAAGGATACTATTGTTTTCAAAATATAATAACTACAAACAAGTTTGCGAATTTCTTTTATTACAGTAATAAAGCGGCCAGCATGTAATCGGCAATCAGAATCATAATACAACTTACCACAACCGATTTTGTACTTGCCTGGCCAATTTCTAAAGCGCCGCCTTTTACATTATAACCATAATAAGATGCAATGCTGCCGATAATAAAAGCGAATGTGTAAGCTTTTATCAAAGCAAACGTAATATTAAACGGATTGAAATTTTGCTTCAATCCCTCATCAAACACGTTCATAGAAAGAATACCGGCCGCGCCAGCCGCAATACGACCGCCAAGAACGGCTAAGAAAAGAGAAATAGCAATCAGCATTGGAATAACAAGAAGACAAGCTAATATTTTAGGCAAAATCAAATACGATTCTGTACTGATACCCATAATTTTTAGCGCATCAATCTGTTCACTCACGCGCATATTACCTAACTCACTGGCTATCTTACTGCCAACCACGCCAGCCAATACAATACAAACTACGGTCGGCGATAATTCTAACGTAATCGTATCGCGCGCAATCATACCAATCGTTGCTTTGGGTATTAACGGAGAGACAAGCTGGTAAGCCGTTTGCACTGTTGTAACCGCGCCCAGAAACACAGAAATAATAACCACAATCGGCATAGAACCAATCCCGATTTCTGAACATTGATGCATGAACTCGCGCCAATACATCGTCCAGTTTTCCGGCTTACGAAACATTGCTTTTAACGTAAGCAGGTATCTTCCGGTATGTGTAAGAAAAGAAGCCATTTATTGAACTATTTTTTCGTTAGCTGTTTTTAATTTTTTCCACCAGCGCGATTGCGCCACCACTTCACTCACATTTACTTTTGATTTGATTTGTGCATCCACCACTGCAATATTAGCCATGTTTACGATGCTGCGTACCGAACTGCCAAGCTGCAACACATGAACCGGGCGTTTAATACCTAATAAAATGGGACCGATGGCGTCGGCTCCGCCCACTTCTTTAAGTAAATTATATGCCACGTTTCCGGCAGCTAAGTTGGGAAAGATAAGTGTATTTACATCACCGTCTGCCAAATCGCTGAAGGGATAATTATCACGCATTACATCTTTATTAAACGGAAGCCACGCCTGCATTTCACCATCTACAATTAATGATGGATTGTGTTGTTTTAAAATTTTTGTTGCTTCGGCTACCAGCTTAGCTTCGGGCGAGTTGCTGCTTCCAAAATTGCTGTAACTCAACATAGCAATGCGCGGCGTTAAATTGAAGTTGCGAACTTCTTTGGCTACCAGCATGGCTATATCTGCCAGTTCCTGTGCGGTTGGGTTAAAGTTAACTGTTGTATCAGCTAAAAATAAAGGACCTTGCTTCGTAAGTAATAAATACATACCGGCAATTTTCTTTACACCTTCTTCTGTTCCGATTACTTCTAATGCCGGGCGAATGGCTTCTGCGTAATTGCGTGTTAAACCGGAAATTAAAGCTTCTGCATCGCCGGTTTCTACCATCATACAACCAAAATAATTGCGGTCGTTAAGCAGCTTTTTACTTTCGTATAAATTAACGCCTTTACGCTGACGCTTCTTAAAAAACAATTCTGCATATCTGCATTTTGTGTCTTTTGTTTCCGGACTTGTCGGGTCGATGATCGGCATTTCCGAAACGTCAATTCCGTTTTCGGCAGCAATTTTTTTGATGATGATTTCTTCACCCAACAATATCGGGTAAGCCGAACCTTCATCGTATAAAATAGAAGCGGCTTTTAATATTTTCTGATTGTCGGCTTCAGCAAATACAACACGTTGCGGATTGCGGCGCGCGTTACTTCCCAATACACGCATAATCTGGTTGTCAAGCCCAAGACGTTTGTTCAAATCAATTTTATATTGATCCCAATCTTTAATTGGCTGTTTGGCAACGCCGGTTTCGATAGCCGCTTTGGCAACGGCTGGTGCAACCGTTTCGAGCAAACGCGGATCAAGCGGTTTTGGAATGATATATTCCGGCCCAAACACCATTTGCTTTTGATTGTAAGCTAAGTTTACAATATCAGGAACTGGTGTTTTGGTAAGATTTGCCAATGCCTTTACCGCAGCAAGTTTCATTTCTTCGTTAATGCCGGTTGCCCGCACATCTAAAGCGCCGCGAAAAATGTAAGGAAAACCAAGTACATTATTTACCTGGTTTGGATAATCGGTTCTGCCGGTTGCCATAATTAAATCGCTGCGCACCGCAATAGCATCTTCATAAGTAATTTCAGGGTCGGGATTTGCCATAGCAAACACAATTGGAGCCGCCGCCATGCTTTGTATCATTTCCGGCGTAACCACATTGCCTACACTCAATCCAACAAAAACATCTGCGCCATTCATTGCTTTAGTCAAATCATAATCATCGCTGTTAACCGCAAATTTTTGTTTGATGTCATCCAAATCATTCCTGCCTTTCCATAACACGCCGTCTTTATCAAACATGATAAAGTTTTCGTACTGCGCACCAAGCGATACATACAGTTGTGAACAAGCCATCGCGGCTGCACCGGCGCCATTAATTACAAACCTGGCTTCCGCAATTTTTTTCTTCTGAATTTCTAAGGCATTTAATAAAGCTGCTCCACTGATAATCGCCGTTCCATGCTGGTCGTCGTGCATAACAGGAATGTTCAGTTGATTGCGAAGTTCACGTTCTATATAAAAGCATTCCGGCGCTTTAATATCTTCTAAATTAATGCCGCCAAAAGTTGGCTCTAACGCTTTTACAATCTGAACAAATTTCTCCGGATCAGTCTCGGCAATTTCAATATCGAATACGTCTATATCAGCAAATATTTTAAACAAAACGCCTTTGCCTTCCATTACAGGTTTGCCGGCTTCGGGACCAATATTTCCCAAACCCAAAACGGCTGTTCCGTTGCTGATAACCGCTACCAGGTTTCCCTTGGCTGTGTATTTATAAACATTTTCTTTATCGTTAAAAATTTCCTTGCAAGGTTCGGCAACGCCGGGACTATAAGCCAGCGAAAGATCGCGTTGTGTTTTTGCCTCTTTGGTTGGCACAACTTCTATTTTCCCGGGACGTCCTTTGGCGTGATATTCTAACGCCTGCTCTCTGCGAAGTGTGTTCGGCATACATCTGTTTTAGAAAACTATGTTTTTATCAAATAATAAAACACAGAATGCAAAGTAACAACTTAAAAAACAACTGTTAGTTTAGGAAAGTGTTTTGCGGTTATTCAGGTTCTTTATTAACGTTGCCAATTTATAAAAATCAAACAGTTTTAAATTGATATATCCTTTTATTAATAATCGTTTTATGATTGGTTTTAAAACTGTAAAAGATGAGATAATGAGTGAGTGAAAACGTTTTGTTTTGTTGTAAATGCGCAGGAGTTTTACATCATTTATAAACGCAGCTTCGTTGTTTATGTATTGTAAAATATAAGCCAGGTTTGCAACCGCTTTTTCTGTTTTGTAAAAGTATTCTTCGTTCGTTTCCAAATGCCCGTTCAGCACAGGATTGTTGATATGAAGAATCGTTTTATGTTCCTGTTGTAACGCAAAACCAAACAAAGTATCTTCATGCCCGTAATCAGTTAATCTTTCCTCAAACCTGACTTCTGATAACACAGCTTTTTTTATTAAAAAGTTGTTTGACATAAAAGCTGAATTGGGAGATTGGTTACGTTTTGTAAAGTCTGAACTTTCTCTTTTTCTTCCATAAAGCCATCTCAATCTATACTTTTTATCAGGCAGTTGATTGTTATAAATTCTTCCTCCGCAAATCACATTGTAATCTTTGTTTTGATTGATTTGTGTAATGTATTCTGCCAAGAAATTTTGTTTGATGATTATAGAATCGCAATCGAGAAAAAGCAAATTTTCATATTGCGCATATTGTAAAAACAAGTTCCTGATTTTGGCTCTGCCAATGTTTTCTTTTAACTGAATATATCTGCTTTTTTCAACAGCTTGTTTGTTGTTATTTTTATATTGGTCGGCAGAACAATCATCAATACAAATAATCTCGAAAGGCAATTCCAATACAGTTGCCTGCCTTATCAATTCATTATATAAAGCAGAGATATAAAAGTTATAAACAGGAATACAAACAGAAAGCATTTATAACTTTTTATAAAATGATAAAAGCTTTTTTTCTTCATTCTCCCAGTTCAGTATTTTTCGTGCGGCAATACAGTTTTGTTTGAGTGTATTGTACAAAGATTTATCGGAAAGAAGTTTGGTGAAAGCAGCCGCAATGGTTTCTTCTTTTGTATCATCAATCATATAAGCTACGTTGTATTTATCGTTGATGTTTTTATATTCCGGGAAGTTTACGCAAACCTGCGGAACGCCAGCCATAATATAATCGAAAAAATGGTTGTTCAGCGAATGATATTGATTCATACTTTCCGGCTCTAACAACATAACGGCAATGGTTGCAGAAGGTGTAATGCTTTGTAATTCTGAAGGCAAAATCAAACCTTTTAATTCTATTTTATTTTCCAGTTTATATTCATTTATCAGGTACTTTACATCGTTCATATAATTACCATCGCCACATATCAGCAGCTTTGCCTGTATAAATTTCATGGCAGGAATTAACGTGTCAAAACCGCGACCTCTGTTTACCATTCCCTGGCAAATTACCGTTTCATGCGATGTTGACTTTGGCAAACTGTTGGGTTTTACCGCCATATTTCTTACAACAGAATAATTGACTCCGTAACGGCGGTTCAGCTCTTTGGTAATAAAACCATTTACTGTATAACCGTCCGGAAACTTGGGCACCGCAAACTTTTCGAGCGATAACCACAACTTATATACAAACGGACGAACCATAATTTCGGGCTGCTCGGTAAAGAGTTCATGCGCATCAAATATGCGTTTCCATTTTTTAATCAGCGAAGCAAAATAACAGGCTAAAATAGTATCTAAATCTACGGCACAAATTATATCGGCTTTCTCTGTTAACAACCACGAAAACAAACGGATATTATAAAACGCATAATAGATAATGGTTTTATTTATTACACAATACAGCCGTCGCCGGCGATAAGAACGTGTTGTTATAGGTAAAGAATTTTTTAGCTTTCTGCCAACCAGTGTTACCTCATAACCATTGTTTGCAAGCGTCGTGCAAATGCGGTGCATACGCTGGTCGTAAGTAAGATCGTTGGTAACAGCAAGAATAATTCGTGGCAATGAAATCAGGTTAGATGAAAAACAAAGATAGGCGGAGATATGTCACCATTACATTCTCTTCGTTGGGGGAGAGCTGTATAAAAAATCTCGGATATCTTGGCATTTTCATAGAGCTAAATTATACACTGAATGAACCATTAGCTTTATACTTCTCATGTGATATTTAGCGCATAGAATAATGTAATTGGATGAACCTTTGACGAGCAAGAGTTACCGATTTAATCTTTTTTGCCCTGGAATACTATTATTAACTTCAATAAATAATTCACCAGTATAAATAACTACTCAAAAAATTAGCAAATATTGCTATAGTGTAGTACTTTTGACAAAAATGTCAAGATATTTCCAGCAAGACAATGAAAGAAACTTTTGGTCAGTATATCAGGCAACTTAGAAATAGCAAAGGTTATAATTTGACTAAGCTTGCTGCTATGCTCGATATTGATTCAGGTGCTTTGAGTAAAATTGAAACTGATAAGAAAGTATTTGACGATAAGCTGTTACCTAAACTTGCTAAAATATTCGATCTTGACTTACCGAAGCTGAAGGATGAGTATTACAGTGAAACGATTGCGAAGGTATTATGTGAAAAACACTATTCTAACGGACTCTTAGCATTAGCAGAAGAAAAAGTAAAATACATACGCAGTAAAAAAACGAAACAAGCTAAACTAAAATTTGAGTAATGATTTCTCACTCTGAAATAAAGAACCTTCTCATTGCACTTGGTTTTTCTTTAGAGGAAGGAACCGTAGGTGTGTGGATTAAGAAATTTGCAGGTCATGAAGATTATGCAATAAAAGTTGACTCTGCCAAAGAAGAAATCAGCTATGGTGACAAAATAACCTTAGGTGATAAAACAACTTGCAATTTTAAAGCACCTGAAAACTTTGTTGTTTTAGAATGTGTGAACAGGGTCTTGGAAAAAGGCTATACGCCTGAACATATTATTTTAGAAAAAGATTACCCTTTAGGGCACAAATTAAAAGGTAAGCTGGACATTCTTATAACTGATAAGGATGATAAAGCTTATCTGATGATAGAATGTAAAACCTGGGGTACTGAATATGAGAAGGCGACAAAGAAAACATTACATAATGGTGGGCAATTGCTTTCATATTTTCAACAGGATAAATCGGCTCAATACTTATGCCTTTATACTTCCAGATTAGAAGGAGAAAACATTCAATCGCAATACGGAATTATAAAAGTAGAAACTGAATTTCTTACTGCAACAAATACAGAAGAGGTTTTCGAACAGTGGAATAAAAATCTTAAAGATAATGGCATATTTGAAGCATCATCAACACCTTATAACATTGTCATAAAAGCATTGACCAAAGAGCGGTTGCTCCCACTTACAAAAGATGATAGCAGTCGTCTCTTTAACCAGTTTGCGGAGATTCTGCGTCACAATGTAGTATCTGATAAACCGAATGCTTTTAATAAGCTTATCACGCTTCTGCTTTGTAAGATAGTTGATGAAGACAAAGGCGAAGAGGAAGAATTACATTTTCAATGGCTGGAAACAGATGATAACATTTCTTTACAAAAGCGTCTGAACGACCTTTATAAGGTTGGTATGGAACGCTATCTTACTAAAGTTGTTACTGATTACAGTGATGAGAATGTTGAAGCAATAGTTGGTCTTAATGATGCTCAAAAAGATGTTATTAAACATATCATTACTGAGCTGCGCCTTAAGAAAAACAATGAGTTTGCGTTTAAAGAAGTATTTAACGATCCGTCTTTTGAAGAGAACAGTAAAGTATTACGGGAAGTAGTTGAGCTATTTCAGCCATATCAGGTGAGGTACAATAAGAAACAGCCGTTCTTGGGTGATTTTTTTGAGCTGTTATTAAATACAAGTATAAAGCAGGAAGCTGGTCAGTTCTTTACTCCGGTTCCTATTGCACGTTTTATCATCAATTCGATTCCGCTTAAAGAGCTGATGATAAATAAAATTACGAAAGGCGATTCTGACTTTTTACCTTATCTAATAGACTATGCTGTCGGTAGCGGTCACTTTCTCACGGAGGCAATGGATGAAATTCACAGCAGAGTAAAAGAACTTCATCAATCCGGCAAATACACGCAACCTTCTATCAAACGAAATTTAGCAAAATGGTCTGATGATTATGATTGGGCTTATGATTTTGTTTATGGAATTGAAAAAGACTATCGCCTTGTAAAGACAGCTAAAGTAAGTTGCTTCTTAAATGGTGATGGGCTTGCCCGTATCTTTAACGCAGATGGGCTTGCTAATTTTAAAACAGATACCGACTATAAAGACAAGCTAAAGGAATTTGTAAAAGGAAATCCGAAAGATAACCAGCAGTTTGAGGTGCTCATCGCCAACCCGCCATATTCAGTTTCGTCCTTTAAAAACACATTGAAGAATGGCGATAAAAGCTTTGACTTATATAAGCGACTTACTGAAGACAGCTCTGAAATAGAATGCCTGTTTATCGAGCGGGCTAAACAATTACTGAAAGATGGCGGCTATGCAGGTATTATTTTGCCGAGCAGTATCTTAAGCAATGGAGGTATTTATGAAGATGCACGTGAGATTATTCTTAAATATTTTAAACTGGTTGCTATTACTGAATTTGGTTCAGGAACTTTCATGGCAACAGGCACTAATACCGTTACGCTGTTTTTAGAAAGACGTAACAATGCAGACTGGCAGAAAATTGAACATGCTATCAATACATTCTTTACGAATGCTACCGATGTTACCTGTAATGGTATTGAAGCACCATTTAGTAAATATGTGGCGCATGTATATAAAACGATTTCTTTAGACGACTATGCTTCTTTTGTACGACAAAAACCAAATGAAGCAATAGTAAAACATGAGTTGTTTACTGATTACCGTAAGGCTTTCGACAATTCTACGCCAGTTAAAAATCTAAAGAAAAAAACACCTTTTAAAGCGCTGACCGCACCTGAACAGGAAAATGAGTTAACGCGTTTGTTTTTAGAAGATGTAACAAAAATTGAAAAAGAAAAACTGCTGTACTTTATCCTCGCTTATCCTCAAAAGACATTACTTATAAAAGCCAACCCAACTGGAAAGAACGAAGATGAAAAAGAATTTTTAGGATATGAGTTTAGTAATAGGCGTGGGCATGAAGGCATAAAAGCTTACGGGGCAAGAACTATACAACAAGCGACTAAGCTGTATGATGAAAATACTTCTCTCAACCCGGAGAAAGCAAATACTTATATCTACAATGCTTTTTTAAAGAAGGAATTATATGTAAATGAAAGTCTGCAAAACAATGTCAATAATCAACGATTAATTGACATGATGAACTTTGAACGAGTTGAATTTTCAAAGTCTGTTTCGCTGGTTGTAAAAAAAAAGCAAAGAGTTGATACTAAATGGAATTTAGTAAAACTAGAAGAATTAATTGAATTAGAATCAGGTCAATCGCCTTTATCCGAATATTATAATAAGAAAAAGCAAGGCTTGCCGTTTTATCAAGGCAAATTAGAATTTGGAGAAATTTTTCTGCAAGCGCCAACGCTTTGGACATCTCAGATTACTAAAAAATCAATTAAACATGATATTTTATTAAGCGTAAGAGCGCCTGTAGGCCCAGTAAACCTTAATCCGCATGATGAGATTTGTATTGGTAGAGGTTTATCAGCTTTACGCTCAAAAGTTTCTGCTCTCTCGCAAGATTATTTATTTTGGTATTTCAAAACTAACAAAGACTTTTTTACAGGGAATAGTGGTGTTGGTTTTGATTCAATTTCCAGAGACCAAATTTTAGAATCAAAAATTCCTTTACCTCCATTAGAAGTTCAAAATAAAATAATTAAGGAAATTAAGGAGATAGAAAGATTAGAGAAAGATTTATTTGCAAAAAAGGAACAACTTAACACAACTATCAGTTCTATTATTTCTTCATTAAAAGGAACAAAAACGCTCTTTAAAGAAGTAATAGAAATTAATCCCTCTAAAAATGAAATTGGGCTTCTTCCAGATGACACTAAAGTTTCTTTTATTGAAATGGCTTCAGTAAGTAATGAAGGATATATTGAGAAAGTAGCAATAAGAGATTTGGGTGATGTAAAAACAGGGTTTACTTTCTTTAAGAAAAATGATGTACTATTTGCTAAGATTACGCCATGTATGGAAAATGGCAAAGGTGCTTTAGTAACAAATTTGCCTACGGAATTTGGTTTTGGAAGTACCGAGTTTTTTGTGCTGCGCTGTTCTAAGAAAATTCTCAATTCATTACTATATTACATCATCAAGCAAAAGACATTTAGAATAGAAGCTGAAAAGAATATGACCGGTACATCTGGGCATAGGAGAGTTCCTAAAGAGTTTCTTGAAACTTACCAAAATAACAATGCCACCTATTGATGAACAACAAATACTCGTAAATCAAATAAAAGAAGTAGAAAAGCAGAAAGAAATTATTAAAAACCAAATCGAAGAATTACAACTTCAAAAAGAAGCAATTCTGAAAAAATACCCTGTGACCGAAAAGGAATTTGACAAATAGCTGTTTCTTCCTTTGTCGTTATAGAAAGATTTGCAAAACGCATCTGAACATTATAAGTTTTACACACTCTCTTTATCTAAACTCGAAGTGTACACTTGCTTTTTCTTATCAACCGATTGCACATAGTTTTCGCTTCCTCTGGTGCACTTGAAGTAAGGATAAAGATGATTTTTAATCATCACCTCTTCTTATTCATATCAACAACAAATTTTGAAAGATGATTATCTTGTGGCGGATGATGATTTTTACCACTCAGCACAGTAACCGGTTTGCTGTATATACTTCAGTTTATTTTTGAAAAATGGAGTAATATATCTTATCAGGTAACCGAATCAGAAGAGGATTTTGTAAGGTATTCAGGACCGAAAATTAACTATTCTGACAAGCCACTTTGCGATGATGAAATTTATATTGTTCCTTCTCTTTTTCTAAGTGAAACAACGCACCGGTTTTTTATTCCGGATATTGATGTTATGAACGAATTGCCGGTATTATTTCCTGCAAAAAACATCTCTTCAAACAGTTGGCGTTTTGATATTTTTCAGCCATCTTTTATATGCTGAGCCGTTATGAAGAATACAACAATAAAGCAAAAGATAAATGGGGACGATTTCCGGCAAAAGAAAGCCTGGCTTACAAGTATCATTTTCTTCATTTGCCTGTAGTAGATATTTGGTTAACAGAACTGATGAAAGCCATAGCTGTAAAGCATTCCGCGTTTACCATCAACCGAAAAACAACTATCAGTTTTACGTATGATATAGATGTTGCTTACGCATATAAAGGCAGACATATTGTGAGGCAAGGCGGTTCTGCTTTTAAAGATATTATCCGCATCAATCCTTACAATTTAGCGCAACGCACAGCGGTGTTAGCCGGTTATCTGGAAGATCCTTTTGATACGTATGATTATATTATGCGGGAAAGCATACATCCCATTTTCTTTTTTTTATTAAGCGAGAAAAAACAAAGTATGATCATAACATAAATCCGCAAAACCGCATTATAAAGAAGCTGGCAATTACGCTCAACAGAAAGTGCCCGGTTGGCATTCATCCGTCTTTTTTATTCATCTGAAAAACCAAAGAAACTAACTGCAGAAAAGAAGATAATGGAATCTTTTATTGGCGATTCAATTGTAAGAAGCCGTCAGCATTACTTGAGATTTTCAATACCAGCTACTTACCATCATTTACTGCATAATCATATACAGGAAGATTATTCGATGGCGTTTGCTGAAACGCCTGGTTTCAGGGCCGGCACTTGCACGCCGTTCCTATTTTTTGACGTTGAAAAAGATGCAACCACATCATTACAAGTGTTTCCATCACCGATTATGGAAAGCACATTTCGCGATGATATTATCATTCCCGTTCAGGAAGCGTTACCATATTTCATTCAGTATTTTGAAGAGGTAAATAAAGTGAACGGGCACTTTATTCCTATCTGGCATAACGATACGCTGGCGGCTAATAACAAGACAAACTTTCGCTGGCTGCATCAGCAGATACTTCAATACATTCGCAACAGGATAAAGCTGTGAATTGTTCGTCGTTTGTCTGTAAAATGAATAAATAATCAGAATGAAAACCATCATACATGTAGTCGGCAATCGCCCGCAGTTTATTAAGCTGGCTGTATTGTTTGATGCCATTGCAAAACACACTTCATTCAACCAGTTTATCATTCATACCGGGCAACATTCTTCCGCTTCTATGAGTGATATTTTTTTTGAGCAATTGTCTATTCCTTCGCCCCATATACAACTAAAGATAGAAGCCTCTTCGCCGGATATTTTTATTGGCAATGCAGCTATACAAATTCAATCAGTTTTATTGCAACATCGGCCAACCGACCTGGTGTTTGTGTATGGCGATACGAACACGACATTAGCCGCTTCGTTAGCCGCGCGGCGCTGCAATATGATGTTGCTTCATTTTGAAGCCGGCGTGCGTACAGCAGACATTTCCATGCCGGAAGAAATCAATCGTATTGTAAGTGATCGTTTGGCGCAGGTTCATTATTGCTGTACCGAAAAAAACCGGAAAACATTATTATTAGAAGGTTATGGTACAGCCATTCGGTCACAAATTATTCGTAGCGGCGATTTGATGCTCGATGCCTTTTTGCATATACAACCGTCTGATAAAAAAATCTCATCATCAACCAATTATATTGCCTGCACCATTCATCGCGCAGCAAATATTACGAACAGAGAAAACTTATACCAGATTGTGGCTGCTATAAATGAAATTCATCAACAAACTGAGGTGATTGTTCCGTTGCATCCGCATACGGCAAAACGTTTACAGGAGTACGCTATCGAAGTTAAGTTTACCATTATCGAACCTTTGGGTTATGCAGAAATGAACCGGTTTTTATTAGAAGCCGATTATGTAATTACAGATAGCGGCGGTGTGAGCCGCGAAGCTTTTTTTGCAAAGAAAAAATCGCTTATTGTAATGGAACATCCATTCTGGTGCGAAATCGTGGAAGCTAATGCTGCATTGAATTGTAGCTCTGATAAAGAAGCTATCATAAACAACTTCTATTTATTAGAATCATTAGAACCGGATTTCAATATAAACGTATTTGGCGATGGTAAAGCCGCAATAAAAATCGCTAAACATTTGAACACTTTTGCTTAGTGAAGAAAGAAAAAGATGACGAGTAAAAGAAAGAAAATAACCCTGTCTGTCATTACTGATTTAGCTACTGATCAGCGTGTCATTCGCATCGGTACATCATTGCAAAAAATGGGCTTTGATGTGCATGTGATTGCACGTGAGCTTCGCAACAGTTTGCCATTAGAATCATATCCTTTTACAGCCCAGCGATTCCGTTGTTATTTTGAAAAAGGAACCTTGCAATATGCAGAGTTTATGATCAAACTTTTTCTCCATTTACTCTTTACAAAAACTGATTATTTTCCTGGCTAACGATTTAGATACGTTGTTACCTAATTACTTGTTATCTAAACTTAGAAATAAGTATTTGTTTTATGATACACATGAATATTTTACCGGCGTTCCTGAACTCGATAATTCGCCAACAAAAAAGAAGATTTGGAAGAAATTGGAAGACTGGTTATTTCCAAAAGTAAAAACAATTTATACGGTAAACGAGTCTGTAAAAAATGAATATCGGAAAGAGTATAATGTGCCTGTCAGCATTATCAGAAATGTGCCTTTTACAAAGCCAATTGTACCAGCTTTTTTACCACAAAACTGGAAGAACAAAATCATTTTATTAGCTCAGGGCGCAGGTTTAAATGAAGGCAGAAGCTGTATTGAAATGATTGATGCATTGCCTTATCTCGATGCACGTTTTCACCTGGTATTTATTGGCGGCGGAAACTATTGGGAACAGTTAAAACAAAAACGAAAAGAACTGGGTTTAGAGCATCGTATTGATATGATGGAACGTATGCTTCCATCGCTGTTAAAAACATATACACCCGCTGGCACATTTGGGGTATCAGTTTAGATTCATTTACTCATAAAAATTTTCTGTTTAATTTACCTAATAAAGTGTTTGATTATATACATGCCGGTGTTCCGCTTTTTGCAACAGCCATTCCTGAAATTAAACATATTGCAGATCAATATCAATGTGGTATCTGTATTACTGATACATCGCCAAAAGCAATAGCAGAAAGCATTACAGCGTTATTTGCTGATGAAGAATATTATAATTTCCTGAAAGAAAATACAAAGCTGGCGGCGAAAGAATTGTGCTGGGAGCGGGAAGAAGAAAAGCTGAAAGTTATTTATCAGTTTTTTTTATAAGCTTATAAAATTGTTTTAGAATTGATAACAAAATGTAACGCTGTTATACCGAGGTATATCATCACCAATATAAATAGTCATAAACAATCAGCCATACTTTTTTTATGCAATTACATGGTTGGATTTTGCGTATAAATTGTCCAGCGTTGTGTGCTGTTGTTATTCTTTTTTTGAAGAAGAATTTTTGCATTTACTTCCGCTTCATTAGTTGGCGATGTAATGTATAAATCAGAATCTTTCAGCTTGATAAAATAACTATTATTTTCAGCCGGAATAAATTCGTATTGCTGGTTTATTTTGGTGGCTAAAGGTTGCTCGCTAAGCGTAATCTCTTTTTGTGCGCTATCTGTTAGCGGCTCGAACGTTTTATTGGTAAACAAGTTTTGCAATTGATATGCGTTGCCTTCAACCTGTTTAAAATTCCACGTCATGCACTTCCAGTTTTCAGGCGAATAAGCAACGAGCGGCGTACCGTTTTTACTATTCGCATCTTTTACGCGAAGCAACAAGCCGGTTTGTACATTTTTGATGGCATAATTTCCTTTGATGGTTTGTGTAAACGCAGAAACAATAAAGAGAAATATTGCGATAAAAAGAAAAGCTGTTTTTTTCATCTGTATTCATTTTACATTAATATACAAAGCTGCTAAAAATTTAGTAAAAAGGAATATCAGTTATGGCTAACTTTTCTTCTTATACTTAATTTCTACATTCGCTGTGCCTTGTTGCAGCATACCTAATTTACGGGCGGCTTTTTTACTCAGGTCAATCATTCTTCCCTGCACAAAAGGTCCGCGATCGTTTACGCGTACACGAACCGTTTTTCCATTATCCAGGTTCTTTACTTTTAGCCTGGTTCCAAAAGGCAATGTTCTGTGTGCTGCTGTTCTTTTACGTTGCCTGAAAACAGCGCCGCTCGCCGTTTTACGACCATCAAATTTATCTGCATAATAAGACGCGCGACCATTTTCTTTTACAGAAGCGCAGGAAGTAAATGCGCATATTATTACTATTGAAAAAAGAAAATACAAAGCTGGTTTATTAATCATGCAAAACAGTTTTCCATTGTTCAGATTCAGCATATTGTTTAATAATGCTGTTTCGGGTTGTTAATAAACGTTTCATATATCCGGAAAGAAAGAATGTATTTACCATTTGTCCGATAATGCCATACGACGATTCAAATGAAGTAGTGGCATAACGCTTTACTTAAACGGCACTTTTACCACTTTTGCTTTCACCAATTGGTTGCGGATATCTATATAAATTTCCGTATCCAAATCTGCATGAGCCATATCTACATAACCCAAACCAATGGCTTTATCAAGCGATGGCGATTGTGTGCCGCTGGTTACATTACCAATCAGTTTTCCTTCATTATCTTTTATCTGGTAAGTGCTGCGTGGTATGCCACGATCTGTCATTTCAAAACCAACCAGTTTCCGCTTTACACCAGCGGATTTCTGTTCAACCAAACCGACTTTGGAAGCAAAGTTTTCCGGTTTATTCAGCTTCGTTATCCAGCCCAAACCCGCTTCTAATGGCGATGTTGTATCATCAATATCATTACCATATAAACAATAACCCATTTCAAGCCGCAACGTATCGCGCGCGGCTAAACCAATCGGCTGAATGTTCGAGGAATCACCCAATTCAAATATGGCATTCCATATCTTATCTGCATGTTCACTTTTATTCTCAAAATAAATTTCAACACCACCCGCGCCCGTATAACCGGTTGCGCTGATGAGTACATTATCAATGCTGGCAAATTTTGTTCTTACAAATGTGTAATACTTCATGTTCATGATTTCTGCCTCGGTAAGCGGCTGAATAATTTTCGTCGCATTAGGTCCTTGCACCGCCAGCAAACAAGTCTTATCGCTGATGTTTTCCACCTCTGCGTTGCTGATATTATTTTCGATCAGCCAGTCCCAATCTTTTTCAATGTTCGAAGCATTTACCACTAGCATATACACTTTGTTTTCTTCAATACAATACACCAGCAAATCATCTACAATTCCGCAGGATAAATTCGTCATACAAGAATATTGCGCTTCACCGTTTTTCAGCTTCGACGCATCGTTTGTTGTCACACGCTGAATCAGGTCTAACGCATGTTCGCCTTTCACCATAAACTCGCCCATGTGGCTCACGTCAAATACGCCCGCATTGGTGCGCACCGCTACATGTTCATCTTTAATCCCGGTATAACTAATCGGCATATTATACCCGGCAAACGGCGCCATTTTCGCGCGTAAGGCAATATGTTTTTTATAGAACGGCGTTTCTTTCATAACCTTGATTTTTTAAGATTTTCTGATTCGATTGATTTTTGAAACCGCTGCAATATCAATCTTTTTACAAAAAGGAATTTCTTAAAATGATAGTCTTCATCTTCAAAACACTAATAATAATATCAGCCTGGTTATCTAAAGCCAAAATTGAAATGTTGGAAAAGAAAACTTATTATATAAACCTGTTGGCGGAGTTAATTTGAATAGTCAGCAACAATAAATGCTGTGCAGTTGTCTACATGAGTGACTAAACTTACGAATGCAACATGCACAACATCAAAACAAATTTCGATAAAATTATTGTGGTGATAAAAGATATTTTAAGTGATGAAATAAATGAGAAGGGCAATTATTTACGGCGTGGCACCGTGCCAAAATTTTCTGATATTGAAGTGATCGCATTAAGCCTTACAGCAGAATGTTTAAGCATTGACAGTGAGAATTATTTGTTTTCCAAATTGAACAAAGAATATGCGAACGAGTTTGAAAATTTGATTAGCCGCAGACAATATAATGACCGGAGAAAACTGTTGTTTGAAAAAACGGAAGATGTGCGAAACCTGCTATCAGAGCGGCTTAACAGACTATCAGATGTATTTGCAATTGATTCCATGCCACTTGAAATTTGTAAATTATCAAGAGAACAAAGAAATAAAATGGGTAAAGAATCCCTGTGCCACCGCCCGGACAAGGGCTACTGTGCATCACAGAAAAAATATTTCTACGGCTATAAATTGCACAGCGTTTGTTCAGCGGCAGGTGTTATACAATCATTGGATTTAACTAAGGCAAGTGTGCATGATGTACATTACTTGCATGACGTAAAAGAGTTGTTCAGCAATTGCATCCTAACGGGTGATAAAGGATATATTGGAAGAGAGCATCAGATAAATTTATTTGAGGCGGCAGGCATTCAGTTGGAAGTGCCTTTAAGAGCCAATCAAGGGGGACAAAAACCTGTCATGTGGATCTTGAAAAAAGTAAGGAAGCGAATAGAAACAGTTTTTTCTCAATTGTGTGACCAGTTTATGATACAGCGCAATTACGCCAAGTCCTTTACAGGCTTCAGGTCCAGGATACTTGCTAAGGTGACGGCGCTCACCATTTTACAGTTCTTAAACAAATTTATTTACAATCAACCAGTAAGCAGAGTTAAACATGCGCTGGCTAATTAACTCCGCCAACGGGTTATATAAGTATTTATATTGAAGAAATCACTTTGCTATGTTATAAATACGCAATCCATCTTTAGTAAGAACAAACAATTTGTTTTGTTGCCATTCTGTTTTTATAACATCCGCAAGAGGTATATTACTTTTTAAAGAACGAGGTTCGATATCTGTTTGCAAAGCAGAAAAAAAATGCGCTTCATCTCTGCCCGTTAGTTGATTATCATTTGTGCTTACATCTTTCCAGCCGGCAAAAGAAACGCGTTTTTTAAAAGCCATATAATAATCAAAAATCAGCCAGCCAAGTTTGTTATCATATAAATACAACTGACCATTATTATCAATTATTTTTACCGGATTTAAAGATTCATCAAATACCAATCGCAAGTCGGCAGATTGCAGTAAAACGTTGTTGTTTTCTTCAATCTTTTTAATCTTTCCTTCGCCGTCATCGTACAACCAAATGTTGCTGTCGTAACTCTGCGCAATCGCTTTTACCTGCGTGATTTGCAGCTTACGTAAATCAATGATGGTGCGGGTTGCCAGAAATCTGTCTAAGATTATCACCGTAGAAAAATCTTTATAATACACCAATACTTTTAATGGATTTGTAACATCAACCGAATAGATTTTTCCATAACGAAGCGTATTATTAAATACGGCAACCGAATCGCCGTCACTGTTTAGTTTTTTAAGTTGATTGGTAGCAGAAGAAATCACGTATATATTCTGTAAATTGTCCGTATAAAAATCACTAAAACTGCCGGGAATTGTTTTGTTGATTTGTAATGATAAAGTTGTATCTGCAGCAAAAGTTTGCAGCATAATAAACAAGCCTGAAAGAAGCAGAATTAATCTTCCCATTTTTTTAATTGCATATCATTACCATCGAAAACAGCATACGTAAAACTACGCAGCCAATCGCCCAAATTTATATAACGGCTGGCATCGGTTAGTTTATAATCAATCGGGTAGTGGCGGTGACCAAACACGAAAAAATCATAATGTTCTTTCGCCAGCATTTGCCGGCAAAAAATAATCAGCCATTCGCCTTCTTCGCCTAAAAATGTTACATCTTTATAACCTGTTTTTGCACGACTTCGCCGGCTGAAAAAATTGGCTAATCCAATACCCCACGACGGATGAATAACACCAAACATCCATTGCGCTATTTTATTGCGAAAAATAGATTTTAAGAACTTATAATTGTGATCGCCGGGACCTAAACCATCGCCATGACCGACATAAAATTTTTTGTTATTAAACACAAATTCTTTGGGTTGATAATATACCGGAATGTTTAATTCTTCTTCAAAATAACCGCTCATCCACATATCATGATTGCCAACAAAAAAATGAATTTTAATGCCTTTATCTGTCAGCTCGGCAAGCTTTCCCAGCAAGCGCACATAACCTTTAGGAACAGTGGTTTTATATTCGAACCAGAAGTCGAACATATCACCCACAATAAGAATTTCGGAAGCTTTGTCTTGTATGGTATTGAGAAAAGCAACAACCTTTTTTTCCCGCTGTAAACTCTCTTCATAAGACGGTGTGCCTAAATGAAAATCGGAAAGAAAATAAATGTTTTTGCCGGTTGTATCTGCCATGTGTTTAAGCTACGATTTTGCCACAAAGTCACAAAGAAAAGGAGTTTATGAATGACTGCTTTCTATCTTTATTTTACCTAATAAAATAATTCTTATTAATCTTTGCGCCTTCATGGCTTTGTGGCAAAATTATCACAGAACATCAGCCGTTCCTTTTTTACCCATTTCAATAATCCAGTCTTTACGGCGCAGCTCAAAGTTCGTTCCCAGGTATAGCTTACGAACGGTTTCATTACCGGCAAGTTCTTCTGCCGTTCCGTGCTGAAATATTTTTCCTTCAATCAATAAATAAGCACGATCGCAAATGGAAAGGGTTTCGTTTACATTATGGTCAGTAATCAGGATACCGATGTTCTTATATTTTAATCGCGCCACCACGCTTTGAATGTCTTCAACCGCAATCGGGTCAACGCCCGCAAAAGGTTCATCAAGCAAAATAAATTTCGGGTCAACGGCAAGCGCGCGTGCAATTTCTGTACGCCTGCGCTCGCCGCCACTTAAGCTATCGCCATTGTTCTTACGTACATGATGCAGATTGAATTCATTCAGCAGTTCTTCCAGTTTATGCTGACGTTCGCCTTTGGTCATTTTCGTCATTTCCAACACTGCCAGAATGTTATCTTCCACGCTTAGTTTGCGAAACACAGAAGCTTCCTGCGGCAGGTAACCAATTCCCATCTGCGCACGTTTATACATGGGCAGTTTGGTAATATCAATATCATTTAAAAACACAGTGCCTTCTTCAGGTTTTATTAAACCTACAACCATGTAAAACGTTGTGGTTTTGCCGGCACCGTTGGGTCCTAACAAACCTACAATTTCGCCCTGCTTCACGTTTACAGAAACATGATTTACAACGGTGCGGCTTTTATAAATTTTAACCAAATCGGTTGTTTGTATTGTAAGACTCACTGCATAAATGATTTGTACAAAAGTAGAGGTTTGCACAGCGAATGACAGAGATTTGGGTAGATTTTACAGATTTGGAGATGCCTGTTACCTTTATTTAACAACATCATAAAACATAACAGCCAATCCGGAAATCTTTTCAATCTCCCCCAATCTCTGTCTGCCTTATCTTGCACTAATTTTTAGGAAATGAAGATTACTGATCATATACAAGGCGCAACCGATACTTTAGTTTCTTTTGAAGTGCTGCCACCGATTAAAGGCAAAAGCATTTCATCTATCTACGATCATCTTGATCCGCTGATAGAGTTTAAACCTTCGTGGATAAATGTTACGTATCACCGCAGCGAAAGCATGTTTAAGAAACGGCACGACGGAACATTTGAAAGAGTTGAAGTGCGCAAGCGCCCGGGCACCGTTGGTATTTGCGCAGCCATTATGAACCATTATAAAATTGATGCGGTTCCTCATATTATATGCGGTGGTTTTACGCGGCGCGAAACGGAAGATGCGTTAATTGATCTGAACTTTTTAGGCGTTGATAATGTATTGGTTTTGCGTGGCGATGCTGCCAAGAATGAAGCCTTCTTTGAACCCGAACCCGATGGTCATCGCTACGGTGAAGATTTGCTGAAACAGGTGGTTAATCTGAACAGCGGAATGTACCTGGATGATGATATTTTAAATGGTGGTAAGACGCAATTCTGTATTGGCGTTGCCGGTTATCCGGAAAAGCATTTTGAAGCACCCAATTTAGAGGTTGATATGAAGCGTTTGAAAGCCAAGATTGATGCCGGTGCCGACTATATTATGACACAGATGTTTTTTGACAATCAAAAGTTTTTTGACTTTGTAAAAGCTTGTCGTGATATGGGCATCAACGTACCGATTATTCCGGGATTGAAACCGATTACAACCAAGAAACAACTAAGTGTATTGCCCCGTATTTTTCATGTTGATATTCCGACTTCTTTGTCGGAAGAAATCATGCGTTGTAAAACAGATGAAGACTGCGAAAAAGTAGGCGTGGAATGGCTAATACAACAAAGCAAAGAACTAAAAGAATTTGGTGTTCCGGTGCTGCATTATTATACATTAGGCAAAGCGAGAACGATATATAACGTGGTAAAGGAAATTGTGTGATGTTATATACCATTTGATTTGATTTTGTAAAATAAAATGCGTTTCTCTCCCAAAGCTTTAGTCTGCGGTTGAAGTTCTTTATCAAAATCAATTTTCAAAGTATCATCGGTAATTATAATCAATAATCATTTTTGCATTATTATACATTTTATGGCAATTATGATTGACTAATAAATATGATTGTCAATTAATCTTTCTCATTTCAGATTCAAGTATTACTATCATTACAATATACTCATCTCTTCATAATTGCAATTCAGACTTTATTGATAACAAATACTTTCAGCAAGATTTAATCCACACGAAGCTGCATTATCAGACAACAGCTTCTATATTTGAAGCCGATGAAAGTACACAGATATAGTGAGCATCAGCGCCGGATTTGGGTTCATGAAATGATTCACAAAACCAAAACCATCAAAGCCATTTGTACCGAAGCCGAAATTTCGCGCGCAACTTTATACAACTGGTTAAGCGAGTTTTCGGCCGCCGAAAAAGAAACAGAAAACAAGGATGAAAAGCAAACATCTTCGCTCCATTGGCAGCCGAACGATAAGTATAAAATGCTGTTATCGGCATTGGTAAAAATGGATACTGATAAATCCGTTTCGCGCCGCCTGGCAAGAGAACTGGTAAAGCGTTATAACCTCACTACTACACAAGCCTGCGCGCTGGTAAACATGCCGGAAGAAGCCTATGGTTATCGCCCGCGCAAACCCGAAGCAGAAGATAAAGAAGTGTATGCGGCTTTAATTCATTTGCTGGAAGAACAAAGCAACCGCAGCTTGGAAGATTGCATTGCTCTTTTGCAACAATCACAACCGCAGTGGGCAATCAAACAAATCAAGCGCATTTACCGGCAGGGAAGATTGTATTTGAAAAGAACGCGCATTCGCCGCGTGGCACATTTACCGGAAAAAATTTCTGTTGCAACCATCGACGCTGTTACTCAATCACGTTTGGTTCGCGAAGGTTCTTTCTGGCATTTGGGTTTGATTGAACAAGAGTTATTCTGGATGTTGTTTCTTTTAGATTATACTGATGGAACGCCGTTAAATATTTTGGTTGGTGACGGGCAAATTTCGGAAGCAGATGTAACTCAGTTTATAATAAAATGTGCCGATGAAAATGGTTTGCCGAGGAAGATTCGCATTCCGGCCGTTGCACCTTTTCCGAGCCGGGATTTAACCAAATGGAGCTGGGAAAAACGGGTAACGATTTACAATTTATCGTTAGCCAAACCGGAGAATATTCTGGAGCTGGAATACATTCAGGATGATATAAAAAAACAGCTGGAAATTGATGAAAATACAACACCGGAAAATCTACAGATAATCGCGGAAAAATGGCTGTCGGGCTTTGCAGAAAACAATGGCGCGGCAACCAATTATTTTGCAAAAGAAACAGTTGTTGGTTAGCCAATTCAAGTTATAAAAATTGTATGCAGTTACCTTATTTTTACGAGCCATCCATTACATCAGTCAATACCATAATGATGTTGGATGAAGATACCAGCAAACATTGCGTGCAGGTGTTGCGTATGCGGGAAGGCGAGAAGCTGCAACTAACCGATGGAAAAGGTTCTTCATATACTGCCAGTATTGTGTCTGCCGATAAAAAAAAATGTAGTGTAAGAATAGAAGAATCAAGCTATAAAAAACAAGAAACAAAGATGGTTTGTATTGCCATTTCGTTATTAAAAAATGCAAACCGCTTTGAATGGTTTTTAGAAAAAGCGGTAGAAATAGGCGTGCAGCAAATTGTTCCTTTGCTGTGTGAGCGAACAGAAAAACAACAGTATAAACGGGAACGTTTGCAAACGATAGTTGTGTCTGCCATGCTGCAAAGCCGGCAGGTTTGGTTGCCATCATTACATCAGCCAACGGCTTTTACCGAAGTGATAAACAGCAGCGAATCATTTACCCAAAAACTAATTGCGCATTGTATTGATGATAACGATAAAACAGAAATCAATACAACATCAATACAAAACAATGTGCAAATGCTGATTGGACCGGAAGGCGATTTTACAGAAAAAGAAATTGCGCTGGCTTTGCAAAACGGTTATTGGCCGGTAAGTCTTGGCAGCACAAGGTTGCGTACCGAAACGGCTGGTGTTGTGGCATCTGCTTTGCTTCTTCACAGTGCAAAATAAACAGATATAAAATAATGAAATCCATTTCACTGATTACCTCACTGCTGCTTGTGTTGGTTCTATTTTCCTGCAAAAACAAAAAAGAAAAAGAAGTTGAGGTTGAGGTTGATAAATCTATCACTCAGACAAACGCGTTTAACAACCTGTTTTTAGACAGTAATAAAATTAATGCTTTTGTAGCGGCAAATCCGGATTATGAATTATATAAACAACAGTTTGAAGATTTCTATAAAAATAGAAATTACGAATATGCTTGGTTTGATACCAGTGGTTTGGCAGAGCAGGCAACCAACTTTGTAAACCTGTTAAGCACAACGATTGCCGACTTAAACGACAGCAGTTTGTACAATAAAAAAATGCTCGATTTGTACAATGCTTTTTTTACAGATTCTACCAAGCACAGAGAGCGTTCTCCTTTGCAAACGGAATTATTTTTAACCGGGCAGTTTTTTAAATATGCAACGCGGGTATATAAAGGCAGTGATATTGATGCTGAAGAACTGGGCTGGTTTATACCTCGCAAAAAGGTTGATTTAACAGGTGTTCTTGATTCTGTGATTGCCAATAAAGGTAAAGATGAAGACAGGTATTTGCCGTTAAACAATCAATACAGAAAGCTGCAAACGGCACTAACACAGTATTATAATATTCAGAAAAAAAACAGTTGGGATTCGATTTCTTTTCCTGCCAAGACTTATAAAAAAGGTGATGATTTACCAGCTATTGCACAAATAAAACAACGCCTGTTTTTATTAGGTGATATGCGGGATAATGATACCACAACAATGTATGATTCAGCAACGGTTACTGCGGTAAAATCTTTCCAGCGTCGTATGGGTTTGCAGGCAAATGGCGTTGCCAATGTTTCGTTTATGAAGGAACTGAATTATCCTGTAAATGAACGTATCAAGCAAATTCTTATTAACCTGGAACGCGATCGCTGGATGGCTTCTGAAAGCGATAGCAATTATATTATGGTAAACATTCCTGAATATAAATTGTATGTGTACGATAGCGGCAAACTACAGTTTGATATGAATGTAATTGTAGGTAAAGAAGGTACCGGAACGGTGATTTTTACCGGCGATTTAAAATACATTGTATTCAGTCCGTACTGGAACGTGCCGGTAAGTATTGTAAAGAAAGAAATTGTACCGGGCATAGCTCGCAATCCCAATTATATCGCGGCTCACAACATGGAAATTACAGGTCATAGCGGAAGCTTACCGATTGTAAGACAGAAGCCGGGTAAAGACAATTCGTTAGGTCTTGTGAAGTTTTTATTTCCGAATAACTATGATATTTATCTGCACGATACGCCAAACAGAAGTTTGTTTTCTTCCGCTAACCGCAGCTTTAGTCATGGCTGTATCCGCATACAGGATCCTCCCAAAATGGCGGCATATTTATTAAGAGGCGACACAACCTGGACACCGCAAAAAATTGATAGCTGTATGCACTTAGATAAAGAAAAATGGGTGACTTTGAAGAAACCGGTTCGTGTGTTTATCGGTTATTTTACAACATGGGTTGACAGAAATAATAAACTCAATTTCCGCCACGATATTTATGGTCATGATGAAAAGATGGCAGATAAACTTTTTGTAAAAAAATAGGAGATTGAAGAGATAAGGAACAAGTTTCAAGACACAAGAATACAGTAACGGGTTACAAAACAGATGAATGTATTATACGTCATCCAACCGTTTCTTTTTGTTGATTTAACTCGAAGCGATAATAATTTTTGAAGAAAAAAACAGCCGCTATAAAAAACAAAAGATATAGAAAGATATATCCGGCTGTTATCAAAACAATATACTGAACGCAAAAGACAGAAAGCAAAACAATCACATATTCTTTTGTGCTGAAATCAGTAAGAAAACTAATGCTGTTTATCAGCAATAACAAACTGTAAGCGCATAGAAAAAAGCTAACCGCATCGGTATAATATAAATGAGTCGGGGAAAGTAAAAAGATAGTTATAAACTCGGGTAATAAAACAATAAAATAAACCAGCAAATATTGCAGCCATCTTCGTAAAATTGTTATTGGTAAACTTCGGTAAAACGGTAAATACGTTTCCTCAAAACGCCTGATGTTATATAACAAAACACTGTTTGCATGAATACCAAAATTGAAAAATAAAAACGCGATTATAGTATCATAATTTAGGGAAGAATTATGGTGCAAAATCAGGTATAAAACGCCGCAGGTAAACACTTTCACACTTATCCAGATTACTTTATGTTCATCAATTATATACTGTATAAGAATGGCAGGATAGGAAGATGAACTTTTGAGTTTTCCTGTAACATTCTGTAATGAAAACACTTCTCTTTTATGAAGAGAATCCAAAACATGAACATGCCAGGTGGAAGAACTTATACACAGAAATAACAGGTACAAAACGGCAACAAATGTTATCAAATAAAAATGCCTGTCGCAACCTACGTAAACAATAAACAAAGCATATAAAAGTATTGGCATCAGCAGCAATGCATCAACAAAAAGAAACAACCGGAAGAGCCTGGTTTTACTCAAATTATTATAGATATGGAGGAAAGAATATTGCGGATTATAGATAACATCTGAAACAAACACAACACATTTTCTCATGTATAAAAACCAGATAAAAAAGACCAGCAACAAAACAATACGGCTGGTTAACATAGCAGTTACCAGCGAATAATGATACGCAAATAAACCAGCACCGTCAACGGTACTGACAACAAAAAACATCATGGCAAACATGAACACAAGCGCACCGGCATTTTCTTTATAAAACGGTTTTACAAACGATTGAAAAAACAGGCTGGCAGGCGCTTTCATATTTCTGTAACTGTTTTGTTTTGAACAAGAAGTTCTTTGCTAAAAGGTAACAAATGGTTGTTCATATCCTGGTGCGAGCTTATTAAAAATCCGGTGTTCTTTTTTGTATGTATTTCAAGTATATAATTACACAAGGTAATAACGGCATCCGGGTCGAGCGTTATCAATGGTTCATCAAGTATAATCAATGATGACTTACCTAAGAAAGAAAGTAGCAACGATAACTTTTTAGTCATGCCGGCAGAGTATGTTCCAATCGCATCACTTATATAATTACTCATGTTAAAAAGTGTGGTCAATGTATCAGCATCTTCCTGCGAAACCTTGCGGATATTACAATACAGTTTTATAATGTCTGTACCTGTTATAAACGGCGGAAATAAAGGTTCTGCTTCCGACCAGCTAACCTGCTGCCGGTAAGCGACAGGTTGTTTTTTTATATTGATATCATTTATTAAAATATCACCATAAAAAGAAAGCAAACCAGCTATCATTTTTAAGAACGTTGTTTTGCCTGAACCATTGGCACCTTTCACCCGGCAAATACTGTTTTCAAGCCGGAGATGGGGAATCTGCAAGACTTCATTTGTTCCATACTTCTTTCTTACATTTTGTATCTGCAACATATCAACAAATTTATTTTGCCTGTTAGTTATGTGATGAAAGATTTTATAAACGGCTCTTTATAAAACATAAGCGATCCAATTTTAATCGTTCATCTTTTCTTAACGCTATCTTATATATACCGGCTTACCTTTGATATCATTATAAACAACAATGAACACTAACGATTCTGCCGGTGCGCGCTTCCGTAATGCGATGCAAACAGAACAGCCATTACAGGTTGTGGGAACTATCAATGCAAACCATGCACTGCTGGCTACGCAAGCCGGTTACAAAGCTATTTATTTATCAGGCGGTGGCGTGGCTGCCGGTTCTTTAGGAATTCCTGATTTAGGCATTACAACATTGGAAGATGTATTGATTGATATTAACCGGATTACCAACGTTACCACAACACCTTTATTGGTTGATGTGGATATCGGTTTTGGTTCTTCTGCCTTTAATGTAGCACGCACAGTAAAATCATTAATAAAAGCAGGCGCAGCGGCTTTGCATATCGAAGACCAGGCTGGCGCAAAACGCTGCGGTCATCGTCCGAATAAAGAAGTCGTAACAAGTGGTGAAATGGCTGATAGAATAAAAGCAGCCGTTGATGCGCGTACCGATGAACAGTTTATGATTGGTGCACGTACAGATGCTTTGGCCGTAGAAGGTTTGGAAAAAACACTCGAACGTGCGGCGGCTTATGCTGACGCCGGAGCTGATTTTTTATTTGCAGAAGCGGTTACTGATTTGGCTTTATATAAACGATTTAAGGAAGCTTGCGGCATTCCTATTCTTGCTAATATTACGGAGTTTGGAATGACGCCGATGTGGACGATTGAGGAACTCCGCGATGCGGGTGTAAGCCTTGTATTATATCCTTTATCTGCCTTTCGCGCAGCCAACAAAGCAGCGCTGAATGTATATGAACATATTCGCAAAGAAGGCACGCAACAAAATGTATTGAACACGATGCAAACCCGCGCTGAATTATACGAAAGCATCGGCTATTATGCTTACGAGCAAAAGCTGGATGAATTATATCAAAATAAAAAATAACGATTGTATGAATGATGTTTTGCCAAATGAATTTAAACCTAAAAAATCTGTTGCTTTATCTGGTGTTGTTGCAGGCAACACAGCTATTTGTACCGTAGGAAAAAGTGGTAATGATTTGCATTATCGCGGTTATGATATTTCAGACCTTGCCGAAGGTGCTTCTTTTGAAGAAGTAGCTCTTCTTCTTTTATATGGTTCATTGCCCGATAAAACTACGTTAGAAGCGTATCAGCAAAAGCTGGTTTCGCTGCGAAGTTTGCCTGTTGCTGCTAAAATTATTCTGGAACAAATTCCTGCCTCTGCGCACCCGATGGATGTATTGCGAACCTATACTTCTGTGTTGGGAACGATTGAACCGGAAAAGGAAGATCATAATGTGGATGATGCCAGAAATATAGCTGATAAACTGATTGCTTCATCGGCTTCTGCTTTATTATATTGGTATCATTTTTCTCACGATGGAAAGAAGATAGAAGTTGAAACAGACGATATAACCACAGGCGCTCATTTTCTTCATTTATTACATCAAAAAAAACCTTCTCTTTCATGGATAAAAGCGATGCAGGTTTCCTTAAATTTATATGCCGAACATGAGTTTAATGCGTCAACATTTACAGCCCGTGTAATCGCAGGCACCGGCTCTGATATTTACTCTTGTGTTACCGGTGCAATCGGCGCTTTACGCGGTCCAAAACATGGCGGCGCAAATGAAGTTGCGTATGATATTCAAAGCCGTTACCAATCGGTTACAGAAGCGGAAGAAGACATAAAAAAAAGGCTGGCGAAGAAAGAAGTGATTATTGGTTTTGGTCATCCGGTTTATACGGTTTCTGACCCGAGAAATAAGGTAATAAAATCTGTTGCAAAACAATTATCTGAAGAAGCCGGCGACATGCAGTTGTACAACATTGCGGAAGCTATAGAAACGCTTATGTGGAATGAGAAAAAAATGTTTCCGAACCTTGATTGGTTCTCGGCTGTGTCTTATCATTTGATGGGCGTTCCCACTTTATTCTTTACGCCTTTATTTGTAATTGCCCGGTTAACCGGTTGGTGCGCACATATTATTGAGCAACGACAAGATGGAAAAATCATCCGCCCAAGTGCAAATTATACCGGACCGGAAAACAGAGAATTCGCAAGAATAGAAGAACGATAAAAGATAAGGTTGCGGCTGGTTACACAATTCATTTATTACGAAAGATACCAGTTTCTTATTGGTATCAATAGATTTTAAAACAGGTAAAAAAAATTCATTTCGCTTTCTCTATCAACCATCGAATTTCATTTGTTATTGATAGAAGTTTTTACTGTTATCGCTTGTTTTATATGTAAATCAATTGTTTTTCTTTTCTGCCAATTCCGTAATTAACGAAGCCACCAAAGATGTCCAGCCGGTTTGATGCGCAGCCCCAAGACCACGCCCGCTATCACCATGAAAATATTCATAAAATAAAAGCAGGTTCTGATTTTCGGGCCGGCTGTAAAACCAGTTGTAATCTCCGTGATGACAACGTTTATTGTCTTTATCCCGCTCAAATAAATAAATCACGCGTTTTGATAATTCAACAGCAACTTGTTCCAGGTTCATATAAATGCCCGACTTGGAAGGATATTCAATCTTTAAACTATCACCATAAAAACTTCCATATTTTCTGATTGATTCGATAAGCAAATAATTGATCGGAATCCATACAGGTCCGCGCCAGTTGCTATTGCCGCCGTAGAAGTCAGATGTACTGTCGCTTGGGTCATATTGTATTGTGTATTGCACGTCTTCTATCCATATTGTGTATGGATTTTTTTCGTGAAATTTTGATAACGCGCGAATACCGCCCGGCGATAAAAATTCAGTTTCATCTAACATGCGGTGAAGTAATGCAATTAACCGCTCTTTGGGTATTAAAGAGATAAGTATTTTATTTTCTTCTGCACGCTCTTCGTTTGGCCAAAACTTATGATTGGCTTTGCGATATTTTTCAAACCAGGTAATGCGTTTATTAAAATCTTCCAGCTTATTTAATACACCGGTTTCAATAACCGAAACAGCAAAAATGGATGTTAAACCTACAATTGATTTGATTCGTAATTGTATGGGATTGGCATCTACAAAAGCCAATGTATCGTAATAAAATTTGTCTTCATCATTCCACATTCCCAATTCATTCAAAGCTTCTGCTATCAATACAAAATGCTCGAAGAATTTAGTTGCGGTATCTTCAAACGAAGAATCGTTAACGGCAATTTCTATTGCCATATCCATCATATTCAACGCATACATTCCCATCCAGCTGGTACTGTCTGCCTGTTCCAGTTCCATATGACCGCCGAGCTGCATACTGCGGTTAAAAACACCAATGTTATCAAGCCCGAGAAAGCCGCCTTCAAAGATGTTATTGCCATTCGGATCTTTCCGGTTAATCCACCACGTAAAGTTGATGATGAGCTTTTGAAAAATACGTTTTAAAAAATTCAGGTCGCCAACGCCGGTCATCTTCTTTTCTATGCGATAAACTTCAAGCGCTGCATACGATTGTACCGGCGGATTTACATCACTAAAGTTCCATTCGTAAGCAGGCAATTGCCCGTCTGGTTTCATATACCATTCGCGCATTATTAATAACAACTGGTGCTTGGCAAAAACAGGATCTACAATTGCCATCGGTATGCAATGAAACGCCAGATCCCACGCGGCATACCAGGGATATTCCCATTTATCAGGCATCAATACAATGTCCTGGTTTTTAAGATGTTGCCAATCGTTATTCCGCCCATGTTTGCGTTGATTAGAAAGCGGTGCAATGCCATCGCTGGTTGAAATCCAGCGTTCAATATCGTAATGATAATACTGTTTGCTCCATAACAAACCGGCTAATGCCTGGCGCGAAATCAGCTTTTGTTCAGCAGAAATTTTGTTGGATAATATTTCATTATAAAACTCATTGGCTTCTTCTTTTCGTTGTATGAATATTTGTTCAGCATTTTGCCCGAACGGTTTGTTTTGCATCTCTTTACTAAGACGTAAATAAATGACTTTAGAACCACCTGCCGGCACCTCTAATTTATACACAGGCGAGAACTTGGTTCCTGTTTTTGCTTTTCGTAGTTGCTGTATATTTTTCTGCGATATAATGGCGTCGTTAATGGCATCTTTTACATACATGCCAGTTAAGTTTGGCTTACCAAATAATTTTTGTTGATTGGTTTCATTTTCTGTAAAAAAGCGGTCAGCAGGTTTTTGAAAATAAAGAAAATAATCGCCGATTCTTTCGTGAGTTGCTTTCACGCAGCAATCATCTATTTGTTTGATAACAGGACGCTGTTCCAGGCCGCCATAACACCAACGATTGTAAAACCAAAGTGTTGGCAATACAGTAATGTTTGCTGCTGTTGCCGCCCGATTTACCACTTCAATTTTTATAGCAATATCTGTTTGGCTGTGCTTTGCATACGTAATATAAACATCAAAGTATTTGTTATCGTTAAACAAGCCCGTATCTAACAGTTCGTACTCAGCTTCCAGCCGGCTGCGGCGCCGGTTTGTATTGATTAAATCGTCATAAGGAAAGGCTTGCTGCGGATATTTATACAGCATTTGCATATAGTAATGCGAAGGCAGATTATCTAAGTAATAATACAGCTCTTTTACATCTTCGCCATGATTGCCTTCGTAGTTTCCCAAGCCATATAAACGCTCTTTTAAAATGGCATCTTTGCCATTCCATAACGCCACAGAGAAGCAGAGATTCTGAAAGAAATCTGATATGCCGCCCAAGCCATCTTCGCCCCAGCGATATGCGCGGCTATGCGCCTGGTTAAAAGGAAAATAATTCCAGGCGTCGCCATTTTCGCTATAGTCTTCTCTTACCGTTCCCCATTGCCTTTCCGACAAATAAGGTCCCCATTGTTCCAATGGTATTTTCTTACCGGCATTTACTTTCAGACGTTGCTGCTCTGCTGTCATCATATCGCTGCAAATGTACGATTGACTGTTTGTGTATGTGGTTTATCTGGATATTGTTTATAAACGTTTCTGATTGGACTTTATAAATAAAAACTGTGGAAATAAGAGCCATATTCATTTTCCCGGTTTTATTACGAAATATCTTTTGGCACGTTTTCTGAATTTTCAATCAACGTTACAACATTCTCTAACTAAAAATATTAATCTATGTTACGCTGGACTATCACCTTTTTAATCATCGCTATTATTGCAGCTATACTTGGTTTTGGCGGCATTGCAGCCGGTGCTGCAGGTATTGCTAAAGTATTATTCTTTATCTTTTTAGTATTGTTCCTGCTTTCTTTAATCAGAGGCAGATCAAGTGTATAAATTTATAAACGGAAAATATAAAAGTTGTATTTGCTGTTTAGGTATTAGATAAGAACAGCTTTTACTTTATACAAAATAAAAACCTCCAAGTTAGGAGGTTTTTATTTTGTATAAAACGCGTTTCATTTATATATACATATCACCTTTACTTCGTTTTACTTCTGCTACATATTCTTTAATTGCCTGTTCTTTTTCTTTCTGGCAAATGAGAAGAACATCAGGCGTATCTACCACAATAAAATCATGCAAACCTTGTAATACAACCAGCTTTTCTTTTGGCGCCGCCACCATACATTTTACAGCATCTATAATAATTACATTATTGGCAGAAACGGCGTTACCGAGATAATCTTTCTCGAGATTGTCATACGCACTATTCCAGGTTCCCAAATCACTCCAGCCAAAAGAAGACGGAATTACGTACACATTATCGGCGCGTTCCATAATCGCATAGTCTATGGATACATTGGTGCAAAGAGAATAAATTCGATCAATAGCTTCTTTTTCAATTGGTGTATTGAAGTTATCCTGCTCGGCAGCAAACACTTCAAACATTTCCGGCTGATATTTTTCAAACGCATCCAACACATCCTGCACACGCCAGATGAAGATGCCGGCATTCCATAAAAAATCGCCACTTTCAAAAAACGTTTTGGCAAGTTCTGCATCAGGCTTTTCGGTAAAGGTTTTTACTTTATACACATTCGGTGCTGCCGCGTCTATTTCGTGCTGAATATAACCATAACCTGTATTCGGATAAGTTGGCTTGATGCCAAGAGTTACAAAAGATTTTCTTTGTTCGGCAAACGAAAGCGCTTCATTTGATATGTTTATAAATTCTTCCACATCCAAAATCATGTGATCGCTTGGCGCAACAATAAGAGTTGCTTCCGGATCATTTTGCATCAGCTTAAAAGAAATATAAGCAATACAAGGTGCTGTATTTTTGCGGCTGGGTTCAGATACAATATTTTCAACCGGAATATCTGCCAATTGATCTTTTACAATGCCTGCATAATCCTGCGAGGTAACTACAAAAATATTCTCAACCGGAATAAACTTACTAAAACGCTCAAACGTCCACTGAATAAGAGTTTTACCTGTGTTTAAAATATCCAGGAATTGTTTGGGATACGAAACCCGGCTCTGTGGCCAAAACCGACTTCCGATACCGCCCGCCATGATGGCTACATAATGATGCTTGTTCATAATTTTACTTTACTGTCTTGATATATAGATTTTTATAAAATGCCTTCGCGTAATAAATCGTGCAAATGTAGAACTCCTAAGTAAATATTGGATTCATCTGTAATAATAAGCTGCGTAATGTCGCGCATTTTCATAATTTCAAAAGCTTCGGTGGCAAGCGTTTGCGGTAATATTTTTTTTGGATGTGTTGAATAAATATGTTGCGCTGTCAGGCTACTGATATTGTCCGTTTTTTCAAGCATCCGCCGAATATCGCCATCGGTTATAATTCCGATGACTTCCTTGTTTTCATTAATAACCGCCGTACAACCCACGCGTTTACCGGAAATTTCACTGATGACAGCTTTTACTGGCGTTGACAGATAAACCTGCGGTTTCGCATTGATTTTATAAACATCTTCTGCGCGCAAATACAGTCGCTTACCAATGTGGCCGCCGGGATGATAACGGGCAAAATCGTCTTCTTTAAAATTGTTCAGTTTCATGAGGCAAACGGCAAGTGCGTCGCCAATAACCATTTGCGCAGTCGTGCTGTTTGTAGGAGCCAGATTGTTAGGACAAGATTCTTCGGTAACAGAAGCGTTTACAATAAAAGTGGCTTCACTGGCTAAGTAAGATTGTAAGTTGCCTGTAATGGCAATAATTGTTTTGCTGAGTTGTTTAATAATGGGCAACAGCGTTTTGATCTCGCTGCTGTTGCCGCTATTGCTGAGAATAATAACCACATCTTCGCTTTGAATCATTCCCAAATCGCCGTGAATGGCATCGGCAGCGTGCATAAAAAGAGACGGCGTTCCGGTTGAATTGAACGTAGCCACAATCTTTTGGGCAACAATGGCGCTTTTACCAATGCCGGTAATAACAACTCTTCCTGCACAGTTTTGAATGGCTTCGACTGCTTTTTGAAAATCGGTGGTGAGCAAATTTTCCAGCCGCGAAACGGATTGCGCTTCGGAACGGATGGTTTGGCTGGCAATGCTGAGAATATCTTGCTTCATTCGTGGCAAAGGTAATTGGAAGGTGAATTGGGTTTTGTGAAGAATTTCTAATTGGTATCATTATGAGATTATTGTATTGACCAATTCGTTGACATGATACACTATTATTTTACAATTGCATATTGATGAATAGTCCTTTTGTAAAATAATGATGTTATAATTCATTTATGTTTTTCATTTCATTGTAAAGTATTGCTTATTACAGGTTATATCAAAGCAAAAAACAAAGCCATTTGTATTGTAGAATTTACTTGCAATAACAATTGAAATGAGTGCTACGCTGTTGCAGCGAACAGCCCGAACAAAAGTTATATTGAAGTAAAGGAAGATGACAGATCCAAAGCTTTATTTTTTAGATAGAAAAACTTTTATAATTCATATTTAGCGGGAAGTTGTAACTTTAAAGACTAATACTTTAGTAAGGCAAACTTTAACAACTAAGCTTTGGTATTAATCTTTTTTCAGAGTTAATTTCGTTTCCCCTTTTTCCTTATCAAATTATTATTATTCAATAAAAGGTTTTAAAAGATTTTCTGCAACAAGTGCAGACCGCAAAAGACAAATATGGCAACAGTTTCTAAAAAGTCCTCTACAACAAGAACAACCAGGAAAACGAAGAGCGTAAATGAAGAAATCGCAATCGAACCAATCGCTAATACATTTACTCACAATTACGAAATCCATAAGCATTTACAAACCAATTTTGGTTTCGAGCATTTTAAAGGTTTGCAGGAAGAAGCCATTAATAGCTTACTGAATGGTAATGATACGTTTGTGATTATGCCAACCGGCGGCGGTAAAAGTTTATGCTACCAATTGCCGGCGTTGATATTAGAAGGTTGTGCCATTATTGTAAGTCCGCTGATTGCTTTGATGAAAAACCAGGTTGATTTGGTGAGAAGTTATAGTGAGAAAGATAATGTAGCGCACTTTTTAAATTCTTCTTTGAATAAAGGACAAATTACGCAGGTTAAAAGCGATTTGACCGAGGGTAAAACAAAGTTGTTATATGTGGCTCCTGAAACACTAACCAAACAGGAAAATCTTGATTTTTTCAGAGATTTGAATGTTTCGTTTTTTGCCGTTGATGAAGCGCATTGTATTTCGGAATGGGGACATGATTTTCGCCCTGAATATCGCCGCCTGCGCGAAATGATGGATATTATTAATCCGAAAATTCCGGTAGTTGCACTTACGGCAACCGCAACGCCTAAAGTGCAGAGTGATATTGTAAAAAATCTCGGGCTTCGTACTTCTAATATTTTTATTTCTTCTTTTAACCGTCCGAACCTGTATTATGAAATTGTTCCGAAAGTTAAAAAGGAACAAACAATAAAAAGCATTGTCCGCTTTATTACGGGCATGAAAAATAAAAGTGGCATCATCTATACACTTAACCGGAAAACAACCGAGGAATTAGCCGAAATACTGGTTGCTAATGACATTAAAGCTGTCGCTTATCACGCCGGTCTGGATGCGAAACTTCGTGCCGACCGCCAGGATCAGTTTTTGAACGAAGATGTCCAGGTAATTGTTGCCACAATCGCATTCGGAATGGGGATAGACAAACCGGATATTCGTTTTGTAATTCACTTTAATGTTCCCAAATCCATTGAAAATTATTACCAGGAAACGGGTCGTGCAGGCAGAGATGGGTTGGAAGGAAAATGCCTTTTATATTATTCGCATAAAGATGTTTCGAAATTGGAACATTTAATGCGTGATAAACCGCTAAGCGAACGCGAAGTGGGTGCGCAATTAATTAATGAAACGCTCGCCTTTGCAGAAAGTTCTGTTTGTCGTCGTAAAGTATTAATGCATTATTTTGGTGAAGAATGGGGTGATGAAAATTGCGGTAACTGCGATAATTGTCTGCATCCAAGGGAAAAGATTGAAGCAAAAGACGAAGCTTGCAAAGTGTTGAAAGTAATAAAGGCTTTAGAAGAAAGATTTCCTTCGGAATATGCAGTTAGTATTTTATTAGGCAAGCATACACCACAGATTGGCATGTATCGCCACGAAAAGCTGGACGTTTTTGGTATTGGTAAAGATAAAGATGAACATTTTTGGAATAGCCTGATTCGGCAGATGTTACTTAGCAATTTGCTGCGCAAAGACATTGAAGAATATGGATTGCTTAAATTTACGGAAGCCGGTGAGAAGTTTTTGAAAAAATCGCATTCGTTCCCGATTGTATTGAACAACTTATTTGAAGATGCAAATGAGGATGATGAAGATACAGAAGGCGCCGGCGCAACGGGCGCTGCAGCAGACGAAAAGCTGCTTGATATGCTGAAAGAACTTCGCCAGAAAGAAGCAAAGAAAAAAGGGTTGCCGCCATTTGTTCTTTTCTTAGAAAATTCGCTGATTGATATGGCAACCATGTATCCGACTTCGATGCCGGAACTGGAAAAATGCCAGGGCGTGAGCAAAGGAAAAGCACTGAAATTTGGTCGTCCTTTTATTGATTTGATTGCCAAACATGTTGAAGAAAACGACATTGAGAAGCCGGACGATTTTGTAATGAAAAGCGTGGCTAACAAAAGCAGTAATAAGATTTATATTATTCAGAATATTGATAAAAAAATTCCGCTGGAAACCATTGCCCGTAATAAAGATCTCCGTTTAGATTCTTTAATGGAAGAAATGGAAACCATTGTTGCCAGTGGAACAAAGCTGAATCTAAATTATGCAATCGAAAGCATGTTGGATGAAGACGATCAGAATGAAATCATTGATTATTTTCGCAGTTGCCAAACGTCGTCTTTAGAAGTAGCGAAAGAAGAATTGGCAGATAGTAATTACAATTGGGAACAATTAAAAATAATGCGAATTAAGTTTTTAAGCGAATATGGAAATTAATTAATCGCGTTTACTTATTAGAAAAAGCCTTTGTTTCACATGAAACAAAGGCTTTTTCTATGGAAATATGTTCTGCCGGCATCTTAATGAAAAACAACTTTTATGGCAGAGATTCAAACCTCAACTACATCGTCTAAAAACAGTAAACCACAAAGAAAAAAACTATCCACACGAATTGATTTAACGCCCATGGTTGATCTGGGCTTATTACTTTTTTTATTTTTACAACAACCCTTATGAATCCTTCTGTTTTAAAATTAAATCTTCCTGAAGATGGTCCGCCGATGTCTTTAAGCGAAAAGAAAACTTTGAATCTTGTGTTAGGCAATCATATAATCGGTTACTATTTAGGAACTAACACAGGTGATATGCATTTTACTAATTATTCCCCAAATGGTATCAGGACAGAAATACAAAAGATGCAGGAAAAAATTGCACACTCTTTTGGAGATAAATCTCAACTCTATATAACGATAAAGCCAACAAAAGAATCTTCATATAAAAATGTGGTGGATATTCTGGACGAAATGCTGATAAATAATGTAAACCGCTATGTTCTTACGGAAGCAGATGACAAAGAATCCGGCATTCTGAAGAATTGATATTTTTTATTTTAGTTTATTCGATTAAATAAAAAATCGCTACTTAACTTCCTGCTTTTCACCGAATTCTATTGATTTAGAGAGCTAATTGGTAGCGCGCTGGCATATCATTTGGAGATTATTATTTTTATTATTTTCATAAATCTTGTTGTATGACAGTTTCCGATTTTACATCTAAACATGTATTTAATTACTTTGAAGTCATAGCCGGCAATTCTGAAAATATGGTTGTCAAAGTTTTGGATACACATGGCAGAATTGCAAAAACTGTTATGCATACAATGGAAGATGATGGTACTGGTAAATTGTGCCTGAATATTGATGATTTGAAGAAAGGAAAGTATGTCATTAATATTTTCAGCAATGATAATTTTGTAAAAGCGGTACATTATACCAAGAATTAAAATTGAATAATCGTATAAATTCATTGTACCCGCCTTTAAAAGCGGGTTTTTTGTTGTAATGCACTTTACATTTACATCATCTTACTAATCTGAAATAATTCTTTTGATTATTAAACGCCATATTCCGTTTTTAAAAGCTGTTTTTTTTTATAGTATTTCCGCATTTGGCGGTCCGCAAGGACATTTTGGAATGATGTTAAAAACATTTGTTCACCAGCGGAAAGATGTAACTGAGCAGGAATTAATGGAATACAATGGTTTTTGCCAGATGTTACCAGGTGCTTCTTCCACACAAACGCTTACGTTAATTGGTTATAAAAGAGGTGGTTTACCGTTAGCCATTTTAACACTAATTATCTGGATTTTACCGGCTTGTACCTTGATGAGTTTACTTTCTTTTCTATTACAATCCATTAGTAGTAAATCTCTTAACTCACACATTTTCAATTATATACAACCAATGGCAATCGGCTTTATTGCCTTTTCAGCTTTTAAATTATTTAAGATTTCTATACGCAATACCATTACCCGGATAATTATGGTTATGGTAGCTTTATTAACGTTTTCCTTATTTAAAACACCCTGGATATTTCCGGCAATGTTGATATTAGCGGGAATTGTTACTAATTTTAGCGATAAGCGATATCCGGATAAAAAGGAACCAAGAAAAAAAATCAAATGGGGAAATATCATTATTTTCTTTTCTCTTTTTTTTATAGCTGCCTCTTTAAGTGAAACCGCAAGAACACACGAATGGAAAAATCGCGGACCTTACAATTTATTTGAAAACTTTTATAGGTTTGGCAGTATTGTTTTTGGTGGTGGTGATGTCTTAATGCCACTTATGTATGAGCAATATGTAACACGTCCGCAAACCGACGTAATCCGACAAAAGAATCCAAAAGCCTTAAATTTGACAAGAGCCGAATTCCTTACCGGTTCTGGTATTGTAAGAGCCATTCCGGGTCCGGTATTTTCAATTGGTTCTTTCGTTGGTGGAATGGTACTAAGTGATAAAGGAATGAAATTTCAGCTGATAGGTTGTTTTATCGGAATGATTGCTATTTTTCTTCCCAGTGCTTTGCTGGTTTTATTCTTTTTCCCGGTATGGAGCAATCTGAAAAAATACACTGTTATTTATCGCTCATTGGAAGGTATTAATGCAGCCGTTGTTGGTATTATAACCGGTTCTTGTATTTTCCTTATTATGGATATTTTCAACAGTGCTCATGTTCCGCTTACATTCTTATCTGCCAGTATTGATATTGTAGTGATTGCAGGTACCTTTTACATTTTATCCTTTACAAAAATCCGTGCGCCTTTTGTGGTTCTGATATGCTTGCTATTAGGAGCAATCTTTTAATTATTTGTAATATTGATTGGAATCAATTTCATTATATACAGCTTCGGGTAATAAATACCTGACGCTTTTTCTCTCTTTAATTTGTTGCCGTATATAAGTGGAAGAAATTTGGAGTAAAGGCGCATCAAGAATTAAATAATCCGCCTTATAAAAATTCATGATTACAATTTCGGGGCGCTTATAAATAATAAATGAATAATCCTGCAATAGGATGTCAGCATTTTTCCATTTATGAATATTTTGAAAGCTATCGGAACCTAAGACAATTACAAATTGGTTTTCCGGATATTTTTCCTTTAAATAAACAAGCGTATCAATTGTATATGAAGGCGTAGGTAATTTAAATTCAACATCTGAAGCCTGTAACTGAGGATTATTTTCGATTGCTATTTTTACCAGGTGCAACCGATGATAACTGTTCAAAAGAGAAATTTGTTTTTTAAATGGATTTTGCGGAGACACAACAAACCAAACTTGCTGCACATCTGTATGAGAATGAACAAATTCTGCAATAATTAAATGCCCTACATGAATAGGATTGAAGGAGCCGAAATACAATCCAATCTTCATGTTACAGAATTTCCTCTACCAATATATTTGCAGCTTCATCTTTCCTAAGGCTCAACAAATATCCCGAAACTGCTACCGATATTGGATCACCTAATGGAGCAATTTTATCAATATAAATCACTTCGCCCGGCACGCAACCCATTTCCATTAATTTGATAAACAATTCATCGTTTGCAAAATCCTTAATCGTTACGTTTATACCAGCCGGTATGTCTGTTAACTTCTTTACCATAACGCAAAGGTAGAATTACATTATTTTTAAAATCTCATGTGATAGTAAAATTAACTCAAACCCGTAAGGATGAGTAATTTTGCAAAATGGCTTTGGTTTCTTTTTTTAATGCTGATGTAAAATATAAAATTCAGGGTAAAAAATTATTGAAAGAGTTTATTCCTCAAATTTTCAATCAGGAAATCAAAGTATTAGAATCAATTTCTATTATTCTTTGTTCCGATGAGCATCTTCTTGCTATGAATAAACAATTTTTAAATCATGATTATTATACAGATATTCTAACTTTTGATTTAAGTTCTGACAAAACAATCGTTTCTGAAATTTATATCAGCATTGATCGAATTAAAGAAAATGCAAGTAAGCATAGCACTCTATTTCAGGTTGAATTAAACCGAATTATCTTTCATGGTGTATTACATCTTTGTGGTTTTGGCGACAAATCGAAAAAAGAAAAGAATTTAATGACTTTGAAAGAAAATGAATATTTAGAAAAATACTTGGCGTTTCACGTGAAACAATAATTCAAAATTATGTTCGAAGAATACGATGTAATTGTAGCTGGTGCCGGACACGCAGGCTGCGAAGCAGCTTCTGCAGCAGCAAATATGGGCAGCAAAGTTTTGCTTATTACAATGAATATGCAAACGATAGCTCAAATGAGTTGTAACCCGGCAATGGGAGGAATTGCAAAAGGGCAAATTGTAAGAGAAATAGATGCTTTGGGAGGCATGAGCGGAATTGTAACAGATAAAAGTTCCCTGCAATTTCGAATGCTGAATAAAAGTAAAGGTCCGGCAATGTGGAGCCCGCGTGCACAATGCGATAGAATGTTATTTGCACAAAGCTGGCGACAAGCACTTGAAGAAAATGCTAACATTGATTTTTACCAGGATACTGTTCAATCTATAATTACTAAAAACAACAAAGTTTGCGGTGTTGTTACAAGCTTAGGAAATAAAATCTATGCACAATCAGTAATTCTCACAAGCGGAACATTCCTGAATGGTATTATTCATATTGGCGAGAAAAGAATAGGAGGTGGGCGCGTTGCCGAAAAAGCGGCTGTAGGTATTACAGAACAATTGGTAAGTTTAGGTTTTACCAGTAACCGACTTAAAACCGGTACACCACCAAGAATAGATGGACGAAGTCTGGATTATTCTAAAATGGAAGAACAAAAAGGCGATGAAGAAATTACCGGATTTTCTTATTTACCAATTCCTAAGTTACAAGTTGATAAACAAATGAGTTGTTTTATCACTTATACAAATCAAACTGTTCATGATATTTTAAAGACGGGTTTTGATAGAAGCCCGATGTACACTGGAAGAATAGAAGGAACCGGACCTAGATATTGCCCAAGTATTGAAGACAAAATCAATCGTTTTGCCGACAGAGATCGCCACCAAATATTTGTAGAGCCGGAAGGCTTTAATACGGTAGAGATTTATGTTAACGGTTTTTCTACTTCCTTACCCGAAGAAGTACAACACCTTGCAATAAAACAAATGCCTGGCTTTGAAAATGCGAAAATGTTTCGTCCGGGTTATGCAATTGAGTATGATTTCTTTCCGCCAACACAATTAACTGCAACTTTAGAAACCAAGTATGTAGAGAATTTATTTTTCGCCGGACAAATTAATGGTACAACTGGCTATGAAGAGGCTGCCTGTCAGGGTTTAATTGCAGGTATGAATGCACATTTGAAAACAAAAGAAAAAGAACCATTTACCTTAAAAAGAAATGAAGCTTATATTGGTGTTCTAATAGACGACCTGATAAACAAAGGAACCGACGAACCTTATCGGATGTTTACCAGTCGTGCCGAATATAGAACGCTTTTGCGCCAGGATAATGCAGACTTGCGCCTGACAGAAATGAGTTATAAAGTTGGTTTTGCAAAAGAAGAGCGTTTACAAATGGTTGAAAAGAAGAAAACCGAAATCAGCGAAATATCTAAAAAGATCAATACAACTTCGATTGAATCTTACGAAGTAAATGGTTATCTGCAAGAAATTGCTTCTGCGCCAATTATTGAAAAACAAAAGCTTTCGAAGATTCTGTTACGCCCGGATGTTACTTTACAGGGTTTGGTTCAATCTGTACAAAAAGTTTCTGATTTATTAGAAGGTTATAGTAAAGATGCATTATTACAAAGTGAAATTCAAACTAAGTATGAACGATATATCGAAAAAGAAGAACAATTGGTAGCGAAATTAAGCGAGATGGAAAATTTTGTAATTCCCGATGTTTTTAATTATGATAGTATATCTGCGCTTAGCACTGAAGCTCTGCAGAAGTTTAAAAAAATAAGACCACGTACGATTGGACAAGCAAGCCGGATTAGTGGAGTAAATCCAAGCGATATTCAAATTCTGATGGTGTATATTGGTAGATAAAAGACTGATTGTTAACCGTTTACAATCATTTAAGAGAAAATCTCTTTGTCAAATTGTGGTTAAAAACCTTCCGTTTTCTTTTTACCATTCTTATTCATCACTAATATTACAGGTCTAAATATTTACCGTTGCGGTTTTTCTTGTTATGTCTTTTTTTTATTTGCTTTTTTCTGGTAGCAGGAAAAGCTCAATCTTTACGGCTGTCCGGTTCGGTGTATGATTTTAGCAATCGTTTTCCGATAGAATCGGTTGCAGTGCAATGCACGTGCGGCAGCGGAACTCTTACAGATTCAAACGGACATTATACAATTTTGGTAACGCAGCGGGATTCTATTTATTTTTCTTATTTAGGTAAAAACACAATCAAATATCCAATTGATACCATCCGTTACCCGGAAGCTTTTGAAATTGGTTTACATGTAGATGCTAAATGGCTGCCCGATGTAAAAGTGCAAACACATAATTATTATATGGATTCTGTAGAAAACCGGCGCGCATACGCTAAAGTTTTCAATTATCAAAAGCCGGGATTATCGCTAAACAGAAGTACACCTTCTACTTATGTACCAGGTTCTGTTACAGTCGGATTGGATTTGGATGCGTTGATCAATGTTTTTCGTTTTCGAAGAAACCGGCAGATGCTAAGCTTTCAAAACCGCTTGCTAAAAGAAGAACAGGATAAATACATTACTCACCGTTATAGTATCAGGTTAGTAAAACAACTTACCAAATTAGATACGCCGGAGCTGGAAAAATTTATGGACGCTTATCGCCCGGAATACAGCATTTTACAGCAAATGAACGATTTGGAACTGGGATATTATATTGAGTTATGTTATAAAGATTATCAGGTAAGAAAAAACACCCGAAATAACAATGGCAGAAGTATTTTAGGAACTAATTAAATACACGTCTGCCATTTTACAATTCAGCCTTATCACAAGCTTTTAATTCAGCCAATCAGCCCAGCCTTTCTGCTTATGTCTAACATCCGCTCAATCGGCTTTAAAGCAGCCATTCTAAGGTTTTCCGGCATCGTTAACTCCGGCGTTTCATATTCCATGCACAAATACACTTTTTCAAGCGAATTCAGCTTCATGTGCGGACAATCGTTGCACGCGCAGCTATTATCCGGCGGCGCAGGAATAAACGTCTTATCCGGCGCATCTTTCTGCATCTGGTGAAGAATGCCGGTTTCTGTTGCTACAATATATTCCTGACCTTCATCCTGCACAGCATACCTAAGAATTTGCGTTGTACTTCCAATATAATCGGCAACGCGCAATACAGCCTCTTCACATTCCGGATGCGCTAATACTTTCGCATTCGGATGACGAACTTTTAACTTAGTAATTTTTTCTAAGCTAAAAATTTCATGCACCATACAAGCGCCATTCCAGAGAAGCATGTTTCGGCCGGTCTTTTTATTTAAGTAAGCACCTAAATTTTTATCAGGTGCAAATATGATAGGCTGATCTTCAGGAATACTTTCAATAATCTTTACCGCGTTGCTGCTTGTACAGATAATATCGCTCAAGGCTTTTATTTCGGCAGAACAATTTACATAGCTCACAACAATATGATCGGGATGCTTTTCTTTAAACGCTTTAAAGAGCGGTGCCGGCGCACTATCGGCCAGCGAACAACCTGCATTCAAATCGGGTAATAAAACTTTTCGGGTCGGATTTAGAATTTTGGCTGTTTCAGCCATGAAATGAACACCGGCGAACACAATTACGTCCGCATTTGTTTTAGCGGCGTATTGCGCCAATCCGAGGCTGTCACCGATATAATCGGCCACATCCTGTATATCCGCATCCTGGTAATAGTGTGCGAGCAGCACTGCGTTCTTTTCTTTCTTTAGCCGTTCTATTTCTTTAAACAAATCAATGGTCGGGTCTATATCAATATCCAGAAAGCCACGTTTCGGAACTTTCCGGATTGCTTCTTCAATGTTCATAACTACTGTAGTATTTATTTAATAATACTTATTTATATAAAATACCTATTACTATTACGGGTGTGTATATCGTGATAACTTAGTTATACACACAATACAAAGTTAATTAAAGACTGGCTTTTCAACAGGAATCTCCACAAACCTTAACAGAGGAAAGATAATACCATCAAGCTCTTTTAACCATTACCCACATTTGAAAAAGCCCGGGCCGGATTTATTCACATTCAGTAATTCACAAGTCATTCACTGTGCATTCACAGCTTACAAATGGTTTGTATTTTTCCATTTTCCTCAACTATCTAAAATCTGCCGGAACTTATTCTATTAGTTTCCACAAATAAAAAGGAGCAAAGCAGCGTTTTACACCTGAAAGAGACCTTATTCACATAACTATGTGAAAAGAGAAATCTTATCAGAAATGAACCATTTATTTGCACGTAAAATTTTTTTAATGAGAAATTTGTTTTTAGGTATTTGTATTGTAGTCTTATGTATTACAGTTAGTAGTTGTTTAAAAAACAGTTCTTCCGGATCGACAACAACCTGCACGCCGGTAACCATTACAACGAAAGCACCGGACAGTGAAGTAGTAAAATTAAAAACGTATTTAGATTCGAACCATATTATAGCTACGCAAGACAGCCGCGGGTTCTTTTATACAATGGATACTACGGTTGCCGATACAGCCGCAACCGCGCACGCAACAACATGTTCGTATTTAGCCGTTGTTTATAAAGGCAAATTTTTAAACGGACAAGTGTTTGACAGCAGCGTAAACAATACTGCAACAACTGTTAGGTTAGTCGCAGCGATTTATGGCTGGCAAGAGGCTGTTCCGCTAATGAGGAGAAATGCCTCTATGGTATTATATCTGCCGCCAAGCCTGGCTTACGGCGCAGCCGGAGCCAGTAGCAATGGTGTTCAGGTTGTTCCGGGAAATGCGTATTTAATTTTCAATATTAAATTGTATGATTTCACTTCGCAGTAAGAATAAGAATAGTTCTATATCAAATTAAGATAAACCAAAAGAGAAGGCAATTGCCTTCTCTTTTGGTTTATAACATTAGAATCATTTACGCCCATAAATTCTCGGGATATTCACCATTTTTCACTAAAGCATCCACGCTGGCTTTTACCACAGGCGCATCTTCTTTATACGTAACACCAAACCATTTTGCGCTGGTTGGTATCACTTCTAATTTACCCAAGCCATCTTTAATAAACTGATCGGCTACTTTCGGCATCAGGAATTCAGATTTCGGATCGTTAATATTTTTCGCTAAAAATTCCTGGAACAAACGTTCGCAAAGCGAAATAAAATTCGGCGCAAAACAGAAAAAATTCATGCTCACTTTGGTATCTTCGGTAAGCGGCACCAACTGGTTGCCTTCTTCATATACAATACCATTGTCTTTTCGGTAAATTTTCAGTCGCTCGTCAATGCCCGTCAATTCATTGTTATCGTTCGTACCAATAACGCCACGGCTTACACTTCCGTTTTCACTCAATGTGTTAGAAAGCTCGTAGCCAAGCACGGCGTATCTATCATCGGCAACACGGGTTGTAAGAAAATCATACGCTTTTACAAACGCATCTGTTCCATAAAAATCGTCTGCATTAATAACGGCAAACGGCTCATTTACCGCGCTTTTGCAGCAAAGAACAGCTTGACCGGTTCCCCAGGGTTTTACACGATCGGCAGGAACGGTAAAGCCATCTGTAAACGCATCCAGTTTCTGGTAAACATATTCTGTTTGTATTTTTCCTTTTAGCTTCGGTTCAAAAATGCCTATAAAAGTGGTAGCAAAATCTTCACGAATAATAAACACCACTTTTGTAAAACCGGCTTGTATGGCATCGTAAATTGAATAATCCATAATGGTTTCGCCCGACGGACCAAAAGATTGTGTCTGTTTCATACTTCCATAGCGGCTGGCCATGCCGGCTGCAAGAATTACCAAGGTTGGCTGCATAGAATAATTTTTTTTAAAACTTTGCGAAGCTAACCCAAAGAGGGTAGTATGCAACCCAATTATTTAAATTTAATGAAGGAAAGAAAGGCAGTAAACGCACAAACCATAGAAGCTTATTGGCTGCAGCAAAAAAATATTTCACTTACTGTATTGCGATTGGATGAGTGGCATCCTGTTGTGAGTGGAAATAAATGGTTTAAACTGCAATATTATTTGCAGGATGCAATTGATAAAGGTTTTGATACCATTGCTACGTTTGGCGGCGCTTATTCTAATCATATTGTAGCTACCGCTTTCGCCGGTAACGAAATGAATCTGAAATGTATTGGCATCATCCGCGGCGAAGAGTCGCAAAACCTTTCTCACACATTGTTACAAGCGAAAGAATATGGAATGCAATTGCAGTTCTTAAGTCGTGAAGAATACAAAAATAAAGAAGCGATAAAAGAAACGTTTTCAAATGTATATTGGATAAATGAAGGTGGCTACGGAAAATTAGGTGCAAAAGGAATGGAAGAAATAAAACCATATATACCTGATTTTAAAACATATACGCATTTGATTTGTGCCGTTGGAACCGGAACAACGCTGGCAGGATTAGTAAAAATGGCTTTGCCAAACCAGGCTGTAATTGGTATTAGTATATTGAAAAATAATTTTAGTATAGAGAAAGAAGTGGCAGATTTATTATCTTTTGAAGACAAACAAAAGCACTACACAATTCAGCACGATTATCATTTCGGTGGTTACGCGAAATACAAACCTGCGTTAATAGATTTTATAAATGAAACGTGGCAGCAACATCATTTACCACTCGATTTTGTTTATACGGCTAAAGCATTTTTTGGCTTACAGGATATGATAATGAACAAACAAACTATAGCTGCCGGAAGCCGCGTTTTATTTATTCATACCGGCGGTTTACAGGGTAATTTGTCTCTGAAAAATGTATTGTCTTTTTAATAAATGGCGGAATACTATATTTGTTTTTTTCTCACCTGATGAAAGCATTCCTAAAAATTATTCTTGTTTTATCGCTAACAGCCGGCAGTCAGAAATTATTTGCGCAGGAAATGAAATCGGCTTTACCACAATTCACGCTAAAGATTATTGGTAAAGACAAAGTAAGCATCAGCTGGGTAAATCCTTTTGGCGAAGACCTGATTCAGATAAATGTACAACGCTCTTACGATAGTCTTCGGGCTTATAAAACCGTGTTTTCGTCGCCGTCGCCGGAGTTGCCGGAAAATGGATTTATTGAGCCATATTACCCTGGCGTAAAAGTGTATTACCGCATTTTTTATATGTTAAGCAGCAACGCCTATTTTTTTTCAAAAGTTAAGCAGGCAAATCCTTCGTTATTAGCCGATTCAATAGCTGCGCAGTTAGCTGCAACCAATGATACTGTAACTATAAAATCTGAAGATATAATTGTTGCCCGCTTGCCGTACAGCCAGTTTCTCAAGTTTAAAGATTCTGTTTACACACAAACAAAAGACAGTCTCTTGTTGCTTAGCAATGATACGGTTTTACTAAAGCCATATATCTATAACGGTCCTTGGCGGGCGTCTCTTTATTTATTTACAGACCGCAGCGGTGTTATTAATCTGAAGCTGCCGCAGGCAAAAGAAAAATCCTATTCACTTCGTGTGTTTGAAGCGGATAATAAAACACAGGTTTTTTCGGTTAAGCGCATCACAGAACCCGATCTTATGATAGATAAAGCTAATTTTTTGCACGCGGGTTGGTTTATGTTTGAATTGTATGAAGACAACAAACTAAAAGAGCGGAATAAAGTGTATGTGCAAAAAGAATTTTAAAGATTAAATACAGTTTTTGGCGAGCCTTAGATATTTTGATTGATTAAACAATCTTTATTCATTTTGCATTTGCGGAGAAAGTATAATATAAACCGGATGAAGTTTCGCGACGCTTTGTCAAAGTTTAGAAAAAATTGAACTCTAAATATTTACGATTCAAAATAACGGAAGTAAAATAAAAGGAAGAGAGAAAGCTAATAGATAATTAATGAATTTTACGCCATTTCGCCAACCAGAAAATTCTTCCATTCGTCCAGTATTTTTCCTTTCAATACACGCGGAAATTTATGTTGTCCGCCCACTTTTCCGCGGGCTTTCATAAACTGCATAAATTGTTCTTCAGGCAACACATCAAGAAATACTTCCTGTAATGCGTTTTTACGTTCTACGCGGTAATCATCATTAATTTCCTTCAGCTTTTCATCAATTTTGAGTCGTAATACTTCAGCATTTACTACATCATCGCAGCCTACATACCAATGATGTGCAAAAGAAAGACAAATGAGGTTCGCCGGCAACGGTATATTCCGGAATACTAATGTTTAATTCTTCGGCAGCTGAGCGGATTGCTTTATTCATATTATCTACGCTCAAATGCTCACCAACCAAACTTAAAAAATGCCTGATTCTGCCTGTAATTACAATTTCGCAACGTTCTTTATTGGTAAAACGAATCGTATCACCAAGTAAATAACGCCAGGCGCCGCCGCTTGTACTAATCAATAAAGCATAATCTTTTTTTTCTTCCACTTCATGAATCATCAGTGCCTGAGCATCCGGTAACACATTGCCGTCAGTATCAAAATGATGTTCATCAAAGGGAACAAATTCAAAGAAAATATGCTCGTTTGTAACCAACTTCATTCCCTGCGAATATTGCCTGTCCTGGTAAGCAACAAAACCTTCGCTGGTAAGGTAAGTTTCTATGTAAGTGATCGGTTTGCCTAATAACTTTTTAAAGCCTTTCTTATAAGGCTCGAAACTAACGCCGCCATGAACAAAAAAAGCAAGGTTTGGCCAGATGTCGTGAATGGTCTTTAATTTATACTTTTCTATAATCATCTCCATGCACATCTGTATCCACGCCGGAACGCCGACAATAAAACCAATATCCCATTGCGGTGCTTTGGCCACAATTTCTTCGAGTTTTTTATTCCAGTCTTTCTCTCTTGCTATTTTTTTTCCTGGTTTGTAAAAGGGTTGCCACCAGATAGGAGATTTTTTTGCTGTAATGCCACTTAAATCGCCGGCATAATAACCCGGACCTTTTTCTAATTCGGTGCTGCCGCCAAGGGCAAGCCAACCTTTACCAAGCGATTTAACCGGAATATTTGTATAGTTGCGAAGGCTTAAGAGTTGCTTTATCATGGCAACTTTATTGCCTTGCAACAAATCGTTTGTAACGGGAATGTACTTGCTGGCGGCTTCGCTGGTGCCACTGCTGAGCGCATAGTATTTTACTTTGCCAGGCCAACAGACATCGGATTTTCCTTCTAACGTTTTATACCACCATTCTTTGTAAATTGAATTGTAATCGCACACCGGAACAAATTCCTGAAATTTTTTCCCGGCATGTTTACTAAAAACAATTTCATCAAATTTATACTTCTGTCCAAATTCTGTAAAGCGGGCTTTGCGCAACAATTTTTTCAATACACGCAATTGTTGATTTCGCGGATTGTTTGGTGGCAAGTGCAATGCTTTGGCAATACGTTTGGGAAGTGAAATATCGAAAATTGCCATTCTTAAATAGAGGTTATGTACGAAACTACACTAATTGGTTTATATCATAACAAAAGTAATCTGTGTTTATATAATTTTATAACAATATTGTTATGAAAGGCGGGTAGAATCTGGGTCGAAAATAAAAAAGCCGCTGACAATTCAGCGGCTTTTTCTGTCTTAAAATATTGTTATGGCGCAACAAGGCGGAAACCGTTACCATGAATATTTACAATTTCAATATCGGTATCTTCTTTTAAATATTTGCGAAGCTTGGCAATATAAACATCCATACTGCGACCGTTGAAATACGTATCGCTGCCCCAGATTTTCTTCAGTGCACGTTCGCGCGGAAGCAAATCGTTTTTATGTTCAGCCAGCATTTTAAGCAATTCATTTTCTTTCGGAGATAAAGTTTGCATTTTGCCTTCTTTACCTAACTGACGAAGTTTGGGATTGAAATGATAAGAACCCAAATCGAATTCTATATTTTCACTTTCCTTGTTCAGTTCTTCGTTACGTTTTAAAATAGCTTTGATCTTAGCCAGCAAAACATCCGTATCAACCGGTTTGGTAAGATAATCATCGGCGCCTAATTTATATCCGTCAAGAATATCATTTTTCATTGTTTTAGCGCTCAGAAAAAACAGGGGAACATCAGGGTCAATGTCTCTGATTTCTTCAGCTAAAGTAAAACCATCCATGTTGGGCATCATGATGTCGAGCAGGCAAATATCAAAACGTTCGCGCTGATATGCAGCCAGGCCCAAACGGCCATCACGTTCTAAGGTTACGTCATAATCGTGAAGTTCCAATACGTTTTTTGTCACCATTCCCAGGTTCGTATCGTCTTCACATAAAAGAACTTTATATTTTTTATCCATGATTTACAGCTTTTTAAGATTATAATTTATCCATTATTATGCCATGGACAATATGTCATAACGTTTTGTTTAGTTCTGACACCATAAATTTGATATAAAAACGGATATGAGTTTCTTGAGGCAGGTGGCAGAATACCTTTATATTAAAAAGCGCGATCCGAATGCGCCACGCGATACCAATATTAAATTAATGCACGGCATGAACCGCATTTCATTGCTCGTATTTATAGCGGCTTTGGTGTTTATGCTGATAAAATTTGCGATATTACCGATGTTTAGATAGCTGTGAAAAATCAGCTATTAATCTTGCGTAAATGAAATACAATTTATTTTATTGATACATAACTTCTGATAACTCTGTTATACGCCCGCATAATAATCGTAACCTCTTTCTGCCCAGTAATCGCGCGGTTTTACGTTAGAAAAATACATCAGCCCGATACATTTCAGATTTTTAATTCCATACTTTACCGGAACAATTAACCGAAGCGGATATCCATGTTGATATGATAAAGGTTGCCCGTTCATTTCATAACAAAGCATCGTTTGCGGGTGTAACGCGCTGTTCATATCAAAACCTACATAATACTGTTTGTTAGGCGTTTGCATCCCAATATATTTCATTTTGGTTTGATCTTCCAAACCAGCCGCTTTAATAAAATCTGCCAGCGGCACACCGCTCCAGTATTGAACCTGGCTCCAGCCTTCCACACATTTAAAATCGAAAACAATATCTTTTTTAGGAAGGTTCTTAATATCATCCAAACCAAACAAAACCGTACTTCCATCGCCTTTTCTAACAGAGAGCCGCCAGGCAGTTTCATCTACATTTTTTTCTATCCCGATAAGACTGTTTACACGCACATTCTTTGCAGCTTCTTCTTTTGAATAAGTTTTAACCAACCGGTTTTTGCTAAATGCAGATGTCAGAATTTTTTCGTTTGTCTCCAATGTATTTCGCAAAGGTTGTAAGGCTGCGTTATCCTTCGGCTGGCGGTTCAGCCATTTCCAGCCAAGAAAACCAGCACCATTGGCAAGTATAAAAGCGAGAAAAGAAAAGAACGTCCGGCGGCGTATTTTCTGATTGTTTTCCGGTTCTGTGCGGTCAAAAAAATTATATTGTTTCATTTGTTTCGGTTTTTGGCGCAGCCGGATAAGTTGTATTGGGAATGATTTCAAAACCGGTAATCATTGCCTGAAAATTGTGCCAGCCGGTTCTTACCACTTGTGCGATATGAACAACAAAAAACAGCACATAACCAATGGTCAATATAAAGTGTTCGGCGCGCGCCCATTCGTAGCCGCCGCAAAGTGCTGTCAGCCAGTTAAACTGTGACGGTTTATAAATTGCCAGACCTGTAATTACAGAACCTATTGCCATAAAAATAATAGCTGTATAAGCAATACGTTGTGCGGCATTGTATTTCTCCTGCGGCGGAATATATTTACGAATATGCAAGTCGTGCAGCAGCACTTGCCAGGCTTCTTTAAAAGAATGTTTATTAGGCAAGAGATAGCGCCATTCGCCCGAAAATAGGGTGTATAAAGTGTACAATAGTCCATTAATGACGAAAAACCACATAAACGCAAAATGAAAACTCATGCCTTCTGCCAGCCGGAAAGGAATGTGTAAAGCTTTGTAAAAACCATCTGGAAAAAAATGAAATACTTCTTTACTGCCGATACTAATTTTGTATGGATCGTAAGCCCAATAAATTAACAAGCCGCTCCAGATCATAATGGTGAGAAGAGGGAAATTAATCCAGTGAAACCACCGGATTGCCAAAGGATGCTTTTTGAGAACGGTTTTCATGAAGGCAAGATAGAATAAAAATATAGCGTAGGTTGCCTGCAATAGTGAATGAAATATTCTTTTTTTATCACATTAGTATATAAAATAAAAACGAAAAGAGTGAAGGTTTCAGAAGCTTATATGTTTTATTCTTCTGTTGCCCTTTGCCTAAACCAGTCGGGATTTCTATGTTGATGAATAACAGCGTTTGTATTTCTCACGCACCGCATGCCAGGCAAATACATCATTTTCGGATTGTTTATCTTTCTCAATCCGTTGCTGAATTAAATTTCTTTTCCATTCAGTAAGCGGACGATTTATTGTCTCCTCATCAATACTATCCAGCAACTCAAACGCAAGATTACGTTTCTCTTCTGCATTCCAATTCATCACTTCAGATTTATCAAAAGCCATTGTTTTTAATTTGAGTATAAAAGTAAGCAAAACACTTTTACGATTCAATCTCAAAACCTCTTACACCGAACCGGCAAATTGTTTTAAAAACCGGATATCATTTTGCGAATACAACCGCAAATCATTTACACGATACTTTAACTGGCAAACTCTTTCGATACCCATTCCAAACGCAAAGCCGGTATATTTTTCAGGATCAATATCAAAGTTTTGCAACACTTTCGGATGCACCATGCCGCTGCCTAAAATTTCTACCCAGCCGGTGTGTTTACAAACCGTACAGCCGGAACCGCCACAAATCAAACAAGTAATATCCATTTCGGCACTGGGTTCGGTAAATGGAAAATACGACGGACGAAACCGCACCTTAATTTCATTACCAAACATTTCCTGCACAAAAAAATACAACGTTTGTTTCAGGTCGGCAAAGCTTACATTTTCATCTACATATAAACCTTCGACCTGGTGAAAAAAGCAATGCGCGCGGGCGCTGATGGTTTCATTTCTATACACACGTCCCGGGCAAATTACGCGGATCGGTGGCTTTTGCGATTCCATCACGCGCGCCTGCACGCTGCTGGTATGTGTGCGTAACAGCCATGCCGGGTTTTGGTTGATATAAAACGTATCCTGCATATCGCGCGCAGGATGATCTTCCGGCAAATTCATAGCACCGAAGTTGTGCCAGTCGTCTTCTATTTCAGGACCTTCGGCTACGGCAAAACCAAGTCGTTTAAAAATAGAAACAATCTGGTTGCGCACCATACTCAACGGATGGCGCGTTCCTGTTTCAACCGGCGCGCCGGGAAGTGTAATGTCTATGCTGTCGACTGTCGACTGTTGACTGTCAATAGTTGTTTCTTTTATAGTCTCATATTTAGCTTCGGTAAATTGTTTGAATTCATTAAGGATTTGTCCGAATTCTTTTTTCTGTTCGTTCGGAACGTTTTTCATCTCGCCCATAATGGCTTTTACAATGCCTTTGGTACCCAGATATTTAATACGGAACGCTTCGGCAGCTTCGGGTGTACCGGCTGTAAATGCGTTGATATCTTGTTTATACGTTTCTATCTGTTGCAACAATTCTTCCATGCGGCGAAGGTAATTGTTGTTGTATTATGTAGTATGTATGAAGTATAACGAGTGAGAAAGTGGCGTCTGAGGAAATACACGTAACAGTTTATTCAGATTGAGGGCGCAAAAGAATTTCTTCCACACAAGCCTGTAATGAAAGATGAGCCGCAGCATAAATCATGTTAGCAATATCATTTGTTTGCATCAGATTATTCAAATCAACAGTTTCGGTAAGCCGGCTTTCGTTCATAAAAGCACCGGGATAAACAGTTGTTACTTTAATGTTATCTTGTTTTAATTCTTCACGCAAATTTTTACTAAATCCCATCAACGCCACTTTGCTGATACTGTACGAAAAACTGTCGGGTAAAGCTTGCAAAGAAGCAATGGAACAGATATTAAAAATGTGTCCTTTTTTTTCTGTTTTCATAGCCGGTAATAAAGCTTTGGTAAGATAGTAGGCGCTGTATAAATTGGTTTGCATCATAGCATCCAACGCTCCATCGGCTTCTTCTGATATACGACCCGGAATAAACAGCCCGGCATTATTTATCAGGATATCTATTTTATTTGTTTGTTGTAAAATGTAAGTAGCAAAAGCAAGTACATCTTCTTTTACACTTATATCGCAAGTAAACGTGTACAGTTTTATTTGCTGATATTGGTTTTGTAAATGTGTTGCTGCTTCTTCTAAGTTTTTCTTATTGCGGGCACACAGAAAAAAAGTATGTGGCTTGCCATCAGCCGCAAATATTTCCGCGATAGCCAAACCCAATCCTTTTGATGCGCCGGTAATAATGATTGTCATAATATCAAATCAAAAATCAAAAGTAAAAAATTGAGCGGCTATATTTTTAATAAATGATTCGGTAAAAGAATATAAACATTTCGTCTTCCTTTTTTCCTTTCTATTTTTGAACTTTTACCAATCTATGAAATACCGCCACCTGTTCTTCGACCTCGATCATACGCTCTGGGATTTTGAAGCCAATGCAAAAGAAACGTTGTATGACCTGAACCTTTCACACAACTTAAAAAACAGAGGTGTGTATAGTTTTGACTCTTTCTTCAATCAATACAGTTATCATAATAATAAGCTGTGGGATAGATACACCAAGGGTTTTATTAAACAGGAAGAGCTGAGATGGAAGCGAATGTGGCTGGCATTATTAGACTTTAAGATTGCCGATGAAGCTTTGGCAAGACAAATGGCAAAAGAGTTTTTAGAAATACTGCCGCTTAAAAAAAACTTGTTTCCTTATACAATTGAAATATTGACTTACCTGCGGGAAAAGAACTACCAGATGCATCTCATTACAAATGGTTTTGATGCGGTACAACACAGCAAACTTGCCAGCAGCAACCTGCGTCATTTTTTTACGGAAGTCATTACTTCTGAAAACAGCAACAGCCTGAAACCAAACCGCGAAATTTTTGAATTTGCCATGAAGCGTTGCCATACCAATTCAACCGAATGTATTATGATAGGTGATAATTTAGACGCCGATATTGCCGGCGCCATGAATGCAGGTTTAGATACGGTTTTTGTAAATCATTTATGTGTGGATGCGCATGTAGAGCCGACTTTTATGATTTATCACCTGCAGGAATTAGAAGAAATTTTTTAATAATATACAAGCAACAAGAACCAAGAGTAAAGAAGTAAGAAACCAAGGTTCAGGAACTGATAGTTGCATCTTATCCTGAAACATAACTCTTGTATCTTGCGCCTTGAATTTTGATTCTTGCTTCTTGAATCTTGAGTCTTGTTTTTTATATCTTGTATCTTCGTTTTGCCATAACATTTTGAAGAGGTTTTCATGCAATTCAACAGAAGAGGTTTTACTAACGACGAACTGCTGCGCATTTATAAACAACTGTTGCTTCCACGACTGATAGAAGAAAAAATGCTGGTGCTTCTGCGCCAGGGAAAAATCAGCAAATGGTTTAGCGGCATCGGTCAGGAAGCCATTGCAGTTGGCAGTACGTATGCCTTGCAACCCGACGAATGGATTATGCCGCTGCACCGGAACCTCGGTGTTTTTACTACGCGAAACATGCCGTTGCACAAACTGTTCATGCAATGGCAGGGCAACAAAGACGGTTACAGCAAAGGCAGAGAGCGAAGTTTTCATTTTGGCAACAAGGAGCATTTTATCTGCGGAATGATTTCACACTTGGGTCCGCAGCTTGCCATTGCCGATGGCGTTTCATTAGCTTATAAATTAAAAGAAGAAAAAAAAGTATCGCTCGCGTTTACCGGGGAAGGTGGCACAAGCGAAGGTGATTTTCATGAAGCCCTGAATGTTGCTGCTGTTTGGAAATTGCCGGTTATTTTTTTGATAGAAAACAATGGTTATGGATTAAGCACGCCAACGGCTGAGCAATACGCTTGTGAGCATTTGGCAGACAGAGCCAAAGGCTATGGTATGAGCGGCATTCGCATTGATGGCAATAACATTCTGGAAGTGATAGAAACGGTCAGCCGCATCAGGCGGCAATGTATTGCAGATCAAAAACCTTATTTGATAGAATGCAATACCTTCCGTATGCGCGGGCATGAAGAAGCGAGCGGCACCAAATATATTCCGGCGAAATTGTTTGAAGAATGGAGTAAAAAAGATCCTGTTACCAACTACGAAAAGTTCCTTTTAGCCGAAGGCGTTATTTGCCAGGATAAAAGAAAAGAAGCTCACGACGAGATAAAACAATATATAGAAAACGAGTTGCAGCAAGCTGAAAAAACAACACGTATGCAACCCGATACGCAGGAAGAACTGCATGATCTATATGCTGTATCTGCCACAGGTTATCGCCGCACAACTGTAAAAGTGATTGATAACTCGGTTCCTTCGAAAATCAACAAGCAACCCGCAACCGAAAAGCGTTTTATAGATGCTATAAAAGATGGATTGTATCAAAGTATGCAACAGCATAATAACCTGATCCTGATGGGACAGGATATTGCTGAATACGGCGGTGCTTTTAAAATTACAGAAGGCTTTATAAATGTGTTTGGAAAAGCGCGTGTTCGCAATACGCCTATTTGCGAAAGTGCGATTGTTGGTGCTGCTTTGGGATTGAGTTTAGAAGGTTATAAAAGTATGATGGAAATGCAGTTTGCCGACTTTGTAACCGTAGGCTTTAACCAGATTATAAACAACTTAGCAAAAGTTTATTATCGCTGGGGACAAAATGCCGATGTAGTCATTCGTATGCCAACAGGCGCTGGTGTTGGCGCCGGTCCTTTTCATAGTCAAAGCAATGAAGCCTGGTTTGTGCATACGCCTGGTTTGAAAGTGGTTTATCCGTCATCAGCAATAGATGCCAAAGGCTTGCTGATTGCAGCCATTAACGATCCGAACCCGGTTTTATATTTTGAACATAAAGCTTTGTACAGAAGTATAAATGGTAACGTTCCTAATGAGTATTATGAGATAGAAATTGGCAAAGCCCGGGTGGTGCAAAACGGTAATGATATCAGTATTATCACTTACGGAATGGGCGTGCTTTGGGCTTTGGAATGTGTAAACAAATACAAAAATATTTCGTTTGATATTCTCGATTTGCGAACCTTGCTGCCATTAGATTATGAAGCCATAAAAACTTCTGTTCAACGAACTGGTAAAGTATTGATTTTGCATGAAGATACCTTAACCGGCGGCATTGGCGGCGAGCTGTCTGCGTGGATAAATGAACATTGTTTTATGATGCTCGATGCGCCTGTTATGCGTTGTGCAAGTTTAGATACGCCAATTCCTTTTAATATAGAATTAGAGAAAAATTTTTTAGCTAAATCAAGACTGGACAACGTGATAGAAAAGCTGGTAAAATATTAGAAGAAACAAGAATCAAGATGTACGAAACATCTGTAATTACTTTTAAAATCTGCGTGTAACTTTCCTTTTTTATGATGTTGTGGATTAACAAAAAAATGCTTTGTTAATACCTCTTTCGCGTTTATTTATACACATCTGATTTCTTGTAAAACCTTCGCTCAATTTGTATCTTTGTAAGATGCAATTAGCCTCTCATTTACTTGAAAATGCTGTCAACGAATTTGCAAAATTACCTGGTATTGGTAAGAAAACAGCTCTGCGTTTGGTACTTCATTTATTAAAACAAGACGAGGCTGAAGTTGCTCATTTTGGTGAGACTATTACAAAGATGCGCACCGAAATAAAATTCTGTAAACGCTGCGGAAATGTAAGCGATGGTGAAGTGTGTGCCATCTGTGCAAACCAGCTTCGTAACCAGCACCTGATATGTGTTGTAGAAAATATCCGCGATGTAATTGCTATCGAAAGCACACAACAATTTAGTGGTACATATCATGTATTGGGTGGTGTTATTTCTCCGTTAGATGGAATTGGTCCGGATCAATTGAACATTGAATCTTTAGTGAATCGTGTGGGCGAAGAAGAAACAGAAGAATTGGTATTTGCATTAAACCCGAATATTCAGGGCGATACCACCATTTATTATATTCAGAAAAAGATACAGTCATTGTCTTGTAAGATTACAACCATTGCTCGTGGTATTGCTTTTGGCGGCGAACTGGAATATGCCGATGAATTAACGCTTGCGCGAAGCCTTACAAATCGTCTTCCGGTTGGCAGTTATATTTCCAACAGATAAAAACAATATATTTGCAACCGCAGGAAGATTTGTTTATTGTTCCACCTGCTTAAAAAAGCCGAACTAATAAACGCCAAGAAACTCCCTCACCATTTAGTTTCCCATACGTTTATAGTTTTGTTTTTAGCCACGAAGAAAAGAAGACACAATAGTATTTGTTTTCATTTTTTTGTATTGATTCATTTTGTAAACGCTATAAGATCATGAGTAATTTTTCAAACTCCCTTTTAAGGGATGGGAGCGACATTCGTTCCGAATTAGAAAAGCGTATTTTGATAATTGATGGTGCGATGGGAACGATGATACAACGCTATAAATTAGAAGAAAAAGATTATCGTGGCGAACGCTTTGCTAACTGGCATACTGATGTAAAAGGCAACAACGATTTGCTTTGCATTACACAACCTGACATCATCAAAGCCATACATACAGAATACTTAACAGCCGGTGCGGATATTATTGAAACCAACACGTTCTCCAGTACATTAATTGCGCAGGCAGACTATGATATGCAATCGCTCGCTTATGAATTGAATGTAGCCGCGGCAACCTGCGCAAGAGAAGCGATTGAAGATTTTTACAGGCAAAATCCATCATCAACTGCAAAATATGTTGCCGGCGCAATCGGACCTATGAATAAGACTTTATCATTATCGCCGGATGTAAATAATCCGGGTTATCGTGCAGTAACATTTGATGAAGTTGCCAATGCGTATTATGAACAAATCAAAGGTTTGGTTGATGGCGGTGTTGACTTGTTATTAATCGAAACCATTTTCGATACACTAAATGCGAAAGCGGCTATTTATGCTATCAAAAAATACTTTCGTGATCATAAACAAAAAGAACTTCCTATCATGATCAGCGGCACCATTACGGATGCAAGCGGAAGAACATTAAGCGGTCAAACGCTGGAAGCCTTTTACATTTCTTTACTTCATGCAAAACCGTTAAGTATCGGGTTGAATTGTGCATTAGGCGCACAGGAAATGCGCAGTCATATTGCCGAGTTGAGCAGTATTGCGGCTTGTTATACATCCGCTTATCCAAATGCCGGTTTGCCAAATGCAATGGGTGAATATGATGAGCAGCCACACGAAACCGCACACTTTATAGAAGACTGGGCACAGGAAGGTTTTGTAAATATTGTAGGCGGCTGTTGCGGCACCACGCCGGATCATATCAAACATATTGCAGATAATGTGAGAAAATTGCAGCCACGAAAATTGCCTGTTATGGAAGAAGAATTGGTGTAACCACAGAGACACTTATGACACAGAGCAACACAGAGTTTTTTCCTTTGAGCGAAAGAGAAAATCAACTAAGCAAAATAGTTATTGATATTGCTTTTGACTTACATAAAGCTTTAGGACCTGGATTATTGGAAAGTGTCTATGAGAAATGTTTTTGTTACGAATTGAAACAGAGAAATATTCTATTTCTTCGACAGCAGCCAGTTACTATATTTTATAAAGATTTATTAATTGAAGATGGCTTACGGCTTGACATTTTAGTTGATGATTTATTAATTGTTGAATTAAAAGCGCAGGAAAATAATCATCCTGTTTGGGAAGCGCAACTATTAAGTTATTTCAAGCTTACAGGCAAAAGGATTGGTTATATTATCAACTTCCATATTCCATCAATGAAAAACGATTTTAAAAGATTGATTTTATAAATAACGTTGTGCCACTCTGTGCCTTCTTGCCTCTGTGGTTTAAAAAACAATATGAGTATCATTAAACCTTACTTACGTCTCTCCGGCTTGGAGCCGCTTATCATTCGTCCCGAAACAAACTTCATCAACATTGGTGAGCGAACCAATGTAACCGGAAGTAAAAAGTTTGCCCGCTTAATCAAAGAAAATAAATACGAAGAAGCGTTAAGTGTTGCCCGGCAACAAGTGGAAAGCGGCGCGCAAGTAATAGATGTAAATATGGATGATGCCTTGCTCGATGGCGTTCAGGCAATGACAACATTCATCAATCTTTTACAAAGCGAACCGGACATTGCCAAGATTCCGGTGATGATTGATTCGTCTAAATTCTCGGTGATAGAAGCCGGTTTAAAGTGTGTGCAGGGCAAGTGTATTGTAAACTCTATTTCCATGAAAGAAGGAACAGAAAAGTTCATTGAACAAGCCTTCATTTGTCAAAGTTTTGGTGCTTCTGTGGTAGTGATGGCGTTTGATGAACAAGGTCAGGCAGACACATTTGACCGTCGTGTAAACATCTGTTCAAAAGCGTATGATATTTTAGTAAATGAAGTTGGTTTTGCACCGCAGGATATCATCTTCGATCCCAATATTTTTGCCATTGCAACCGGCATTGAAGAACATAGCAATTACGCGGTTGATTTTATAGAAGCCACGCGTGTTATCAAACAAAAAATGCCGCTGGCAAAAATCAGCGGTGGCGTTAGCAATGTATCGTTTTCCTTTCGCGGTAACGAGCCGGTTCGCGAAGCTATGCACAGCGTTTTTCTTTATTATGCTATCAAAGCCGGAATGGATATGGGCATTGTAAATGCCGGGCAGCTGGTTGTGTATGATGAGATAGAACCGGAGCTTCGCAACTTATGCGAAGACGTTATTTTAAACCGTAACAATACAAATAACGAAGCCACAGAAAAGCTGATCCAGTTTGCCGAAACCGTAAAGAGCAAAGGCAAGGAAATAAAGAAAGATGATGCCTGGCGAGGCACATCTGTAAAAGAGCGTTTGAAACACGCTTTGGTAAACGGAATTACTGATTTTATTGACATTGATACAGAAGAAGCACGCTTGCAATACGACAAGCCGTTAGAAGTAATTGAAGGTCCGTTAATGGATGGAATGAACGTTGTTGGCGATTTGTTTGGTTCCGGCAAAATGTTTCTTCCGCAGGTAGTAAAAAGCGCGCGTGTAATGAAAAAAAGCGTTGCCTGGCTCACGCCGTTTATCGAAGAAGAAAAGAAGAACAATCCGTTGGCAAAACAAGGCGGCGCAGCTAAGATTTTGTTAGCTACCGTTAAAGGTGATGTGCATGATATTGGTAAAAATATTGTTGGTGTTGTGCTTGCCTGTAATGGTTACGACATTATTGATTTGGGTGTGATGGTGCCAACAGATAGAATATTAGATACCGCCATAAAAGAGAACGTTGACATCATTGGTTTAAGTGGTTTAATTACGCCTTCTTTAGACGAAATGGTTACCGTGGCAAAGGAAATGAAACGCCGCAACATGCAGCAACCTTTACTAATTGGCGGCGCCACCACAAGTCGTATGCATACGGCTGTCAGGATTTCGCCGGAATATGCAAATGGCGTTGTTCATGTATTAGATGCATCACGAAGTGTAACCGTGGCTGGCACTTTATTAAGTAAAGACAATAAGCCGGCTTATCTTACGAATGTTGATACCGAATATAAAAAATTGCGTGACGATTTTGCCAATAAACGTTCTGCAAAACCATACATTACGTTTGAAGCCGCGCAGAAAAATGCGGTGAAAATTGACTGGGAAAATTATCTTCCGCCAACACCGACTTTCTTAGGTACAAAAGCCTTTGATGATTGCGAATTGGCTGACATTAGAAGTTATATTGATTGGGCGCCTTTCTTTATTGCCTGGGAATTGGGCGGACGTTTTCCTGATCTTTTGGAAGATGAAGTGATTGGTAAAGAGGCTACTAAATTATATAACGATGCCAATGCTTTATTAGATAAAATTATTGCCGAAAAATGGCTGACACCCAAAGCTGTAATTGGTTTTTATAAAGCCAAAAAAACAGCGCCGGATACCGTAAAAGTTGAACACAATAACGAAGAACTTTCGTTAGAATTTTTGCGCCAGCAAATAAAGAAAACAGCTACAGAACCTAATATTTCCCTGGCAGATTTTATTACGCCCGTTTCACATGGAACACAGGATTATATTGGCGCATTTGCTGTAACCATTCACGGCATTGAACCGCATATTGAATGTTTTCAGCAGGAACATGATGATTATAATAAGATCATGTTACAAGCTTTGGCCGACCGTTTGGCAGAAGCTTTTACTGAATTATTACACAAAAAAGTGCGTACAGAATTTTGGGGTTACGCAGACAGCGAAACGCTGAGTAACGAAGAATTAATCAAAGAAAGATACATTGGCATTCGCCCGGCTCCGGGATATCCGGCTTGTCCGGATCATACAGAAAAATATAAGCTGTTTAGTATGTTAGATGCTACAAAACAAACCGGGATTGTACTAACCGAATCGTTGGCAATGTACCCGGCGAGTTCTGTTTGCGGCTGGTATTTCAGTCATCCGCAAAGCAAGTATTTTGGTATCGGAAAAATTCAGCAAGATCAATACGAAGATTATAAACAACGCAAAGGTTGGAATGATGAGGAATCAGAAAAATGGTTGCGGCCGGTAATGGAATAATTTTTTTGCAAAAGGTTACAGCCGTTATCTGTCACATTAAATTCTTCCAGTTTTATTAGCGAATTGATATGTATATGTAAGTAAAGACATAGTAAAAAATACCGGAGAAATCTTATAATACATGAAGCAGAAACACAAAATTTTTCAGCATTTATTACCGCAAAAAAAGATGCCTTTTTACATAGTAATCTTCTATATAAAAGGCATCTGAGTATAAAGCAGACTCGCAAAAGAATAAAGAAATTCATACCTAAAACAGTAACCGTTTTCTTATTTATGATTCATGTATTTTTATTCCGTTCGTAAACTTTTTACAGGATTTGCCAGAGCAGCTTTAATAGCTTTGATACTTACTGTAAGTAAAGCAATGGCAAACGTAATGAAAGCCGCGAGCGCAAAAATCCACCAGTATAAAGTTGTTTTATAAGCAAAGTTTTGCAGCCATTTATTCATTACATAATAACCGACTGGCAAGGCAATACAAGTTGCTATCAATACAGGTTTTAATAAGTCTTTTGATAATAAGATAACGATGCTTTGTACGGATGAACCCAGCACTTTGCGAACACCGATTTCTTTAAAACGTTTTGTTGCCGTGAAAGACGCAAGACCAAACAAACCCAAACACGCAACAAAAATAGCTAAGCCTGCAAACACCGTTAAAATAATTTGCTGGCGCAAATCTTTCCGGTATAACTCATTGAATTTTTCATCGAGAAAACTATATTCTAACGGGTACATCGGCGCAACAGAAGTGTACTCTTTTTTTATTGCAGCAAGTCCCGGTTCAACATTGCCGGACTTTAGTTTTATAAGTGCTACACGCCTGTCTTCACCTGGTGAAATAACAAGCGCATCCATGGTTTCTTTAAGCGATAAAAAGTTAAAATCTTTTACTACGCCTACAACGTTGCGGCGCGAATCATCACGCACTGTATTCTTTATCCATTTGCCAATGGCTTGCTGCGGCGTCCAGCCCAGTTTTTTGGCAGCGGTTTCATTTATCAATACAGCACTGGTGGTATCGGTTGAAAATTGCGGCGAAAAATCTCTGCCGGCAATAACGGTTAAACCTAATGTTTTTACAAATTCAAAATCAGCAAATTCGCTTCGCGACATCCATTTTTCGCTATGACCTTCCACATCAAAATTTTGCCCGTCAAAGAAGCCGCCAGGCTCACCAGACATTAACGATACTGAAGCTACATGGCTGTTGTTTTGCAATTCTTTTTTAAACAAAACTCTGTTGTTATAAAAGTCATTATTGTCTATAGGAATCACAACGGTTTGTTCCTGGTTATAACCCAATTGTTTGTTCTTTATATAGTGCATCTGGTTCATAATAACGATGGTTCCAAGAATCAGGAACACAGAAATACTAAACTGAATAACTACAAGTGCCTGCCTGAATGCAGAACCGCCTTTGCCCAATCGCAGCTTGCCTTTTAACGCTTGTATAGGAGAAAATGCAGACAGGAAAAAAGCCGGGTAACTGCCGGCTAAAAAGCCAACAATAATAATAACACCAACCAGAAAAAGATAGATGGGCAAAGCATTCCACGAAACAGTTAGTGAATAACCAAGCACTTGATTGTACCATGGCATTAATATTTGTAACAAGATAACAGAAAGCAAACAGGATATAGTTGTAAGTAACAGCGACTCGCCGAGAAACTGCCATATTAATTGATTTTTTAGAGCGCCCAAAACTTTGCGTAAACCAACTTCTTTTGAACGTTCGACAGCGCGGATGGTTGAAAGATTCATGAAGTTGATACAGGCAATCAATAGTATTAATACAGCAATAGAAAGAAAGATATAGACAACGGTTTTATCGCCGTGTTTTACATTATCAAATACAGAAGCATCTTCAAAATAAATATCTCGTAACGGTGTGAGTGAAAGTGAAAAATGATAACCATATTCCTGCATATCATGTCCCATATATTTATCCATAAACGGAACAAACTTTTTCTGAAGCTGCGCCACATCGGTATGTTCATTCAGCAATACATAAACAAACAAACTGTTGTTAATCCACACTTTAAAATTAGGATTGTTTGCAAAGTTTGAAATGGGAACAATGACATCAAAATCAAGATGCGAATTGGAAGGAACATTTTTAGCAATGCCGGTAACTTTCAGCTGAAGATTTTTATCCATTTCAACCACTTTTCCCATGGCATTGTCTATGCTTCCAAAATACTTTTTTGCCGTGGTTTCTGTTAATACAACGCTGTTTGGATTTTGTAATACAGAAGATACGTTGCCGCGCAATAAAGGAAATGAAAACAGGTCGAAAAAATCAGCATCTGTAAAGTACACTTTCTTCTCGTTGAAAGAACGTTTATCTATTACAAATAAATCGTTCGACGGACTTACACGAACGGCTTTTTTTATATCACTTCCAAAATCGTTTAGCAAAGCCGGTGCATACGGTCCGGATAAATAAGGAACGGCTTGCTTCATGCTTTTTACACTTCGCATCACGCGGTAAATATTCTTTCCTTTCTGGTGAAAATTATCCATGCTGAATTCATTCATGATGAAAAGAAAAATCATCATGCAAACCGTAATGCCAATGGTTAATCCGAGAATGTTTATCAGCGAAAACACTTTGTTTTTCATCAGGTTTCGCCAAGCGATTTTGAAATAATTTTTTATCATAGTTCTGATTTATGATTTGTGATTTATAATTTATGATTTACGTTCACTATTCTCTATTTACAACTCACTTCCATCACTCTGTTCTTAAGCTCTTTACAGGATTGGCAACAGCCGCTTTAATTGCCTGGATGCTTACCGTAACAAAAGCGATAATGGCTGATATACATCCGGCTATTACAAACACCCACAACGAAATATTAACGCGGTATGAATAAGAAGAAAGCCATTTGTTCATCACAATCCATGCAACCGGCGATGCAATGACAAACGATATAAGAACAAGCTTTAAGAAGTCTTTTGATAATAGGGTGATAATGCCCTGCACGCTGGCGCCAAGTACCTTGCGAATTCCAATCTCTTTAATGCGAGTTTCGGCTACATAAGTTGCCAATCCTAACAAACCAAGACAGGAAATAAAAATGGTAAGACCGGCAAATAAAGCAGCGAGTGTGCCGGTTTGTTTCTCGTCTTTAAATTTCAAATCGTATTCATGATCGTAATAGCGAATGTTGAAAGGATATTGCGGATTGTATTGCTTATATACAGCTTCCGCTTTTTGAAGGCTTGCTGCGATAGAAGGATTCGGATTTAATTTAAAGTTGATGATTTGATAGCCAAATATCGGCCCAACAATAATCATTTGCTGAACCGGCTCGTAAGGTGTTCCTAAAATAAAATCTTTCACTACGCCGACTACATGAATCTGATCGTTTCCGGCTCGTATGGTTTGCCCTACGGGATTTTTTAACCGCATTATTTTAACCGCTGCTTCGTTAAGCAAACAAGCATTTGAATCTGTTTTGTAGGTATTCATATCAAGACCTCGTCCCTGCAGAATTTTGATACCGATTGCCTTGGCAAAATCATTGTCGGCACTGTACATATTAAAGTCAATTTTCTTATCATCTTCTGTACTTCCCTGCCACGAAAATCCCCAGCTATCACCCCAGCTTTCCGTCATCGGTGCACTGGTTTGCGCCACGGCTGTAGCTGCGCCACTTTGTAGCAAGCCATCTTTTATCAGTTCATAATTTTTATGCGCATCGCCAAACTCAATAATAAAAGCAAGATTGTTTCTTGAGTAACCCGCATCTCTGTTTTGCGCGTAGTTTATCTGGTTCTCGACAATGATGGTACAGATAATTAGCGTAATGGCAAACGTAAACTGCAATACAACCAATATTTTTCTTGGCGTTACAACAGAGTTGGACAATTTAAAAGTTCCTTTTAAAACCTTTATTGGTTTGAAAGAGGATAAATAAAACGCAGGATATATTCCCGCAAGCAAGCCCGTAAACAAAACAAAAAGAACAGCAAATAACCAGTAGCTGGAATTATGAAAATCAATAAAAAGCTTGCCGCCTATTAATTGGTTATAAGCCGGTAAAACAAGTTGTACAACTATCACGGCAAGTACGCCCGCAATAGCAGCCAGACTTATGCTTTCTGCTATAAACTGCGCTACCAGAGATTTCTTTTGTGCACCTACAACTTTACGAATGCCTACTTCCTTGCCGCGCTTTTCGCTTCGCGCAGTTGACAGGTTCATAAAATTTATACAGGCAATAATCAATATCAAACCTGCGATGATGGCGAATAATTTTATCTTTTCAATTCTTCCGCCCGTATAATAACCATTCTCTTCTTTATCGTACAGCCACCTGTCTTTCAATGCCTGCGTAAACACTTGCGTGGTTATTTTATCGCCGTCTTTTGTATGATTAATGGTGATGTTTTTAATCTTTGCATCTAACGCGGCCTGCGAGGTGCCGGGCTTTACTAAAAGATACGTATAGATGTTGTTATTGCCCCAATTGCCATCGTCAATCCGGTTTACCTTTTTTGAATATGACCAGGGAAGCAGGTATTCAAAATTAAAACTTGTATTGCCTGGTAAATCTTTTAAAACAGCCGTTACAGTAAAGTAATCGGAGCTATCTACACGTACTGTTTTGCCTAAAGCTTTTTCGTTACCAAATAATTTTACAGCCAATTGTTTGGTAAGAACAATGCTGTTTGGCTCGTCTAATGCAGTAGCGGTTTTGCCTTCCAGTAAAGGAAAGCTGAACATCTTTAAAAAACCGGAATCAACAAAATCGCCATGTATGCTGAAATGGTTATCGCCGGTGCTTATTAAAAAATTAGCCCCAAAATCGTTTACGCGAACTACATTTTCTATTTCAGGATATTCTGCTTTTAATGCCAGGCCAAGAGGCGCTGGCGATGTGCTCCAAGCAGATATTTTACCGTTTACTTTATCACGATTATTTGCGAGATAGATAAGATTTGTTTTTTCATAAAATCTGTCGTGGCTCATCTCGCTTTCAATCCATAATAAGATAAGCATTGCGCTTGCCATACCGATAGTAAGACCAAGAATATTGATGGTAGAATAAAATTTATTCTTCATCAAACCGCGCCACATAATTTTAAAATAGTTTCTTATCATAAAAGTGATAGGTTTTAAGTTTTACATCTTTGCTACATCTGATAATAGAACACTTCGTACATCATACATCTAACATCGTACATTCCATCATTCACTTCGCAAACTCTTTACAGGATTGGCAATCGCCGCTTTTATTGATTGAAAACTTACGGTTACTGCCGCAATTGCTACAGCTGCAAACCCGGCGGCTAAAAATATCCAGCCGCTTATATGAATTCTATATACAAAGTTTTGCAGCCATTTATTCATAAGCCAATAGGCAATGGGCGAGGCGATTACAACGGCAATCAATACAAGCGTTACAAAATCTTTTGAAAGCATGGTTGTTATTTGTGTAATGGTTGCGCCCATTACTTTTCGGATGCCGATTTCTTTTCTTCTTTGTTCAGCAACAAAAGCAGCAAGTCCAAATAATCCTAACGCTGAAATGATGATAGAAATACAGCTGAAAAGCAATACAAGTTTTGAAATTTTTAAATCGTCTTTATACAAATTATCGAACGCCTGGTTCATGAACTGGTAATCAAATGGTGCATCCGGAACAAATTTTTTCCACGTTGCAGCAATAGCATTCATTGCTTTGGAAATATTACCCGGCGCTATTTTTATAAAGAAAACGTACTTGAAGTCATTGTCATTAGCGCTTATTATTAACGGGTCAATTTTATTATATAGCGAACTGAAATTATAATCTTTTATCACCCCGATTATTTGCCCTGTATTTTCTCCTCTTTTGATAAATAATTTACCGATAACAGGTTCTTTTATTCCAAATTCTTTTACGGCTGTTTCATTCAAAATAAAATTCTTCTTATCAGAATTATCATCCCGAAACCATCTGCCTTCTTTTAATGGTAAATTAAAAATGTTCTTTGTTTGAGGTTCAACAGACATATATGAAACAGAGATTTTAGAACTTGTGTCCATCCCGTTCCAATACCAATTTTGTACGTCTTTAGAATCCATTGAGCCTTCAATAGAATTGCTTGCCAGCGCAATACTTTGTACAGAACTATTGCTTTGTAAATCATTTTTAAAAGTTTGAGAAAACAGGTTGATTTTTTGCTGGTCGTAATCCCATTTTTGCAACATCTGCGAAGGCAATTCAAACGATACTACCTGGGTGCGGCTGTATTGTGCCGCGGACGTTTGTGCAAGGCGCATTTGCTGAAATACAACAATCATGGCGATGATGAAAACTACGCCTATTACGAACTGAAACACGACCAATCCTTTACGAAGCAATACGTTCTTAAATTTTAAAATCGTATAACCATGCAAATAAGTTAACGGTTTAAAAAACGACATGGTGAATGCCGGAAAAATGCCGGTTAATAACGTTGTGAAAAGTAATGTGCCGCATAAAACACCCCATAAAATTTTGGAGCTAACCGATAACTGGAAATCCGTTTCTGTAAGCTGGTTAAATGCCGGCAGCGTAAGCCACATAATAATGAATGAAATAAATAAAGCAATCAGGCATAACAAAAACGACTCTGTTAAAAACTGGAGAAACAATTGCAAACGGCTGCTGCCAATAATTTTGCGGATGCTTATTTCTTTGGTGCGGGCATTGGCTTTTGCAAGAGTAAGATTTACATAATTGATGCCTGCCGTAATTAACAGCAATATTGCCAGCACGCTAAAAACAAAGACGGCTGTATGGCTGCCGCGGCGAAATATTGGGTCGAATGATTTTGTGTCGAAATGCAATTCATACAAAGGCTGTATAGCTAAGGAAAAATCTGTTCTCGCTGATGTTTGTTGAGAAAGCGCCGTCGCATGTTTAGTGAATGAAGTAATATTTGTATTGGGATAAAGCTTTACAAAAGTTCGATAGCTCGCGTTTCCCCAATTATTAATATCTGATTTCCTGTAAGCCAGCCGCGCAGCCATTGGCACAAGCATATCAAATTGTAAACTTGAATTAACAGGATTGTCTTTTACAACAGCGCTTACCTGGTATAAAGTTGTATCTAACTTTACAATTTGTCCTACGGGATTTTTGTTTCCAAATAATTGTTTTGCTTTTGATTGGGTAAAGATGACAGAAAAAGGATGATGGTTAAATGAATTGATGTCTCCGCTTACTACTTTATAATCAAATATTTTAAACCAATCACCATCAACGGCAACGCCTGCTTTTTCATCAAACAAGTTTCCATCCACGTTCAATGTTCCCCGCTGCCACGTCATTCTTGCAACATAACTTACATTGCTTTCTTTTGTAAGCACATCCGCAAGAGGCAAAGGAGTTATAGGGCTTGCTTCATCGCCTGTATTAGATTTCATCTGCACCAAATAAATATCCTTTGCATCTTTATGAAAATCATCAAAGCTTACTTCGTTCTGTACCCAAAGCGCAATAAAAATAAAGGCAACTAACGCTACAGAAAGACCAAACAAATTAATCAGCGTTATGGCTTTATTTCTAAATAGACTTCTATATGCTGTTTTGAAATAGTTTTTAAACATTATTAAGTCAAAATTTAAAAGTTAGAAGTCAAAAACTTAATCCGCCTTTTTGATTTTTGATTTTTGACTTTACAATTCATCACTCGCTTCGTAAACTCTTTACAGGATTGGCGATGGCAGCTTTAATACTTTGAAAACTTACAGTTAATAAAGCAATAGCAATGGCAGCCAAAGCCGCATAAACAAACACCAGCCAATTGATGGTAATACGATAGGTAAAGTCTTGTAACCATTTATTCATTGCCCACCAGGCAAACGGTGCCGCAATTACAAAAGCAATAATGACAAGCAAGACAAACTCTTTTGATAACAAGGTTGTAATATCTGCGAAGCTGGCGCCAAGCACTTTTCTAATGCCAATCTCTTTCATTTTTGTGTTGGCTGTAAACGTTACCAAACCAAACAAACCGAGGCAGGAAATTACAATAGCAACCACTGCAAAAACATTCATGAGCGTGGCGGCTTTTTCTTCTGATTGATATAACTTATTATAATCGTCATCCATAAAAGAATATTGAAACGGATAATCAGCAGAGTATTTCTTCCATACTTTCTGAGCAGCCGCAATGGCTTGCGCTGCCTCTTTCCCGGTGGTTTTTATATAGATCTGCCAATACGATGGATAATAGTAAAATATTGCAGGCTCAATAGCTTCCCGTAAAGAAGCATAATTAAAATCTTTTACAACGCCAATGATGGTTCCTTTGGTTTGCCATAAAGTAAAAGCTTTACCGATCGGATCTTTAATTCCGGCTTGTTTTACAGCCGTTTCATTCAATATAAAATGAGCCGAATCGGCAGGCATCATGCCGCTAAAATTATTGCCGGCCATCATTTTCATTTTTAGCAGTGGAATCAGCTTTTCATCTATTCCAGTCGGATGAATATAAAATGCGCTGCCGGCTTCTTTTCCATCCCAATACGTATCGCCGGTGGTAGATCCATCACCAATAACATTATTATCAGAAGCGCCGACACCTGTTATCGAAGGCTGCTTTAGCAGTTCGTTTCGCACGGCATCATAATGTGCATTCATTTCGTTTGTTAGCGCAATAGAAAACACATGTTCTCTGTCATAACCCAAATCTTTTTCTTTAATAAATTTGAGTTGTTTGGTGATAACAATGGTTCCGATAATCAATACAACAGAAAACACAAACTGTGTTACGACCAATACTTTTCGGAATGATGTCGTGCCAATACCAGCCGTTAATTTTCCTTTTAATGCTTCTAAAGGTTTGAATGAAGTAAGAAGCAATGCCGGGTAAATGCTGCCGGCTATTAATGTGCCTGTAATGGTGCAGCCAATAACCAGCCAGATATCAGGATTAGATAGGTTGAAAATGAGTTGTTTGCCTGATATATCATTGTAAACCGGAAGTAATAAATAAATGATAAGAAAAGCCAGTAAAGAAGCCAATACATACAATACAAACGACTCGGCAATAAACTGTATAAACAGCTGATATTTTAGTGCGCCGATTATCTTGCGCATACTTACTTCTTTTGCACGTAACATGCTGCGTGCGGTAGATAAATTTACATAGTTAATGCAGGCAATCAGTAAGATGAGAATGGCAATCAGTAAGAAGATTCGTACTGTTTGTAAAGCGCTGGTATTACCATCCGGTGTTATTAAATGAACAGAAGATAACGGTTGCAGAGTAAAGAAATCATCTTTTGCGCCATCACCTTTTTTATCAATAAACAAACGCGTTACTTTCTTTTCAACAACAACTGTTGAAGCATTGTTTTGCAGTTGCAGATAAATATCATAAGCATAATTTCCAAGGTCTTCATCAACGGTTTTCCAGGCTCCATTACCACCAAATATTTTATTGGCATAAAAGCTCAACGGAAACAGCATATCAAACTGAATACTTGAGTTTGGGGGAAAATCCTTCAGCACGCCGGACACGGTAAAAATGTCTTTACCGTTCACTAATATTTTTCCAATTACATTATCAGTACCAAAATATTTTTCTGCGGTTGATTGTGTTATAACAATCGAATTATCATCTCTGAAAGGCTTGGCTGTATTACCTTTCAGCAAATCGAAACTAAATACAGAGAAGAAAGAAGGATCAACAAAAGCGCTGTTGGTTTCTACAATTTTATTGTTTCCATTTGTGAATAAAAGCTGTTCGTATCTTTTTCTTATACGCACCGCATTTGCCACTTCGGGAATAGATTGTTTACTTATTACGGCTAATGGTGCCGGCGAACCGCCCCAAACCTGTGCTGCGCTGCCGGTGCCAAGATGTGAGTTGATTTTGTAAACCTGTTTTGCATTGATATGAAAACGGTCATAACTCAATTCGTTTTGTACCCACAACAGAATCATAATACCAACTGCCAAACCAATGGCAAGACCGCTGATATTGATAGTGCTGTAAAATTTGTTCTTCCACAAGTTGCGCCATGCCGTTTTCAAATAGTTTTTAAACATAAAACTTGGTTCTCAGAAAAAAATATGGAAAGCAAATTTGAGTTCAACGCCTATGCCAGCGCTGAAACGCTTTGCCAGTAAGAGTTTTAGGATAAATAGAAATACAAAGTGTTCACTATCGAACACCTGTTGTGCGGATTCGAAAAGATTGTTCTTTCAGAAAACGAATGTATTATCTAACCAAATCTGTATAAATTTGAACAAGGAGACGTATGATATGCAAATGGAAGCCGCCGAAAAATTATATACTATAAATGAGTACTTCGCGCTGGAAAAAGAAGCCGAAGAAAAACACGAATATTATAACGGAGAAATTATAAAAATGCCTGGAGCCAGTTTTATTCATAACCGAATAGCCGTTAACATAATGGTTGCTTTAGCCAATAAACTACGGGATACGAATTATGTGGTATTAAATAGCGATATGAAAATTCATATACAACAATTAGAATCTTTTATATACCCTGACGCTGTTGTTATATTTGAAAAACCTGAATTTTATGCAGAGCGAAATGATACTATTATTAATCCTTTATTAGTTGTTGAAGTAGCATCGCCTTCAACAACTAAATATGATCGTTATACAAAATTCCAATATTATAAAACGCTCCCTTCCTTTAAAGAATATGTATTGGTTGAACAGTCTCAACCCTGGGTGGTTGCCAGTTATAAAATCGCGGAACGTACCTGGAAAGATACGGAGGCAACAACGCTTGATGGTTCTGTTTATCTGCAATCGGTTGATTGTATTATTGAACTAAAAGATGTATATCACCGGGTTCAATTCAATAAAACCGTCTGATATATAACCAACCATATCTTACTGGCACATAATTTTCTCTTTATTATTAAACGCAAGATTATGGAAGAAAAGAAAACAAATCCTATTGATTCTGAAGAAAAAGTGCAGCAAAGTAAAGATGAACATATAGATGAGGATTTTCCGGGTTATCCGCATTATCCGGCGAAAGAAGATATTATGAATCCGCAAAACCATACAGAGCGTATAGAAGCCAATGTAGAAAATCTTACGCATGATGAACTGCAGGAAAATGGTAAAAAAAAAGTAACGACGACACCGCCGGCGGCAAATCCTGATGATATAGAAGATAGCGATGATTTAGGAATTGTAATGGGAACAGAAGCTGATGTAACGGCTATTGATTTAGCAAATCTGGGTGATAAAAACCGGGATTTTGATATGGATGAAGTTGAAGAAATATTCTCCGATGCATCGGCTTCTGCCTTTAGCGGAACCGAAGAAACTGTAGATGATTTTGACAGTGCTGATTTGCGCGATGAACTAAACCGTACCGGCGACGATTTGGATATATCAGGTGGCGAACTAGATGATGCGGATGAAGAGATTGGCGAAGAAGATGAAGAAAATAATTATTATAGTTTGGGTGGCGACCGGAAAGATAATATTGAAGATGATCCATCTTCGAGTTATTAATCGGTTATAAAAAATTGCACTGCCAGCTCATAACCTTTCAATCCTAAACCGCTAATTGTTCCTTTACATTTTGCTGAAATATAAGACGTATTTCTAAACTCTTCCCGCGCATGAACGTTGCTGATATGAACTTCAATAACCGGTGTTGTAATAGCAGCAATCGCATCGCGAATGGCTACTGAAGTATGTGTGTAACCAGCCGCATTTAATACAATACCATCGCTGCTGAAACCTTCCTTTTGTAAAAAATCTACAATCTCGCCTTCTTTATTGCTTTGGTAATATTGAAAAGTAACGGCAGGAAATTTTTGTTGTAATAAAGCATAAAACTCTTCAAACGTTTGGCTGCCATAAATGTTTGGTTCACGTGTGCCGAGCAGATTTAAATTGGGTCCGTTGATAATTACAATTTTCATTACGACTTTATTTGTGCGGCAAAATACTTGTTTCCTGTTATTAAATTTTCAAACCTTCTTTTATCATACTTACTTCCTGATTTGATTCATTAATCAACTGGAAAAATTTCTGCAAAAGAGCTGCATATCAATCATTATAAAAATAAAATCAAGGCAACAAAATGAACGATATATTGAATTGCCACAACTTTGTATGAAACAAAAGTATGCAGCCGGGTAAAACGTTTTTTTCATTTGTATTGTTCCTTTTTTTGATACAATCTGTCATGGGTCAGCAACGACCAAATATTGTACTCATCATGGCAGATGATATGGGTTATTCCGACATCAGTTGTTTTGGCAGTGAAATACCAACGCCCAACTTAGACAGGTTAGCAAACAAAGGCATCCGGTTTACACAATTTTATAACGGCGCCAGGTGTTGTCCTACGAGGGCCAGTTTACTCACCGGTTTATTTCCGCACCAGACCGGTATCGGGCAAATGTCGGAAGAACCATCAGATACAGCTTCCTACCATTGGGGAACCGATGGTTATCAGGGCTATTTAAACAAGAATTGTGTAACACTTGCCGAAGTTCTGGGTTCTGCAGGTTATCATACATATATGTCCGGCAAATGGCATCTGGGTATGCACGGCGAAGACAAATGGCCCTTGCAGCGGGGTTTTGAAAAATACTACGGCATTTTAGCCGGCGCAACCAGTTATTTAAAACCACAAGGCGGCAGAGGCTTATGGTCGGGCAATACAAAGCTTGCTCCGCCACAAGGCAGTTATTATACAACCGATGCCTTTACCGATACTGCTATTGCTTTTGTAAACGAACAAAAAGATGATAAGCCATTCTTTTTATACTTAGCGTTTAATGCGCCACATTGGCCGTTACAGGCAAAAGAAGAAGACATCAAAAAGTTTGAAGGCATGTATGCAAAAGGATGGGATAGGATAAGGGAAGAAAGATATGCACGGCAATTACAATCCGGCATTGTAGATCCAAAAACAAAACTGTCTCAGCGAGATACTTCTGTAAGAGCGTGGGATAAGTTAAACGAATCTGAACAAAAACAGGTGGCTTACCGGATGGCTGTATATGCAGCCCAGGTAAGTTGTATGGATCAAAACGTTGGTAAACTCATTACAACGTTAGAAAAGAAAGGACAATTGGAGAATACGCTGATTGTCTTTTTAAGTGATAACGGCGCCTGTCCCGAACCTTATAAAGAATTAGGTGGCGGACAGATGAAAGACATCAACAATTCCGATTCGTCCGGAGCCATATCATACGGAATGGGCTGGGCAAATGCTTCTAACACACCGTACCGCAAGTGGAAACGCGAAATAGAAGAAGGCGGCATTTCAGCACCTTTTATAATGTATTGGCCAAAAGGCATTGGCAAAAAAGAAGAAAATACAATTGTAAAAACACCTTCTTATTTACTCGATATTATGCCTACTTTTTTAGAAATAGCCAAAGCAAAATATCCAACTCAATACAAAGGCAATACAATAATTCCTTTAGGCGGAAGAAGCCTGGCGCCTGTATTGGCAGGTAATACGCTTAGCGAACATCCGTATATGTTTTGGGAGCATGAAGGCAACCAGGCAGTGCGCAAAAACAACTGGAAAGCTGTAAAAGATCATAAAAGTACAGCGTGGAGTTTGTTTGATGTAGTAAAAGACAGGAACGAAGAAAATGATGTTGCTGCTCAAAATCCTGATGTTTTAAAAGACCTGGTTGACAACTGGAATAATTGGGCAAAGGCTGATCATGTTTTTCCAAAACATAAAGACCTGGCAGATAAAAGTGTTCAATAAAACAAGACTTGTAATAAGTTTTTTACCGGTGGTTTCTTGTTGTTATTTCAAAATAAAACATTTTAGCAACTTATAAAAAAGAGGCGTAAAAGTTTACTTATGAAGAAAATTGTATTGAGCACAGTTATTCTTGCTATAGCCTTGTTGCTGTTATTTTCTTTTACACAAAACAAAAAAGAAAGTACAAAAGCAAAAGATACCAGGCCAAACATTGTTATCATTATGGCTGATGATTTAGGTTTTTCCGACATCGGTTGTTTTGGTGGCGAAATTCATACACCCAACATTGATTATTTAGCTAACAATGGCATTCGCTTCACGCAGTTTTACAATACATCACGCTGTTGCCCGACGCGCGCTTCTTTGCTGACGGGTTTATACAATCATGATGCTGGTATTGGTGAGATGACGGATGAACATAATGAACCTGGTTATTTAGGTCGTATTGGTGAAAACACAGTTACTATTGCCGAAGTATTAAAAGATGCCGGTTATCACACGGCAATGTCGGGCAAATGGCATATATCAAACACCGATGCACAGCCTACCAAACAAGCTCAATTAGATTGGCTCAATCACCAGGCGTATCATGAAACGTTTTCTCCGTTATCTCAATATCCAACAAGCCGTGGCTTTGAGCGTTATTTCGGAACCATTTGGGGCGTGGTTGATTACTTTGATCCGTTTAGTTTGGTAAGTGGCACAACGCCAATAAAAGAAGTACCCAAGAATTATTATCATACCGATGCTATTAACGATACGGCAGTTACTTATATCAATGAAATGAGTAAAGAAGGCAAACCTTACTTTCTATATGTAGCAGAGAACGCGCCGCATTGGCCTTTAATGGCATTGCCCGAAGACATTGCTAAATATAAAAACACATACAAAGTTGGCTGGGATGCCATTCGCGAAGCACGTTACAAAAGACAACTGCAAATGAAGCTGGTTGAGCCTTCTGACGAAGCGCTTTCGCCACGCTGGAAAAGCGATTTGACATGGGAAGATAACCCGGATAAAGATTGGGATGCTATGGCAATGGCAGTTCATGCTGCCATGATAGACAGAATGGATCAAGGTATTGGCCGCATTATAAAAGCGTTGAAAGAAAACGGGCAATTAGACAATACGTTGATTGTATTTTTAAGCGATAATGGCGCAAGCGGAGAAGTGGCTGCAAACTATGGCGCTGGCTTCGATCGTCCAAACGAAACGCGCGACGGCAGAGAGATTGTGTATGCCACCAAAAAGCAAGTCATGCCCGGACCTGAAACGACTTATTCTTCAATTGGTCCGCGCTGGGCAAATGTTGCCAATACACCGTTCAAATTATGGAAAGCCGAATCGTATGAAGGCGGTATTCATACGCCTATGATTGCGTTTTGGCCAAAAGGAATTTCAGCACCAAAAGGAAGCTATTCTTCGCAGATTGGGCATGTGATGGATTTCATGAACACCTTTATAGAATTGGCTCATACCTCCTATCCTTCCCAATATAAAGGGCATACAATTTTACCCACAATAGGTATTAGTTTGGTGCCGTCTTTTACAGGTGAAAAAGCAATTGGACATAGCACACTTTTCAACGAACATTTTGGTGGTAAATATGCGCGTCAAAATGATTGGAAATTGGTACGCGGCGGCGCAGATACCACATGGCATTTATACAATATCAAAAAAGATAAAACCGAGCTGAATGATTTAGCAGCGAAGTATCCGGATAAAGTAAAAGAGTTAAATGATTTGTGGGAAAACTGGGCAAAAGAAAACCAGGTTTTTCCGAAGCCAGGCAAATGATTTTTTGAACCACGAAGACAGGAAGAAAAGAAGATTCACGAAGAAAGAAAGAGTTTTGCCACAAAGAAATTGAAGGCATTAAAAAAGGAAAAGACAAAAGATAGTTGTTCAATAAAAAGATCCTGCTATTGATATGGCAGGATCTTTTTATAAATTAAAACCAATAAATCAAAAACTCTGTGAATCTCCGTGCTCTCCCTGTCTCCGTGGTTCAAAACAACTATTCAGAAGTTCCTTTTCTTTCTTCAATCATTTTTATAAAATCATCGAACAAATAACGACTGTCAAATGGACCTGGCGTGCTTTCCGGGTGATATTGCACACTGAATGCAGGCTTGCCTTTTACACGAATGCCTTCAATGCTGTTATCATTTAGATTGACGTGTGTAATTTCTATGCCTTCGTGATTGCGAACCGCTTCGGGATTGACACCAAAACCATGATTTTGCGTTGTGATCTCGCATTGACCTGTAATGATATTTTTTACAGGATGATTTAATCCACGATGTCCATGATGCATTTTAAACGTAGGAATATCGTTTGCCAAAGCCAATAATTGATGACCTAAGCAGATTCCGAACACCGGCTTCTCTTCTGCTAAAATGGCTTTTAAATCTTTTATCGCGTACGTCATAGCTGCTGGATCGCCGGGACCATTGGAAATAAAATAACCGTCCGGATTAAACTCTTTTACACGTTCCAGAGGCGTATGCGCCGGGTGCACGCGCACATACGCACCACGATTAGTTAAGCAAGTCAAAATATTTCTCTTTACACCATAATCCATTACCGCTACTTTGTAAGGAGAATCCGGATCGCCCAGTTCATACTCTTCATTTGTGCTTACAACGCTTGCCAGTTCCAAACCATCCATATCAGGCACTTCCTGCAGCTTTTGTTTTAGCACTTTTTCATCCAATATATCAGAAGAAATAATGCAGTTCATCGCGCCTTTTGTACGTACATGTGCAACGAGCGCACGCGTATCAATACCTTCTATTGCCACAATGTTGTTTCTGATTAAATAATCTTCCAACGAACCTTCTGCCTGGTAGCGCGAAAAGCGTTCTTCGAGGCTGCGGCCAATAAGACCTTTAATTTTTACACTATCACTTTCGCGGTCTTCTTTTTTTACACCATAATTACCAATATGAACATTGTTCATAATTAAAACCTGACCGTAATAACTTGGGTCCGTAAACACTTCCTGGTAACCGGTCATGCCGGTATTAAAGCAAAGCTCGCCGGTGGTGGTTCCTTTTTTTCCAAAAGATAATCCGTGTAAAACAGTTCCGTCTGCAAGTACTAAAATCGCTGGCTGTTGTGTTGCTGGCATTGTGTAATTCAGAAATTTAGTGCAAAGAAATTTAATCGTTTGAATATGTTATGTAAAAGTTTTGAACAGGGAAGAATAAAATCAGCTTTATAAAGAGGCAAGTCGATTTGTCAATAAAGAAAATGAATCTGCAATTTGATTTCTTTCAATTGTTTTTCAAATCCTGAAAATCTATTTTAAATAATGCTTATTTTCATTTCACAATTCAAAAGCATCAACCGGTAAATGTTTTAATAAATTTCTTATGCATAAGATTGTTTTGCTGTTATCAACATTGTTGTTATGTGTGAATATTTTTTCGCAGGATGCTCAACCCAAAAGTTCATCAGAACTGTATCTGAATCTTGAAAAACTTACAAACACAGCCAGCGTTTTATACGTTGGTACACGACCCGAAGACATCAATACACAATTGCTTTCCTATCTTTCAAATGAAAGACTGCTACGAACCGGTTATTTAAGCATTACGCGAGGCGAAAGCTCGAAAAATTATATTGCTGATGAAACAGGTATTGATCTGGGATTGATACATACCAAGGAAAGCGTAGCTGCCGGTAATGTTGCCGGCGTTGAAACCTTTTATACCCGCGCTTACGATTTTGGAACGGTAACTACGGCAAACGATGCTTTTAAAATATGGACGAAAGATAAATTGCTTGCAGATGTAACGAATGTAATCAGGCAGTTTCAGCCGGACATTATTATTGTGCGTTATGATAGCTTGTCGCAGGGAGGAGAAAACCAGGCAACGGCACAACTCATAAAAGAAGCTTTTGTGTTAGCGGCAGATTCTTCGGCGATAAAACACTTTTTTGATGCACCCTGGCAGGCAAAACGTTTGTTGTGGAATGTTACAGACGATTCTACAAATGCCGGTTCTACTTTTTCGCTACCGGTTCGGCAATATAATTCGCTGCTTGGCAGCAGTTATTACGAAAATGCAGTAAACAGCAGAAGCTATCAAAAGACAGCAGGCACCGATTATATTTATACAAAAGAACGCCCTGTTGAAAAGCTGAAACTGATAGCCGGCAATGGATTTACAAACGATATATTAGAAGGTGTAGATACAAGCTGGCAAAGGTTTCCTAATACGGAATTTGTAACAAAAACTGTTGATTCTGTTATTAGTGAATACAATTTTATTCATCCCGAATTATCAACTGATAAACTGGCAAGACTATACAGGTTGATTCAAAATTTGCCGGGTGATAGTATTCATCTGAAAAATTATGCGCTGACAAACGTTCAGAACCTGGTATTAGATTGTGCCGGTATTACTGTAAAAGCTATAGCCGATCAGGAGTTTGCGGTGCAGGGAGAAACATGCAATGTTCGTTTTGTAGTAGAAAACCGGAAGAAGAACAATGCGCTTTTAACAAACATCAGATTAAATTCGTTTGATACGTCATTACAAAATAAAGACGTTGATATAAATAAAGAATTAGAAACTTCTTTGGTGGAAGATGTAACGCAACCCTATTGGTTAGCTGGTCCGGTAGATGAAGATTATACATATCGTGTCAGCGATTTTCTCCAGGTTGGTCATCCGGAAAATATTCCCCGGTATATAGCAGAATTTTCATTTGATATAAATGGAAATCCATTTCTGGTTCAATCTCCGGTTCAGTATCAATACATCAGTAAACTACAGCCAATCAGAACAAACGATTTATCAGTTATCTCGCCGGTTATTGTTTCGCAAAAGCCAAGTGTATTATTAACCAATGTCAGCACCATTTCCGGTAAACCGGTTGCAGCAGATTCATTACTAAAAATTCAATTCAAATCTAATTTCAATGCCGATAGTATACAGGTAAGCATCAACATAGCGCAACCTTCTTTTAAGATTCTTAGAAAAGATACTGTGATTGGCGAAAAAAAAGGAAGAAATTTATATTCATTTGATACATTAATGAATGTTCAGGCAGGAGATGTGTATAATATTGAAGTGCCTGTAAAAAGCTTATCACTGGAAAAAAACAAAATTACAAATGGCGTAATAGACGCATTAGTAGGCGTTAGAAGAAATGGTATAACAAAAGGATATTCATCAAATCTCCGTTACCTTGATTACGGTTATATTGCGCCTGCTACTTACAACTACACAAACCACACGGCTGTAATTGGCAATAAGATTAAAACAAGCGACAATACAACAGTCGGTTATGTAAACAGCAGTTATGATGATTTTTGTGAAGGCTTGAATAAAATGGGTTATCAGGTAAAGTTGTTAAGCGTAAAAAATATTCTTTCTATTTCTTTAAATAAAGTGGATGTGGTTATTATAAAAAATAAGGCTAATACGCAAGACAGTCTGTATTATAAAACCTTATATAACTATGTAAAACAAGGCGGAACTCTTATTGTTCAGCTTTCCCGGAATGATTCTGTTGCAACACCTTTTACAAGCATGAAACTGGCTTCATCGCGGTTAAATGCAATAAATAGTGTTATAAAGATGAATGCAGCCAATCGTGTATTTACATATCCCAACACAGTTGAGCAAAGTGATTTTGCAAACTGGAGAAGAGAATACAGCAACAACCAGCTTTTTATAAATGATACCCGGTTTAAAGATTTGATTTCGGTTTATCAAAACAACGGAAGCCTGGCAGGTAGCATTCTTGCTGATTTGCCTTATGGCAAAGGTCATATTATTTATACTGGGTTAACCTTCGGTTACCAGATGTCTGCCGGCGTAGAAAGCGCTTATAAACAAGTGGCAAATCTTGTAGATTATACTCAGTAAGAAGTTGATTTAATGTTTGGATGTGTTATATGATATTACACAACATAAACATTAACCCTTAAGATTTGCTGTTAGAATGTCCGAATAAAAAGTACAACATTTATTTGATAGCAATATTTTTTGAGCAGTGTATAAACAAAACAGGCAAAACCGTTTATCGGTTTTGCCTGTTTATATAAAGAATTAAATAACTCTTATTCTGCTGGTTTTTCTTCCGCAGGAGCTGGCGCTACATCGGTTGTCGGCTCGCCGGTTGGTGTTTCGTTTGTTACCATTGGCGACTCAGTAGTTGGCTGAGTTACTGCCGGTTTTGCTGCACCACCACGACCACGACGTGTTCTGCGTGCCGGTTCAGTAGCTGCACTAATGTTTTTGCCGTAGATATCATTAAAATCTACCAGTTCAATCATTGCTTTTTCTGCATTATCGCCTACGCGGATACCCAATTTGATAATACGCGTATAACCACCCGGACGGCTGGCTACTTTGGGTCCTACAACAGTAAATAATTCTTTTACCGCTGTTTTATCGTGCAGATAACTGAACACCACTCTGTGGTTATGGCTGATGACAGCTTCGTTATCTGTATGTTTTGTTTTAGTTATTAATGGCTCAATATATGTGCGCAACACTTTGGCTTTTGCCAACGTAGTTACAATACGTTTATGAACAATTAACTGGCTGCCTAAATTAGCAAGTAAAGCATCTTTGTGAGCTTTCTTACGACCTAAATTGTTGATTTTGTCTCCGTGACGCATGACGTTTTAATTTGAAAATGGAGCCATTTGAAAATGTATTCTAATTCCAAATACTTCCGGTGAATAATATTTTCTGCACCGTGTCAAGGATTTGCAGAAAACGTTGCTGCCATTTGCAACAACTATTGTTTAAAAATAAAAAGTGGCAAGCAATAAAACTTATTACTTACCACTTTTTACTTATTTATCAATATCGTCTAAACCCATTTTATGCAAGTCCATACCGAATTGCAAACCTCTTTCGTGAAGAACCTGGTCAATCTCACTAAGTGATTTCTGACCAAAGTTGCGGAACTTCATCAGGTCTTCCTGTTCGTATTGAACCAATTCGCTTAACGAATTGATTTTCGCTGCTTTCAAACAGTTGAAAGCACGTACGGAAAGATCCAAATCTTCTAATGGCGTCTTCAATACTTTGCGAAGTTGAAGCACTTGTTCATCAACCACATCTTCTTTCTTATCTTCTTTGCTGTCGAAAGTGATATTTTCATCAGTAATAATCATTAAGTGCTGGATGAGAATACGCGAAGCCTGTTTTACAGCATCTTCCGGGTTTATCGTTCCATCAGTTGACACTTCAAGCATCAGTTTTTCGTAGTCGGTGCGTTGTTCTACACGATAATTTTCAACACCATACTTTACGTTCTTAATAGGTGTATGAATAGAATCGATAGGAATATAACCGAATACAGAATCTTTTACTTTGTTTTCTTCTGCCGGAACATAACCGCGACCTTTCGCGATGGTTAGTTCGATATCTAATTTAGAAGAAGAATCTAATGTGCAGATTACCAGTTCAGGATTCATCAGCTCAAAACTTTGTGTAGCTTCTGCGATGTTGGCTGCGGTAAATTCTGTTTTGTTGCGGATAGACAATGAAATTTTTTCATTGCTGATATCGTGATCAACTTTTTTCTTAACGCGAACCTGCTTTAAGTTCAGGATCATTTCAGTAACGTCTTCCGTGATGCCTTTGATAGTGGCAAACTCATGGTCAACGCCTTCTATTTTAATGCCCACGATAGCATAGCCTTCTAAAGAGCTTAATAAAACTCTGCGTAAAGCGTTGCCGATGGTTAAACCAAAGCCTGGCTCAAGCGGGCGGAACTCGAACTGACCTTCAAAATCTGTTACTTTCTGCAGAACGATTTTGTCTGGTTTCTGAAAGTTTAATATTGCCATATTAAAACCTGTATTTTATTTAACTGCAGTGTTCAACTGCTTATGATGAATGCGATTTAACTACTATTTACTATACAACTCGACTATCAACTGTTCCTTAATATTTTCAGGAACACTTTCACGTTCCGGATATGTAATAAATGTGCCTTGCTTTTCTGTATCATTCCAATCTAACCATGAGAATTTCGGATTGCGTCCGCGAATCTGGCTGGTGATAGAAGTGTTTCCCAAAGCTTTGTTTTTCAAACCAATCACATCTCCGGGTTTCAATTGACAAGATGGAATGTTTAATACTTCACCGTTTACGGTAACGTGTTTGTGGCTCACCAGCTGGCGGGCTGCAGGGCGTGATGGCGCTATGCCCATGCGAAATACAACATTGTCTAAACGGGCTTCCAGCATTTTAATCAGGTTTTCGCCGGTAACACCTTTCCATCGGGATGCTTCCACAAATGTGTTTCTAAACTGGCGCTCTAATACACCATACGTGTATTTTGCTTTTTGCTTTTCTTTCAACTGCAATGCATATTCGCCTGGTGCTTTGCGCTTTTTTGTTGCGCCATGCTGGCCGGGAGGGTTGCTGTTTTTAGTTAACCATTTTCCATTGCCTAAAATCGGTTCCCCGAATATACGGCTTATCCTGGTTTTCGGACCTGTGTAACGTGCCATTTGTAATTTACTTTTTTTGATTTTTTAATGACGACACATAATCTGTAAAAATCTAAAATGAATTATGTGTCCTGTTTGATTTATAAATTATGATTTGAGATTTATGATTCAGAACAAGAAAAATCAACATTCTACAATCACAAATCCGCAATCTAATTATACTCTTCTCTTTTTGGGAGGACGACAGCCGTTGTGTGGCAACGGAGTAATATCTTTAATCATCGTGATTTCGATACCGTTCTGAGAAAGAGAACGGATTGCGCCTTCACGACCAGCGCCCGGTCCTTTTACATACACATCTACACGCTTCAAACCTGCGTCTACAGCTACTTTTGCAGCATCAGCTGCAGCTACCTGGGCAGCATACGGTGTGTTTTTCTTAGAACCTTTAAAACCCATTTTACCGGCAGAAGACCAGCTTATAACCTGACCTTGCTTATTGGTAAGAGAGATAATAACATTGTTAAACGTAGCGCTTACATGAGCATCGCCATACGCATCTACTTTTACGATTCTTTTTTTCGCAGCGGCTTTTGCGCTGTTTTGCTGTTGTCCTTTTTGAACTTTTGCCATAATAATTAATAGGTAATCTCGCCTTTGGTAAGGCACTGGTTTATAAAACAAAATCCCGCCCGTGTGGAGCGAGACCTGGTAAACCCTCCGCCAGTTTGTAAACCGGCATCCGGCGTTTTCCAGATATATAACAAAGCATCACGCACAAAGAGCGCAATGCCTGATATTACTTCTTTGGTGCTTTCTTTTTACCTGCTACTGTTTTGCGCTTACCCTTACGAGTACGGCTGTTAGTACGGGTGCGCTGACCACGAACCGGCAAACCTTTACGATGACGCAACCCACGGTAACAAGCAATATCTAACAAACGCTTGATGTTCATTTGAACTTCACTGCGAAGCTGACCTTCTACCTTAAATTCGTTAGTAACGATAGTACGGATAGCACCTTGTTCTTCATCATCCCACTGAGCTACTTTTTTATCGTAATCCACACCAGCTTTGTCTAAAATATACTGGGCAGTAGAACGACCAATACCGAAGATATAGGTAAGTCCGATTTCGCCTCTTTTGTTTTTAGGTAAATCAATACCGGCAATACGAGCCATATAACAATTAAAAATTAAAAATTAAAAATTAATACTATCCCTGGCGTTGCTTGTAACGGGGATTCTTTTTGTTAATAATATACAGCTTGCCTTTTCTGCGAACAATTTTGCAATCTGCACTTCTTTTTTTTACAGAAGCTCTTACTTTCATAACTTATAATTATATCGCTTTGTGCTTTCAGCTTTTGGCTTTCCGCATTTATTTATACCTGAATATGATTCTGCCTCTCGATAAATCGTACGGACTCATTTCAACTCCCACTTTGTCTCCCGGCAAAATCCTGATATAGTGCATCCTCATTTTTCCGGAAATGGTAGCTAATATTTCATGACCATTTTCCAGCTTTACGCGAAACATGGCGTTGCTCAGCGCTTCCAGAATGACACCATCTTGTTTAATCAGCGGTTGTTTAGACATATTTTTGGGAGCGCAAAGATAGTGCTTTACAGGAAAAAAAGGAAACTTTATAATTTATTTTACGATTTCTTTTGAACCACAAAGACACAAAGGATGTAAAGAATCGCAAAGATTGTTTTCAAGTCATATAAACAAGAAGAAATGGAGAAAATTTAGAAAAGATTTTTGTACTGTTCGCATATACAATCTCTTTGTGAACCTTTGCGCCCTTACATCTTCGTGGTTTAAACTATCGTCTCTTCTTTCCTTTTTACCCGGAACGAAAAGTAAGTCTGGCTCAGATAACTGAACGTTACCACAAAAACGGTTGTTACAATCTTTGAAGGCGTTGGATACCAGTCTAAGAAATTGATAAAGAACCACAGGAACAAATAGTTTAAAAAGAAACAAACCACAACAATCATAAAATAACGAATCAATTGGGTTCGTCCTCTTACAATCGATTCAGAAAAAACAACATACCGGCTTAAATAAAAACCGGAAAAAAAAGAAATGAAAGAAGCTGTTATCAGCGAAGCCGTTGGCGCCGACATAATATAAAAACCCAAATCAACATCCTGCTTTTTGTAAAGAAAATTATAACTCAGGGCAAAAATGGCAATGTCTAACAACATATTGGCACCGCCGCAAGCCGCATAACGAAAAGTTTGCAGCGGGATGAACTGGCGAAATGGCGGATAAAAAAAATCTACCAGTTTAAGAATTGTGTTCCTGATACTGTTGTGAATTGAGTACATGCTTTTTAAGAAGCGGCGAAGTTAGGATTTGATGTGAAATTGATTTTGTTAAGTTGATAGCTGGCAAATGCAGAATTTGTTATTCCAGCCTTTTCCAACGCATCAACTATTTTTGCAACCCAAATTTTTCTCATGAGTGTTGTTTCGCAGTTAAAAGATATGGCAGTAAAAGCAATTTCTTCTTTATATAATATTACGGTAGAAGAAAGCGCAATAACAATAAATGAAATCAAGCCTGAATTTGAAGGTGATTATACCATTGTATTGTTCTCTTTCACCAAACAAGTTAGAAAGTCGCCCGACGTTATGGGAAAAGAAATGGGCGATTATCTGGTTGAGAATTATTCATCTGTCATCAGTCAATACAATGTTATAAAAGGCTTTTTAAACCTGACCATATCAGACAATTACTGGCTGCAGTTTTTATCATCTAATTATAGCGATTCATTGTATGGTAAAAGCAAAGCAAAGAACAGCCGCGTAATGGTTGAATATTCATCACCCAACACCAATAAACCTTTGCATTTGGGACATCTTCGCAATAACTTTTTAGGCTGGAGTATTGCCGAAATTTTAAAAGCCGGAGGTAACGACGTAATTAAAACCTGCGTGGTAAACGACCGTGGCATTCACATTTCTAAAAGCATGATTGCCTGGCAACGCTTTGGCAACGGCGCTACGCCCGAAAGTACAAAAATGAAAGGCGACCATTTGGTAGGCGATTATTATGTGAAGTTTAATGATGAATATAAAAAGGAAACGGAGCAATTGATAATCGAAGGCAAAACAAAAGAACAGGCAGAACAGCAAGCTCCAATTATGGAAGCGGCACGTCAAATGCTGGTTGATTGGGAAGCTGGCAAACCGGAAGTGATTGATTTGTGGAAGCAAATGAACAGTTGGGTGTACAAAGGTTTTGATGAAACCTATAAACGAATCGGGAGCGATTTTGATAAAGTGTATTACGAAAGCAATACGTATTTATTAGGAAAAGATTTGGTAGAGGAAGGATTACAAAAAGGTGTGTTTTACAAAAAAGAAGATGGCAGTGTTTGGGTTGATTTAACCAAAGATGGATTGGATGAAAAAGTAGTACAACGTAAAGACGGCACATCGGTTTATATAACGCAGGATATTGGTTTGGCTGAACAAAAGCAGCAGGAATACGGCATGAACAAAAGTATTTATGTTGTAGGCGACGAACAGAATTATCATTTTAAAGTTTTAAAACTGATTTGTGAAAAGCTCGGTTTGCCTTCTGCCGATGGCATTCATCATTTGAGTTATGGAATGGTAGAACTGCCATCAGGCAAAATGAAAAGCCGCGAAGGAACTGTTGTGGATGCCGATGATTTGATTGATGAAATGATAAACATCGCGAAGCAAAAAACCGAAGAACTCGGTAAAGTAAAAGACTTCACAACCGAAGAACTTGTTCTACTCTACAATACAATCGGTTTGGGCGCTTTGAAGTTTTTTATTCTTCGTGTTGATCCTAAAAAGCGTATGGTTTTTAACCCGGAAGAAAGTATAGATTTTCATGGCTTTACCGGACCGTTTGTTCAATACACACATGCCAGAATCAAAAGCATTCTGCGCAAAAATAATATAGAAAGTAACGGCGCAATTTCTTCTTCTTTATTGTCTTTAGAAAAGCAAATCATTGTCGAAATAGAACAGTTTGAAACCGTTATTGCCGAAGCGGGCAAAGAGTTCGATCCTTCCAAAATTGCGGTGTATGTTTTCAATTTGTGTAAAACGTTCAATTCCTTTTATACCGAACATTCTGTTACCAACGCCGAAAGCGAAGACAAGAAAACATTGCGTTTGCAAATCTGTTTATTAACGGCAACGGTAATTAAAACGGCCATGCAATTGTTGGGTATTGATGTGCCGGAAAGAATGTAAATAACCGTTCATAATAACAGAGAATAAACATCGCCGGTTTCATTTATATTTGGTATCAAATCAAAACACTATGGAACAGCAAAACTCCTTTTTAGGCTCGGAAGAAATTCCGGTTCTTACCCCAACAAGCGATGAAAAAACAATGGCTTTATTATCTCATGTATTAACCTTGGTGGTTGGCTTCCTGGCGCCGCTTGTTATTTACTTAATTAAAAAAGATGAATCGCCATTTGTAGCCGCCAGCGCAAAAGAATCGCTCAATTTCCAGATTACTTTGTTTCTTGTTATTGTAGGATTATTTATCACAGTCATTGGCATTCTCGTTGTTTGGATTATCGGTATTTTGGCTTTGGTACTTGTTATTGTTGCAACCATTAAAACCAGTGAAGGCAAGTTGTATAAATATCCTCTCTCTATCCGGTTTATCAAATAAACTTTTCATTTATACTTTTTGATACAGTAATGAAAGTGATTCAATACAGAACGCTTTCATTACTGTATTTTCTTTTAATAACGGTTTAGTATAATGCTTTTGGCGTGTCCGCAAGCTACGCAAGCGGTCGGGCTATCCGCTGCAAGTCCTCGCTCGTACCTCGCTGCGGGCTTTCCGCTTCTATCCCTCACGCGCTGCCGCACTTTATAATCGCTCATTGTTATCATCATACACTTATACCACAACTTTCCTTTCAGAATCAACAACAATTTCTTTGTTTCCGAAGATTAGTATTTAGCAAATAAATTTCAAATGAATAACGACTCCTAAAACCAATTAGGACAAAAATTTGAGTATATCTGTTTCATTACAGATAAACGAAGATTCATGAACATACTTTGGAAGTATCTCAAACCACATCGCATATTAATATATGTTTCGTTACTGTTAGCTGCTATTGCGCAGCTACTCGCACTTCTCGATCCTGTTATTTTCGGAAAAATCATAGACCAATATGCTACTAACAAAAATCACTTGTCTCAACAAGATTTAATACACGGCGTTTTATCTTGGTTAGCATTGGCATTAGGTATCGCTATCATATCCAAAGCCAGCAAATCGGCGCAGGAATACATTACCCGCAAAGCCGTTGCCCGTTTTGGTATGAACATCTTTAACGATGGTTTAAAGCAAACCTTGCGTTTATCGTTTGAAGAGTTTGAAGAAAGTCGCAGCGGCACTACGCTTTCTGTTTTGCAAAAAGTAAAAACCGATGCTGAACGTTTCATCAATTCATTTATTAATATTCTATTTTCGTCGCTTGTTGGTGTTGGCTTTTTGTTGTGGTACAGCATCAACAGAAACTGGCTGTTGGTTCCCGTTTTCTTTGTTGGTGTATTGTTGCTCGGTTCTCTTACCGGGCTGGTATCCAAACGTATCAAAGGCATACAACGGTCTATCAACCGGCAAACCGATAAACAAGCCGGCGTTATTACCGAAAGTCTGCGCAATATAGAACTGGTAAAAAGCCTGGGACTTACGTTTCCTGAAATCAGGCGGTTAAACATACTAACGCTTAGTATTTTTAATCTTGAAATGCTCAAAGCCAGGAAAGTAAGCCTGCTATCTTTTTTACAAGGCAATATGTTGAACCTGCTTAAGCAATCTATTTTGTTTATTCTTTTGTGGCTTATTTTTCGTAAAGTGCTGAGCACCGGCGAACTCATTGCCATGCAGTTTATATCTACGGCTATTTTTACGCCGCTGCAGGATTTAGGCAACATGATTATTTTGTATCGCGAAGCTGATGCTTCGTTGCATACGTTCGATAAACTCATGAGTAAATCGGTTGAAAAGCGACCGGAAAATTCGGTAGAATTAGGCAAGCTGCAAAGCCTGCAATTTGAAGATGTTGTGTTTCGTCATAAAACCGCAACCTATAACGCTATTGATGGTATTTCGTTTCACATTTCACAAGGGCAAACCATTGCTTTTGTGGGTCCGTCCGGTTCAGGAAAATCTACACTGGTAAAGCTGTTGGTCGGTTTATACACGCCGGTAAGCGGCGCAATTTTTTTTAATGATGTATTGTCAAATCAAATACGTTATAATCCATTACGCAGGCAGATTGGTTTTGTTACGCAGGACACACAATTATATGCCGGTTCTATTAAAGACAATCTTTTGTTTGTAAAGCCTGATGCTACTGATGAAGAGCTTACCGATGCTTTGAAAAAAGCGTCTGCATCTGCACTCATTGCCAAAGCATCTCATGGTGTAAATACCATTTTGGGTGAAAGTGGTATGAAGTTGTCGGGCGGTGAAAAACAACGGTTGTCTATTGCGCGTGCTTTACTGCGACAACCTCATTTATTGATTTTTGATGAAGCGACTTCGGCGTTAGATTCTTTAACGGAAGAAGAAATTACGAGTACCATACGCGACCTCTCCCATAGCCGCGAACGTATGACGATACTGATTGCGCACCGCCTTTCTACCATTATGCACGCCGATGTAATTTATGTGCTTGAAAAAGGTAAGATTGTAGAAAAGGGTTCGCACGGAGAACTATTATCGCTTACCGGTTTATATTATGCCATGTGGCGGCAACAGGTTGGTGAGAGGAAGTGAGAGGTTTGTAGATTTTATAAGTTATGACACATTTATTCTCTTTTCATAGAAACCTAGTGTTTTAAGACAAATTAAAATAGATTTAGAGGACGATTATGAAATAATGGATTTTTGTAAACGCGACGAAATTTTATCAATGTCGATTTCTTCAAAATCCTGTTCAAACTTGTGCTTTACATCAACATCCTTAGTCTTCAAAACAGCGGACAAATACTTTAATTTACGTTTTGTATTTTCTATTATATCAGACCAGCGAATTATCCATATTTCTATATTATTGGATTCGTTAGTAAAATATAAATAGGGATTCTTTTTGTCTTTCGAAGTACCTTTCAATTCGTTTGCTGTTTGTGTGGTTAGTTCACTTCCGATTAATAGAATTTTATATATCAAATTCTTTGGAAATACCCCGCGTTGTTCGATTTCAAATGCATAGTCTTTAACTTGTTGAATTTCTTTTTTACTAATCCTAACTTTAGGAGCCTTCAGTTCAACAATTAGTACTTCTCGACTATGTTCATCAATTATTCTTTCACTGTATAAAAATAAATCAGTAATTGATTTCAATTTCTTTTCAGTCAGCTCAATATAATTTTCTTTGTCCTTCGCTGTTTGATATGTCATCAAATCATTTCGCAACTGAACCAGATTATTTTCCAAGTTTTTATCTGACAATAATCTCGAAGACTCATTATATTGTTCACCAAAAACCCACAACATTTTTTCCAATACCTTATGCAATTGTTTACGTTCAAGTATATGTTGCGCAATTTCTCCATAAACAATTTTTTCTAAGAACTCAAGATTCGTTTGTTTGTCAGCAACCTTTTCTGAAAATTCAATAACATCTTCTAATTCTGCTTTATCAAGAAGATCATTGAATTTTGCAATAAACTTCTTATCTAGTTTCAGAATACTAGATAAAATATTCTTGAAGTTTCCACCTGCAATTGATTTATCAATTAGCGGATAAATAATCTCACGTAATGAGCTTTGGTCATTAAGAATATGATATCTTTCTTCTACTAAATAAGCTACTTTATCGAATACAATCTTTTTTGAGTTCGATGTGGCATCGTGTGATTTATATGGATAATAATCATCGTTTTGAAGAGCTGTTTTAAAGTTATCGAATTCCTTATTTTTTTCTTTAAAAAATGTATTTAGTTGATCTTTTATAAAGGTTCTTATATGTTTACCGTTTTCATCTAAATCTCCGAAATCGAAGTTCCTTAACATGTCAGTAGTAAAGAGATCAGAATCTATATAAACGAACCAAGTTCCGATTTTAGGGCTTAACCATTGTGCATCAAATTCAAATGTTGCCGCAACAGTATTAATTCCGGCATTTCTTACTGTTAGAAATATTTTTATAGACGGAGTTGAAGATTTTAAATTCAGATAATTAAAGTGCACATTGTAAGAATCACCTCGCTTATCTATGTATTTATACAGGAGCCTATATGGTTCACCTATTATAAAATCAGAAGGGGTTAAATATGTGTCATTAATGTAGAAGCTAATCTCTTTGTTGAAGATTTTAACCGGATATCTTACAAAAATTGCATCGTGGATTTTGTTTATTAATAAGCTTTCATCCAACTTCTTTTTTTTATCGTTTTCGATAGCTATAATATCATACAAGCTATTTATAGTTACTTGATAGTATGTACTTGCTCTACCTTCTAATACTTCGTCAATTGTGGTTACGGGTGTTTTCGAAATATCCTTATGAGTTTTAAAGAAGCTGTCATTTATAGGCAGTATTGTTTTGGTGTACTTCTTTTTAGTTTCATCATACCCTACAGTTTCAATCGTAGCTGAGGGACCAATTTGGAGAGCTGCAAATCTCCCAATACCCTTTCCTCCAGCTTTTACATCAGTACCTAAGTATAAAATTTTATAAGTGAACTCACTCTCAGAAACACCTATGCCATCATCTTTGATAATAATTTTTTTGACTAGTGTTGGGGTAAGTTCAGTTTCCTTTGCTTGGTCTATAGTTATGTAAATATTCTTGGCTTGCGCTTGCAAAGAGTTGTTTATTAATTCGCAAAAGGCTATAAATGTGTTGCTATATTGAGCAAACAAATCATTAACGACTCTTGAGTGTGTTATAAAGCTTCTTTCCATAAATTATTGAAACTGCAAATTATTTATTAACGGATAGGCGCAAAGAATCATGATTTTACCTGAAGAAAAGCCATTAAATAAAAAAGATACAAACCAAAATTTATAAGCAAATACTTATTATTGGGTCTCATATAATTTGTCAGCAAAATTAATTAGCCTGTCATGTGCTATTTGAATATAAGCTAATGGCATAATCTCTCGCTTACGATCATTCCATGAATATACTTTTTCTACAACTTCTTCAAGATTCTGCAGATTCGAGACTTCATAATTCATGACATAATCTACAGTTGACAATAACTCCATACTTAAAGGCGTCTCAAATCCTTCAATTATTTCCATTAGGGTATTTATGCGATTTTTTTGCTGGTCTGTTGAATACGAAGTAATAAACTCTTCTACAGCAGAAAACTTGTCTTCTAAAATGGATAATGGGTCAAATGTCTTTACGTCTTTAAATTTCATTCCCTTCAAGTAAGCTCCATCCATAGCATATAGAACATGATTTAAAATTGGAGCATAAGGACCATAAGTATATTTTGTAAATTCTATTCTGCGAGTTTCTGGATCACCCAACCTGTTTAGAAAGTATACGAGCTTTTGTGTTTCGAGAACTGTGAGAGAATAGTCCAGTTGAGAATAACTTTTCATCAAATACAAAATCATAGCTCTGGTAGGAGTCAAATTAACCTCTTTTCTTTGTGACGTTGCCTGAATATCATAAGCAATATTAGACGGTTCAAAAACTAGAAATTTAACTTCAGGTAATTTTGATAGTTTGCTTTCTAATATAGGCTTCACTTCACTCCACTCTAGCCCTCCATTTCCACAACCTAATGGTGGTAACGCAACAGATTTTATTTCTTTTTCTTTTACAACATCTATCATGTCATCCAAGCCATCAATTATGTAACTAAGTTTTGATGGATAACGCCAATGTTTTTTTGTTGGAAAATTGATAATCCATTTAATTCCGTCCAATCGTCCGGTAGAAGTAACAAAGACTTTTCCTATTTCAAGCTCTTTATTCTCGGCTGCCCTTTTATATAGTTTATAATTTTCTGAAAAGGTTTCTTTGAATTGTAAAGCAATTCCCTTTCCCATGACACCAACGGTATTGACCGTATTCACCAATGCTTCGACATTAGCCTGTAATAAATTGCCTTTTGTGTAAGTAATCATAACTTAATAATACCAGTTTGGAAGTATCTTTACATTTATTGATAAACCTGCGTTCTTTACCATCTTATCAACCCTTGACTTAGCTGTTGCATTTAAAACGCCTATTCCAATAATACATTTAATAGGAACGTGATTGTGTACTAACAGTTCAGCCTGTCTTTGCCTTTTTCTATCAGTGATATTTGGTGGGATATCATCCCAATATTTTCCGTTTATTATATTCCAGTTTATCTTATCTAAATCTTTAATGTCAGTGTATTGAGCTGACAGTGCCATAAGTGCTTGTCCGTTTGTGAAAACAAAGTTCATTTGCTGTTCTTGAAGTTTAGGTATGCTTGTCACTAAATAAATTATTTCTTCTTGAGTACAGTTCGTATCCGAATTTCCTTTGTGAATTACATATAACATTGGTGATCGCGGTCCAAAATAGAAAGAAACATAATCATGGATATGTCCATACGGCTTACAAGTAATCGCTTTACTTTCTCGCTTACTTATTATGTCCTTCTTACCAATGTTAACATAATTCGGGTCCTTCTGCAGCGAAGAAGAACAATGCAAACCGTTGTTTAAAATGAAAGGCAAGTTCATATAATGAACTATTCGGTAACCATATACTATAGCAGGTATATTAATACTCATCACCTTTATAAGTGTACAAAAGTAATGACTGTTCTATTCCATAGAAAGTAATTTTTATAAAAATTATTCCTCAAAAATAGCCAAATATGATTCAAGGAAAAGCCTAGTTTTTCCTTCACAAAAAAAAGATATATAAATGCATTTTCTTTAAACATTGCATTAACAGAAATTTGTAATTAAAGACTTTTACAATATCCAACTAAACATCTTCTTTACAAACACCACTACAATGGCTCGGTTTCAGCCATGAATTTTCATAATCAAGGAACAGGAAATATGAAAACACCGGGCACAAAAAAGAAAAATGCAGCACGCATTGTATTGGGCACTTTTTTAGTTACGGCAGGCATTCGTCATCATACTTTTGCACGAAAAGCGTTTCGCGCAGGTTCCGATTGGATTCCGTTAAAAAAAGATGATACCGTTGTATATTCTGGTTTTGCAGAAATCGCTTTTGGCGCATCTCTCATTGCAGGAGACAAAAACAAAGAAACAATTGGTAGAGTAGCCGCTGCTTTTTTGCAGCCGTTTTTCCCGGTAATATTTTACAATACACGCACCACCGCAGCGCATTTGGGTTAGACACCGATAACAAACGTTTGGCAAAATTATTCTTTCAGCCGGCTCTTATTTAACGGGCATTAAAAAGTACATAAAACAAAAAAGCGTTGGCAGAATAAGATTCATTTGATAGCAAAAGAATTTTTAGGCAGGCGTTTGATGATTAACTCACGCGCTTGCCTTTCATCAATTGATTTACAGCATCGTCAAACGACCCGGCTCGTATTATTTCGCCGCCATTTACAAAATAAATTTCATCGGCATTTTCTATCGTGTTTAACCGGTGCGCAATAATGATGCGTGTTGTTGTGTTGGGCAGCTTGTTTAAAATATCGTCCAGCAAACCTTCTGTTACGGTATCAATGTTTGCGGTAGCTTCATCTAAAATCAAAACATCGGGGTTGCGCAATACAGCACGCATAAACGCAATCAGTTGCTTTTGCCCGAGGCTGATGCCATCGCCCGAAGATGTTACTTTTGTTTCCAATCCTTGTTCAAACAAAGAAAGCAAACTCTCTAAATTGGCATCTTTTATTACCGCTTCTAATTGCTCGTTTGAGTATGCCTGAATGTCTTCGTTACCATACAAAATATTTTCTTTTACCGTGCCGGTAAACAAAAAAGGCTCCTGCAAAATAAACCCGATTTTCTTTGTTCGTTCCGCAGGCAGGTAAGAGCGCAAGTCTTTGCCGTCAAGCCATACAGCGCCAGTTGTCGGGTCGTACAAACGCGCAATAAGCGAAGCCGTTGTTGTTTTGCCGCCGCCGGTGGGTCCTACAAACGCATAGGTTTTACCACTCTCCAATTGCAGGTTTACATGATGTAAAATTTCTTTGCCTGTTTCATAACTAAAGCACACATCTTTAAATTCTATCAAAGCATTTGACGAACCTGTTGCTATGTAAGGAACCGTTTCTAAATTGTTTTGTAAAGATAATATCTGCGAAATTCTGTCCCAGCCCGCCATAGCTACCTGGAAACTCGTCCACAAAGCAGCCAGCTGTCGTAAGGGGTTGTAAAAGTTGGTAGCATAAGATAAATAACTCACTAATAAGCCAACCGTAAAACTGCCTTCCGAAATCAGGTAAATGCCATACGTTAATACAATCAGTTGCGCCAGCCCGGAAAATAAATTATACACCGGCAACAAAAAATTATTCGCCAAACCGGCACCAATTGCCGTGCTGTAATTCTGCTTGTTCACGGTATCAAAACGCTTTCTGAAATAATCACGGCGATTAAATACAACCGTCATTTTAAAGTTATTCAGGCTTTCCTGTATCTCTGCGCTCAGGTTACCGGTGCTGGCGAGGTTCGCTGCATTTTTCTTTTTTACAAAAGGAGAAAACAGCCAGGTAAACAACAGGATACAAAGAGCCGGAACTAATGCCGCAGCGCCCAGATTGATGTAAATGACAAGTAAGAATATGCCGGCGCCAATCATCATCATTAAACTGCCTACAAACTGCATCAGCGACTGCGAAAAAAAAGAATTGAGCTTATCCGTATCGTTGTTCACTCTCGATATAAGATCACCCGCTTTGTTGGCATTAAAAAAAGCAACCGGCAACTCCTGCAGTTTATTAAAGATTGAATTGCGTAAAGTAAACAAGACGCGCTGACCAATGCCGCCCATTAATCGTGTTTGAAAATAACTGGTAAACAAAGCCACTAAATACATAACCAGTAAAATACCCGCCATGCTCAACACGCCATTATAATCTTTATGCTGAATATACGTATCAATAGTATGACCCACCAGGAAAGGCCCAAGCAGGTTAAGCCCCGAATTAAGTATGATAGCGCCTGCCGCCAGTAACAGGTTCTTTTTTTCGCTTTCGATAAGTTGTAACAACTTTTTTAAAGCCGCGTAAGTAGATGTTTTTTTCTGCTGCTGCGAAAGCTCTTTAAGATTGTAATTCATAATTGCTGGTGCTTTGCTGTGAGTTAAATAATTGCACGTATTCAGGGCTGGTTTGCATAAGCTCTTCATGCTTGCCGATGGCAATAATTTCACCCTGCATCAGCAAAATAATGTCATCATATTGTTCTACCGCGGCTATCTTTTGCGTTATAGAAACCAGTGTGATATCGGGATAATTCTGCTGAATGTTGCGGATGATTTTTTGCTCCGTATTATTATCAACACGCGCGGTAAAATCGTCTAATAATAAAACAGAAGGATTGATGGCTAATGCTCTTGCCAACATGATGCGTTGTTTTTGTCCGCCCGATAAACTCGTTCCTCTTTCCGATACCAGCGTATTTAAACCATCCGGTAACGTATGGATGAACTCTGAAAGCTCTGCGGTATCAATGGCTTTTTGCAAAGATTCATCGGTAACGGTATCGCTGAAAGCAATGTTTTCGCGAATGCTCATGTTAAACAAAATACTATCCTGGAATACAAAACCTACCCGGCTGTGAAACGCTTCGCTGTCGTAGTCTTCAATGTTATGATCATCATACAAAATAAACCCCGAAGAAGGTTTGGTAAGACCGGAGAGCAAATACAACAACTGCGTTTTACCGGCTGCCGTTGGTCCGATAATCGCCGTTCGCGAACCTGCCTGTATAGCAAATGAAATATCTTTTAAAACAGGTGTTTGCCCGTACATCAGGTTGATATTTTCTACGTCAATTTTTCCATAGATAGCCGTTGTAATTGTTCCGGTTTCCGTTGGTTCAGGCGCGTTCAACACGTTGCTGATACGTTCGTAAGAAGCGGTTGCCTGCGCAATAATATTGCTCATAAAACCAATGATCAGTATCGGGAAAATAAGCATAGCGAGATAACTGTTGAAAGCCGCAAAATCGCCCAGCGTCATACTGCCTTCAATTACAAAACGACCACCCAAAGCAAGGATACTTAACGCAGCCATATTGGCTGTAAACGTAATCACCGGTATAAGGCTCGCAAATAATTTCAACACAGAAAGACCTAATGTTTTTGCTTTTGTATTGGCTTCCAAAAACTTCTGGTATTCCGGCTGTTGCGAGTTGATAACGCGTATCAATGCCGAGCCTAAAATACTCTCGTTAATTACTTTATTCAGCCAGTCTATCACTTCGCGGCTTTGCTTAAACAACACTCTCACCTTACGCAGTACAAGAAAAAAAGTAACGCCGATAATAGGTATGATGGTAATGATGCAAAGTGCCAATTTCCAGTCAATAGTAAGGAGCAATATACTCGCGCCGATGATGATAAATAAAGATGAGATAACAGATACAATTGCCTGCGAGATAAACATCTTGATAGAATCTACATCGGCTGTGAGGTTGGTTAACAGCTTAGACGGATTGGCTTTTTCTATAAACAAATAATTCTGTTTTGATATTTTTTCTGCCAGCTTAGTTCGCAACTCTTTAGCCACGCGTTCTGATACATAGGTTTGAATGATGCTTTGCAGGTAACTGAAAATAAAAATACTCACAATCGCAGGCACAAATCCTGTTATCACTTGTTGTAAATGATATTGCCCGCCGTTAAAAGCGTCTATGCTTTTGGATATGATTTTTGGCAGCCATAAATTAAAACCATTACCTGCCAGTGTAAAGAGGAGCAGCAGCAAAACCAAACCTCTGTATGATTTGAGTAAAGAAAGAACGCCTGGTTTTTTATCCATAGTCAATGCGAATTAAATGATCGGAACGGCTTTGCAAAAGAAAGATATTCTGTTCTTTCAAACAGAACAGAAACAATACAAGAAAGATATCTTTACTTTTTCGGTACGATTGCCTGCTAAGAAGACGATGCAAAAACTCTTTTACTTTGTATAAAAACAAGAGTTTGTAATATTACCTGATTTACATTTTCGATAGTGATATAAATGTATGATAATAATTAGGGCGTGCCCGCAAGCTGCGCAAGCGGTCGGGCTATCCGCTGCAAGTCCGCAGCGCCGGCTGTTTAATCTTGAACCTCGTCTCTTGTATTCTTGGCTGTTCCTTAGCGGCGCTTTACGGGCTTTCCGCTTCTATCCCTCACGCGCTGCCGCACTTTGTAATCGCTCCTTATTTGCATCATATATTTTATACTACAACCACTTTTTCATTTGCCTGAAACGAATATAAAGATGCAACCATAATTCTATCTTACATTTATAACACCAATTCATTTTATACAATGCTCACCATGAAAAAGCTGTTTCTTTTTTATTTACTTCTCCTTTTCGTATCTATACAAATCAACGCACAAAAAACACAAAAACCGCCCTTGCATGGCAAGCATTGGATGGCAATTACGGGCAAGCCATTGGCTGCTGAAGCCGGTGCAAAAATATTTGAACGCGGTGGTAACGCAGTAGATGCGGCGTGTGGTATGCTGGCAGCCGTTTGCACTATGTGGGATGTATTGAGTTGGGGCGGAGAAACACAGGCTTTAATTTATAATCCTAAAACAAAACAGGTAATTGCCATCAATGCGTTAGGCGTGGCGCCAACTGGCGCTACCGTTGATTTTTTTAAAGACAAAGGCTATCATTTTCCACCCGAATACGGACCATTGGCAGCCGTAACGCCCGGCACGTTTGGCGGCTTGTGTTTGATGCTGGCAAATTATGGAACCATGAGTTTAAAAGATGTGTTACAACCAGCTATGCAAATGGCGGCCGGCTACCCGATAGAAGCTGAAACCGCTAACAGTTTTGAACGCAATAAAGCCCGCATTAAAGAATGGCCGTACAGCAAAGCTGTGTTCTTTCCGCATCTGGGCGAACAGTGTGAAGCACCGGAAGCGGGCGAAATATTTATTCAGAAAGATTTAGTAAATACCTTAACCAAACTGGCAGAAACAGAACAGCAGGCAATACACGCGGGCAAATCGCGCAAAGAAGCCATCATGGCGGCATACAATCGTTTTTATAAAGGCGATATTGCCAAAGAATTTGTACGCGGTTGCCAGGAACAGGGCGGGCTGATAACGATGGAAGATTTAGCAAAATGGAAGCCTGTAGAAGAAGAACCGTTACACGTAAATTACAAAGGTTTTGATGTATATAAATTACAAACCTGGACGCAAGGACCTGCTATGCTGCAAAGCCTGAATATTCTTGAGAATTTTGATTTGAAAAAGATGGGTTATAACTCGCCTCAATACATCAATACACTGTATCAAACCATGAGTCTGGCGTTTGCTGACCGCGACTTTTATTATGGTGATCCTTATTTTACCAAAACACCAATACAAGGTTTATTAAATAAAGATTACGCAAAGGAAAGAGCGAAGCTGATAGATACCGCAAAAAACAATGCAGATATTCTGCCCGGCGATCCCTATCGCTTTGAAGGAAAGACCAATCCTTTCCTGGCTTTATTGGCAGAAAGGAAATCAATCACCGATACAAATAACAACAAAACAAAAGACCAGTTTTTACCCAAACACGATCAGAAAACATCGCTCAATTTTGATACAGAACATGATGATATTTATGCGTCTAATTCTTCTGCCGAAAGTTTGTATATGGATCGTTTATGGCGCGGCACCACAAGCATTGAAGCAGCAGACAGCAGCGGCTGGGTAGTATCGGTTACGCCCAGCGGTGGCTGGACGCCGGCTTGTATTGCAGGTCATACCGGCATTGGTATGAGCCAGCGTATGCAAAGCTTTGTGCTCGACTCTGTTATAGATCCTTTTAACGTGGTGCAACCCGGCAAACGCCCGCGTGTTACGCTAACACCTTCGCTCGCAATGAAAGATGGAAAACCGTATGCTGCGTTTGCTGTGCAGGGCGGCGATACACAAGATCAAAACCTGTTACAATTCTTCTTAAACATGGCTGAATTTAATATGACTGTTCAGGAAGCAACAGAAGCTGCAAACATCAATACAAATCAATTGTGGCTGTCTTTAGGCGGCACGCAGATAAGCGACAGGCAGCCGCAGCCGGGCAGTATTCTGGTTGATATAAATACACCGGACAGCACCAAAACAAGATTGCAAAATATGGGTTATAAACTCAGCTTTGGCAGGCGCACCAGTGGTCCTATTAACGCTATTTATTTTGATTGGAAACATGGCAGTTTGTGGGGAGGAAGTAGCAACAATGGTGAAGATTATGGCATTGGCTGGTAAGCGTTTTACCATACATCGCACGTTGATATTGTAATTGGATTTTTATGTTGCGTGATTTTGTTTTTCAACTCGGCATCGTTGCTTCGCAATAGAGCGAAGCGACGCATTGCGTTCTTTGAAAATTATATTACCGAAATATTCTTATACGCTTTATTATCAATTCAACAAATCAACCACACATACACAGAGTTACATCTGTGCAATGCGAAACACACAACGCCTACCTTTGCGGTTCATTTATAAAAGGGATTGTTGTATGGAATTAGGAATTTACACGTTTGTAGAAGTGGCGCCCGATGTTGTAACCGGCGAACAAATCAGCGGGCAGCAGCGTATGCAAAACCTGATGGAAGAAATAGAACTGGCTGACCAGCTGGGTTTGGATGTCTTTGGTATCGGTGAACATCACCGCAAAGAATATTTGATTTCTGCACCGGCAGTTGTATTGGCTGCTGCGGCTGTAAAAACAAAAAACATCAAACTTACAAGCGCTGTAACGGTGTTAAGTTCTGACGATCCGGTGCGTGTATATCAGCAATTTTCTACGGTTGATTTATTGTCAAACGGGCGCGCCGAAATTATGGCGGGCAGAGGTTCTTTTATCGAATCGTTTCCTTTGTTTGGCTACGATTTAAAAGATTACAATACACTGTTTACAGAGAAACTTGACTTGTTGTTAAAGCTGAATGAACAAGAGATCATCAACTGGCAAGGCAAGCATCGGCCTTCTATCAATAATTTAGGAATTTATCCAAGACCTTATCACCAAATGCCCCTCTGGATTGCGGTTGGCGGAACGCCCGAATCTATTGCGCGTGCTGGCACTTTGGGTTTACCAATGGCGTTGGCTATTATTGGTGGTATGCCTGATCGGTTTGTTCCTCATACTAAATTGTACAAAGATTCATATATCAAATCGGGTCACGATGTATCGAAAATGCAACTCGGCATCAACTCACATACTTTCATTGGCGACACTTCGCAAGCGGCTGCCGATGCGTTCTTTCCATCGTACGCACAAATGATGTCGCAGATAGGCAAAGAGCGTGGCTGGCCGCCAACGACAAGACAGCAATTCGATTATATGCGCAGCGAAGAAGGTTCTTTGTTAGTGGGAAGTCCGCAACAGGTAATAGATAAGATTTTGTATGAGCATGAATTGTTTGGTCACACACGCTTTATGGCGCAGATGAGCGTTGGTACGTTACCACATAAACAAATGATGCGCTCGATAGAATTATATGGTAGCGTGGTAACGCCTGCCGTGAGAAAAGCTTTGGTAACGGCTGATGTAAAGGCATAATCATCTCCGTTAATTATTGTCTTTTAAAGAACCGCACATGCTTGCGGTTCTTTTTTTGCTGTGCATTATCCAAATTATTTTAAATAAAAAAAAGATGAAATACAATTTATTAGGCAACACCGGACTTAAGGTATCAGAGTTATGTCTTGGCACCATGACGTTTGGCGGAAAAGGTTATTGGACAGCTATCGGTACGTTGCCACAAGACCAGGTAGATACATTGGTAAAACGCGCTGTTGACGCCGGTATTAATTTTATTGATACCGCGAATGTATATTCGGAAGGCTTATCGGAAGAGATGACAGGACAGGCAATTAAAAACTTAGGATTACACCGTGATGATTTGGTAATTGCTACCAAAGTGCGTGGTAAAATGGGCGATGGTCCGAACAATGTGGGTCTTACCCGCAAGCATATTATACAACAGGTAGATGCGAGTTTACAGCGCTTACAGCTTGATTATATTGACTTGTATCAAACGCACAGTTTCGATCCGCTAACGCCTTGGGAAGACACGCTATGGGCATTGGATGATTTGGTAAAAAGCGGTAAAGTGCGTTATATCGGCGCGAGCAATGTAGCTGCCTGGCAACTGATGAAAGCATTGGATTTTTCTACCTACACCCGCGTTGCCAAATATGTTTCGCTGCAGGCGTATTATACCATTGCCGGCCGCGATCTGGAAAGAGAAATCATTCCGTTATTGAATGATCAGAAATTAGGATTGATGGTTTGGAGTCCGTTAGCCGGTGGTTTGTTAAGTGGCAAATACAGCCGCGATGATGAAAAGAAAGGCGATGGCCGACGGGCTAATTTTGATTTTCCGCCGGTTGACAGAGACAGAGCTTATAACATTATTGATGTATTAAAACCGATGGCAGAAAACAAAGGCGCAAGTGTTGCGCAGTTAGCACTTGCCTGGCTGCTTACACAACCGGCGGTTACGACTGTTATTATCGGCGCTAATAAAATGGAACAATTAGAAGATAATCTGAAAGCCATTGATGTAATGTTTACCGAAGATGAGTTGCGAAAGATTGATGAGGTAAGTAAATTGCCTGCTGAATATCCCGGCTGGATGCTGGAAAGAACCGGCGGCGACAGGAAGAAATAAAAGTTGTGGCTGCTCAATTGATAACAAAGCGTACAAGAATGCGACGCAAGAGAAGATTAACCGGAGTATCAAAAGCTGGTAACATAAAACTGTATTTTGTATCTATAATCATTACCTGATTTAAAAAGAAGCCGCATCATTTTGATGCGGCTTCTTTACTTACAAAATCTACTATATTATTATTGTGATCAGCACCATTACCGGATAACTACAACCGTTCCTTTATAATGAAATATTTCGCCGGTATCGCAAATAATATTTGCCATATATACATAAGAACCCGGGTCTACCGGACGTGACAGATAAGTGCCATCCCAGCCTGCAGAAGGGTCGTTGGCGCTGATGTTTGTTTTCTCAAATACAGCTACGCCTGACCGATTGAAAATTACAAAATGGCTGATGCGTTTAATGCCTTGTCCTTTTATGGTAAACCGGTCATTTTTACTATCGCCTTCGGGCGTAAAAGCGCCGGGTATCTGCACCAAACTTTGCTTGCAAAGAATATGAATGTTTACGCTGTCTTCTTTTGTGCAACCGTAGCCTGTTGTGGCTTTTACAATATAAAGCATATCAGATTTCGGATGGCTGGTTGGCGAAGCGCAATTGCCACAACTTAGATAGTCTTTTGGCGTCCAGTTCCAGGCTGTTATATCATTACTTCCCGATGTTATCAAATCAACCGGTGAGCCGGCGAAAACAATCGCATCTTCAATGGTTTTTACCGATGGCAATTCAGCAATTCTGACTTCTGTGGTTGCGGTATCGGTAAAGCAATGATCATTGTCAAAGCCAACAACGGTATAGGTTTGCGGCTTTGTGGTTGATGTTACAGGATTGGAAATAGTATTATTATTCAGCGCGGTTCCCGTCCATTGATATACATCTGCACCCGATGCCTGTAACTCCATACTGCTGCCTTTACATAAGTAAAATAAAGGCGAAGCGGTAACCGTAAAAGGTTGTCTTACCCGAACTGTTACAGAATCCTGGTTAACGCAGCCTTGATCGTTGGTTACTTTTACGCTGTATGATGTGGTAACCAACGGTGAT
>CBDATZ010000053.1:0-63653 GCA_965199845.1 Ilyomonas sp.
AACCAGGTTACCGGTGGTAGTTCAACAGTTCGTACCTCTTATAAAAATTTATTGAAGCTGAGTGCTACCGCACGGGAAATGCTGATACAAGCTGCTGCTGCAAAGTGGTCGGTTTCGCCACTGGATTGCTTTGCACGATCCGGTCATGTCATTCATAAAACGTCAGGTAAAAAACTGCATTATGGTCAATTGGTGCTTGATGCATCCAAACTACAAACACCTACGAATATAATTTTAAAAAAGCGCTCAGAATATAAACTCATTGGCAAGCCATTACTCAGAAAAGACACACCGTTAAAAACCAATGGTGAAGCTGTATTTGGACTTGATATGAAAATGCCTGGCATGTTGTACGCTGCAGTGGAAAGAAATCCAAGATTGCGTGGCGTTGTAAAGAGTTTTGATGATACAGCCGCACGAAAAATAAACGGCGTAAAAAACGTATTTAAAGTGCGGATGGGTGTATATAGCACGTACCGCGAAGGTGTTGCGGTCGTAGCCGATTCAACATGGGCAGCTATACAAGGTAAAAAAGCATTGCAGGTAGAATGGGACGATAGTGGCTTTGAGCATTTAGATACCAAAGAAATTTTCACAAGACAAGAAAAACTATTGCAGACCAGCGAAGGTCTTTCGGTTCAAAAGCAGGGAGACGTGGATGCTACATTGCAAAAAGCAGAGAAAAAAATTGACGTTGTTTATCAGACGCCTTATCAGTCGCACAGTGCTATGGAACCTCTAAATTGCGTGGCTCATTATCAAGCCGATAAACTGGAAATTTGGGGACCTATACAAGCTCCTGAATGGGTACAGGACTACATTAGTAAAGAGATGAACCTGCCGTTAGAAAAAGTGATTATAAACTTAACCTTTCTGGGTGGTGGTTTTGGCAGAAAAGCTTTCATGGACTATCCGCACGAAGCCGCTGTTATTTCAAAAGAAACAGGAGCACCTGTGCAGGTAGTATGGACAAGAGAAGATGATACTACACAAGGTCCGTATCGTCCGGGTATCACCTATCTTTGCCAGGGAGCTATAACAGATGGAGCGATCAGTGCCTTCAAATACATGATGGCAGGGCAAAACATCAATCACTGGCGGGATGCCGACAGAACAAAACCAAACCGTAGCGCGTCCGAAGGTTTCTTAAAACCATATTCTGAAACGATTGAAAACTTAAGCATTGCCGATGTTCCTTTTGAAACACCGATACCCGTTATCTGGTGGCGTTCCGTATATGCTTCTACAAATGGATTTGCTTTTGAAAGCTTTATAGATGAGTTAGCTGTTGCTGCTGATAAAGATCCTCTGGAATTCAGGAAGCAGCATTTAAAAGATGATCGTTTGCATATCCAGATAGACAAGATAAAGGAAGTATCCGGCTGGGATAAAAGAAAGAAAAATGACGGTTATGGTGTTGCCATGACAGAGTGTTTTGGAACGACAGTCGGGCAAGTTGTAAAGGTATCAAAAGGGAGCGATGGAAAGATCAGGATTGACCAAGTTTGGGCAGTTATTGATTGTGGCTGGTATGTTAATCCCGATACGATTAAAGCGCAGGTGGAAGGTGCGATTATCATGGCATTGGGTGCGGCGACCATTCATGAAATTACATTTACAGATGGCATGGTAGAACAAAGAAACTTTTACGATTACAAAATGCCTCGCATCACAGATATTCCGCCTATTGAAGTACACATCATGGAAAACGATTACGATGCAGGCGGTGTTGGCGAGCCAGGATTACCGCCCTTCGCACCGGCACTAACCAATGCCATATTTGATTTAACGGGAAAGCGAATCCGAAAACTTCCGTTCCGGCTTGATGAAATATAACTCTACAACAAGGGTTGTTTAGAGAGATTTTTGGCAGATCAAAATTTGGCTTTCACTATGAACATAAGAACCGTGTTTTGTATATTGGGATTATTGTTCTCAAGTCTGACTCAAAACTTATATGCGCAAGAAAAAAGCATTCCTGAACAACCCTTAACTGCAAAACAGCAAGCCCTTGTTCTTATTTCTACTTTCTCAGCCAATGGCGACCTGTTACGTCTCAACAAGGCACTCAACACAGGATTGGACGCAGGATGGACAATCAATGAAATTAAAGAAGTGCTAACCCATATCTATGCCTACGCCGGCTTTCCCAGGAGCTTGAATGCCATCAATACATTGGAGACTGTTATAAAAGAACGAAAAGAAAAAGGGAAAGAAAATGCCATTGGAACGGAGACAGCTATTACGAATACAACAAAAAGCAGATTTGACTTTGGTAAAGATGTTCAGACAAAACTGACCGGATCAACCGCTACCGGCTCTGCTCAGAAGTTTGTTCCTATCATTGACACATTTTTGAAAGAACATCTGTTTGCAGATATTTTTGAGAGAGAATTGTTAGACTTCAAAACCCGCGAGATAATAACCATTTCAGCTTTAGCCTCTATCGGTCGTGCAGAAAGCCAGCTTGCTGCGCATTTTAATGTTGGTATGAATACAGGTCTCACAGAAAAGCAATTAAAGCAAGTTGTATTGATATTGATGAAAGAGGTAGGTTTAAAAGAAGGAACTGCTGCAAAGAATGTATTAGGCTCTGTGTTAAGTAAAAAGGAAAGAACTCAATTAGTAATTAAAACGAATGAGAGAGCAATAGAATTTAAAGCTTCAGCCGAAAACGTAAATGCCATCTTTCCAAAAGGTGTGAAAATATCGAATAATAATTTCACTGGTATAGCCTGGCTTCACATGCTTGTAAACACAGATAGTATATTCAATACCTCGTTAGGAAATGTAACCTTTAAACCCTCTGCCAGAACAAAATGGCATTATCATCCCGGCGGTCAGATATTGATTGTGCTAAGCGGAAAAGGGCGTTATCAGGAAAGAGGAAAGCCAATAAAAGAGCTTCACGCCGGAGACATAATTAAGTGTAAACCAAACATTGCTCATTGGCATGGCGCGGCTCCCGACAGCGAATTCACTCACATGGCAGTCGGTACAAATCCCGGTCGGGGCGATGCTGTCTGGCTGGAAGAAGTTTCAGATGAAGTGTATAATAATATCAATCAACCCGCAACAAATTAATACATGTAGCTTTTAAATGTGACCCATTAACAATGATGGCTATTTAGATATCTATAAAGCCCCAAAATCATTCCTTGCAAGCCAACACATAAAAGCTCAACGCAGCCAAATGCTTTTGTTATCAGACGGGTTGTGTTGATATAATTTTCCATGTTGAATATAATGATTCTTTTAAAACTCTTATATTCAAAATAGTTAGCAATGCAGAAACCAAATCCTTTTTCCGCTATTTTTTCATTGCCAGCGGCAAACGGTACATTTTTAAAAAATCACAATCATACCTATATGGATGTAAAAATGATTTGCCTTCGGGATAATACTTTTACAGCCTGATTGATGAAGTTATATCCTGTATTAAGATAATAACCTCTCTTATATTTCGTAAATACCAAACAAATTATAATGCCCTTTTTCCTGTTATATCTGCTAACTCCTTAGCCAGTCTTTTTACAATATCCGGGTGGTCGGCAGCTACATTGTTGGTTTCACCAATATCCTTACTCACATCATAAAGTTGTGGTAGCGGGTTGTTTCCGAGCTCAATATTGGTAAGGAGATTTGTTGCTGAATCGTTCGATGGCTGAATATACTTCCACTGATTACTGAGTATCGCTAATGTGCCGGCCTGCTCGATAATAGACGAGCGCCCGGTTTTGTTTTTTCCCTGCCAGGTTTCCAATTCGTCTTGGCTGTCTAATGTATCTTTTATTTGCCGGCCGGTTAGTTTGGCAAATGATGCCAGCATATCAACCTGATCAACCAACGCATCAGAAATCAGAGCTTTGGTTTGCGCCGGCCATGTAATGATGAAAGGAACCCGGGTTCCGGCTTCAAATGCACTGTATTTACCACCACGCAAAGGTCCCCATGGCGTATGACCATTTTGTTGTGTTACAGCGCCATCCTGGTAGCCATCGTCTAACACAGGGCCGTTATCGCTGCTAAAAATGATGATTGTATTATCGGCAATGCCCAGTTGTGTAAGTTGTTTGGTAATTTCTCCTACCGTCCAGTCTAACTGCAATATCGCATCGCCTCTGAAACCCAGACCACTCTTGCCTTTGAATATAGTTGCCGGCATACGAGGCACATGAGGTTCGGTTGGCGTAAAGTACAAAAAGAAGGGATGTTTTTTGTTCGAATCAATAAATGTTTTTGCCTTGGCTAAAAAGGTGAGCGAGAGTTCTTCATCTGTCCATTGCGCTGTTTTTCCTCCTTTCATAAAACCAATACGGCCAATGCCATTTACAATGGTATTGTTATGTCCGTGATTAGGCGATGCCTTCATCTTCAACAGTTCAGGATTTTCTGCGCCGGTTGGTTCATTACCAATCTTTTTGCTATAATTCACTTCGATGGTGTCGTTGCCTGCTAATGCATTTACTTTATTATTTTCTATAAAAACAGTAGGCACTCTATCTGCCGTGGCAGGAAAGAAAAAGGCATAATCAAAACCCACTTCGTTTGGTCCGGGCTTTATTTCGGCGTTCCAGTTTTTTTGTACTTGTTCGCCCAAACCCAAATGCCACTTACCAACCAATCCGGTTGTGTATCCGGCGCCTTTCAACATATTAGGCAACGTTGTTTTATCGGTAGGTATAATAAGTGCAGCATCGCCCGGCAATATGCCGGTTCCGTTTTTTCGAAACGCATATTTTCCTGTCATTAATGAATAGCGCGAAGGCGTGCAGGTAGATGCGGTGGCGTGTGCATTGGTGAAACGAATGCCATGACTTGCCAGGGCATCAATATTGGGTGTATGAATTTTTGTAGCACCGTAGCTGCTTACATCGCCATATCCAAGATCATCTGCCAAAATAAAAATAATATTGGGTTGTTTTGGCTTACTATTTTGTGCATACAGTAACGATTGAGAAAGCAGGAACGCTGTTGTTATGTACAATAATTTTGCTCTGCTAAAAGATCGTTTATTCATAGTGAATGATTCAATGTAAACAAGATAATTATACTTTTCAATCTTACTTTATTCTTTAGTATTGTTTGGGATGCCTGTAATCTCCGTACGGATTTTTGATTGTTCTTTTCAATGGTATGTTCATTCCATTGGTGCTTTCGAGCCAGTCGAATAAATCATTTGCCATTTGCTGCACAAGAGTAGCATATTTCGGATCCTGAATCAGGTTCACCATTTCATTCGGATCATGTTCAATATCATACAATTCATTGGTATCCCAAATTCCCTGGTAACGAATGTATTTGTACTTATCGGTACGAACGCCAAAGATATTAGGCGTCATCGGAAAATCGTATTCCCAGTAATACTCATAGAAGATTTTATTACGCCATTGAACGGAATCGCCACGCAACAAAGGGATAAACGATTGTCCGGGCATATAACCGGGTTTCTTTAATCCTGCATAATCCATAATAGTAGGCGCGACATCTACATTCTGCACCATTTTGGTAATGGTTTGGCCGCCTTTAAATAAGCCCGGACAATACGCCAGGAACGGCACTTTTACAGACTCTTCATAAAACTGTCTTTTATCAATCAATCCATGTTCACCCCAGGCAAATCCATTATCACCCATATAAATAATAAGCGTATTGTCTTCAATACCGGCGGCTTTTAAATAAGCCATTACAGAGCCAATGCTTTCATCTACTCCCATTAAGGTTTCGCAATAAGCTTGCACCATTCCGTCTATAGATGAATCGTGGCTGTGATACATATAATCAACGCCATGCCAGCTATAACGCTGTTGCTTTACCCATTCCGGCCAACCCAGCTTTTTGTAATCGTCTCCCAGGGTTTGATAATAAGTAGGCGGCAAAGGATATTTCTGGTTTGCATACATACCTTTATGGCGCTTGGCCGGCTTAAATTCGGCATGTACTGCTTTATGAGAAAGATATAAGAAGAACGGTTTGCTGGTATCGCGATTCTTCATCCAGTCAATAGCATGTTCCGTCAAAAGATCAGTGATGTAAGTCGAATCTTTATAAGCCACTTCCTTCCCATCAATGTTTAATGTAGGATTATAATAGATGCCTTGCCCGAGAAAACTTTCCCAGTGGTTAAACCCTTTTTGCGGCTTGTCAGTTTCATTTCCCATATGCCATTTGCCAAAGAAAGAAGTCTGGTAACCAGCTTTCTGTAAGTATTGCGGAAAGAACACCAGGTTAGCAGGCATAGGCGCCACATTATCTACCACTGTATGTACGTGCGAATATTGCCCCGTAAGAATGGAAGCCCGGCTGGGAGAACACAAAGATGTGGTAACAAATGCATTCTTAAAATACGCGCCGTTCGCAGCCAGGAAGTCCATATTTGGTGTTTTCAGCCAGGGAACTCTGCCTGTAAAACCCATAAAGTCGTAGCGGTGATCATCGGTTAAAATAAAGATGATGTTCTTTTGTTTTTTTACATCCGTTTTTGCAGCAGCCTGCTTTTTTTGTGCATTGGAATGTATTGTAATAAGAGCCAGCAAAAAAGATAGACTTATACAAAATGCTTTCTTCACGATCGTTGGTTTGATTAATAATAAAGCGTACAAAGAAATTTGCCTTTGTGATTTACAAAGAAAATCTTTTACCGCAAATTCGGATTGATGCTCACTTCGCTTAATGGAATCGGCCACGTTTCATCGGTACCGGCTCTAAATGCTTTAGACTTTACATACCAGCGGTTGTACAAATCTATCGTTGTGCCTTTCTTTCGCAGGTTAGTTGCACCCTGGAATGGAGCTCCATAGAAGTCGCCGTTTAACACGTTAGCGGCTGTTTTCCAACGCAATAAATCCCACAACCGGATTCCTTCGAACGCCAGTTCGTTACGTCTTTCTCTTCTCAATATCACACGTAAAAGTTCTGAATTGGTTTCGGTTACTTTAGGCATATTTTCCGAACTGCGTTGTCTTACCCGGTTGATGGTAGAATCCAACAATGGCGGTGTGATAGCATCGCCATTTTCCAGTTTGGCTTCTAAATAACTAAGCAATACTTCTGCATAACGAATGATAGGAAGATCGGTTCCTGAATTGGCAAGATCGGTTCCTATAAAACCGGGATTGGTGAACCGGTAGAATCGGGATGAGACACATACCGGAATGAACCAAACGTCTAACCATTGTACAAGATAAGGATAATTTCCAATATTCTGATTACCCAGCGTTCCGTAAGAAGCTTTAAATCTTTTATAAATCACTTAGTACCAAAATGATGTTTTCAGCCGTTGCCATTTGTTTGTAACTGAATTGTACTATGCCTGTTGCATTGCTCTTTAACTGTTGAATGAGCTTGCCATCAACCAACAAATTATACTCATGATCAGGCATCAGATCAACCACTGTGTAAACAAATGGAATTGATGGTTTGTTCCCGGAAAATTGTGTCCACGAAACCTGCTTATTATTCCAGTCATGTACATCAATGGTTAGCTTGCTTTTGTTATTGGTGGTTACCTGTAAAGATGGATGATCGCTGTTTTTATGAAAATATTTTAAACTGTTACCGGTGCTGTAAAAACCAAAATCAGAAGGAGCTATTACTTTAAATCTTCCATTCGAAACGGCGTATTGATTTGTGTTGAGATCAATGATTAACTTCTGTTTCCTGAAATTATATTTTAATTGTGTTCCGACTAATTCTTTCGTGAGATGCGGATTTAAGTAAAACCGGTTATACAGTGGATTCATACCATAGATAGACTGGTATAAACCCACGACGGAAAGACAATTGCCTGCCAATATATCATCGCCCAATCCATCCTGCTTTGTGCGACCGTAGCGCTGAAAAGCCAGCCCATCTTTTGCGTACTGAGCCAATACATTTTTTACGTAGTGCAAAGCAAGTTCGGGTTTGTAGGAAGCATACGCTTGTATAGCAATAGAACCCCACGATAAAAAAATATCTCCATTTTCATAGCCGGGAAACGGAAACTGCCAGTCGTTTCCTTCGCCCGCATGATAGCTATACATACACAGCGGCCAAAAGAAAAGCTGCTCTTTCTGCATCTGCGATTCTATATTATCCAAGATGGTTTTCTTCCGTACTTCATCATCACAGATATTGTAAGCAATTGCCATAAAGTTTACGGGCGTCACCATATTATTGCCGTGTGCAGAACCATCTTTATCTCTCCAGTGGATGTAACATTGTTTCTCATCATCCCAAAAACCACCTTCCGATGTTGATTTATTAAAACTCGCTTTCAGTTTACGGGCAAACTGTTTGTAATACGTTTCTTTAGCTGTATTGCCCAATTGTTTTTCGATGCCTGCCCACAATGCAAGAGCATGATACAACTTAGCGTTTACAAAAGCATTTTCATAAGACGCCCAGATAATATCAATCCAGTCGCTGCCTCTTTTCTGTGCGGTACTGTCAGTCATCATTTCTACAAGTCCGTTGTGGTTACGATCTCTTTTGATAATCCAGTCCAATGCCTTTTCGCACGCCGGTTGTTGTGTTTTTACCCAGGCTTTATCGCCTGTCTGATCGTACAGGTCGGATACGTTCGTAACAAAGTCAGGATTCGAGTCTAACAGGTATCCCCATTGGGCTTCATAAAAACCTTTATTGGTAAATTTACCCGGCATCGCATCTTCATTGCTGTAAGCCCACCTTGGCCATACTCTTCCCTCTTTTGTTATGGCATTGTCGCGATAAAAATCAAGGCACTGCTGGTATCCTTTCAGATAATTCATATCATTGATGGCAAGCCCCATCTGCGCAATGTATTGTTCGTGCAGGCAAATAGGACCATACGGCGTGTGCCAGCTGTTGCCACCAAAATGTTGCTTATCTATTACACCAATCCTGGCAATTGTATTGAGTGCTGCGCTTACTTCTTCGCCGTTTATGCCAGCCATTTTTCCCCTGCCAAACCTCTCATTAAAATCAAAAGAAGAAAGTGTAATGGTTTCACTTGTAGTGCCAGCCTTCATTATTACGGGCGCCCACACATCTGTTCTGTCGCGTATAAACCGTCTCCGGTTTGTACCGGAATCAAAACGCGGAATCAATTCCGTGGGAGCTACGGCAATGGTATAGGCTAATTTATCATTTTGAGTACGGCTATAATTCATAGCGATTTGTTCGCCCGGCGCTGATACGGCAATGTCTAATCCTGTGTTGGTTTTACTATTCCAGAACTGCGATGAACGGCTGTGAACGCCATAAGTATCCAGCTTTTTATTAAAGAGGTAAAACCAGGCTAAGCCGCCATAATCCTGGTACGCGCCTTCCCATGTATTGATGTTGGTAAACGTAAATACAGGCAACGCTACCTGCTCTGCTGTAATTGATTTTGAGAGCGATCTTTCTATCCTGAATTGTATGTTGCGGCGACTGATGGTGAATACCCAGGTTTCATAAATCGGATGATTTTTATCACCATAAGTAATGGCTGTAAGGATAATTGTACTGTCTGTAACTTTCGCAACGGGAACAGATAAAAGCTGTAAGGTAGAATAGGTATTTTCTTGTATCCTGATGGCTGAATAAATACCGGAATCGCCTTCTATAATTGGCTGACCATTCAGCACGACAGAAGAGATGTTTGCCTTTTGGTTATAATCCAGTGTCATCTGAATTTCTTCATTTCCAAACTGTATTTTTTTCTCTTGTATGTTGTGGCTGATATGTACATTTTGTGCGTGGCAGACAAACGATACAACCATAAAATAAGTGACAAGCCAAAGAGATACGAGCAGGTATTTTTTCGTTAGCATCGAAGTTGTTTTGTAAAGCCGGAACATTGTAAAGGTTGCAAAACTATAGTTTCAGCAAATACAATGTTCTTCGGGGTTACACTTCTATCCAAAGGCTTAGCTTGCTGGTGTTGAGTAAAGAAATAAAATCAGCTTAAACATGACATTAATTTGCCAGCTTCTTTACCTGATAATTCCTTTTATCTCAACACCTGACTTACCAAACATATACTTCTATATCAATCCAATCAATTCACTTGTTGTCATTTATCTTAACCACATATCGCCAGCCAAGGTTTCGTACACAATTGGTTGCAAACTTCGCCAAGCTGGTGCAGTCTATTCTTTTACAAACTTTTTGGCAAGCATTGTACCAGCCGTTTGTACCTGCAACGTATAAGCACCTTTCGCCAGTCCGCTAATATCTATATTCATATTGTTATTGCCTGCCACTACGTTGAATGATTGCTGTAAAGTGGTGCTGCCTTTCATATCAGTAATCATAATAGTTGCTGCTGACTGGCTCTTTGCGTTAAACTGAATAACAAGATTGTTATTAGCCGGATTTGGATACAAGGATAAAGTGGTAGCTGATAAGGCAGAGATAGATGATGACGCCGAAAAAGCAGTTGTTGCTGATGATTGATTTAACATCGCTTCTATCTTATCCAGCCTTGCCTGCAGGCTATCGTTCTTAGCATTTAATTCCTGCACAGCTTTTACCAGCGGAACCACAAATTCGCTGTAACGCAAACCCATTATTTTTCCTGTTTTATCAACTCCGCTAAAATCGTAATTGATCTTTTTTGCGGCTGCCTCTACATCCTGCGCAAGTAAGCCGGTGAACAGTATTTTGTCGATATTACTTTCGCCTGCTTTAGTCAGAGAATCTTTCTTACCCAATAGTTCGTTGGCTTTTACAGGGTTTAGGTGATAAGTAACCGGTTTTAGTTGTTTAATGAAGGAAAGACCCGGCACATTCTCTTTTATATCCTGCTTGATGCGCGCATCAGAATAGTTGGTCCAGCCTACCATGCCGCCGATGCTTTTTACATTCATATTTCCAACTTGCACTTTGTTGCTGGCATCTACTTTAGCATTGTAGCCGATAGCTGTGCTGTTTCTGAAATTTACGTCAGTTACATCAGCTCCTGAACCTACTGTTGTAATGCGCCTGCCGGTTTGATTGGTATATAAAGCATTATTTCCAACGGCGGTATTGTCGTTGCCGGAAACATTGCCATACAAGGCATAAGAACCATAAGCTGTATTGTTGTTGCCGACCGTATTAGAGAATGAAGCAAGATAACCGCTTGCCGTATTGTATGTTCCGGTAGTATTGTTGTACATACCGAAATAACCGACTGCTGTATTCTCGGAAGCAGAACTAAAGTATAAAGCACTGGAACCAATGGCAATGTTATCCCTGCCGGTTTCGTTTCGGGTTAATGTGCCATCTCCGATGGCTATATTGTAAAGACCTTCTGTATTCGAAGTCATTGCACCGCCAATGGCAACATTATAAACGCCTGTTGTGTTGCTAAACAAAGAACCATTTCCTATGGCTGTATTGTTAGAACCTTGCGTATTGTTGTATAACGTTCTTACGCCCAAAGCTATATTGGCATGTCCGTCTGTGCTGTTATACATCGCCTGGTAACCAATCGCGGTATTATCAAAACCATATTGCGTTAAATTAACGAGGGTTTGATAGCCATACGTTGTGTTTCGCTGGAAAGAATCATAATCTATAAAGCCAGCTGGTTTGTTATTGACTCTGAAGAAAAGCCGGTGCTTATCTGTGGTTCCGAGAAAGTTTATCGTGTCATTAATATTGCTGTTGCCCCGCAACGACCAGTAAGTTAGCGCTGGTTTGGCAGCACTGCTTTTGATTCCTGTTTTTTGTGCCATCAGGAAGTAAGGAAGAAACAGGAGAATGGCGAAGTAGAGATTCTTTTTCATGTTACGCGGTTTTAAATTGTTTTGAAATTTTTATATGAGATGATATTTGAATGTACTATTGAATTCAGATGCTATGGCAATGGTATTTCTGCAAAAGTGTTTTTCTTTCAATGACTAAATGCTTACACAGATTTGTATAAGCTGATATAAGAAACGTAACCGCATGATGCGAGGTTGTTTTTTTTATTTTTCCTTATGTTCCGGCATCATCTATTGTAAAGACGATGCGGTATTATGGCAGCTTCGCAATAAACAGCAGCATCATCATTGATAGAAACGATGCCAAAACCTGAAAGGTTCTTATCTGGCAGAATATTTTTTGTGTGTTGCCATCTGTGCATGTCGCACACGGCTCAGCGTTTCGCGCGATACGCCTAAGTAAGAAGCTACCATGTGCAGCGGTACGCGGTTGAAGATGTCGGGATATGTAGCTATGAAATCGTGGTATTTTTCTTCGGCTGTATAACTGATATTAATAAGAATACGTTGCTGACTTTCGTTGATGCTTTGCTCTTTAAACTTCTCTGTAAACATTTTAAGTAGAGGAATGGAAGCGAAAAGTTCTTCCATTTGTTCTTTTGTCCACATAATCACTTCCGACTCTTCCAATGCTTCAATATAATATTTGGAAGGTGTTCCGTGCGTGTAACTTTCATGGTCAATAGACCAGCTATTTTCCGGTGAAAACCGCATAATATGTTCTGTTCCGTCTTCTTTAAGGCGAAAGGTTCTGAGCATGCCTTTCGCTACAAATACTTTATGCCGGCACACATCGCCTTCGGCAAGCAAAAGCTGTCGCCGCCGAAGCTTTCTCAATACCGCTGTGGCGCGCATCTGCCGGATATTCTCGTTTGTGAAATCTCCTTTTGATAAAATATACTGCTCAAATTTTTCAAACATAATAGCAAGATAACGATGGTATTTCAACTTGCAACCAACCTTTCCAATTTGTTACCGTTGTTTATAACAAGTCAAATGACATTCAAAAATCGTGTCAAATCTCCTCGTTTTATCACAACCCGTTGCGTGAACTTTGCGGTTATTAGTAAGGGATGATAAAAACAAATGCGTTTAGCATCTCTCGCTATCAATTAAAACTTCAATTATGAAAGTATTTGTTACCGGAGCTTCGGGATTTGTTGGCTCCGCCGTAGTTCAGGAATTATTACAAGCCGGTCACCAGGTAGTGGGTCTGGCGCGCTCAGATGCTTCTGCCAAATCACTTACCGATGCCGGCGCTGAAGTGCTTAGAGGCAGCCTTGCAGATGTTGACAGTTTGCAAAAGGGAGCGAAAGAAGCAGACGGTGTGATTCATACAGCCTTTATTCACGATTTTTCAAATTATGAAGCGGCTGCGCAAACAGACAAAGCAGCTATTGAAGCAATCGGCGCTGCACTGGTAGGCACGAATTGTCCTTTTATCGTGACCGGCGGCACGTTGGGTTTGAAAGCCAGCCACAAAGACGTGGTTACGGAAGAGGATGCAGCGCCTCCGCTTCCCCGTGCGTCAGAAGCTACAGCGATATCGTTGGTTAACGATGGTGTGAAGGCATCCGTTATTCGGCTTCCGCCTTCTGTGCATGACAAAGGCGATAAAGGTTTTGTACCCATGCTCATCAATGTTGCGCGCGCAAAAGGCGTATCTGCTTATGTAGGTGATGGCAACAATCATTGGCCGGCGGTACATCGTCTTGATGCTGCCCGGCTCTTTAGGCTGGCGCTGGAAAAAGGAACTGCCGGAAGTCGCTATAATGGCATTGCAGACGGAGGAATACCGGTTCGTGAGCTTGCCGAAATTATTGGCAAACAACTGAACCTGCCGGTAAAATCCATTTCGCCGGAAGAGGCGGCTGGTCATTTTACCTGGATGTCCCGCTTTATTGTCCTCGATAGTCCGGCAACCAGCACCAGAACAAGAGAAGAATTGGGCTGGGAACCGACACATATCGGTTTGATTGCGGATATGAAGGAAAATTATTTCGGAAGCTGAAGGCTGTTTTTCTTTTCGATATTTTATGGATTTGCGCGTTGTTTCTTAATGAAGATGATGCGGTGCAGGAAAGTAGATTATTTTCCTGCACCGCATTGTCGTTTATAGCGACGATATCAAAACCTAAAAGTAACTCTACTTCTGATTACCATACCGCACGGAACCTGCTACCAAACATAAACCCGCCTGGAAAACAATCAATGCCGCTGTACCATACCAAAACCATTTGCTGCCCTTTGCTTTTACCAATCCGGCGTCAATAGACATAGATAAACCAGCGCCGGTTAGCAATAGTCCGCCTACAGCTTGTAACTGACCTTGGAGATTGTTATTGGTAGTTGTATTCATAGGAGAAATATTTTAGAAGGTTCTGTAAAATTGGTGCCGGGTTTTGACTTACTGCTTTTCGCTTGCAAAGTGGAGTTGTTGTGTTAGAGAGTTGTTGGATGTATTGCTTGTTTGCAATGCTTCTTTAACCAACACACATAAATCTGCAGAAGAAAACATGCAGGAAAAAAGAATGGTGTGTATTTCTTTTATAATTACAGATATACCTTTCACCTAAATTTGATTAAAACTTATTGATTGGCAACGCATCACAAAATAATTAATGGCGATAGCAGAAGGATGACAACGGTTGAAAACAACTCGGTTCATCTCGTTATTACATCTCCGCCTTACTGGCAGTTAAAAGATTATGGAACGAATGATCAAATTGGGTTTAACCATGATTATGAAAATTATATCAACAACCTGAACCTAGTATGGAAAGAATGTTATCGTGTATTACATAATGGCTGCCGTCTTTGTGTAAACATAGGTGACCAATTTGCTCGTTCTGTATATTATGGACGTTATAAAGTGATTCCTATCAGGGAAGAAATAATAAAGTTTTGTGAGAATATTGGTTTCGATTATATGGGCGCTATCATCTGGCAGAAAATAACCACTTCTAATACGACAGGTGGTGGTATTCAAATGGGTTCTTATCCTTATCCAAGAAATGGTATTTTAAAACTTGATTATGAATTCATTTTGTTATTTAAAAAGTTAGGAGAAGCTCCAAAGCCAACCAAGGAACAAAAAGAAGTTTCGAAAATGACAAGTGAAGAGTGGAATACATTCTTTGCCGGTCATTGGAATTTTACAGGAGCGAGACAAAATAATCATATCGCTATGTTTCCTGAAGAACTACCGAAGCGTTTGATTAAAATGTTTTCTTTTGTTGGCGAAACCGTTCTTGATCCGTTTGCCGGCAGTGGCACTACTTCTCTCGCTGCTAAAAATCTTGATCGTAGTTCAATTGGATTTGAAATCAATGCTGAATTCTTTCCTGTTATCAAAGAAAAGATTGGCGCTGTTCAGCAAGATATTAATGGTACGACTTACGAGTTTTTAAGACAAAAATTAACCGCCGTTAATTTTGAAGATGATATTCTGCAATTGCCATACATTTTTACAGACCCGCATAAATTAGACAAGAAGATTGATGTAAAAAAACTTCAGTTCGGTTCTAAAATAGACAAAGACAGTTCTACAAAACGCGAAGAATTATTTACCGTAAAAGAAGTTATTAGTCCTGAAAAAATACGCTTGAATAATGATTTAATTATAAAGTTGATTGGTGTAAAAGAAGACCCGGTTATCAATGGAAAGGCAACTGACTTTTTAATTAGTAAATTAAAAGGGAAACGTGTTTTCTTAAAGTATGATGCTATCAAGCATGATGAAGAAAATAACCTGCTTTGCTATTTGTATTTAGAAAATAAAACGTTCATCAATGCACATTTAGTGAAGAATGGTTTGGTGCAGGTAAATCACGATTTTGATTTTAAGTATAAAGAGAAGTTTTTAAATTTTATAAAATAAATTATGCCTTCTAACAATTTTACTCAACAACAGCGTTCTGCTTTACTACAAGCTTTAGGTATTGGAAGAAGTAACGCAATAGGTGCTAAAAGGCTTGCATCAACATTAGGTTTTCCTACAAGCGGTAATCAGGTTTTATTAAGAACTTTAATAAAAGAGTGTATTGAAATAGACAATGATTTGATAGGTTCTGCAACAAGTAATCCTGCAGGTTTTTTTATTATTTCTACTTTACAAGAACTTGAAACCTATATTGATACTTTAGAAGGCAGAACAAAAAGTAACAATATTAGAAGGACTGCTTTAATAAATAGTTGGAATAACTCTGGTAATTCTAACACAAATAGAACAATACTCACAGTAATCTAATGAAACGCTATTCCAAAGAATTGGGCAAAAAAGAAAAAGTTCTAAATTACGCGACCCAAATTTATCAGCTTTCACGCCCAAATAAAGTAGGTGCTGTAATGGCACTCATTCGTGAATGTCAGCCAAAGTCGTTTGAAGATTGGCAGCAATGGTATTTTGAACATGCGCATACAGATAGTAAAACACCATCAAAGATTACCAAAGAAAGTTTAGAAGAATTAGGCGAAAGGCTATATGTAAAAATTAAAGAGATTGTGATTCCTGAATGGACGGAAGCTTTTCACCAGCTTACTTTGGAAGATTGCGTTGATTATATTTTCAATCTTACACTCAACAGAACCTTCGATGGTTTCATCCGTGAAAAATCGGTTGTGGAAGACAATCTTGCCAAAGAATTTCCACAGGTTCGATTTGAAGAAAGTCCACCTGAATTGGATCATGCTGGTGATATAGATTATCTCGGCTGGGTTGGAGAAAAAGCATTTGGTATTCAAATAAAACCAGTTACTATAAAATCGAATTTTGGTAATTACTCTGCAACTGAAAGAATGAAGAATAGTTTCATCAATTTTACCAAACAATATGGCGGACAAGTATTTGTAGTTTACAGCCAGGAAGAAAAGATAAAGAATATGGAAGTAATCGCGCAAATAGCGGCTGAAGTTGAATTATTACTCCAGGAATAAAAGCTATAAATTCGAACATCTTGACTCAAACAAAACAATACAATACAGTAAAATAAGTTTATTATCAAATCTCATTTCCATTATTTAGAGACAATGTAAAACCCAAAAACAACAAAGCGACTGACAATACATCAACCGCTTTACAAAATCATTACTCAAACCACTACCACGGAATCTCTCCTGTTTGCGGGTTGTATTCTTCACTAAAAAACTTTCCGGTTGGTCCATCGCTGTTAATCATGGCGTATTTAATAATACGCGCGCCAGCCTCTTCAACGGTACCCGGTCCGCTATGATTATTAAAATCTGTATTGATGTAGCCCGGGTCAACAGCGTTTACTTTAAATGTCGTATCGCGCAGTTCAAAAGCCAGGTTAATGGTGTACATATTCAGCGCCGATTTTGACGGAAGATAAACAGCACCTTTATAATTATAATACTGCCAGGTAGGATCGCTGTGAAGCGTGAGCGAACCCTGACTGGAAGATACATTTACGATGCGTGGTTCGGGCGATTTTTTCAATAAATCTATAAAGGCCTGGGTAACTCTTACAACGCCAAATACATTGGTATCAAACACCTTTTTAAATGTATCTATACTTGCACCGGTTGCTGTTTGCGGTAAGCCTCCGCTAATACCGGCGTTGTTGATGAGTACATCCAATACTTCCGTTTTTTTGCCTATTTCTGCGCGGGCGGCTTGTACCGATTCATCGTTGGTTACATCTATTTGTACGGCTTCCACATTGTTAAGTCCTTCAGCTTTTAGCTTATCTACTGCTTTCTGACCATTATCTCTATCGCGGCTGCCTAAATACACATAATATCCTTGTTGCAATAATTGGCGGGCGGTTTCAAATCCGATACTTTTATTGGCTCCTGTAATCAATACTTTTTTCATACTTTTTTATTTGATAATCAATAAAAGCAAGACACGTCTTAATGACTGCCTTACTCTCCTTTTTTATTACTACAAAGTTATGATCACACAGAGGTTCATTGATAGAGAAAATCAAACCAATAAATATGATTTTCAAACCTTGCTTTTCCTAAGGGATTTTGAAGTAAGGCTGGCTACCCGTTTGAAGTAATTGTTGAAACAGGTGAATATTTGAATCCGAGACTGTAAGCGATGTTGGCCACGCTTCAGGTTGTATGCTGCAAAAGAGCTTTGCTTCTGCGGTAATACGCTGAGCTATGTGTACAGATGTCGGTTTGCCTATGATTGCCTTTACCGAACGTTTGAAGTAATTAATATGTATGGATAGGTTTGCTGCAAAGTCCTGTGCAGTCCGTGGAAGTATTTGCCAATGAGGGTCAAATTACAATAAGCGCAACAACATTTCCATTTGAGCAGCAAACGGGTATTGAGTTATTTAGCGATGGTAGCAGCACCAATTGATAAGCGATAAAGCCTGGCTGCTTTCATTAATTTGGAAATGAAGTTTTTGTATGTAATCCTTTACCTATCAATTGCGGTTTGTTTCATCCCAAAATAAATTTAAGTTTGAAAAGAAAACAGGAACACTCCGGATAGTATTTCCTGATAATGAGATACCTGTAACTTTATCGCCTGATACGAATTATAAAGTGCAGATTGTGATTGAAAATTCTGTTGTGGTTGTTTACATCAACGATCAGGTTGTATTTAGTAATATTACGGTTACCCATACGTAGTTAACTGATGGCTTCAGCGAACAACAGGTTCGATTCTAAATAAATTTTTATGGATACATATATGTTTCAGACAAGATGTTTTTTTATTCTTCTTTCTTTTATTATTTGCGGCAGTATGAAGGCGCAACCGGATACAGCTATTTATCACAGTCTCTATCGTCCGCAAATCCATTTTTCTCCTAAAGAACACTGGATGAATGATCCAAATGGTATGGTATATAACGATGGTGTATATCACCTGTTTTTCCAGTACTATCCCGAAGGAACTACCTGGGGACCCATGCACTGGGGACATACCACCAGTCCAGACATGATTCACTGGACAGAACAGCCCATTGCTTTGTATCCTGATTCGCTGGGTTATATCTTTTCCGGCAGTGCCGTTGCCGATAAAAAGAACACATCCGGCTTTGGAAAAGAAGGCAAAACGCCGCTCGTAGCCATTTATACGAACCATGATCCAAAGGGTGAAAAAGCGGGCAAAAATGATTATCAGAATCAAAGCATTGCTTACAGTCTCGACGATGGTAAAACATGGACGAAATACAGCGGCAATCCTGTCTTAAAAAATCCGGGCATTACCGACTTCCGCGACCCGAAAGTAAGCTGGCATGAAGATGTAAAAAAGTGGGTGATGACGCTTGCCACCAAAGACCGCATTACTTTCTATTCTTCACCTGATTTAAAGGACTGGACAAAAGAAAGTGAGTTTGGTGAGAAGCTCGGCGCGCATGGTGGCGTATGGGAATGTCCCGATTTGATTTCTTTTGATTTTGAGGGAAAGAAAGAATGGGTACTGATTGTCAATATTAATCCCGGTGGTCCGAATGGCGGAAGTGCTACACAATACTTTACCGGCTCATTTGACGGGCACACTTTTACACCGGATGATACAACTACCAAATGGCTGGATTATGGTCCGGATGAATACGCAGGTATTACCTGGAGTAACACGGGAAACAGGAAGATATTTTTAGGCTGGATGAGCAACTGGGATTATGCGAACATCGTTCCGACAGATAAATGGCGCAGCGCCATGACATTGCCAAGAGAACTCAGTATTGTGAAGATGAATAATAAGTTTCTGGTTACTTCTGTGCCGGTAAAAGAGTTAGATAAAGACGCCACGCCAATGGTAACCTTAACGAACGTAAAGGCAAGTAATTATACTGTTGCCGGAAGTAAAAATATAACAACACCGTACCGGGTTACGGTTACCTCTAATGCGATTAAAGACTTTTCTTTTATCTTATCTAATGAAAGCGGAGAAAAGCTTTTGGTTGGTTATGATATGAAAGCCAACCAATACTATATAGACCGAACCAAAGCAGGTAAAAGCGACTTTAAAAAAAGTTTTGCTTCAAAAGTAGTGGCACCCCGTTTTTCTAAAAACAATAAACTACAGTTAACCCTGATTATTGATGCGGCTTCAATAGAGTTGTTTGCTGACAATGGATTAACCACAATGACCAGTATTTTCTTCCCGGTAAGTCTTCTCAATCAAATCCAGATTCAATCGGCAATGGATTTCAACATCAAATCATTACATATTCTCAGGCTTAACAGCATTTGGAAATAAAAGATACCGTTTTGAACGTATTGATCAAAATGTAAAACGCGTGTTTATGTGACGTTCCTCCAAACATCGGGAGAACGCTAAGTTATGAATCTTATGACTTGATGTTTTCCCGAAATCAGCACGTGTAAAGTTGTGTAAAGAGCTATGCGGTTGTAAGTTGTTATATGCTTCTACGAAGGCATTAATCTTTCATACATACTTCTTCAACCTTAACTCCACCATCTGCCTTCCGATTGGCGCAGCGCAAATACGATTTGTGGCTCTGTAAATCTTGTCTTCTTCATAAGTAATCATTCATTTTAAATCAATGAATCTTACCCGCTTTCTCTTTACTTGTGCCTGGTTTTATGAAGGACATCAATTGATTCATTTCATATATAAGTGTTATTATTAATCTATACCGTTTATAATATAATTTCAACAAAGAGGAAATTAAACAGTACCTTTATATCAAATTAAACCTTAAGAAACACTCTTTACTTCCGTTATTTATTGTCGCTTTTTTATTCAATACAAACAAAATCAACGCACAGGTTAACACGCAGGATTCTCTTGCCTTAGTTAATTTATATGATAGTACTGACGGCGCGAATTGGACTTATAAGGATAACTGGCTAAGTAGTATGCCGGTAAGTACCTGGCTGGGAATCGAGGTAAAAGGTACAAGGGTTACATCAATTAGTCTTGATTTTGGACCAGCTGGTGGCAATAATTTAGTTGGTCCCATAACCCATACGATAGGAACACTTGACAGTCTTGAATATTTAAGTTTTGCTTCAAATGACTTAACGGGTACAATCCCGCAATCTTACGGGAACCTGCATAAACTAAAATATATAGATCTTTCTTTTAACCAGTTAACCGGAACTATACCCGACACGTTATCACAACTCCGAAACCTGGAATACTTACGGTTTGATTACAATCAATTAACTGGAACTATACCTGACTGGTTAGGGCAATTAACGAACCTGCAAAATTTGTCCCTGGAGGGTAACCAATTCACAGATACTATTCCTGCTTCTTTAGGCAATCTCGTCAATTTGCAATACTTAGACTTGCAGGCTAACCAGTTAACCGGGAGCATTCCTTCATCGCTTGGAAACCTTACTAAAATGCAGGGACTGGTACTTGGCGACAATTCTCTCACAGGCACCATTCCTTTGTCGTTCGGCAATTTTAAAGACATTCACCAGTTGACAATAAACAACAACCTGCTCGAAGGCAGCATTCCGGATACCATTGGAACATTAATCCAGCTTAATACATTATATGTGGATTATAACAAATTATCGGGCACGGTTCCTCCGTTAGATAAACTGGTCAATCTGTATGTATTGGGATTTTCTTATAACGAGTTGTCTGGTCCTGTACCTTCACTGGCGCCACTTAGTAAACTGTTTTATCTGTTAACCAATCATAATAAATTTACTTTTGACGGCTATGAAGAATTAGCTAAGAAGTTGGGTAATGATTCTACTTATCCAAATGCAAGCGGGTTAACAAATAAATATGCACCGCAAGCCACCATTCCGCTCCAAACAGGCACATCTCCGGGCGGCGCAATCAGGTTTTATGTTTCTGCAGGCGGCACCGTTGCAAAGAATACTTTTCGCTGGTACCGGAACGGAAATCTTTCCAAAACAATCATAGGCGATTCATCTTACACACCAGATTCTACCGGCTCTTATTATGTTACCGTTACAAATTCTGTAGCCGCCCAGCTTACTTTACATAGCGATACGGCAGAAGGTGTGTTACCTGTAACCTTGCTAAGTTTTACAGCAACTAAAAACGGCGCACAAAACCTGTTGCAATGGTCAACCGCAAGCGAAATAAACAGCAATTATTTTGAAGTTCAAAAAAGTACCAATGCTGTTGATTTTGTTGAGATAGGAAAAGTAAATGCCGCCGGCAACAACAATACAAAACACGATTATTCTTATATTGATAGTAAGCCAGCCAGCGGTACAAACTATTATCGTTTAAAGCAAGTTGATAATGACGGAAGATTTACCTTGAGCGCAGTAAAAACCATAACCGGCGCAGCTTCGTTTGCCGTAAACATCTATCCAAACCCGGTACAGGCAAATCTTAACCTCAACTTCAACAGCGATGAAATGCAACGCATACAAATTAAAATTGTAAATGCGGCAGGCAAGATTGTTTCAACACGACAATACAATGTAGCAGCCGGTACATCAACAAATTCAATCAATATATCGTCGTTAAGCAAAGGCGTGTATTATCTTGAATGTAAATCTGCCAAAGGCGAAACCCGTGTAAAATTTGTAAAAGCAAATTAAAAAGAAACCGGTTTTAAGAAACAACATCAGTAAACATACATTACCCGTTTATTCTTTTGGCTTGCCGGGAATAAACGGGTTTTAACTGCCCACCGTAAAGCCAACCGGCGTGCTGAAACCGCTTTTACCGGCGGCATTTTGTGCCAAAACCTGAACGGTAATTTTAGTACCGGCAGCCACCACATTCCGCAGCACTTCGCGGGTTTTACCACCGGGAATTACGGTTGCCGCACCCGAAAGCGTAATATGTGTTTCAGCCACGGTTGCTGAAGATGTTTCGCCTGTAAAAATTACCCAGCAATAACTGGTAGCACCCGCCACCGACGCTATTTGTAAACGCAGCGCCGAAGCATTACCCGTTATGCCCGGCGCATTGGGAACCGCCGGCACCGTAGCCGGTTTGCGCTCGTTGCTGGTAGCTGTAAAACCCGCTGCTTCAATAATTACGGCGTCGCCATTGGCATTGCTGTTTACATAAGCCGCCACCTCGTGCAGCAATTCATCAAGCGCCTTATCGGCAGCTTCAAATTCTGTTTTCGCCTCAGCACCGTTCATGCGGTTGGCATACGCCAGCTCCAGACGTGTGGCGGCGTTAGTCAGGTCTTCCGGCGCAACGGGCGGCGAAGATGATTTGGACGCGGCAGGTATTCTTGATGCGATGTTGTGTGCAAATGCCGCCATTTGTATGGGCGACATTTTAGTCCAGTTCATAAGAACGACAATGGGTTTAGCCATGTTTTTTAATTTTGTGGGTGAAAAATGAGATAATGAAAGTAATACTTTTAGCAAGCTATCCAAAAAATATATTGACTTTGCTATTTTGAGCGATGATTTGGCAAGAATGAAGCTCGAACTATAAAGATTGAGGTTTGAACTCTATAGAACGAAGCTTGAACTATAGAGAAGGAAGCTCGAACTATAGAGAAGGAAGTTGAAACTATAGAGAATGAATTTGAAACTATAGAGAATGAATTTGAAACTTTATAGAATAAGTTAGAATATTGTAAGAATGAGGTTGAAAGTGCATAAATACAACTTACCAGTCGTGTATTTACGTGATTGCGTTGCGTATATTTGAGTGTTGGTGACAAGTTTTGGCTACAGTCCTACAATGATAAATAGTTTATAAAAGACGATGCAAACAATCGGAATATTTACAATAGACCCTTGGACACTACTTGACGATAGCTCCATGAAGAAGGAGCTTTTATACTTTGACCATCTCAAATACTTTATAAGAGGGAAAGATACGCTTGAAAAATTTTGTAATACACTTCCAAGAGGTAAAGAGACATTTATAAAAAGAATGAACGAAATAGAAGAACTAGAAAGGGCAGGGTTAATAACCGAATATACAATTGAAGAATTTGACAGAGATTACGAGACTTATAAAGATGAAACAACTATTACTCAAGCTTGGAAAAGATATGATTTAGCTAATGGCTTTTTAGAAAGCAAGAATCAAGCTTTTGAAGAAAGGTTCGTTGATTTTTTAGAAACTTTTAGGGAAGTAGGACAACTTGAAGCAAGAACGAATGCGATGATTTTAAACAGAAAACATAAAGATGAGTTTGTCCCACTCATTAGAAGGAGTTACAAGAATTTTAAGGAGGATGAATATTTTCGAAAGGCAAGTGTATTATCGGTAATCATCAATCAATTCCCAGCAACGACTGAAGAATTATCAGCCGACAAATTGCATGAACTAAAAAATGATAACGTCGCCTCGCTAAAATTATCCCGTCTTCGAAATTGGGCTGTTGAAGTAACTAACTCAAAACTTTCGGAAAAAGAAATAAGTCAAAAGTTAGATTATCTCTTAAACGAATACAAAAATCAATTAGACCTGCATAAAATCAAATACGAACTTGGTGTAATTGAAACATTTGTTACAACATCTTTAGAAGTGCTTGAAAATATTGTTAAGCTAAATTTCAGCAAGGCAGCAAAAGTATTGTTTGACTTGAAACGAAAAGAACTTACATTATTGGAAGAGGAAGAAAAACTAATAGGAAAAGAAGTTGCTTATTTGCAGTTAATTGAGCAAGTGTAAAAAAATAAACAAAGAGGAGTGTGGTTTTGGGAAACGCAAAATGACATCAGAAGTAAACCAGCCGCCAACAAAAGTATTGCTGCAAGTGGGGCATGACTTTGAAGCAATCGGCTTCGGTTCACTACTTAGCAGCGGTTATCGGCTGGACGAATGAAGCCAAGCAAAAGTTCTTATTTTCATCTATCAAATAAAATCAAGCAGCAGTTCGGGCTGGACATTTAAAAATCCTCAGCAGCGCAAAGCCGGAGCCGTTGGCAAATATGCTATACAACACCTTTAAAATAACAAACGATGAAAATATTTCTTTGTTTTCTTGCACTGACACTGTTTGCCTTTTCCTGCCGGAGGCGTGATTGTTTTGATCTACCTGACCCGACAGTTTTTGAATTTGTGAATACGAATGGACAAAACGTTATTGCAGACAGCACATTGCCCCTTTCGTCCAGTCTCATTATGGAGGATATAGGTGACACTCTATTTAGATCTTTGCAATACGATGTTACCAGCGATAGCAAATTAGCCATAAAAGAATTGGGCTGGTATAACGGCACTAAGAAATACAGATTTTTTACATCGGATACCACGTTTTATTTTTTTGTATACTCCTCTAAAAACCCTTCTTCGGATTGTGACAATGCTTATAAAATTGACAGTATCAGCTTTACTGATGTAGCTGCCAGCAAAAAAGCAGACTTCTATCAAATTATAGTCAGATAAAGCACATCTGCCAACAAACACTTGCTGCCATAGCGGCCGACGGAACTTGGTTAACAACAGGAATTCTATGAAACGATATATCTTTATTCAAGCTGACATAGCTATGATGTCCGATACGGACAGAAAGCCCTAAACCGTTAGCTGTAATTTTATGAGAACTCTACTATCTGTAATAACATTTTTAACGACCACATTACTTATCAACTCTTGTCGTAAAGACAAAGACCCATTGTTTGACGGAATGACTTGTTCAGGCAACTGTTATATTTTGACAGGAAAACTTATAGATTCTGCAGTCAATAGCGTAATTGCCAACGGCGAAGTCAAGTTTTACTTCGATGACATTACAGGAACATTTTCAAACAAAAAGACTTACTTAGGGCGGGTGCTTACTAATGCAAACGGAGACTATACATTTAAGTTTGATGGCAGCCAGTTTAATAACGTAAGTGGATATTATTATGCGGAAGCTTTTAAAGGTAATCTGTTTGCTGACTTATTGTATCCAAACCGGGTAGCAACTTTTAACCTTGATACTTCGATTTACGATTTGCCATTCATTCAGAATTTCCCATTGTTCAGACCTGCGACTATTAAAGTTAGAGTGATTGCTGCAAATATTACTAACTTTCAATACCTAACCATTTCCTACGACTATGGAAAGGTAGGCAATGGAATTGTTTTTAACGGAGGCAGGACAATAGACACGACAATTACATGGAAGACAGCCGGAGACATAAGAACATTTGTTCAAGGTGATGCTGTTGGAAACGGAGTAAACATACAAAAGAGAGACTCAATAATAATTCAAACAAACAACACCGGACAAATTGAAATACGATTATAAAACTTCAGCTAATAAATACTTGCTGCCATAGCGGCTGACGGAACACGGATGTCCGATACAAACGTAAAGCCCAAACTCGTTGTAGGCAATGCTTAAGACAATAAACGGCAACTATGAAACTTCCTTTTCAAACAGTTAAAACTTTTACCACGATACTTTCGAAAGATGAAGTGATTTGTTTTGTAAGAGAACGACTCAACAGACGAAGTAAGTTTCTATTGTTTTCTTCAAATGACTACGTAGGTGCGATTGAAAGCAAAAGGTTTAAGTTTTATAAAAGCTTTAATACAAGACACGGTCGGGCAAACCCTAAGATTAAAGGAACAATAGTGAACGAAAATCCGACTACAGTTGAAATTCAAATTGCACCTCACTATTTAAGAGTTTTATTCTTTATGATTTTTCCATGTGTATTTATTCCAACTGCAATTTTAAGTTCTCAAATGACAATCAATGGCGTATTGAGAGAACCAGAGATGTTAGAAAGAATAGGCTTTGGATTATTTGGTGGTGTTGGACCAATGATTTGGTGCTACTTCGACAGCATTAGACCCATTAAAGAGACTGAACTTTGGATAAGGCAAAAATTAATGTTGAAAGAAAACACCGTATCCTCAGTGACAACGAAGTGACATTACCACCAACAAGTGCATTTGTGAAAAGCATGGCTGATACAACAAACCTCGCCATCAGTAATTCTGTTTATCTTCCGTTCGGTATTCGGCTGATGATTAAGAATTACAGTCCTGCAGCAAGCCGGAGCTGTTATGCGGTACGGGCAGATAGAGAGTAACAGGCTATAACTTTAAACTTTAAATTTTAAACAATCAACAAAATGAAAAAAAGCGTAATCGTAATTTTAATGCTATCAGGAATTATGACAACTTACTCTTGTAAGGAAAACAAAAAGGAACAGGCAAACCAAACAACAGCTTCACAACCTGCTACAGAGAATAGTTCAGGGAGCGGTGCTACTACAGAACCTAAAACATATGTAGTGACTGCATTGCCAGACACTGTATTATTGGGAAAAAATAAAGAAGCATTCATTAAAATAAAAGACCTAAAGGCAATAGAACTATCCAATCCGGATGGAACGTCTGCAGGCATTGAATTAAGCTATAAAATTGAGTTGACAAACAAAAATGCAATTGGTGGCGATGCAGTGGGACTTCCAACAACAGACTTTAGACTTGAATTGGACAACGGGAATAAAATAGCACCGAATTCGATTTTTGTTAATGCAGAACCAGAAGCAACAAAACTTTCGGATAATGATAAATTTACAATTCCTGCAGGTGCAAAGCCCACAGCTCTGAACTTGTTTTATGATCAAACAAGGGCAAGTATAAAGCTGGAATTGAAGTAAACTAACAACCACAAACGCACAACAAAAGTTAATAATGGGTCCCGGAGCCCTGATTTCTATATGAATAAAGGCAGAGTAAAAGTGGCGGCAGATTGTATCAGCCTATGGGTCGCTATCCCTACACATAGCTCGTAACGAGCTACCACCATCGGTTAGTTGTTATCAACAAATTAATGTGGATTGTAAAAAGATAATAATAGTAGTCATAAGTAAAGGTAAATTCATAAGGCGAGTCTAAAGAACACGACGCTATTATCCCGCCGCAAGCCATATGCTGAACGTAAACAATCTCTAAGTCTGTTCTAATTTTCGTATCACTTTACAAGGATTGCCTGCGGCAAATACATCAGCCGGAATATCTCTTGTTACCACGCTACCGGCACCAATTACACTACGGTCGCCAATGGTTACACCCGGGCAAATAACAACGCTGCCACCTACCCAAACATCATTACCAATAGAAATGGATTTGGCGTATTCTAATCCCGACGCCCGTTCTTTATAATTGATTGGATGAGTAGCTGTATAAATCTGAACATTTGGTCCAAATAAAGTACGGCTGCCAATGGTTACTAAAGCAACATCAAGCACCACGCAATTAAAATTGAAGAACACGTTTTTGCCCAGCTTTATATTGGTTCCGTAATCGCAATAAAACGGAGGTTGCAGCCATAAGCCGGTTTCAGCATAAGGCAACAAGACTTGTAAGATTTGATTTCTTTTTTCCACTTCATCTTCCCGTATATCATTCAATTCTTTCAGCAGAAGCCTTGCCTGCATTCTTTCTTCAGTTAATTGCGTGTCGAGCGCATTATACAACTCACCGGCGAGCATTTTTTCTTTTTCAGTTTTCATATACTAAAGATAAAATCACGATAAAAGAAAAAGCGATTTATTCTTACTGATTGTATGTTATCTATCATTATTGGACACAATAGTTTAACTCAAACAATCAAAAAATATTTACTGCTTTCTGTGATTTTTTTTAAATAAGTTACACTAACAGAGTAACAGAAAAATTTTAAGAAAAATTGCAGTGGAGAAAAGGGAAACATTTATAAAAGCGATACAGGAAAACGAAAGGCTGATTTATAAAGTGGCTTCTTTTTACACAGATTGTAAAGACGACCGGGACGATTTAGTACAGGAAATTATTTATACTCTTTGGAAATCGTTTGAGACTTTTAAACATACGTCAAGCATGAGTACCTGGATGTATCGTATTGCAATGAACGTCGCCATTTTTCATCTTAAAAAAGATAAAAGAAAAGTAAGAACAATAGCAATTGATTTAGAAATTTTAAATCTTCCTGAAACCGGCTTTACTGATTCTGAAGAAAAGTTAGAAAACATACAAAAGCATATTAAGGATTTGAACTTGTTAGACAAAGGGATATTGATGTTGTATTTAGAAAATAAAAGCCACGAAGAAATTGCAGAGATAGTTGGTATTTCAAAAACCAATGTTGGAACAAAACTGTCGCGCATTAAAGAGAAATTAAGACAACAGGTTTCTAATAATGAATGAATAATTAAATAAAAAATTATGGAATTAGAAGATTTAAAAAGCGATTGGAATTCAGCAAGCAATCAAACAGAAAAACAAAGTATTTTATCATCAGACATCATTACACAAATGACACAAAAGAAATATCAATCGAAAATGAATAAAATAAAATACCCGGAATTAGCAGGCGGAATTATTTGCATTCTTGGGTTAAGTTTTATAGGTTTTAATTTCTTTAAATTAGATACTGCTTTTTTGCAATCGGTAGGTGTATCAGCCATTTTACTTTTAGTGATACTGCCAACGCTAAGCTTTTTAAGTTTGATAAAATTCAACTCAGCAAACAGTTTTGACAAACCATATATCGAGATGGTGAAACAATTTGCGATTCAAAAAATGAGGTTTTTGAAATACCAAAAAGTGAATGCTTTACTTAGTTACCTGTTGTTAGTTGCAACCATTATTTTATTGCCGAAATTCTTTTATGGAAAAGATATAACTCTTAGCAAATCGTTTTGGACTTTTGCATTTTCATTTGGCTATATATTCTTATTATTTTTCTCTAAGCGGGTAAACAAATTTTATAGCAATTCATTACAGCAAGCAGAAGAATTATTGAAAGAAACAGAATATTAAATCAATACAAACAACATGCGATTTATATTTATGGCGACAACTTATATTGCTTTATTTGTATGGCGTAGCCAAAGCTTTGCGTAACGCTTCGGGATTATTTTTGTATGGTTCGAGGTTTAGCAAAGCCACTTTGCGAAATTGTACCGGCGCACTTTCGGCTTGCAAAGCAATATAGCCTTCTTTTAAAGGCGCATCCATTTTCTTGATAAAATCAGCATCTAAATATCGCTTGATGTCATCGCCGGTTTCACCAATTTTTGGATGCGTATATTCCAATACCACTTTGCCATCTATAAGGTGACGAATCAACGAATCGCCAAACACTTCCATTTCAACTGTTACCCATTGGTCGCCGTTATAAGTTTTGGACGATGAGTTAATGCAGTGGTGCATGTCTACTTTGTTTTGCATTTCAACATACGTGCCCGGCGTACATAAGTTTGATGTTGTTCGTTCTTTGCCATCGTCTAATCCGCCTAATAACTGCAACTCCAGCGATACCGGAAATTCCTGGTCTTTACGCACGCTGGCAGCCGATTGCGAATGCACCATCACGCCGCTGTTGCGAACATCCCACGAAGGTCCGCCCGGCGCCTGTTTTCCTACAAAACGATATTCTACCACCAGCTTATAATAACTATACGGCGTTTTATAATAAATATGACCAAACTGATTGGTGAAGCTTTTATATTTATCATAATCAATCTTCATAATGCCATCCTGCACTTTTACTGTGTTTTTATAATTCACATTCAAATCGTAACCGGTAATTTTAATATCCCAGCCGGTAAGGTCTTTCCCGTTAAAAAGCTGAACCCATTTTGGTGAATCTTGTTGTGCAAATAATGATGTTTGTATAAAGCATATCAGAAAGAAAAATAAAAGAGTTGCTTTCATATAACGGTTTGTTTTTGAGTAATTGATTACTAAACTGTGAATGTAAACATCAAACACAAATCATCAGCTTTTTTCTCCTGTAAACTGGTCGCCTTGATATTTAAACAAGATATTAAACGTAGTAAGACTGCCATAAATTCGGGTGATGTATTGTTGCAAATCAATCTTATCTTCATCGGTTAAAATTTTATGCGCATTAATGCGTTGTTCCATCACGCGCAGCCTGTCGCGCAGCATAACAATTTTATGAAAGAACATTTCGATGGGAATATCTTTTGGTTTGAGTGATGTATCGCCGGGTTTTAAAATCATCACACCATTTTTCCATTTTTCACCCAGCGGAACCAGTTCTGTAATATCACTGAAAGCTCGTAAAATCTTCATCAATGCTTCTTCTGCTTCACTAAAACTTTCCTTGTATTCCGCTTCTGTTTGTTCTATCACTTCCAGTTCTACATCTTTTAATACGGATTTGATACCGCTATCTATAAAGCAAATATCATAACTTCTTTTGTTAAGTCGTATTACAACGCCGTTTCCAAATGAAGGATGTTTAATTCTTGAACCAATGCCTAATAATTCCATGTTTTTATTTTGGTATAAAAGTAAATGGCATTGCTGTTATTCGGGAATTGTTTTATGAATTTACATGCTTTGAAAAATTGTATAAACAAACCATCTTTATCAAAACAAAAAAGGTTGTTTGTGTAAACAACCTTTTAAAAATATCTTTCTGACTATTTATTTCATAGCAACCGGCGGCTCGTATTGCGGAACAACATTATGAACCGGTTTTATCGATTTGAGATAAGCAAAAATGGCTTTGATTTCACCATCCGACATCTGCGCATAATTCTGCCATGGCATCGGTGGCATTAAAGGTCGTGTACCATCAAGTCCTTTCGATATTCCTTTACGAAGACAAGTGATGAATTGCTCTTCACTCCAGTTACCAATTCCTGTAGAATCGGAAGTGATATTTGCGGCAAATGATTTTCCCCACGGACCAATCCAGGCTGTTTGATCAATAGTTGCGGCTGTACCTTTTGCAACTTGTTCCGGCGTAACAGCCGGTAATAATGCTGGTGCCGGAGAACCTGAAAGTGCCAGCGTAGTGTCGTCAGCCGGACCTTGCGCTGTCATCTTTTTGGGTGTATGACAATCGCCGCAACCTGTAGTAACAACAAGATGTTTTCCCCATTCCAACTGACTTGCGTAACCGCCATAAGCATTGGCTGAAGAATCGGCGCCGGGCGCAGAATTGCTGCCCGTTCCTGTTGTGCAATTGTAAAAAAGAAAAGAAGCCATTAATAATAAACTGAAACTGATAAATGTCATTTTCATAATGTAGTGATTGTTTATTTTAGGTAAGATAAATATCAGGTAAAACAGATAATTTGTATCATTTAATTTTCAGCAAAAGCCATTTCCTGTTTTACTGTATGGATGGTAAATTGATTTGTGTGATGATCGAATAATTGTCCTGTTGTCTTGATAGAAACAGCAATTTGTTTTAGTTCTTTATCAGAATAATATCGCCACAATACAGGCTGCAGCATTGCTTCATGATTTTTCATCTGGTTGATACAACACGTCATAAACTCATTAAAATAATAAAGCAGCCGGCTGCTGAACAAAACACTTTTATATTTTTTACCGGCTTCATCGCCCGGTATTAATACTTTTTGCAACTGATGTAAATATTGCATGCGCTCACGATAATCATCGCGAAGAATGGCAACCATAAACGGCTCGTAATCGTGCACGGCACGGAACAATATAGCTTCTTCTGTCGCCATCTGGTTTTCGAACAGAGATAATATATCGGTTGTTTTTTGTATGGTTTCTATTGCTTCCGGTTGTGTAAAATCGGTAGTGTACAAAATAAGAACAGTATTATACAATATAACACTCAACTCTTTATAAACCTGGCTGAGTGGCTGAAAACGTGCCTTTTTCATAATGACAGATTGTTTATGATTTTTTGGTACAGCAAAATTATCGGGAAGATAAAGCGCGGGCAATCGCATAAATATGCGATGGATATGTCTTATGAAATAAATAAGAATCAATATTAATCAGAATTGTTTTTATACATCTGCTGATTCCGATATTTTTACCGCTAACTATTACTTACCCAATGAAGATATTTTTATTATGGCTGATGCCAGCCATCATTTGTCTGCAGCTTTCATGCAAAGCGCCGCAAAACAGTGTTCCATTAACAAGTGCAGAAACATTTACCAATCCGTTGCTGCCTTCGGGTGCCGATCCGTACAGTTTTTATAAAGATGGATTTTATTATTACACCAACTCGTTGGGTGATAAGATTGGTTTATGGAAAACAAAAAACTTAGCCGGTTTAAAACAGGCCGAGTATAAAACCATTTATATGCCGCCGCAGGGAACGATGTATTCAAAAGATTTATGGGCGCCGGAAGTGATGTTTCTGCAAGGCAAATGGTACGCATATTATGCGGCTGATAATGGCGATAACAATCATCATCGTTTGTATGTATTGGAAAATGCTTCTGCCGACCCGATGCAAGGCGAATGGACGTTTAAAGGACAAATAAATGATGCGACTAACAAATGGGCAATTGATGGTGATGTTGCCGAAATAAACGGTTCTTTATATATGATTTGGTCTGGTTGGGAAGGCGATATAAACGGCGAACAGGATATTTATATTGCGAAGATGAGCAACCCGTGGACAATAGAAAGCAATCGTATCAAAATATCGAAACCGGCTCTAAATTGGGAGCTTCACGGTGATTTGAATGATGCTAATAATCCGTCACATGTCAGCGTAAATGAAGGACCGCAGTTTTTAACTCATAACGACAATGTATTTGTTGTTTATTCTGCCAGCGGCTGCTGGACAGATTATTATGCGCTTGGTATGTTAAGCCTGAGCGGAACAAATTTGCTTGATTCATCTGCCTGGCATAAATCGCCGCAGCCGGTGTTTCAGCAATCAATAGAAAACAAAGTGTATGCAACAGGACATAATTCATTTTTTACATCGCCAAGTGGTAAAGAAAACTGGATATTGTATCATGCCAATTCACAACCTGCACAAGGTTGCGGCGAGTTGCGTTCTCCGCGTATGCAACCCTTTAGCTGGAACAGCGATGGAACGCCAAACTTTGGTGTTCCGGTTGCAGAAAATAAATCGTTGTCTATTCCAAAATAAAGATTTAGAATTGAACCACAAAGACACAAAGGCAGGAAGTTGCACAAAATAATTTATTAATTCTTTGTGCTCCTTTGTATTCTCTGTGTCTTTGTGATTCAGCCGTTTATTTTTATGCAACTTCTGTTTGTGATATTAAATGAATGATACAAATAATGAGCGATTACAAAGTGCGGTAGCGCGTGAGGGATAGAAGCGGAAAGCCCGCAGCGAGGTACGAGCGAGGACTTGTAGCAAATAGCCCGACCGCTTGCGCAGCTTGCGGACACGCCATAACTTTTGTTTTGTATTTTATAATATAACTTGATTTTGATTTGTATAAAATATAAGATTTATCATAATTGTAACGGAATCTTTTTACCTGTTTTGCAAGCTTCATAAATCGCATCTATAATCTTTAAATCCTTTACCGCTTCTTCGCCATTTACAGGAACAACAGGTTGTTTGCCTTGCAAAATAATACCAGACATTTCATCCATCTGCACGGTTTGATGCGTAACAACTGGTGCATTAATGTCGCCTTTATTTGTTTTGCCTTGTATCGGTCCGTAACCGGTAGAAGGGTTTAATTCGGCAAAGCCATCAAGACCATCTAAAAAGAAACGATCTAAGTTATTCATCGCATACGTGGACAAACACGAAGCCACCGCGCCGCCCGGAAAACCAAGCTGGAACTGGATGGTTTCATCTACGCCTTCTTTAAATTTCTGTGGATTGGTTTTCGTTTCCTGCGCCGTTACCCAAACAGGTTCTTCGCCAATCATATATCGCGAGCCGTTGATGGCGTAAATACCAATATCCATTAAAGACCCGCCGCCGGCCAATGCTTTGTTTAACCGCCATTGGATCGGATCACCGGCGACAAAACCACATAAACCCTGGAAGAATGTAATCTTTCCAAACTCACCGGCGTTTCTCATCCTGATGATTTCAAGTGTATGAGGTTCAAAGTGCATACGGTAACCAACCAGCAGTTTTACATTGGCTTTTTTACAGGCATCAACCATCTCCTGCCCTTCTTTCGCATTTACTGCCATTGGCTTTTCGCAGATCACATGTTTGCCGGCTTTTGCAACGCGCAATACCGCATCATGATGCAATGCATTTGGTGTTATAATATAGACAGCATCTATATCAGGATTGCTTTTTATATCGTCGTAATTTTCGTAGTTATAACAGTTTTTCGCGGGAATATTATACTTGCTTTGCCAGTCGGTAATCTTAGAAGACGTGCCACTGATAGCACCAACCAGTTTAGCTTTTGTGCAATCACGCATCGCATCTGCCACGCGGGTTCCGTAACCACCCAAACCCATAATAGCTACACGCAATACAGGTCCGTCATAAGGCTTTTTGTTACTCTTATTTTCTGCTATGGACGACTTTGGTAAGAAAGGCAACAATACAGTGGCGGCTGTAATTTTTTGTAAGAAGTTGCGGCGTGAATTCATAATTTTTGTTTTTATAATGATAGCAAAAAAAATGCGACAAATATCAGCAGCACAATCTTGTTTTATAATACATAATGAATTCAAAGTAAAAATTCAAACTTCAAAAAAAGTGATGGCTTTGTATTGATATGGAGAAAGACAGATTTTTATTTTTGAGTTTTTACTTTTTATTTCTATAAACATCCATTATACATTATAAAACACAACCAACAACAGTTGTATTGATAACATAATTTCGTTCAATCATCATATAATATAGCTGTTATGAAAGCGTTGCTCTTTTTGTTATCTTTTTGTTTCTGCACAATTGGATTTTCGCAAGCATCATCATCAAATAAATCAATACATAAAAACAAAGAACTTGTCAGGTTTCATGTACTTGCCTTAGCAGAAAACGGCGGTCATCATATAGCTTTTACCAATGCGGCAAAACCCTGGCTGAACAAGTTGGCGCATGATAGCAATTTTACGGTTGATTATATTGAAAACGCAAACAATATAGACAGCGTTTACTTATCGCATTACCAGTTGTTTTTGCAATTAGATTATCCACCGTATGGCTGGCCGGATAAAGCTGTAAAAGCCTTTGAAGATTATATAGAACAAGGAAAGGGCGGCTGGGTTGGCTTGCATCATGCTTCGTTGTTAGGCGAATTTGATGGATTCCCGATGTGGCATTGGTTTTATGATTTTATGGGTAGGATTCGCTTCAAAAATTACATTCCAGATTTTGCGGATGGAGACGTAATAGTAGAAGATACAAGCCATCCGGTAATGAAGAATTTACCTTCGCATTTCATCATACAAAAAGAAGAATGGTACACGTACGATACAACGCCGCGACCCAACGTTCATGTGATTGCGCATGTAGATGAAAGCACATATAAACCAGATACAACACAGGTGAAAATGGGTGATCACCCGGTAATATGGGGCAATGAAAAAATGAAGGCAAGAAATGTTTACATTTTCATGGGACATTCACCTTTGCTGTTCCAAAATATGTATTATACAACTTTACTTTGCAACGCTATTTTCTGGGCCGCCGGCGAGTAGCCGGCAGCTATTCTGTTGCTCAATTTTATTCAACTTTTTACTTTTATTATCTATCTTATTTTGTTTTGATTCCATTGCATAGTTTGCATCAAATAGCTGTTATGCTTCATAAAAAAATCCTCACTGTTTCTATTATTTGTTTACTGCTTTCTTTATCATCTGCAGCGCAAAGTATAAAGATCGTAACCAACCAGGTTGGCTACGATTCTGATGCTGCCAAACATGCCGTAATTGTGGCAGAAAGCAAACAAAACATTGCTACATTTCAATTGATAAATGAAGCCGGAAAGCTTGTTTATACCGGCAAACCCGTTTTTACAGGCAGCGTTGACAAATGGAAAAACCGGGTGTTTTATACGATTGATTTTACACCAGTTTCTGCAAAAGGAACTTATATGTTACAAGTAATTGATAATGGCAAAACCATATCATCATATCCATTTGAAATTGGAAGAAATGTATTGGAAGCAAATACATTATCCGACATCATTTATTACTTTAAAGGTCAGCGCAGTTCGGGTTTGTTTGATGCTGCCGATCACCATCTTTCTTTTGAAGGAAAAAAAGATACAAACACAGTTGATGCGCATGGCGGCTGGTACGATGCAACGGGCGATTATGGCATTCATCTTTCGCATCTTTCCTTTTCGTCTTACTTCAATCCGCAGCAGGTTTCATTAACACCGTGGGCGTTGTTAAAAACATATCAGTTACTCAATGCAAAGCCGGGAACCGATTTTCGTCAGTATAAAAGACGCGTGTTAGATGAAGCGATGTTTGGAGCCGATTTTCTACTTCGCATGAAAGCAGACAGCGGTTCCTTTTATCGTTCCATATCAGCGCCCGGTGCAGGCAAACTGGCAAAGGACAGAGTGATTGGTGCTGAAAGCAAAGGCTATATCATTAAAAAAAATAAAGACCAGTCTTTTATTGGTGGTTCAAATGAAGATGATTGGAGAACCTATCAATGCAGTTATCGTTCCGGCGGTGGTTTAGCAATTGCTTCATTAGCATTGGCTTCTACATTCGATTCAACCGGAGAATATAGTGCTGCGCAATACATAAAAGCAGCCGAAGATGCTTTTGCTTTTTTAGAGAAGCATAACGTAGAAATGACGAATGATGGCAAAGAAAATATGCTGGATGATTATTGCGCTTTAATGGCAGCAACCGAGTTATATAAAGCCACTAAAAAGACTTTGTATAATGATGCAGCCAACAAACGTGCTAACGCTCTAATGAATCGTTTAAGCAATTGGAAAAATTATACAAACTATTGGCGTGTAAATGATGAAGACAGGCCATTTTTTCATGCTGCTGACGCAGGTTTGCCTTTGGTAAGTTTATTAAATTTTTATCCGGTTGCCGATGCTTCTGTTCAACAAAAAATAAAAGAAGCTACTAGAAAATCTTTTGAATTTGAGTTGCAGATTACACATGAAGTAAACAATCCGTTTGGTTATAGTCGTCAGTTTGTGCAAGACACGGCCGGCAAGCGTTATACTTCTTTCTTTTATCCGCACGGCACAGAAACAGCGCCCTGGTGGCAAGGTGAAAATGCAAGGCTTGGTTCTATGGCAACAGCCGCCAGAATGGCTGCGCAATTGTTTACAAATGACAAGTCTTTACACGATAGTTTAGAAACCTTTGCTACTGATCAGTTAAACTGGATATTGGGCTTAAATCCGTTTGATGCCTGTATGTTAGAAGGTACCGGTCACAACAATGTTGAATACGGTTTCTTTGGAACCTTTGAATATACCAATGCGCCCGGCGGCATTGTAAACGGTATTACATCGGGACTAAATGATGAACATGATATTGACTTGAATTTGTCTTATGCAAAAACGGGCAAAGATTACGACTGGCGCTGGAGCGAGCAATGGCTTCCTCATGCTACGTGGTACATGCTGGCTGTGGCTTTTCATCAATAAATTACCGGGCTGTTTCAGCAGCTTTTCTTTGCTTCGCAATCATTTTATCTATACCAATGAATACCAGATTCAGAACAACAAAAAATACCAGCATATAAAAACTATTCAGCAAAAAATTTGTGTAACCAATTTTACTTACATCAATAAACGGATACGGATACCAGCCGGTTACAGAGCCGCGAATGAAACTGTATATAAAATAAATAAACGGATAGATAAGCCAGCTAAAAGCACTCGTCCATGTAATGCTTCCCTTGGTTGCAAAAGCCAGCCAGTATATAGTGTATAATACAGGCGTAATGCTATGTACAAGCTCGTTGCCCACACTATCCCAGCCGGAATAATTTGTTAATGAACGCAACAGAACATTAGCAATTACACCTACCACAATAATATATATCGTGATGGCTGTTATAGTGCGGGGTTGCACACACCATCGTCCAAATTTTGTGTTTGGAAACAGCAGTGCGGCAGTTGTAGTAATGCTGATTAATAAGTTGGTGGTAATTGTAAAATAGCTGAAAAATTGTATGATGGTTGTAGCCCATGTTTTACCATTACCAATCATATTACGGGCATGAGTACAAAACTGTAGTAAAATACCTGTCCAGGCGCATATTGCAATCAATATCATTAAAAGCGAATGCGAGATTATACGTTGTTGATTCATTGTTTAAAACATTATCTGATTTGCTAAAGAAAACATCAAGTATAATAAGTTGTTTTAAATGGTATAGTGTTTCAACAAGCATGTCATTCCACATACAAATCAGGATATAATTTACCGCCGGGCGTTATGGCATATTTCTCAAAATCAGTAATGCCTTCGCTGCGCAAAACATCTTCGTCTAAAAATGTATTGCCGGTGCAATCAGCAGAAGATTTACTTAAAATATAATAGGCTGCATCAGCCACAATAGCTGGCTTGCGGCTCATCGCAGTCATTTTTTCACCACCTAATAAGTTACGTACGGCGGCGGTATCAATTATTGTTTTTGGCCATAATGAATTGGCGGCAATTTTATATTTCTTAAATTCTTTTGCCCAACCAATCGTCATCATACTCATACTGAATTTGCTTATCGTATAAGCCATTTGCTGACTTATCCATTTTGGCTGAAGACTAATTGGCGGAGAGATGGTAAGAATGTGTGGATTCTCACTTTTTTGTAAATACGGCAAACATGCTTTTGTCATCATGAACGAGCCGCGAACATTAATATCATGTATCAAATCAAACCGCTTTACTTCTGTTTCTTCCGTATTCTTCAATTGAACAGCAGAAGCATTATTTATTAAAACATTAATGCCGCCAAAAGCTTGTACAGCTTGTGTTATCGCGTTATTTACCTGTTCTTCAAAACGTACATCCATTTGTACAGGCAACGCTTTACCACCGGCGGCTTCTACTTCTTTTGCGGCAGTATAAATAGTACCGCCGAGGTTATTATTTTCTTCGATGCTTTTAGCTGTAATTACAATGTTGGCGCCTTCGGCAGCTAAGCGTAATGCAATGGCTTTACCAATGCCGCGGCTTGCGCCGGTAATAAGAATGGTTTTATTGATAAATGACATCATGGTTCTTGCTAAAAAAGCTTTGTTCTTGCTGATAAAGATAGCCATTAAAAATGCCGGCGGATAGAAATCCGCCGGCAAAAAACCAAAAAACAATTTATATTCAAATTCAAAACGAACTATTATTGAAAGCAAGTTGAAAGAACAATTACTTTCAGAGACAGACTGCTCTTTACTTATAAATCTGCCTCTTCATTATTCTTTCTTTTATGAGCTTCTCTTAATCCATATACCACGCCCGATGTAACCAGCATAATAAGACTGGCTCCTCCGTCAAAAGGAACATCTGTTTCATCGCCGCCCGGTGGCGTATCATCATCAGTCTGCGCATGAAGCAGAGCGGGCATTGCAAAAAAGCACATCAAGGTAAGGACGAATATGAAAAGTCTTTTTTTCATAAGTATTCAATTTAATTTATCAGATAATTGGATTATTCTATGATGACACGTATTTCTTTTTCCACTTTATTACTTCCGTCTCTTACCTGCAGATGATAAATTCCCTGCGCTGCGGTACTAACAGGTAACGAATAAGTATTGGTGCCACCTGCATGAATAACAGATTTACCGGCTACTTTTTTACCGTCATTGCTGTATAAGGTAAAGAGATATTGACCGGCAGGCACCTGCGTCAGAACCACTTTGATATTGCGGTTTTTAACAGGATTCGGATACACACTGATTGTCATGAAGCTGTTGCCAGAGAAGGTAGCTTTTACAATACTTGTATATTTCACGTCACCGTTTAAACCTATGCTCTTAACGCGGTAATAATTATCGCCGTTAGCCGGTTGGGTATCAAATAAATGATAGGCAGATGTAACTGCTGTTCCGCCGGAAGCAACTGTGCCAAGCTTGCTGAAAGTTTTTCCATCCGTTGATTTTTCAACTTCATAAGAAGCCATATTGCTTTCGTTCTGTACATTCCACTCTACATTCACACCGTCTTGTAAAGGATACGCTTTTATAGCTGTAAATGTTACCGGCAGTACATTGCTTTCAAACACAATGATAAACCTGTCTAATGCTTTGGAAGCCGCATCGCCGGTAACATCAAAATCGTAGCTGATGGCAGATGAGGCAGGAATAGCTGTAGATGTTTGTTTGTATTTATCTACGAGGTAAGCCTGTGGTGTTGCCGACATTTGTTTGGCTTCTGCAACAAGGCGATATTTCCTGGCTGTCGTTTTCCATACCGGCAAAGACAAGGTATCTGCCGGGGCAGGCATCGGCCATTTTTCCTTAATCATGTAATTTCCCTTTACATAAAAAGAAATACTCTCGGTCAGGTTGCCGGGTTTGCTGATGTCTTCGTCAGGCAATGCGGCTTTGCTGAAAGATTCATCGAACACAGCCGACGTGCCATCCATAAACAGATAAGTCTTGTTACTATCCAATCCACACAAACTAACATTGAGAGATGGGAAAGGCGTTTCGCGAAAAGCACTCACACGGTTAAACGGATTTTTATTGCTTTCTTTAAACGTCAGGCTTCCTGTGCTGCCGGTAGATTTTATCAATATTGCCTGCCCGCTTTGTATCAGCGGGTTGGTAGCTGTATTGGTATAAGTGCCTACACCTGCCGGTGTTACCGGCGTAGCTGTATAATTATCCGTTCCGTCTATATATACCCAGGCACCTAATGTACCGATGGTAGGATCCCACACGTAAAAGCCATTGGTTACACCAGTGAGACCGACTTTACTAAAATCAATCGTACAAGCGTAAGGGTTAGCCACACCAGCAAAATTGCCGGCTGCATTGGTAACGGTACTTGTTATAGAACCATTTATCAGCTGACCTTTTGAGCGCAGGTTGGTAACGGTAGGCGTGGTTGCGTAATTAGACGTTTGCAGTTCCGGCGGCACGGAACGGTCGCCCCGTATTTCAACCATATAAGCGGCATGCGGACTGAAATGGATTTGGTCGGTATTTGCCGGCTGTGTGTACAATCCGTCTTTGGTGAACATACGCAAAGAATAGGCAGTGGAACCTTGGATACCATCATCATAACCGGTGGCAGAAGCCGGGTTATTACCCGGGCGGGAGAGCACCGTGCCATATCCCGGGTGCGGGTTTACAATTTGTCCGCGTGCGGCGGTAGCGCCTTCCTGCCAGGCATCTTTAATAGTTTGGCTGCCTGCAGTATCGCCTGTTGTCGGAGGACATAACAAACGCCAGGCGCGCTTGCCTTGTATAAAACGTTCTACCTCTACTTTACCGGCCACCGTATTGCCATTGTTCACATCATTATGTGTAAGATCGGCAATGCGGGCGGTTTTAAGTGCGGTGGAACGAAGCGTCATCAGACTATCGCCGGCATGTAAGATAGCACTGTTGATACTGCCAAAACTTACCGAGTCGAGAATGGTAATCATGGATGGTGATACGCTGTTTGTGATCGTAACACCGGCGGCATTCATCAACCGCAGACCGCCAAGTTTAAACCTGCCGGTAACGGTTTGTGCAGCAGAGCCGTTAAAGGCTAAGGTGCCGGTATCTGCGCTGATGGTGGTTGAATCGCCAAGATTGATAAAACCATCCTGTTCGTAAAACGTATTGTTATAAAATAAGAACGAAGCGCCGCTGGCAACTGTTGTGGTGCCGCCGCCTGTATTGGGCCCGTGCAGGCTTACGGTGCCGCTGATATAGTTCTGGCTAAAAGCAGAACCACATAGCATAAGCCCGATCAGACTGAGTATTTGTAGTTTCATTTTTTGATTGATTTGAAATTTTGCTGAATTGTTATTTTATGTTGTTGGATGTAGCAAATCAAAACACATTTATTACATCATCTGAGAACCAGACAGCCGATATTTATTTTACTTGTTACACAAAAAATACCGTCAACAATAGAAAGCACGTTTCAACATCAATCTACTTTTTTTGCATGGAAATATTCTACCCGGAATTGGTTAATAAACAAGCTGCCATTGCCGTAAGTGAATCCAGTGGCAGCAATTGGTGCATTTGCCGGAACGGAAACAACTTCTTTAATATAAGCCGTATAACTATTACCGGAACTCACAACGCCGGTATTATCATTATAAGGAATTGCGCTGGACGTAGAATAGGAAGTACCATTAATAGTTAACCTGGCATAATACAACCTCGCAGCACCAGAATTTGTGGGTTGATTAAAATTGTATCTTACTATTGTTTCCACTTCATATACACCAGCTACCGGTGTTGTATAAGTGCCTGTTGAAGCATCAAACGTTCCGCCCCCTTTATTTACCTGCGATGTTTCGTTTGCATCAGTAAAAGAAGTATTATTAGCCGTGATAGTCGTATAAGTGCTTGTATTTTTGGAATAAAAATCTACAATGGGTTGATAAACAGGCGATCCCAAAGTGTTGTATCCTAATATGTTTACAACAGTGCTGCTAGGTATAGATACTGTCGAAGATAAACCATTTACAGAAGTTGTCAGGCCAACATTTTGCCCCCAATAATTGTTTAGACCAGTTATTGCATTTGAAGTAGCTGTTACACCGTTTACATTGCTGGTAAGTACATTACCTGCAAGACTCATCGTATTTGTATTGATGATAGGAACTGTAGCGCCTGCCACACCATTTACTGTAGTGCTTAAGGTATTAGCGCTGCTTGTATTGCTTACCGTACCAACTACACTCGATGTAGCCGCTACACCGTTTACGGTGCTGGTAAGCGTGTTTGTAGCAAGACCTAATGAATGGGAAGTAGCACTACTTAACACAGAAGCAGGTGTTTGATAAACCGGTACGTCAGAAGAATTATATCCTAACATATTTGTAATGGTACCGCTTGGTATTGCAGTAGTAGCAGCTACACCATTTACGGTTGTTACAAGTCCGCCTGTTCTTGACAATGCATTTGTATTTGTATTGATGATAGGTACCGTAGCACCTGCTACTCCGTTTACCGTAGTACTTAAGGTATTGGCACTGCTTGCATTGCTTACACCACCAATCACGCTTGATGTAGTTGCTTTACCATTTACGGTGCTGGTAAGCGTATTGGTAGCAAGACTTAAGCTATTGGAAGTAGCGCCGCTTACCGCAGTTGAGGCAGATTGATAAACAGGAGCACCTGTAGAGCTATAACCCAATAAATTTGTAACAGTACCGGCAGGAATTGAAGTTGTTGCTGCCACACTATTTACTGTAGTAACCAGACCGCCCGATTGTGTGAGCGCATTGGTATTGGTGTTGATGATAGGAACTGTAGTTCCCGTCACACCGTTTACAGTTGTACTTAATGAATTGGTGCTGCTTGCATTGCTTACACCACCAATCACGCTTGATGTTGCAGGCACACCATTCACTGTACTGGTAAGTATATTATTGGAAAGACCTAACGAATTGGAAGTCGCAGTAACAAAAGTTGAATAAGGCAGGCTATGCAATACGCTATCGCCGCCAATGGTTAAAATATTATCGGCGGTGGTGCCGCTTTTTACAGTGTCAATTTTTACCTGTCCTTTTACAACTAACGTGTGCGAAGGTTTGTAACTGCCACCGATTGTCATTTGGGCTTTGGTGGTAGCAAAAGCAGCTGTTAACAACAGGAGGATAAGCGTAGTTTTCTTGTTCATTGATTTTATTTTTATTGAATTGGAAAAAATTATTGGTGGCTGAAATCTTTCCTGATTTAATTTCTGCCCCTGTTTATTTTGTTAGTTTCAGAACACTAAAAAATAGAGAAAAGAAAAGTTTTTCATAAACAGACATTGTATTTTTTGATAAAGAATTCGCTGTATTGATTGCATACGTATAACAGTACCTGCTGTTGGCAGATGATAAAATATTGGCCAATAAATAAATTGTATCAGCAGTTATGAACTACAGTAAATAGTAAATAAAAAATTTAAAAATGAATTTTATTTTCTGGTGTCGCGATATTAGAACCTGTTACTATCAATTCCCATCAAGTTAGTCTGCTGAATGTTTTTTTAGGGCTATTTCCAATCTGTTAAATAAGTGTTAACGAAAAATGTGATCTTTTAAATTCCTTTTTTGCTTCTGATATTGATTACCGGATTTTTATAGAGCCGATGATACCGTATCGAGATTTTACAGCGGCAAAATTGTATTCATTGTTTGTATTAAAGACAGGTTAAGGCAGGTTTAATCTTTATTTAATCTAACGATTTTGTTTTTAAGAACTTATTTTTAAAATATATGAAACGTTTAAATAGTACATTTCTATAAACCAAGTGTATTGATTTATTCAGAGTAACTAACCAAAATTCTTATACATACTTTTTCAATTAATAATAGCACCGGATAAATGAATTTGATACTTATTTATAATCAACCTGAGAAGCTTATTTCTTACCAATCCGGTACAACCTGCCGCCGTCAGTAACGGCATATAAAGCCCCGTCTTTGCCGGTAGTTATATCTCTGAAACGTTGTCCTTCACCAGCTAATAATTCTTCTTCTCCTTCCACTTTATTGTTGTTAATAATAAGCCGGGCAATATGGTTGCCGCTTAAGCAACAAACGAACAAATTATTCTTCCATTCGGGTATCACATCGCTGTTATAAAATGTTATGTTGCTGGGCGATACCACGGGATCCCAATAATAAACAGGCTGCTCAAGACCATCTTTCTGTTGAATGCCTTCGCCAACTTTTTCACCACTGTATTCTAAGCCGTAAGTAATAGTTGGCCAGCCATAATTTTTGCCGGCTTGTATATGGTTAATTTCATCACCACCTCTGGGTCCTAATTCAGCTTCCCACAACTCGCCGGTTTCAGGATGAAGAGCCAGTCCCTGCACATTACGATGCCCGTAAGAATACAATTCCGGTCTGGCATCGCTTCTGCCTGCAAACGGATTGTTTGGCGCAGCTTTACCATCTGTTGTTATGCGTATAGTTTTGCCTAATGATGAATTGAGCCATTGCGCCTGTGGTCGTGTTGCCAGGTCAGAACGCTCGCCGGTGCTTATGATAATGTTTCCGCTCTTATCAAATAAAATTCGGCCGCCGTAATGCAAAGTGCCGTTATAAGCAGGCGTTGCGCGGTAAATAACCGTTGCGTTTTCAATCGTTTTTTCATCGTTAGATAATTTGCCTTTGGCTACGGCTGTCAGGTTTCCTTCAGAACTGTTTTCCGAGAACGTCCAATACACCATTTTGTTGGTTGAAAATTGCGGGTCAATGGTTACGCCTAACAATCCGCCTTGCCCCGCAGAATTTACGGCCGGTAAACCTGTAATCGGTTCGCTCAATTCTCCGGTTGCAGTCACTATCCGCATCGTTCCTTCTTTTTGTGTAATCAGGAATCTGCCATCCGGCAGTTGAGTAATTCCCCACGGACTTTTCAATCCATCCGTTATTACTTTGCCTTCATACGGTGTTGTTGTTTTTGCGCCGCCAATACGCGTTTGCCCGGCAAATGCAGGTTTGTAATTGCTGTTGGGTGCATTGGTTTCAACCGGTGGATAAGTTCCTCTGCTGGTATCGGTTGGATTGCTGTTATCAGATGTTCTATTGCTGCAGGCACTTATTAATACAACTGTACTGATAAAGACAAATATTGTTTTACGCATAAATTCATTTTCAGGTAAACTGATTGATAGAATAAGTTATGCAACAGATAACATACCAATCAAGAAAATACACAATGTAATCAGCCAATGTTTAACAGTGATGATAATGATTACAATATAATGAAACCGATGAAAGACATTCTAATATCATTTATAAAATACACGAACAGAAACCCTGCTTTTCTTGTGTAGCTTTGTTATCGCAATTATTGCAAAATCATACATCTGCAATAATTCAAAAAGCAAAATGCCGGGAGGCAAATTATATGGACACATCATCAAATCATGTATTACTTTATTCCATCCTTATTATCGTTGTAATTCTTATTGCTATGGGACTTTGTATTGCCCAGGAATACGAACGTTCTGTTATCTTCAGACTCGGCAGATTCAATGGCATTAAAGGTCCGGGATTGTATTGGATTATTCCGTTTATAGATAAGAAAAGAACGGTTGATATGCGGGTTAAAACAGTAGATCTTGAACAGCAGGAAACCATTACCAAAGACAGCGTAACTATTAAAGTAAATGCAGTGCTTTGGTTTAGAATTTCAGATCCTGAAAAAGCAATAATTAAAGTAGCCGATTATAACAAAGCTGTTTATCAATTTTCGGTAACCGCGTTGCGAAATATTATTGGTCAGCACCTGCTTGATGAGGTCTTAAAAGAAAGAGAACAAATCAATAGCACGCTGCAAAAAATTGTAGACAGTTCTACAGAACCGTGGGGAATTAAGATTGAAATGGTTGAGATGAAAGATGTTGAAATTCCGGAAGCGATGCAAAGAGCTATGGCAAGAGAAGCCGAAGCCATCAGGGAAAAAAGAGCTCGTATTATAAAAGCGGAAGCTGAATTGGAAGCATCACTAAAACTAACACAAGGCGCTAAAGAAATGGAAGGCAGCCCGATTGCATTGGAACTGCGCAGAATGCAAATGTTATCCGAAATTGGTATTGATAATAACACCACAACAGTTATATTAATTCCATCTGAATTTACGGCCGCTGCAAAAAGTTTTACCGAGTCAATTAAGTTAAAAACAAATGGCAACAATAGCTAAGACTTTCATCGCTTTTGCAAGTGATTTATAACATTTATTATTTTGTTCTATCAACATCAGAAAAATAAAATTTCAAAAAATATTTTATAAAAATTTTGTTAAGTAAATAACATTTCTATCTTTGCACCCGCAAACAAATAATACACTATGCAACGCAATACATTTACACATATAAAAAGTCTGGAGTGCTTACCGGCACTACATTTCAGGCGCGGGGCATATTTCATTACCAATTAAGTTTATAACAACTTATTATACATGAAGCCCTGCAAATTGCGGGGTTTTTTATTTGTGTTTTAAAAGAAAAATCATGCTGGCATTACAAAATATATCATCACCATTTCATCAGCAAAAGTATAGCTGCGCAGAACAGCTAACAGGGATTGTTATGCCCCGGATAAGTGCAGATAATGATGATGTGTTTACGGGCAAATTATATCCGAATCTACGACCGTGGTGTCTTATAAAAGAATACTGTTGACAAAACAATATTCAAATAAAAAACCCGGTCATGATTCACAACCAGACCGGGTTTTTTATTTGATAAATTTTAGAGAAAACAGAAACAAAAGGAGGCGAATCATGCGATTCAATTTTATGAAAAAAAGAGCTGTGCAGGAAACTGTAAACTACGAAGGCGCAAAGGCTTTTACGCTTACACCACAGCTCGAGTTGTACACGGCAGTTGCGACTGCAGCATTGACAGACAACTTCTATGAAAAAGCGGCTGACAACTTAAAAAGAATTATCGAATTGATTCAAAAAAACGATGCTGTATTCGTGGCCAAGCTGGCAGTATATGCAAGAGAATACATGCATTTGCGAAGCATTCCTTTGGTATTGGTTACTGAATTGGCAAAGCAACACAACGGTGATAATCTTATAAGCGCAGTAACAGCAAGAGTGGTTCAACGAGCTGATGAAATCACAGAGTTATTGGCTTTATATGCACAAAGCAATGGTCGTAAAAATGTAAAACAATTGAACAAATTAAGCAAGCAATTGCAGAAAGGTTTATCTGTTTCTTTCAACAAGTTTGATGAATACCAGTTTGCGAAATACAACCGCAATGCGGTGGTAAAACTGAAAGACGCTTTGTTCTTAGTTCACCCAAAAGCAAAAGATGAAGCGCAGCAAATGTTGTTCGATAAAATCGTAAAAGACGAATTGCAAACGCCGTACACATGGGAAGTTGAATTGAGTATATTGGGTCAGCAAAAGTTTGAAAATGAAACGGCGAAAGCAGCAGCATTCAAATCGAAATGGGAAGAATTAATCTTCAGTAACAAACTTGGCTATATGGCTTTATTGCGCAACCTGCGAAACATATTGGAAGCGGAAGTAAGCGCAGAAGCATTGAACAGAATATGTATTTATATCAGCAATGCAAATGCCGTTGCTAAAAGCAAACAATTGCCTTTCCGTTTCTTAAGTGCTTACCGCGAGTTGAAAGCCTTGCACAACGGTCGCATAAGTAAAGTATTGAACGCTTTGGAAGAAGCGGTATTGCATACGGCAGCAAACATTGCAGGCTTTGACGACAACACAAAAGTTGTGATCGCAGCCGACGTAAGCGGAAGCATGCAAACACCCGCAAGTGCGAAGAGTAAAGTACAGCGATTTGATATTGGTTTGATGCTGGCGATGCTATTGCAAAGTCGTTCTAAAAATGTAATAACCGGTATGTTCGGAGACAGATGGAAAGTTATCAATATGCCAACAAAAAACATATTGGCAAACGCAGATGAATTTCATCGTCGCGAAGGTGAAGTGGGTTATGCAACCAATGGTTATTTGGCAATTGAAGATTTAATCAACAGGAAAAAATCAGTTGATAAAATCATCTTCTTTACCGACTGCCAGTTGTGGAACAGCAACGGTTCTGTAAGTATGAGCGATATATGGAAACAATACAAAGCAATAGCGCCAAATGCAAAGCTTTACCTGTTTGATCTGGCTGGCTATGGTACTACACCGTTGAAAGTAATGAGAGATGATGTGTACCTGATAGCAGGCTGGAGCGATAAAGTGTTCGATGTATTACATGCGATAGAAAACGGTGGCAACGCGGTGCAAACCATTGATGCCATTGCATTATAAGAGATGTGCTGAAAAGGAGGAATAAGTGCAGCGCTGTGCAAGCGGCGCTGCCTTTTCTAAACAAGAACCATAAAGCTAAAGGCTTAAAGCAACACAGGGAAGTATTCCGGTTGGTCGGATACTCCATTTGGAATGGAGAGGCTGCAGGTTCGAGTCCTGTCTTCCCTACAAGTTCTTTGAATGATTTTAAGATAAATAAGGATGTCGTAGAAACGGGATACTTCGCTCAATAAGGGGATAGGGTCCTGAGCAATCAGGAAGAGGTGCAAATCCTCATTAGCGTACCCCGTTCCTGTTTCGCCTGTTACTCCTTATACTATTTGAAAGGTGTCGTGGATAAGAGATACTTCGTAAGTAAACGTTTAAGCTCAAATCATCCCGACCATAAATGATAAAATGGGGTGAAAGCCTCTTATCTTTTTTACCCTTTCAATCTCTTTTTGAATGATGCCGTTAGAGCAGTGATACTTCGTCATCTGGTAAGAATGTTTGTCAACTGGCAAATACAGCAGGTTCGAATCCTGCCAATGTTTTTGTGCAAACAAAAACGGTGCATTGTCCGCCTGTTGCTCATTCAAATTGTATTTACCCTTTATAAACCAAACAGGTGTCGTAGAGAAGAGATACTTCGCAATAACGCATGGGTCAAAGGTTCAAATCCTTTTCATGTTGATAACATGGTAGCTCAGGCTGGTCAGAGCAATGCAACAAAAGCCTCTTTTCGTCATGTTACCCTGTTTTATTGCCGGGTGGTGTAATGGCTCAACATACCAGATTTTGATTCTGGTGATATAGGTTCAAATCCTGTCCTGGCAACATGCTTACAGGTGCCGTAGAATAAAGATACTTCGTGTGTCGGAGGTTCGATCCCTTCTCATGTTTGATGCAACATGATAGCTCAGTTGGTAGAGCAACAAGCTGGCAACAGCTATAGACTTTATTTGTTTTTTGCCCTGTTATTTTTTATTGAATTGACTCGTAGCTCAATGGTCAGATGCACCGCACTTTTAATGCGGGGGTTGCAGGTTCAAGTCCTGCCGGGTCAACGGTTTTATATTCGTATGTTGGTTGTAGCTTATGTGGTAAAGCGGAAGAACAGAGTTCGAACCCCGCAATCAACCCAACAGGTGTCGTAGAAAGGAGATACTTCGACTGTTAATCGGGAGGTCACGGGTTCGAGTCCGTATGCTCTATTATAAAACGATAGAGTGTTAGCTCAGATGGTTAGAGCACTATAGGCTCCCTTCGCTTGTTACCCTGTTTATTTTGGTGCTTTGGCAGAGATGGTCTATGCTCCGGATTGAAGCTCCGGCGAATGAAGTTCGAATCCTCAGGGCACCACAATAATATGCTGTAATGGACTGATAATTAGCATATTGCATTTCTTCGACTTATTATAGTTGGCTAAATAGTTGGCATATTTTCGAAAAAATGCTTAGTTCTCATATAAGAAGCATTTGAATGATTTACATCATAATTAAAACTATTGATTAGTACTAAAAACCTTTTATGAAAGTGAAAAACCGAGTGCTTTTGCCTTTGTAATTATGTTACTTTTTTAGCAGCGTCAAATAATGTGGTTTGCCATTTTGAATTAATATCAGTAATATTGATACGACTTTGAATAATACCTTTTTCAAATTTCACTTCTTGCAAGTTATAATCTAGCTTCTTCAATATCCTTTCAATATTATTTGCTCTTTTTTTGGATTTTGATTTATTATCAGAAACACTTGTTGTATAAAGCAAATTCGTATGGTTTTTATACGTGCTTAACATTTTGTCTGTTGGAAGTCCCTTATTCTTTTTCCAAGGTGTTAGCTTAGCAACCGCTTGCTCAGAAATTAACTCTTTCCAAACTCTTTCACTATATCCATTTTCAGAACCATGATGTGGCAATTTGAATAATGAAAAGGAATTTCCTTTGATAAATTGTGAATGATCTAAAATATGGAACCAACCTTCATTATTATTAGCGGAAACTTCTAAGTCAGCTCCTAAAAGAATATTATGATAACCCAGTTTCACAAATAAGGCGACTGACTTTGCATTTGGGGATTGAATCATTATTTTTTTTGAAGATTCACCATAATTTGTAATTAGTGTCGATATTTCATTTGCAAAGTTTAAACAGGTGTAATCTGAAGGAGAAAGCGAGATCACTTGACTAGTTATCTCATTATTTATAAATTCAGTTAAAAGAATTTTGTCAACTTGCGCAAGTTTAAATACAGTTTTTCTTTCCTTTACAATTTCCAAACATTTAGCAAATTCAATAGTTGAAGAATTTGAAGTTTCAATACTTGCTTTATCATAATCAAGATAAACAAGTTGTAAAAATTTTTTTAAATCGGTTTGCTCAGCACAGCAAAATTTTGCGTTTACGCATTGGTTTAAAACAGTTGACATTCCTAATATATGATCATCATGCCAATGGGTACAAATAATTAATTTAACAGCCTCTTCTGGATCAACATTTATCGACTCAAGATATTCTAGCGGAAGCGATTTTTTAGTATTTGGATTTATACATGAATCAACAATAACCCAATAGTTCCGTCCAAGATGAATAACTATACTTTCACCATACCCTCCTCCTGTTCCAATCAAAGTTATTTCACCTTCTTCAGGTGAGGGTTTTGTAAGTGACATGAATTACTCCCAATTCAAATTTTCGAATACATCTTCTGCTCTGTCAACAACTTTATTCAACGCAGAAACATTCCAAGGCACAACTCGTTGAAATCGAATCAAAGATTTATTTTCAACCTGTCCATTTGTTACTGCTCTACCAATACTCCAATAGAATGCTGCACCTATCGATATTAGTTCTTTATCTCCTGATGAGATATCAGAAAGATCAAATTCGCCTATTTCGTAAGTTGTGGGATTTGTTATATCAGTTAACTTGGCTTCAAAATATTCATCGTGTATTGCAGTTATGTGTCCAACCCAACGTTGTGAACGAACAAATGATTTTATATTTTCTATTATAGAATAATCCTTTTTGTAACTAGGTAATTCAAAAGCGATCGAATCTTGCCTATTCGAAGGATCGTTATAATCTTCATTTTTTGTACTCAGACTCTTTAATTCATTGAGTCTTTTTTCAATTTTGTTCTGAAGCGTTCCCTCGATTACTGTTTTATCGATTGCTTGCGTTTCATCAGTGAATAAATTATTATCAATAACCCAATGACGGTTAAGTGAAGTGTTCATGTGTGTTAATTTACTTTAGACCACAATGATTTTATAATTTCTTCAGATCGTTGAAAAGAGTCATTCCATTTGGCGCTTAATATCTTGAGTATTTCTGCGGAACCTTGTGAATTAGGACTATTCGAAAAATCGAAGTGATCATTCATTGTAATTAAAACTCCAAATGGCGTACTTAATGTTATATCTGAGGGTAAAACTTTTACTCGAACTTGACCAGATAAACCATCTTTGCGTTTCATTTCTACAATTTCTAATTGTAACAATCTAGCATCATTTAATGCATCACTCCAATTACTCAATGGTGCTAGTCTATTTCCAAAATTATAATAGCGTTCTTCATCAGGTAGGGCAAAATATTTTACATGATTAATACCTATTGAGAATAATGGTGTCTCTTGTAAAATTCCAAAAATGCCTAAAACTAAATCTTCTGTTGGTTTAAAATAGGGTTCTTGTGATGTCCTAACCTCAAAACGATTCTTGGTAATTTCAATTTTAACCCAATCCAACTCATATTTTACTATATCCCCATGAATAACTTCTACTTTAGCATTTTGAGCTTCGACTTCTCTAATCAACTTTTTATGAGCAAGCCAAAAAGGTTGTACAATAACAGGATTAAACTCGCCGACAATTACAATACTTAACGTATAAATCTGTAAAAAATCATCTAGCATGATACAATCTGACGATTTAAAGTGCTCAAATGTAACAATATTTACTACTAACTTACTAACATTTTGCAAAGATGATAACTAACTTAATATCATAAAACATAAAACTGCTTTATAGTATTTGCAATTTCAACCCTTCAGTTTATTGAATTTGTAGATGCATATACTATCTTTGAAACAGCACCGAATCATGTAAAAAATGGCTTCAAAGAAGATTGATTACGCCTTCATTGCCAGGAGAGCACAAAAAGACTTACCCGAGTTATACAACAGGGTTCATAACGAGTTAATGCATCTGCAGAAAGTAACCATCAAAGACATTGACACGCTGCCCGGCTCCTTTGATTTGTTTTGCAGCCTGGTTAAAGAGATGCCTGTCAAACTGCAAGGTAAACGCTGCAGCCAAAAAGAGATCGTGTTTCGCCGGTTGTTTATAGCCGTTGCATTTCAGTTGTACGATCCGGTTTACTTTCACAATTATAACCTGAGATCGAGAGACAGAATGCGCCAGCTGATGGCAGAAAGCCTGCGCTGCTGTGACATTTGGATATCGCAGGTCACAGAAAGCATCCGTTTTGAATATAAAGAGATTGATGAATTCAGGATGCAGGTTGATTTAATCGCTTACTGCATCAAGATGTACCTGACTCGTCCAACAGATTAATTATGGCTACCAATATATGCGGCTTGGTTTTAGAGATGGAAAAGTAAATACTCTCCATGTCTGCCATTGATAAAATACCGCCTGAAAAGGAGTTTGAACAACTCAAGAAACATTTTATAATGAAAACGCTGTACCTGTTGAAAAAACTTGAGGATACGAGTTTGACAGATTACAGTACAATGGAAGCCAGGGCTGAACTGGCACTCTTTCAATTCGAGTGTTCTGAACCTTTTATGGAGCTATGTAAGTTTATCCTGAACACATACGTTCCGGCACAGGCGCAAAGCAAGAAAAAAACTAAGCCTCATGTAGCTTCGCCAATCAAATAAACCAGCCGGAAAAGGTTGTTTCTGAATTCTTCAATAGAATCGGTTCCGCTTTGGGCGATTCAATATCATTTATTTTCATAGTAATTCATTTTTATTCTGTGAGATATTCAATGTTCGACGGGCAAATGATGATAGAATGTAACGCATCAGAAAACTCGTTGATTGTATATGCAAAGCTTTCTTGCTTGCATTCATCTAAAAGCTCCTGATTCGTCGGGTTGCTTTCTACCCATTCAATGAAAGAAGGATAATACACTGCTTTACTGTAATACAGTTCATTCACTGCTGAGATTTCAGCAATGCCAAATGTTTTGATGTACCTGTAAAGCTCCTTATTCCACTCTCTTCTTAGTACAATGGGTACTAAAGGAGATTTATAGCCAGGTGCATAAACAAGTTCCGGTATTTCGTTGTCTTCCCAATCGGTCATGCCGTAGATGTACTCATCCATGAAGTTGTATGCAATCCTGACTTTGCCTGCTTTCTCATCAGCAATTAATTTCAACATTTTGGTGTCTTTGTTCGCAATAGCTGTAACGATCATCTGCCTCTTTTGCTGCTCTTTGTCTTGCTGTGCTGTCATACTGTTTCGTTTGTGAGGTAATAAGCTTTGTATCTGATTACGCCGCCATTAAGCTTGTAACCGATATTGATTCTGCCCGGCTCTATATACTCATTGTAATAATTCTTGATGAAGTCATAGAGCCGTAACCACAAATCTTTTGATTGTTTATCCATGCCATGAAACGGGCTGATATTTTCGCCGGTTCTTCTGCTTTTGCTGTTGGCAAAAAATAGGTCGAAAGCCTGCAATGCTTTGGGCAAGTCGCTTCTTTGAAGCCTTGCTTCGCGGTAGTAGGCGCTGCCTGGTGGCATGTGGTTATCGCACAGCCAGTAGTAAGCTTTGGTTACTTCACTATGACTGATGATTGTAACCTTTGGCAAGACGGTTACAAGGTCTGCTTTTTTGCCGGAGAGTATTGCTGAAACAAGTGCTGATTTATCCATGTTTTAAAGTATTAGCCAACCAGACAGCCAACCAAAGGCTTATTATGGAATTTTTTGGATTGTAAATAAAGGTCTGGAGCAGACTATCACCCACCCCGGCCCAACTTTGGACAGGAGATAATTTATTTAATTAAGTGCATCACGGTGGGCACAAGGTTTATATCTCCGTTGCCATCAACAGGTAACATTGACGTAGGAAAGCCAAGAAACGGAAAGCGAAATTCAAAAGGTGAATAAGCTTTGTCTTTTAGCTTTTGGAGTGCCGCTTTTGCATCGAGATACAGTTGATAAACTTCTGCTTGGTTTTCGGTTTCGATAGTGATTTGAAACTTTTGTTTAATTACCGGCTTCGCTTCTTCGGGAAGAATCACTTTATTATTTACAACAGTAAGAAGCGTGAGATATTCAGCAAAGTGAAAGCCTTCTTTAGTTTCTTCATTCATTTGCTTTTGTGCAGCAAGAAGTTTCGCTGTCATTTCCTTCATATCGTTTGTAATGTTCTGCCTGAATGAATCAACAACTGCTTTTACCGAAATCTTTAGCTCCTTCAGTGTCTTATCAACACTTTGCCTGTATAGCTTTTCAATGTTTGCAGGATTGCCAGTAAGAAAGTCTTTCAAGTCAATCTTCGATAAGTCGCCAATATTTAGGCTCAGATAATGCGTAATGGCTTCGTTTACCGGATCCAAAATTCTGTCCCAAGCTTCTAAAGTCAACAAATAACTCTGTTCGTCAAATGATAAGACGGTGCCGATGTGTACGCTCTTTTCTGTTGTCATGGTAATGATGTTTGATGATTATAATTTTTTGCCTTCCATACCGCTTACGTTACTGCTACTACCTTCTTGCTTGGCTTTAATGTAAGACTGTAAGCCGGTTGAGCTATTAGCTTCTTTTTTTGCGGCTTCTTCTTCTTTAATGTGCTCCTTGACCTCTTCTATCAAATCGGGCAGTAAGCTGGCCGGTATAAGGCTCATGATGCGTTTGTTTTCTGTTGCCATTTTATTGTTGTTTTAAATGATGAATAATTAGTGTTCCGCATGGCTGAACTTTCAGCCGTGCTTAATCTTCGTTAGCCGCCTTGCTGTGCAAGAATGATTTGAGCCAACTTCTGCAAGTTCTCTTCATCCAGGTTATTGAGCATTTTCTCAATGTCAATCTTTGCCAGCACGTCTTTTTTATCAGTTAATCCTAAGTCTCTGGCAATGATGTTCGCATTCAGGAAGCCGGCAGCGGCGCCGGAATACTTTTGGTTATAAATTGTTTCTTCTACGCGCGTAATGACTGTGTTAAAATCTTGCTCGCCGGCTGGTAATTGTTGTTTAAATGTCCTGAAATAGCCTGTATTGCATCCGAGGTACTGTGTCAGTCCTTGCAGTGTAAATGGTCGCATTTTGGGTATTTTCACTTCAGTATTTCCTTTGCCACGGAAGTCCACTTCGATAAAGGGATTGGCTTCACACCATTCAAAGTATTCACAGCAAGCCTGCCATAGCAATTGCGGTGAAGCAAACAGTTTATCTCTGCCGTGTTTAGATCGTAATTTCCAGAATTGATTCTCTTGCGGTGCTGCCATTGTTCTTGTTTACTTGGTTACTAATTCTTTCGTCTCATGTTAGTGATTAAATTATGGATTGCCCAAACCTCCTGATAACATTTGCTCGTACATCACTAACAATCTGCACTATGAAATCGCTATTTTTTATCCTTCTCCTTGTTGCCATTCCTGTTATACTTGGAACCATCGTTTTTTTTATCCTGTCTTCTTTGATTCCTCAAAAGGTCTTTCATATCAATCCTTCACGTGATGCCCGTGTTTATAATCAGCAGACATCCTGGGAAGAAGAGTTGTATAAAGCTTAGAACGGGCTTTCGCTCATTAGTAAGTCCGACAAATCATAATCATTCACTCTTTCTGCTTCATCCAGCTTCTCTTCCAGAATACGGCTGACTTCAATAGAACAGTTTGCTGTTTCCCGTATGCGTTCGGCTCGTTCGCTCCATTCCTGCCAGCAAGTCTTTTCAGTCTTTTTATTGTAATAGCCAAAGTCTGGAAACAATAAAACATTCTTACCCCAAAATACTTTGTAAACATCCCATTCACGCCACTTGCAACCGCTGGCGCCACCTGTTGCTATCCAATTATACTGTGGCATATACATGCTGGCAATGATGGCCGTCTTTTCGCTTTCAACTACAGCTACTGTCTTACCAGGATATTCGTTGAGTAAGTGTTCACCAAAGAAGCACAACTGATGATTAAATGGTTTCAAAGTCGTATGTACCCAACCTGGTTGCTGGTCTTTATTCCTCTTTCCGGTGTCAGGATTATACGACATGATTTTGCCGGTCCTTACCCGGTGTTCGATATCTATTCTCCAGAAGATGCAGCCTGTACCGTTATCAACTTTTGAACGTCCTACAAAGTATTTGAGTAATGCGCTTGCAGGTGCGGTTATGCCGAAATTATGCAGCATGAAAGCGGCAAAGTTTGACTTCATAAATCCATTGTTCTTTATTGTCGCTTCTACCAGGTCAAGAGGCATATAATCAACCGGGAGAACCGGTTCCGGCTTGTAGTATGCTTTGTTTATAAATGGCTGGTGTCCGTACTGATTGTCTTTAAAAAAATTTCCTGCGGTATAGTGATAGCCACAATTGTTTTCACGGTCGCATCTGCCAACGTTTTCAGGTAGATATTCTTTTGTTTCAGCATCTATGTATAGCACAAAAGATTTAGAGCCGCATTGCGGACATTTAAACTTCTTGCTTGATCTGTCAAGATGGTATCTGTAAGACTGCTGCATTTGCTTCTGTAGTGGTTTGCTGTTCTGTAAACTGCTTATAAAATTGTACAAACTGATTCATGTCGCCGATAACGATGTAAGTGCCTCCGCTGGCTTCTATCCTGTCTTTTTCCTCTATCTGTTCTTTTCGTAAACGGTCCCCGGTTTGACGGCACTTGATTTCAATCTTCACCGGTTTGCCGTTTATGATTGCATCAAGGTCCGGCGTTCCGAGATTTGAGGCGCCATGCGTGTATTGCAGTTTACCTTTGATCTTTCGCATTTGTCCCTGGCTATTTATACGATTGCAATAATGGCCGCTGTACTTCAACCAGTCATACACCGAGTTTGTAAGTGCATTTGTTGTTTGATCGCTGTAGGATTTTATCTTCATCCTCTCTCCACCGCTGAGCCTGTAAAAATTCGGGCTCTTTTCTTTCAGATATGCCAGCCTTAATTGTTTCAATGTTGCTTTCCAATTTTCCATACTCTTCAATCAGGTTAAATCACTTTATAAATTAATTTTCTGACATTTTGTTCGAGCGTTCGAGGCGAACATTTTAATGCTTATTTGTTTCTGCTTTGTTCACGGTGTTCGAGCGTTCGAGGTGTTCGTTTTGTTTGAGCGTTCGCTATGTTCGAGGCGTTCGAGCGTTTGAACACATATATATTCCCCGCGCGAACAAACTATATATTATGAATTTTCATTTTAATTTAATATACTTATTTACAGTTGATAATGAACAAGAGAGTGTTTCTGCTATTTTTCTTTGTTTAAATCCTTGTTTATGTAGTTCGACTATCTGGCTCTCTACTTCATCTTGGCTGACTGGTTTTTTCGCTCTTAAATGTTCTTGTTCGTTCGAGAGATGTGTGAACATCATGAACAAAAAATTATCGGTTTTCTTGAATTCGAACACGGCCACGTTTTCAGCAGTGTAAGTGAACTGTTCATGCCGTACTTTGATTTGCTTGATATACCGATATGAGCTACTAATATTGCTTTCACCAATCGCAAAAGAAGAATCACAGAAATTCATAAGCATTTTTGAACCAGATAAGTCATTTCTATTCAAAGGCTTGCTCATGTCGCGTTTCGGTGTATGGGCAAGAGCCAAAATAGAAAGATTGTATTTACTTTTTAATGCTTTAAGGTGTTTCATAAGTGGCAATGCGAACTTTGCCTTTTCTGTTTCATCACTGAGATACGTGAGATTGTCAATGATTAAAACCTTAGCATTAACTTGCTTAATGGCTTCTTCAATAGAAGCATATATGTATTCCTGTATTGTTGGAAAACCAGCTTCTTCATAATCTACATTCTCAGGATCCATTTCAGCCCGGAAGAAGTTCTTCGGAAAAGAATAATGGTTTGTAAAATTGTTTGAATATCTATTTTCCCATTGTTTTGCCGTGAGTTCAAAGTCGATTAATAAGACTGGTAAATTCAAGTCTTCAGCAATCTTTATAGCTTGTTGCACTGCATAGGCAGTTTTCCCGGCACCAGGTTCGGCAAAAAGAATACACAACTCGAACATGAACCACAAGTGCTCGATTAATGGCCGCGGCATTTCCATTTTCTTTGCCTGCTCAATCCATTCATTGCCGCTCATTACTTTGAACAACCCTTTCTTTTTATAATCCGTGCTAACGTTTTCAACTGTCAGCTGTGGTAACTTTTTGGGCTGCTGGTTTACTTGCTCGATCTCATTACCTATTGCAGCAATGGTTGTTCCGTTGATATTTCCCGCTTCCTTTACCATTACTTACTTCTTAGTGGATGATGGCACTTTATACCGTTTCAATGTTTTACCTGCTTCCAGCACCTCACTCATTTTGTAAAATGGTTTGGCGCCAATCATGCGCTTTTGTAAATGCCCGGCTGCGCTCCAACTGGCGAGCGTTTGACGGCTGATTGCCGGCGTGAACATCTTGCAAGCTTCAGCTATAGACAAGAATTTTTCCGGCACTTCAGTTTGACGCTGCGCTGCAAGTTCCTCGCGAACTACCGCCTTGATGCTGCTTATCAGATCATCAAAATCAATGGATGACAATATCATTTTGTCTTTAGGCATGGAGTAATTCTTTAACCTGTTTATTACTTGTAGTGCTTACATGAGAGTTTAATTCAATCATAAATTCCTGCAACTCACTTTCTTTAAAACGCCACAGCTTACCTCTTCTGAATGCAGGAATTGAATTGCGTCTGAGCATGTAATAGATTTTAGCTTCTGTAAATCCGGTAAGCTGCATTGCTTCTTTGATAGATAATTCTCTATCTTTTTTCTTTGGCTGAATTGAAGAAGCGATAGCCAAAACATTCATCTGAAAAGCGTTGTTCACGATCTCCATAATTTCAACAGCCTGGGAGCAATTTAATAATGCCATACCGCTCATTTTTGTTATACTCTTTGTTACAGACACAAATGTCTAATCGCTCTTATCCATAACCAAGAGTTGGATAAAAAACGAAAGTTTCACGAATAAAAAACGAAAGTTTGAGGCAAATAAGGGATAAATCAACTGGCTCTTTGATGCTTTCTAAAGGGATCGGGGGTTATACCGTTCTCAAAATATCTCTTTATAGTTCCAATGGTTAAATCTTTTGGACCCTTGCTTTCCAATGATGTAAAATACTTTACAATCCAATCTCGTAAATCATTTTGATTCATAAAGATTTTTTGATTTCTGTATCCATACAAAAAGAAGTCAATTAATTTGGTTGCCTTTTCTCTAAAGAGAACTTTGCCAGACACTTCTTTGCCATTAATTAACTCACGAGCCTTGACCCTGTCAGATGGATCTATAAATCCAAAGAAGGTATTTTCAAGTTCTTTTTTATAGTCGTCGTCAATATAAATTTGCTTTGTGAGAGCACTTGAAGATAATATTAAGTCTTCTTTCTCTTGTTCTGAAGCTGATCGTAAGTCAGTCAGAGATTTCATAGCATCAGCAACCCTTGCTATGTAGTTTTGAAGAACCACCATACAATGCAATTTATGAGTGTTAGGGAAACTAAAATTGTCGGTACGTCTAACACTATGCAAGATGTATTCTGCATGGCTTTTTTCCTGCTCCAACCAAGTGAGTTGAAATAAATCAATGTCACTTTTTTCTGGTTTATACGTGTGATAATATTCGGCTGTTTTATTGAGCAGTTGATAACATCTGAAATGTTCGAGTTCAGATAGGTCATACAAAAGAAAGAAGTGATCAAAGAAGGAATCGAGACACTTCATGAGTTTAAAATCCAAAACGGCACCAATTATATCAGGAGTAATTAGTGCGCCAATTTGTTGTAACCTATCTATCAAGACAGATTGATTGGTTTCTTTGCACTCTATGTAATAGGCTAATGAGTAAGCGTAAATAATAGCTCTTGATGTTTCGCGAAAAGCATCCTCGCTAAAAAACATTATAGGGGAATGTTTTCTTATTTTCTCTTTCACATGATAAGCTTGCCAGATAAAATTTCCCAGGTGATGTTGCGTTTGTTTTGTTATTTCATTTATTTGTTCGTCACAATAAGAAGCAAGAATATCTTTTATATCGTTTTCCGTTTGCTTCTTTTTTTTGTTTTGTATAGCTTTCATCTTTCTATTTTTACTGAGATACCTATAAACTAAATTACCCGGTTTATTGACATTAAACTAAACTTATTAGCAAAGTTCTAAGCTTTGTCTTACTAACATAGCGTTTATAGCGCATTTTTTCTTCATTAGAAGAATGTAAATCGTCACCGTATAAACTTTACTCCAATTTTTAAGAAAAGTAATTGAGACACCAGGCGCCATCTACGCTCCCCAACTTTATGGAGGGTGTATGTTTTTAAACACCAGCCGCCATATTGCTTGACAATCCCCTGCACAAAATTGTGCAGGGCTCCATTTACGATTAAGCCACTATTGCTGCGAGGCGAAAAAGTAATTTCTGATTCTTGGTACTGATACAGAACCTGCTGCTTTATTTCTTGCATTTAATTACTGTTTTGACACTTATTTTTCAATTTGGGATTACTTTTTGTTTGCCTTGCTCCTGAAATGGTTTTCGTCGTTGCCATCTGCTACACAGATCGCGGCTAAATCATTGATATTGGATTTCGGGGCTTGGTATTTCTATGCCGCCCCTTTTTAATCTTTTCTTCATCCGCGCTCCTGTTTTATAGTTGTAACATTGCTGTGTCGTTCACTTGCTATGAATTGTTTTGGAGACAAGCTGAAGAAAAATCTTTTTTAAAAGTCACGCTGCGAAATCCAATATCATTAGACTGCTTTATCACTTGTCTCCATTTTTTTGCTAATCGGAGCCTGATAAAATCCAGTTCAACAACTCAATTTGCTTTTGCAAACACTCTTGCTCAAAATGTATGAATAGCTTAGTATGCTGCGGATGAAGCCGTTTGCAATCTTCTTCTATCCGGCTTTCTTTAGCCTGCTGTTCTAACAGCTTTTGCTGTACCTGACTTTTTGAGACTTCCAAGCCGGGCATGGCAAACGGTAGCTGCAAAGCGTTGTCATTGCGTTTCATGGCTGTACACGTTTATGGTTTGACGAATGATACATCTGCACTACTTTGCCTGCCTGCTTGACCTTCTTTGATGGCTTGCGGATGAAAGGCTTTTTATAAACATTAGTATAACCCGGATTTTCATCTAAGAACAGCTTTAGCGATTCAAAGCTGGTGAACGTGTGAAGGAATTTGAAGTAGTTCATACTTGATTTGTTTGTATCGTTTCAGGAATTAATAGTTGTCTTAATATTTGGCTAAGTTGGTATGAGTTTTTATTGACTTCTTGGTCAAACAATTCTGCCAGCAGATTGAGAATGTAGAACATGAAATCAATTGTTGCCACAAGCTTTACTTTTTCTTTAGCCGGAAGCTCCATCACATATTTGGAAGTAAAACAAGCCTTGTATAAGGTCGGCATCAAAGAAAACTGCCACTCGGTGCGTTCTTCTTCCTCTACAAAATCGAGTAGTGTGTTTATGGTAACAAAGAGTTTATTCTTAAATGCCGGTAAGTCAAAGCTGTCTGGCAGTGTTTGTGATTCCACTTCTGCCTTTATATCTTCTATAGTCATGATCGTTAGAAATTAAATTTGTGAGATAATGTATTTAGCAACCACTGAAAAGCCAGCGAAGTATCGCTCTTGCTTTAGATTGCTGCTTTAGCTTCTTCTTTCGTTTCTTCTTTTTCATTGGTCAGGCGTTTTGTTTTGTATTATGTCTGAAAGCCTCAACCTGCTTTTCCGCTTTGATAAGAAATTGAATCAAAATCTGGATTTCGAAGTTCTTATTACAGAGTGCTGAGGCGGATGGTTCGTTCACGTCTTGCTTCAATTCATAAAAACTGTAAGCTGAGAGCAATTGCATTAAACTGTCTATCCAGCTTGCAGCCCCCATCAAGTCAAAAAGGACATAGACAGAATCATACACCTTCAAAAGTGGTTCGATAGCACCGCTGTCAATTTGCCTGATTTTAATAATATCGCTGTGCCTTTCGTTGAACTTACTGGCGTAATTGGTCAGAGAAGAAATGACTTGTGAGTGGTCAATCTGTAAAGTTTTTTCCTGTGGCATAAAAGATATTGTTTAAACTGTTTAAAAATGTTTATTTGATTCCGGTGTGTGTAATCGTTAGAGAAAAAAGATGTGGGCGACTTAGACAAGAAGCCCCGACATTCATACTTACTATAAACCAACTAAAAACTATCTTCTGCAAGCCTTGTCAAAGTAGAAAGGCTTGGTATCTTGCATGAACTGATTTCGTGTTGCGATGGCTAAGGCTCTCTGACCTTCTTTATCGCTTTTCTTTATGATTTTAATTTTGTGGTTC